>JBKEDO010000116.1:0-22717 GCA_047975405.1 Bacteroides sp.
CTTCGTGGCGAATCTGCGCTCCGGATATTATCGGATTGAGGTGTTCGAGATCGACCCGAACAGTTCGCCGCGTTTCCCAAGACGAGGGGCGGTGCTTTATAATAACCGTATTTATATCAGTAACTCCGGGGTGAAGGAGATTGTTGTGGGCGACCGTGACGTGATCTCTACCGACCGTGATCGTGAGGATGGTCGTGATGTGATTTATACCGATCGTGATCGGGATTATCGGTATGACGGTGGGAGTTATCGTCGTGTGCGACCGATGAGTGCAAATATGTTCGAGACGCTTTATACGAAGGTGCGTAATGAGCCGTTCGACTCCGATAAGCTGAATCTTATTCAGACGGCTGTGATTGGTGGAGCGTATTTTACATGCGACCAGTGTAAGCGGTTGATGTCGATCTATTCGTTCGACAAGGATAAGATAAAGGTGTTTAAGTTGCTGTATCCCAGAATAGTGGATCGCGAGAATATGTTCTTGGTGATGGATGCGCTAACTTTTTCGTCAAGCAAGAATGAGATCAGTCAATTTATGCGCGACTTCGACAAAAAGCGATAGATGACAAGCTTCTCCGGTTTTTCTTTCTGTTAATAAAAATCTTCTGATCTGTTCTTTTGCATAGAAAGTGGTAAACGGGCCATCGGTTCTTTATAAAATAGTCTCTCATTTTGGTTATGTGACTGATTGATTATGATTTGTGTCGCCTCTAGTCGTTTCCTGATTTTAGTATTATTAGTGACGGATAGAGGCGATATCTTTTTTAAGGTCGGGACTGATTTGTTAAACAATCTTGTTTGTTGGGTTGTTATCATTGAAATGTAAACAAAAGAATGGATATGAGAATCGCAAAAATTGTAAGCTTATCGTTATTGCTGATTGGGGCAATGGGTATGACGGCTGAAGCCTGTACTCGAGTGGTTTATCAAGGCGCTGATAACACGGTTATGACTGCTCGTTCGATGGATTGGAAGGAGGACCTTCAGAGTAATCTATGGATCTTTCCGCGAGGCATGGAGCGTAGTGGGGAGGTTGGTAAGAACCCTCTGAGATGGACGTCGAAGTATGGTAGTGTTATTGCATCGGCATACGAAATGAGTAGTACGGATGGAATGAATGAGAAGGGTCTTGTGGCCAATTTGTTATGGTTGGCTGAGTCTTCGTACCCGGAATGGGAAGGTAAGAAACCGGGACTGACGGTTGCTGCATGGGTGCAGTATGTGCTCGATAATTTTGCAACGGTTAGTGAGGCGGTCTCTTTCATTGAGAAGGAGACGTTTCAGGTGGTCTCTGACATGATGCCCGATGGCTCACGCATGGCAACGCTTCATTTGGCTATCTCTGATGCTACCGGCGATAATGCTATTTTTGAATATATCGACGGTAAACTCCAAATTCATCACGATCGTTCGTATCAGGTCATGACCAATTCTCCTATATTCGAGAAACAGCTGGCTTTGAACGATTATTGGAAAAATATAGGGGGACTGACGTTTCTTCCGGGTACGAATCGTGCTGCCGACCGTTTTGTCAGGGCATCGTATTATATTAATGTGATCCCTCAAGCAACCGATCGACGAACAGCGATATCGAGTGTGTTTAGTGTGATACGTAATGTTTCTGTTCCTTTGGGAATCAGTACGCCGAACGAACCGAATATCTCTTCGACAAGATGGAGGACGGTTTCTGATCAGAAGAATATGATGTATTATTTTGAATCGACTTTGTCTCCGAATATCTTTTGGGTCAATTTTGAAAATGTCGATTTCTCGAAAGGTGCACCGGTGAAGAAGCTCGATCTCTTAGGCGGAAAGATTTATGTGGGTAATACGGTCGATCAGTTTGAAGAGGCTGAACCGTTTAAGTTTCTAGGACGTGATTAAGTAGAATTGGTTTTATTTATAAAAATGATGCAGAAAGGCGGATTTCTCTGAACGAGGGATACCGCCTTTTCTGCATCTCACTGGAAGGGGGAATGATCAATGAAGCAACGGTGAGTTTATCGTCCGTTGACTTCTTGTTTCGGACGGGCATAGAAGCAGTTGAGCCCGTTAAGTTCTTTTTCTTTTTCTTTCTTTTCTTGGTCGGCAATCCACCAGTCGATCATCTGACGTGCCAAGCTGAGCTTACGTGGAATCTCAGGAAGGGCATGGCGTGGATAGAAGGCTCCCGAACTGAGTTCTTCGGCTTGTAGCTCGATCTCTCCACTCACATAGTCGGCAATGAACCCGATCATTAAGGTGTTGGGAAAGGGCCATGGCTGACTACCGAAATAGCGGATGTTGGTGATTTCGATGCCGGTCTCTTCTTTCACTTCGCGGCGAACGCACTCTTCGAGGTTCTCTCCGGTTTCGACGAAGCCGGCAACGAGGCTGTTGAACGGGCGACTGAAGTTATGGGCATGGACCAACAAGACGGAGTCTTCTTTGCGGATCAGGACAATGGTGGCTGGTGATACGGCGGGAAACATGGTGTGTCCGCATGAGGGACAGACTTTCATGATGGGTTTCTCGTGTGTCATCGGGGTGCCGCAGGCGGGACAGAAGCGACTGGTCTTGTCCCAATGGAGCATCTCGAGGGCTTTGCCGGCTAGGCTGTACTCTTCGGGTTGAAGATCGTCGTAGGCTTCGCGTAGACCTTTCATCTGAAAGCCATTGCTCTCGTCGACGGGGGTGCTTAACTCGAAGGTGCGACAAGGGATGTCACCGATCAGTCCGATTTCTTGTATGGGGTGTGTTCCGTTTTTCAGCGGGGGCTCTATGCCGAAAGGCAGCGGGTTCTGCGGCTTGTCACGATGAAGCAGCAGTCGGTCGTTATGAAAAAGGAACCAAAATGAGGATTTATTTTCGTTCATAATCATATTTTCGTTTTAGGTCTTAAGGCTTTCGTCTTAGGCCATTTGCCTTAGACAGTGGTGCCTTAAGTCATTGTTATCTTAAGTTCTTTTTATCGAAACTCTTCGCTATTGCTTGACGTTGCTCTTTATGCGGGGGCAACGGTCGCGGAGTTACGCTTCATTGGCTTGAAGTTCTTCTTGGCGGAACTCCGAGGCGTTCTTTCCGGTGATCTTCTTAAAGAAGCGACTGAAAGAGGCAGGGTCATCAAAGCCGAGCTCGTCGCTAATCTGCTTGATGCTCTTATTGCTATAAAGTAAGAGGCGTTTGGCTTCGGCTTCCAACCGTTCGTGAATGATGCGCAACGGTGCCGGCTGCTTACACATCGAGAAGATGTTGGTGAGCGTCTTGGGCGACTTGTGGAGCATGTCGGCATAGTTCTGCACTTGTTTCTTTTCACGGAAATGTTCGTCGACCAGGTTGAAGTATTTGCGAACCACTTCGAAACTTCGCTCTTTCTCTTGTGTGATGTCGAAGGTCTTGCGGGCAATACGGGTGCACTGGATGATGAAGCTCTTGAGGTGAATACGGAGCATCTCGTCTTGATGGCGATCGACAATGTTGAACTCTTCACCGAGGCAGTTGAGCAGGTGACCGAGTTTCTCGCTTTCGTCGTCGCTGAGATCGAGCGAGAGGACATGGGTGGTACTGTTGAATAGAAAACCGCTACAGGAGACTTCTTGGTCGTTGCCATAGATGCAGTAGAAGTTACTGTTGAACAGGATGGTGAGGTATTCTCCCTCTATGTTGGTGATGTCGAGGTGTTGCAGATGTGAGAGCGAGATGACTTGGTTCTTCCTCAGCGTGATGGGCTGATGGTCGATCTCTACGGTAATGGTACCTGCTCTGACCCAGATGAATTTATAAAGCCGCTTCTGCTTTTGCAGGTCGACGGCTTCATGGTAGGAATCGGTCATCGCAACGATCCCTTTGAGCTTGGTGTGATATTCTTTGATCATTGGTCTTCCATGGATGAGGATTCGAAAGTTAGAGGTAACAGGTCACAAATGCTTCCGACTTCGTAGACGCACGACTTCCCGTACAACAGAATGCGGATGGGCTGTTGGTAACGCTTCTCGGTCTCGAGGATGACTTGCCGACACGATCCGCAAGGCGGAATAGGGCTGTCGATGAAATCGGTCTCGGTACGAGCGGCAATGGCCAAGGTGGTGACCGCTTGGTCGGGATATTGTGAGTTGGCGTAGAAGAGGGTGGTACGCTCGGCGCATAACCCCGAAGGATAGGCGGCATTCTCTTGATTGGTACCTGTCACTACCTCACCATTGGCGAGCAGTGCGGAAGCGCCAACCGAGAAATGAGAATAGGGCGCATAGCTTCGTGTCGTGGCTTCTTTGGCCAAATTGAGTAACCTCTGGTCGGCTTCATTGAGTTCTTCGAACCGGTAGACATGAATAGTAGTTGTAATGGTCAGATCTTTCATATCCGAAAAGTATTTGGTTTTTACAAATAATGTTACAAAGTTAGAAAAGAGATTGGTAATCCCAATTATTTTTATGATTTTTGTATTTCATTTATTTATGGTAATAGTATGAGGAATTATAGATATCGGCTGATCTTATTCTTTTTGGTGATTGGGCTGACTTCGGGCTTACAGGCACAACGGCGGAATGCACGCTACTTGGAGTATATTGAGAGATTCAACGACTTGGCTATCGAACAGATGCGTCTGCATCGGATACCGGCCAGCATCACGCTGGCACAGGGCTTGCTCGAGAGTGGAGCAGGGTATAGTGAGTTGGCACGAAAGAGTAATAACCATTTCGGTATTAAATGTGGCGGACGATGGAACGGTCCGTCGGTACGCCACGATGATGATGCCCGTAATGAGTGTTTCAGGGCGTATCGGCATGCACGGGAGTCGTATGAGGATCATTCCGATTTCTTACGTCGCGGAGCGCGGTATGCTTTTTTGTTTCAACTCGACATCACCGATTATAAAGGTTGGGCTCGGGGACTGAAGAAGGCGGGGTATGCTACTGATCCGTCGTATGCCAACCGACTGATTACGATCATTGAGGATTATGAACTGTATAAGTACGACCGTAAGGGGGGAACTAAGAAGACCGAGAAGGTGACCGTAGAGCGTGTGCCGATGAATGCTCATGAGGTGTTTATCGCTAATGACATCGCTTATGTGGTGGCTCGCCGAGGCGACTCGTTCCGTTCGTTGGGCGAAGAGTTCGATATCAGTTGGAAGAAACTGGTGAAGTATAACGATCTGCATAAGGATTATACGCTGACCGACGGTGATATTATCTATCTGAAGTCGAAACGCAAGAAGGCGATGGATCCGTACACGGTGTATGTGGTGAAGGACGGCGATTCGATGCATACGATCTCGCAGATGTTCGGTATTAAGTTGAAATATCTCTATAAAATGAATCGCAAGGACGGGGAATATGTACCGGAAGTTGGCGATAGATTGCGATTGAGATAAACGATATTGACTTTAATCGGTCATGAGGGTGGGCTTTTGAAAAAAGGCTCACCTTTTTTTGTGGGCTGGATGGTTTTGATCTAGGCTGAATTAGATTAAGGAAGCGATTGGAGGGCGGTAAAAGGAGTTGGATTGAAAAAAAGTGATTTATTTTTGCAAAAGGAGTGTTTCTTTTTCCTTTTTTAACGTATATTTGCGAATATAGTTTTTATTTCTTTACTCAATGAGATTAATCGGATCGCTATGACGCAACAACATAATCGCCTTTTCTTTTGGTTTATCTTACTTTTGTGCTCGACCCGGGTATTTGCCGGGGATAAACAGGAAGTCTTACTCATCAATTCTTATACGCCTAATAAGGAGTGGGACGAGCAATTGCTCGATGGATTGTTGTCTGGCTTGCAGCATGAGGGATCGAATATTCGACTGACGAAAGAGTATTTGGATGCCGATTTCTGGTCGGTTGCCGCCGAGAAAGTGATCGTGAAGCGTTATTGTCAGCGGGCGGAGGAACGACAGACGGACTTGATCTTGGTCTCCGGGGAGGAGGCGTTGTATGCGCTACTGATGAGTGGGGACGAGTGGATCAAGAAGATTCCGGTGATCTTTTTTAATGTGAAGCATCCCGACTGGACGTTGATCCGGAAGTTTCCTAAGGTGCATGGGATTACGTCTCATCCCGATTATCTGGAGATCTTAAAGAAGGCGCATTTCCTTTTCCCTAACCGTACAGAGACGATCTGCTTGATCAATAATAGCTTTCAGGAAGGGGAAGGAATGAGAGATTTTCTTTATCATTGGGAGGCGTATCAGAAGGAGTTTTCCGATCGTTCGCTTCGCATTTATAATATTGAGAAGGACTCAACCGAATATCTCGTTTCTCAGATTTGTAATCCTCGAAACTCGGGTAATCGAGTGGTGGTGGTGCCCGACTGGTCGTTCTTTATCTCGATCTTGGGCAAGAATTCTAAGGCGCCGTTCTTCTCTCCGCAATATCGGGTGCTGAAAAATGGGGTGCTGTGTGTGTACGATGCGGACCCGACTGCCGTGGGGCGGTTGGCCGGTGAAAAGGCGGGATTGATTTTGAGTGGACATCCGCTCAACGACTTGTCGTATGAGGTGGATAGCCGGAAGTTTTACTACGACTATAAGCAGCTCGATTATTTCCATGTCGATGTGAACCGGATCGGGAAGAATGCGGATGTTTTGAATCAACCTTATCTGGGACAATATTACTGGGTTCTGATTTTATTGGTGTCTGTTGTGCTGTTTGTGTTTATCGCGGCAATCGTTTGGTTGGTTCGGGCGCGACAGAAGGAGTATAGAAGACGTATCCATGCGCAGACTCGTCTGTTGGTACAGAATAAATTGGTGGAACAGCGACATGAGTATTATAATGTGTTCCATTCTATACGCGACGGAATTATGACGTTCGACTTGAACTTGAATATTTCGTTTGTTAATCATGCGTTGAAGGAGATGCTTCAGTTGGTGGAGAAGACTCCGGGACGTAACGACCAGATCAACGAACCGCTGTTCGAGATTGTGTCTGAGGGAAAGGATGTGCTGTATGACCTGCTTAATGAGGTGATTCGTACCGGAAAGGGGGTTTCTATCCCTGAACAGGCGTTCTTGAAGGATCTGCATAGTGAGACGTATTTTCCGGTATCGGGTGAGGTGGTTCCGATCTTTACTAAAGAGCATGTCACGGGATTGGCTCTCTCGGTCAGAAACATTTCGAATGAGGAGATCCAGAAGCAGTTTTTCGATATGGCTGTGGCACAGAATGCCATTTATCCTTGGCAATACGACTTTTCGAAGAATCAGTTTATCTTCCCTCAAGCGTTCTTGTCTTACTTCGGACGTCCGGAGGATGGGGGACATATCATGAAAGAGGATATTCGGGCATTGGTCTATGCCGATGACTTGCCGGAAGTTTATGCGTGTTTTGAGGAGGTTCTGCAGCAGAAGGAGGGATCTAAACGGATCAATATTCGTCTGCTGAATGTCTATAAGGAATATGAATGGTGGGAGTTCCGCTTCTCGGTATTGAAGGGGTTGTCGGATAGCTTGCCTTATAGTGCACTGGGGGTTTGTCAGAACGTGAACCGTTACAAGACTACGGAGATTGAGTTGCGAATTGCACGTGATAAGGCGTTGCAGGCTGATAAACTGAAAACGGCTTTTCTGGCTAATATGAGTCACGAGATCCGTACGCCATTAAATGCAATTGTGGGATTCTCCGACTTGTTGACGAACAAGGCCGATTTCTCGGAAGAGGAGGTGGAGCAATTCATCCTGACGATTAATAAGAACTGTTCACTGCTCTTGGCGTTGATTAACGATATTCTCGACTTGTCGCGCATTGAGTCGGGCACGATGGATTTCTTGTTTAAGCCGCACAACTTGCCGCTGTTGCTAAAGAATATATACGATTCGCAACGGTTTAATATGAAGCCGGGGGTGGAATTGCGCTTGAGCGTTCCTGAGGGAGATAAACGGTATGTCATCAGTGACAGCGTACGTCTGCAACAGGTGATCAATAACTTGATTAATAATGCGGCGAAGTTTACGACGGAGGGGCATGTGCTCTTTGGCTATGAACCTGATGAGACTCCGGGCTATGTTTGTCTGTTTGTTGAGGATTCGGGAGTGGGGATCGATGCGAATAACATCCGACACATCTTCGAACGGTTCTATAAGGTGGATAATTTCACGCAGGGAGCGGGACTTGGACTGAGCATTTGTTATACGATCGTGGAACGGTTGTGCGGAAAGATTTCTGTGACTTCCGAGCCGGGTCAAGGGACTCGTTTTGAGGTTCGTATCCCTGAAAATTATCGATAGATAAATAATCTTGAGTTAGTTCTGATGGAGTTTTGGAACGTCGGCAAGGTTGTTATGTTTGTTTTGTTGTAATTTGTTATCGCATAACCGGAAGAAAGGTAGTGTGAATAATTCTATATATTATATTATTTTAATGTATTGAGAATTAAGTGGCTTTTAGGTCTTTCGTTGAAAAGATTTTAAACTGAGTCTTTTGTGATTTTTGGAAAATAACTATTTGTTTTTGAATTTGTTTGGTTGCGCTGGAATAGTTCTTTACAAAAAAAGATGAATGACCGAATTGATGGCTGTTTGCTCTGTGTTATATATGTATTTTTTAAGTTAAATCCTGCTAATTGTTGATCAGGAATTTACTAAAACATGTATTAATAATTAAATAATTTTATTTTTGCATTAATTTTGATTTAATCTTAATATAGAATAGATATGGAGAAAGAAATTAAACCGGCTACCGGACGCTTAGGAGTCTTGGTAGTTGGAGTGGGAGGTGCCGTTTCCACAACTATGATTACAGGTACATTAGCTTCTCGTAAAGGACTGTCAAAACCCATCGGTTCTATTACTCAATTGGCCTCGATGCGGATGCAAAACAATGAAGAGAAATTGGTGAAAGAGATTGTTCCTTTAACCGATTTGAACGACATTGTCTTTGGCGGATGGGATATTTTTCCGGATAATGCTTATGAGGCTGCTCTATATGCGGAAGTATTGAAAGAGAAAGATCTACGAGGAGTGAAAGAAGAGTTGGAGACGATTAAACCGATGCCTGCTGCTTTCGACCATGAATGGGCTAAACGCCTGAATGGTACTCATGTAAAGAAAGTAACCGATCGTTGGGATATGGTGGAACAACTTCGTCAGGATATCCGTCGGTTTAAAGCGGATAATCATTGCGAACGCGTGGTGGTGCTCTGGGCGGCTAGTACGGAGATCTATATTCCATTGTCGGATGAGCATATGTCGCTTGCTGCTTTGGAAAAAGCAATGAAAGAGGACAACAGAAAGGTGATCTCGCCAAGTATGTGTTATGCTTATGCAGCAATCGCTGAAGGCGCTCCGTTCGTGATGGGGGCACCGAACTTATGTGTCGATACACCTGCAATGTGGGAGTTCTCAAAGAAAATGAATGTGCCTATCTCGGGAAAAGACTTTAAGAGTGGACAGACTTTGATGAAAACAGTACTTGCACCGATGTTTAAGACACGTATGTTAGGATTGAATGGTTGGTTCTCAACAAATATCCTAGGTAACCGTGACGGTGAGGTGCTCGATGATCCGGACAACTTCAAAACAAAAGAGGTGAGCAAGCTTTCGGTAATCGACACGATTCTTGAACCTGAAAAGTATCCTGACTTGTATGGGGATGTGTATCATAAGGTACGTATCAACTATTATCCGCCACGTAAGGATAATAAGGAAGCTTGGGATAATATCGATATCTTTGGTTGGATGGGCTATCCAATGGAAATTAAGGTGAACTTCTTATGCCGCGACTCTATCTTGGCAGCACCGATCGCACTCGATTTGGTCTTGTTCTCTGACTTGGCTTCTCGTGCCGGTATGTGTGGCATTCAGACTTGGTTGTCGTTCTTCTGTAAGAGTCCGATGCACGACTTTGAGCATCAACCGGAACATGACTTGTTCACTCAATGGCGCATCGTGAAACAGACGTTGCGTAACATGGTTGGAGAGAAAGAACCTGATTATTTATCATAATTATTACTTATCATAATTTGGTATTTTGAATGGAAAAAGATTGAGAATTTGATAATCATTGACTGATGAGTTGAGTTCTCAATCTTTTTTTTAATGTTTGTTGACGTGGAGAAGAAACCTTGGTTACCTTTGATCATTTCTACCGGATTCGGATCGGGCTTTTCGCCTGTCGCACCCGGAACGGCAGGGACTTTATTGGCCACTTTGCTTTGGCTTGTTGCGCACGATGTGCTTTCTTATTGGATGGTGATCGGTCTGACGATCGGGGCGATTATTGTCTTTACTGTAGCCGGTATATGGTCGGCTAACCGAATGGAGAAGTACTGGGGGAAAGATCCTTCAAAGGTGGTGGTCGATGAGATGGTTGGCGTATGGATAGCCTTATTGGCGGTGCCTGATACGGTGGCTTGGCCTTGGTATGCTTTAGGAGCGTTTGTCTTATTTCGCCTGCTCGATATTTTTAAGCCATTAGGCATTAGGCGGATGGAACGTTTTAAAGGTGGAGTCGGGGTGATGATGGATGATATTCTGGCCGGTGTTTATGGCTTTATAATTTTGATGGGTATACAATGGTGGGTTGGCTGAAAGAGATATCGCGAAAGATGGCGAGTGAGGGAGGCGTGTTTATGTTTATCAGAGCTCAACTCTCGGCTCAGATCGCTACGTTGGTCGACTTTCTGGTGACGATTTTGTTGGTTGCTCTTTTTGATATCTATTATGTTTATGCCACCTTTATCGGAGCGGTCTACGGAGGAATCGTCAATGGGGTAGTCAACTATCGCTGGACGTTCAAAGCAACCGGTTGTAAGAAAATCAATGTGGCTATAAAGTTTGTGATGGTTTGGCTGTGTAGCATCGGGTTCAACACTTGGGGGACGTATCTGCTTACCGAACAGCTGGGGCGTATCCCGTGGGTGAAGCACTCTTTGAGCCTTTATTTCGGTGATTATTTTATTCTCTCTAAAGTCGTGGTCGCGATCATCGTTGCGATTTGTTGGAACTATAATATGCAACGCTGGTTTGTGTATAGAAAAACCGCTTTGGAGAGCTTTTTTGAACGAAAATAAATGGAAGGAATATGAATTATAGAGATTGGTTACAACAAGTGATTTATAAGGTGATTAATCCCTTGATTAAGGGAATGATCAAGGTTGGGATTACTCCTAATGTGATAACGACTGTGGGCTTTTTGCTTAATGTCTTGGCCGCAGGTGTTTTGGTGTATACCGGTTTGTATAGCAGCGACGGCAGTCTGAAACCTTTGGGCTGGGCCGGAGGAATCATTCTCTTCGCGGGACTGTTCGACATGATGGATGGCCGTGTGGCACGCATGGGTAATATGAGTTCGACGTTTGGTGCTTTGTACGACTCGGTATTGGATCGTTACAGCGAGTTGGTGACGTTCTTTGGCTTGTGTTATTTCTTGTTTATGAGAGGCTATTTCGTCGCATCGATGGTTGGATTTATTGCTCTGATCGGTTCGTTGATGGTGAGTTATGTGCGTGCAAGAGCCGAAGGGTTGGGCATTGAGTGTAAGGTCGGATTCATGCAGCGTCCGGAGCGAGTAGTGCTCACGAGTTTGGGAGCATTGTTCTGTGGCATTTTTAGTGAGACCACGGTGGTCGATCCGATCCTAATTCTGGTTGTGCCTTTGATCTTGATTGCTGTGTTTGCCAATATAACTGCTTTTGTGCGTATTGAGCATTGTCGTCGTGTGTTGAAAGAGATGAAGTGATTATTTTTGGAGTGGAATAGGTATGAGTGTGAGTTCGCATTTATTAAGCCGTCCGTCCCGTCGGGAGTCGTTGACGGTCTTTTCTTTTATTGGTTTGTTTTTGGCTTTAACGTCGAGTTTCATCGGACTTCGTCCGGAGCATTTGTTTATGGCTGTTGTCTTTACGGGGTTGTTCTTCTTCAATCGGAGTACCCGTAAGTTGGCTGTGGCTTTGCTGCCTTTCATTATCTTTGGGGTATCGTACGATTGGATGCGTGTTTATCCAAACTATGAGGTGAACCCGATTGATGTGGCGGAGTTGTATGGATTGGAACAGAAATGGTTTGGGTTTTACGATCAAGGAGCGTTGATGATTCCTTGTGAATATTTTGCCGCTCATCACCATCCGGTGGCCGATCTCTTTGCCGGACTGTTCTATTTGTGTTGGGTGCCTGTGCCGATTGCGTTCGGTTTATGGCTCTACTTCTCGAAATCGAGAGCGTTGTACCTACGCTTTGCAATGGTTTTCTTATTTGTCAACTTGATCGGTTTTGTCGGCTATTATGTTCATCCGGCGGCACCACCTTGGTATGCCCTTCGTTATGGCTTTGAACCGATCCTTCATACACCGGGCGATCCTGCGGGGTTGTTGCGGTTCGATCAGCTGACCGGTCTCACTCTTTTTGAGTCCATGTACGGACGAAATGCCAATGTGTTTGCTGCGGTGCCGTCGCTTCATGCGGCTTATATGGTGGTAGCCCTTGTCTATGCTTGGATCAGGAAGTGCTCTTGGCCTGTGATCACCTTATTTGCGGTGATTATGGTTGGCATCTGGACAACAGCTGTCTACACGTCGCATCACTATATTATCGATGTGATACTGGGCGTTGGTTGTGCGTTAGTCGGAATCTGGATCTTCGAAAAGGGACTGATGAATTTACCGGCATTTAAACGGTTCTTCGATCGTTATCGTCGTTATATTGAATAAAGTTACTATCTTGTCAAACGATGGATTGAGTAAACTTCTGACTGTGAAAAATAAAGAAGGAGCGGACGATGAAAGATAAGTATCGGAATTGGTTTTTAGGGTTTGGTGTGGTTGCTGTGGTGGTAATGATTCTATCGTTCGATATGGATTATTACGATTTATGGTTGAACCTGAAGCGGGCCGGAGGTTATCTGCCTTTGATTCTCCTGCTTTGGTTAGTGATTTATGTCCTCAATACCTGTTCTTGGTATGTGATTATTCGCAGCGATGGACAGACCCGCTTTTCCTTTATGCGCTTGTATAAGATCACCGTATCCGGCTTTGCACTGAACTATGTGACTCCGGTGGGACTGATGGGGGGAGAGCCTTATCGCATTATGGAGCTGACTCCGTACGTTGGAGTGGAGCGCGCTACCTCGTCGGTCGTCCTTTATGTCATGACTCATATCTTTTCGCATTTCTGTTTGTGGATGAGTGCCGTAATCCTCTACCTCTGTCTTTATCCCGTTGGGTGGGCTATGGGGCTGGTCTTGGCATTCGTCACGCTATTCTGTGTCTTGCTCGGCGGGCTCTTTGTGCGAGGCTATCGCCAAGGGATGGCTGCGGCTGTGATCCGTCTGGGGACCATGATTCCTTATTTGAAGAGGCATGCCCTTCGTCTGGCTGAAGCTCATCGTGATAAGATTGAAGTCATCGACCAACAAATCGCATTGCTCCATCGACAGAAGAAGCATCATTTTTATACGGCTCTCTTCTCGGAATATCTGGCCCGAGTCGTGAGTTGCTTGGAGGTCTGGCTCATCTTAAATATTCTAACGACTAATGTCTCGTTCTGGGATTGTATACTCATTGTTGCCTTTTCATCGCTGTTGGCCAACCTCTTGTTTTTTATGCCGATGCAGATCGGTGGGCGTGAGGGCGGTTTTGCTTTGGCGGTCGAAGGTCTTTCGCTCACCGGAGCTTATGGCGTTTATACGGCCTTGATTACGCGTGTACGTGAAATTGTTTGGATCTTGATCGGTCTGGCTCTGATGAAGATCGGTAATAAGAAACCTGTTTCGAGTGATCCTCCTAAGAACACCACACGTGAATAAGAGACAAAAAAGGCGGTCATCACTCAGATGCCGCCTTCTTTATTATTTAATCTCAAATTCTTCCTTCATGTCGATTTCCTCGCCGTCTGTATCATAGAATACATATTCAAGGAAAGCCAACTTCTGACTTGGAATAATTTTAATACCAAACCCGTACTTGAATAGCCATTTATGCTTCAGAGAGAAAAGTCCCTGATTGATATACGCTGCTATATACGGGTGGATGTGAAGTGAGAACTTCGTTACCTTCAACTTGTTGACTAGGTAGTCAATTTTACTCTCTAAGGTGTCTGTAAAGAGAATCGACGATTTGATTTTCCCTTTACCGAAGCAGGTCGGACAAATCTCAGTCGTGTTGACGTCCATGGCCGGACGTACGCGCTGTCTGGTGATCTGCATCAGACCAAACTTACTCAGTGGAAGGATGTTGTGTCTTGCTCTGTCTTTTTGCATGTTGGCACACATCCGTTCGTAAAGCTTCTGACGGTTTTCGGCTTCATTCATATCGATGAAGTCGACGACAATGATTCCTCCCATATCCCTCAATCGTAATTGGCGAGCCAGCTCGTCGGCAGCTCCCAGATTGACTTCGAGTGCATTACCTTCCTGTCCGTTGGCATTCTTAGTGCGGTTACCGCTGTTCACGTCGACGACATGAAGCGCCTCTGTATGCTCAATAATCAAGTAGGCACCACTCTTGTAGGATATAGTCTTTCCAAAAGAGGATTTAATTTGTTTGGTAATCCCAAAATTGTCGTAAATAGGAAGTTGCCCTTTGTACAGCTTGACAATGTTAGAGCGTTCGGGTGCGATCAGAGTAACGTAATCTTTAATCTCGTTATAGACCTCTTCGTTATTCACGTAGATGTTTTCAAACGATGGATTGAAAAGATCGCGTAAAAGTCCGACAGCCCGACTGGTCTCCTCGTAGATTAACGTTGGATACTTCGTCGCCTTCTGTACTTTAACCATGGCATCTTCCAGATGCTTGAGCAACACTTTGAGCTCCCCGTCGAGTTCGGCTACGCGTTTTCCTTCGGCTACTGTCCGTACGATGACGCCCACGTTTTTGGGCTTGATGCTCATCAGTAACTGCTTAAGCCTTGCGCGCTCTTCGCTCGATTTAATTTTTTGAGAAACAGAAACTTTATCGTTAAAAGGAATAAGAACCAAATATCGACCGGCGAAAGAGATTTCTGAAGTCAATCGTGGTCCTTTGGTTGAGATGGGCTCTTTAACGATCTGTACAACCACTTCCTGACCGACTTTCAGAATATTCGAGATACTTCCGTCTTTTTCGATATCCGGGAGGATGGTTGCCTTGCTGATGGGGTTAAGCTTCTTTTTGTTGCTTAAGGTTTGCTTTACATACTTTTCTAGAGAGTTGAATTGAGGCCCTAAATCTAAATAATGAAGGAAAGCGTCTTTCTCATAGCCGACATCCACAAAGCATGCATTTAGTCCGGGCATCAGTTTCTTGATGCGTCCCAAATACATATTACCCACAGAAAAGGAAAGGTTTCTTCCTTCGCTTTGAAGTTCGACTAAGCTTTTATCTTCGAGTAAAGCTATAGAGACTTCTTTGGGTTGTACATCTACTACTAATTCGCTGGTCACAATTTGTATTTTCCTATGTTATTTATGTTTATAAAAATGAACAATCTATACTCTCTTTTGTTCATTTCATCGGGTCTTTAAACAAAGAACAAACTTGAAAGACAATAGCTTCACAAGTTTGTTCTTTATTTCTGCTTAGAGCAGACTTTAAAGCTTATTTTTTGCTTTTATGTCTGTTCTTTCTTAGTCTTTTTTTACGCTTGTGCGTTGACATTTTATGTCTTTTTTTCTTCTTTCCGCTTGGCATAGCTTCAAAATTTTATGGGTTAATACTCTTGTTTATTATTTCTTTACTGCAATGGTAAACGTCTTTGCAGGTTTGAATGCCGGAATGTTGTGTTCCGGAATGATGATCGTTGTGTTTTTAGAGATGTTACGAGCTGTTTTTTGAGCTCTTTTCTTCACTACGAAGCTACCAAAACCACGAAGATATACATTGTCATCATTCGAAAGTGATTCTTTCACTGCTTCCATAAAGGCTTCAACAGTAGTAAGAACAGTCACCTTATCAATACCTGTTTTTTTTGTAATCTCGTTTACAATGTCTGCTTTAGTCATTTTGTCCTAAAAAAAATATTATTACTATGTTCTTTCTAATTTTTTGGACTGCAAATATATAGCTTTTTGGTGTCCTAAAAAAATATATTCTGCACATTTTTCTAAAAAAGTCATTCTATTGGCTGATCTTCATTACATTTGCAGAAATCTTGCCGGATCTATGATCACGGGAGGAATTGTTTAACTTTTGACCGGATAGTAGGTATGAGTGTTTTTAGTAAGGTGTTGATCGATTGGTATAAAGAGAATGGGCGTCGTCTGCCATGGCGTGAACTTTCCGATCCGTATTTGATTTGGATCTCGGAAATTATTCTGCAACAGACGCAGGTGAAGCAGGGATACGATTATTATTTACGTTTTGTAGAACGCTTCCCCGATGTGACGACATTGGCGTCGGCTTCGGAGGATGAGGTGATGAAATATTGGCAGGGATTGGGCTATTATTCGCGTGCACGTAACTTGCATGCGGCGGCAAAAAGTATGAATGGAGTATTCCCAACCGACTATAAAGGGGTGCTGGCACTTAAGGGGGTAGGCGATTATACTGCTGCAGCGATTTGCTCCTTTGCTTATGGCATGCCTTATGCGGTGGTCGATGGTAATGTGTACCGTGTATTGTCGCGTTATCTAGGCATAGACACTCCGATCGATTCGACTCCGGGGAAGAAGTTGTTTGCGGCGACGGCACAAGAATTGCTCGACCAGAAACATCCTGACAGTTATAACCAAGCCATCATGGATTTCGGAGCTCTGCAATGTACCCCGAAATCGCCCGATTGTATCCGCTGCCCGTTAGCCGATTCTTGCGCGGCTCTTGCCACCGGGACGGTGAATGTTTTGCCGGTGAAACAGCATAAAACGAAAACAACCAACCGATATTTTAACTATATATATGTACGCATGGGCGCGCATACTTTTTTGCAAAAGCGCTCGGGCAATGACATTTGGAAAAACCTCTTTGAGTTTCCGCTGGTCGAGTCGGAAACATTGCTTTCGGAAGAAGAGTTCTTGCGATCAGACGCTTTTCGTGCCTTCCTCGTGCCCGGTGAGCCGATCACCGTTCGAACGGTTTGTCGCGAAATCAAGCACGTCCTTTCGCATCGGGTCATTTACGCCAACTTCTATGAAGTCACGCTACCCGAAGGTTCGGAAGCCTTTAACACCTTTCTTCGGATCGACCTGAACGATTTGGAACGCTATGCCGTGTCGAGATTAATGCACCTTTTTATTGAGAAATATATTTTGAAATAAAGTTGAAAAATGGAGTTATAAAAATAGGATGAACATTTGCATTCTATTTTATTTCTGTTTATTTTTGGCAATAAATCAATTTGACGACTAAAAATATTACATCAAATGTCAGTGAATAAAGTTATTTTGTTAGGAAATGTGGGGAAAGACCCTGAAGTAAGATATTTAGATTCAGGTATTGCGGTTGCTACTTTATCTTTGGCGACAACCGACCGTGCGTATACGTTATCCAACGGAACACAAGTTCCGGAGCGCACAGAGTGGCATAACTTGGTGCTATGGCGCGGTTTGGCCGAAACGGCTGAAAAATACGTGCATAAAGGAGATAAACTCTATATTGAAGGAAAGATCAGAACACGTTCGTACGACGATCAGACCGGAGCGAAACGCTATGTTACCGAGATTTTTGTGGATAACATGGAGATGTTGACGCCTAAGGGGGCACATGCGGCTACGGCTCAACCCAATCCGATGGGTGGTTCGTCGACCCCTTCCTCAACCGGTTATTCGACTCCTCCTTCGGCGGCTCCTGCACAAGGACAGTCGGCTGGTATGACGTCGGACCCAACAGACGATTTACCTTTTTAAAATTCATCGCTATGTTTCCGAAACGGCGGCCGATCATCTTTTATCGTCGGTCGCTCGTGGAACATACGACTATTGTTTAACTAAAACCGATACTCTTTGGACTCAGATGGTTATTTATGCCAAATGGCAACTATTTTTAGCGGTATAACCGTAAACACTCCCTCCACCTTTGCTATCATAGCTATTGTCTTAGCAGCATTACTTCTGCTCGCTTCAGGTTTTGCTTCTGCCTCAGAAATTGCTTTCTTCTCTTTGTCGCCATCCGACCGGAACGACATAGAACAACATCGTCATCCGTCGGATGAAAAGATCAGTCGTTTGCTGAACAATTCCGAACGACTCTTGGCTACGATATTGATTACGAACAACTTTGTGAACGTGACCATCATCATGCTTTGCAATTACTTCTTCATGAATGTCTTTGTCTTTCATTCCATGTTGGCCGAGTTTGTGGTGCTCACCGTTCTGCTGACTTTCCTCTTGCTCCTTTTTGGGGAGATCATGCCTAAGATTTACTCTGCTCAGAAGACGTTGGCTTTTTGTCGCTTTTCGGCACCGACCGTCTCGTTCCTCTGCCAACTGTTTCATCCTTTTGCAACGGCCTTGATTCGCTCGACCACTTTTCTGAACAAGCGATTCTTACCTAAGAGTCGTAACATCTCGGTCGATGAGCTGTCGCATGCGCTTGAGCTGACCGACAAGGCTGAGATCTCGGAAGAGAGTAATATTCTTGAGGGGATTATTCGCTTTGGAGGAGAGACCGTGAAAGAGGTGATGACCTCTCGTCTGGATATGGTCGATCTCGACATCCACACACCGTTTAAGGACGTGATCCAATGTGTGGTCGATAATGCTTACTCTCGTATCCCGATCTATTCGGGTACGCGCGACGATATTAAAGGGGTGCTTTACATCAAAGACCTGCTCCCTCATCTGACGAAAGGGGATACTTTCCGTTGGCAGTCGCTCATCCGTCCGGCGTATTTCGTACCGGAGACGAAGATGATCGACGATCTGCTGCGTGACTTTCAGGCGAACAAGATTCATATCGCGGTGGTAGTCGATGAGTTTGGAGGGACATCGGGCATTGTGACCATGGAAGATATTATCGAAGAGATCGTCGGTGAGATTCAAGACGAATACGACGAGGATGAACGGACGTTTGTACAGTTGAACGAGCGGTCGTGGATCTTTGAAGCCAAGACTCAGTTGCTCGACTTCTATAAGGTGGCTAACATTGACGAGGAGGATTTCGATGAGATCAGTGCCGATGCCGATACGTTGGCCGGCATCTTGTTGGAGATCAAAGGGGAATTTCCGGTACTGCATGAAAAGGTGGTCTATAAGAACTACGAGTTTGAAGTGTTGGAGATGAACAAACGTCGCATCATGAAAGTTAAGTTTACCATTCTTCCGCCTTCCGGAGACGAAACGTCCAACCGTAAAGAGTCCTGATATGCCGTTATTTTTAGATGATCATCAACCCGATTACCGTCTTGGCGTCTGGAAGATGGAGGAGACGACGGAGGAGTTGTGGCAACTTCTGCGCAACCCTGCGCTTTACGAGTCCGCTTTTGCTCGAATCACCTCTGATCCCCGTCGTTTGGAATGGCTCTCTGTTCGCGTATTACTCGCTCGTTTGCTGGGTGAAGAAAAGGTGGTGGACTACTATGAAAACGGTCGCCCATTTTTGGCCGACGGTTCTTTTCAACTCAGCATCTCACACACCAAAGGTTATGTGGCCGTATTATTGAGCCGAGGCTGTCGTGTTGGAGTCGATCTCGAGCATTACCGTCGACAAGTACATCGGGTGGCGAGTCGCTTCATGCATCCCGATGAGCGGCTTTCGCAAACCGAAGGGGATACGACGTGGGAGTTGCTGACTTATTGGTCGGCTAAAGAGAGTATCTACAAAGGGGTCGATGATGCCGATGCCGATTTGCGGCAGATTAGAATTGATCCGTTCAAGTTTGGAACGTCAGGACAAATGATGGCTCGTCAGATGTCGAGAGATCCCGAGAAGATGCTTACAGTTCGCTATGAACTGCGGGATGAATTTGTGCTGACTTGGATGGTTCTTCGTTGAACCTGAGACTGATTTCATTTTTTTCTTGGAGGGTAATGAATTACTCTACGTGGATAATTGATTATCCTGCGTGAATAATAAATTATTGTGCGTGGATAACGAACCACTCGACATAGATATTAAATTATTGTACATAATGTGAATTCGGCGACTTCTTTCAGAATAAAGTAACTGTGCATCAATCTCTTTCGCCAAGTTGATTGCTGTTTTCTCTGGAAAATAGCAATAAGTCGCTATCCGGATTTAGACATTCTGGGAGAACGATGATATTTACGCTTAAGAGATATGGAAGATGACTGCAAAGAGTGATTATCTAAAAGAAAGTTGAAAAAAAATTACGGTAATTATCTGTCAAATAAAATATTTTAGTAACTTTGAAATCGGTGAACGTAACGATAAAAGGATTGTAACGGTTATGTTTTTGCATTGTAAATTTACTGATTTTATCACTATTTTACAGATGTTCAGTTAGATGCGGATTATTGAACTCACGCCAATTAGAATATTGGAGTTTGAGATGAATATTTTATTGTCGGATAATATAAATATCTTTATAACATTATATAAATGTTAAATCTAAAATATGAAAAGAATTATATTTTACCCTTTATGTTGGGTTCTAATTATTTTTGTGGTAGGTTGTTCTTCGCACAAAGCATCAAAGGATGAATTAGCATTCATTGATGTTTCTAAGGAGTATGCTGAAAAGGAACTGAAGTTGACCGATCTTGCTGAGGTAACTTACGTCTATTTAAATTCGAAAAGTGATGATTATGTTTTTAAAGGGGGCATCAGTTATGTAACCAAAAACAGAATTGTTGTTATTGATCGCGCATCTCAGAGTGTGTTGTTCTTCTCAAAAGATGGAAATCCTATATCGCGCTTTAATCGGAAAGGGCAAGGCCCGGAAGAGTATACAGATATTTTTTCTGTGATGTATGATGAAGAGAAGGATGAGGCTTTTGTTTTTCCGGATTTTAGTGACCATATCATGGTCTATTCTTCTTCCGGTGAATTTAAAAGAAAAATAGCATTGCCACAAAGAAATATTAACGGTCAGGTGATCTTGTTTGACGATCAATCTATATTGGTGTATGATAATACTAAATTGTGGAATGCCGTTATGCAAAATAGTTTTGCAGATAAAGATCGTTCTAGGAATTTGATTTGTGATTCAACTTTTTTCCTCGTTTCGAGAATGGATGGAGCTGTGTTGGACTACATTCCATTGCCCAATAAGAATGTTGATTTAAGTTATAAGGATTTAGAAGGAACTTTTATTTTTCAAGTGGCATATGGACGTGTGAGAAAATGTCCGGAAGGACTTCTTCTGTACAATCCGGAAGCGGATACCGTTTTTCTCTATAATAAAGATAAGTTGTTAGTACCTTATTTTTATAAAAAGCCTTTGGTGAACGATTATAATCCAAAGACTGCGATGGATATTTGCATGGACGCAGGTCGATTCCAGTTTATTTCTATTTATACTTATCTGACGGGAAAATCTCCATCGCCTCAATATTACATGCGTGACAAAAAAACTAGTGAAATTTTCCGCCAGAAATTGACCCTTTCGGATTATCAAGGAAAAGACTTCTGTGTTAATCCACGGCTTTCAGCTTATGAGGAAAGAAAGTGCTCTTTTGAGTTGAATTTTGACGAACTGGAAGAAGCTTATTATGCAAATAAGCTAAGTGGGAAGTTGAAAGAATTGGTTGCCTCACTTCTTAAAGAGGAAAACCCTAATAACGTGCTTATGTTTGTCGATTTTGATCGATAGGTGAGTGTGGATTCGGTATTTGATTGATGAGAGGAGATTAGAATAGGGGATGTTATAGGCGTTTATTTTATGCATGTAGCACTCGCGTTCTTTTTCCCTTAAATAAGAAATAATGGACCATTCAATAGGATGAATGAATGAATGGATGAATGGATGAATGGATGAATGGGTGGATGTAGATAACTCTATGTATTTAACAAATTGTGGGCTATCAGATGGAAAAGCTTTGTACAATAGAAATATTAATATCTTTCTCTAATTCCGCAAAATGATTATAAGAGACCAACTGTGGAAACAGTTGTAAATTAGTGTATATGAATATTCTGAGTCTTCGATGATGCTGCATCGCTATTGATAGCGTTGGTCTATGAATGATTCATGATTACGCATAAATTCTACTAAAACTCTATTTCAAATGAAAAAACTATTAAAGCAACTTTTACTGCGCTCTTGGCTCATTCCTGTAACTTATTTAGTCGTCATTAAGTATCGCATTAATGAGACGTATCCCAATGTTTATATGTTCTCACTTTTAGGTATTCTAATCGGAATGTTTCTATACGATAGATATAAAGTCAGGAAGAAGAAGGCGTGAGAGGACTGCTTTAACTGTTTTAACTGCTTCAACGATTTTCAACTCTGTTGGCTATGAATCATAAAAAAAATGTCCGAGCGAAATCCCTTCGACCGGACATTTTCAATAAACTCGGCAGAGTTTTTTGTCTTTAGAAAGTTGCTTTCTTTGAATCAGATTGATTAATGACGGGAGAGTTTCCCAATCTATCAGAGTCAACGCTTTTTCCACGAAAGCAGTGAAATGGATCGTATGGCAGGTCTTCTGACTCGTTTCGGCCAACAAGCGCCTTCCCGGAGGTTAATCCAGTGGCTATTAGTGGTTTGCTTGCGGCATTTTTATGAAACTTACAGCAGCGGGACTGTTCAGGATTTTCACCTGATTCCCTTTTAATTGCTTCCCTTGTGAACAAGAGTCGCAAACCAATACCTTACAAAGGTAAGATTATTTGCTGAATAATACTACGATTATAGCAGATTATTTTCCTTTGGCCAGAGTGAAGATGAACTCTAACCCGTTTTGTTGGTAGTTTTTTGCAGAAATGCTTCCTC
>JBKEDO010000084.1:0-57242 GCA_047975405.1 Bacteroides sp.
AAATTGGATCAATCCACAGATCGGTAACCAATCGGTCGTTTTTGAAAAAAAAGATCTAAATCAAAAGAAACTCCCTAATGTTATCGGGATGGGCGCCAAAGATGCCGTTTATTTATTAGAAAGTCGTGGATTAAAGGTCAAAATAATAGGCGTTGGAAAAGTAAAGAAACAATCTATAAATGATGGAGCTTTAATTAAAAAAGGAGAAACAATTACTCTCATCCTAGAAGATTAAAAAAATAATTTTATAAAAAGTAAGATATGAAATTAAATCAGTTACTGACATCAATTGAGCCCCTACAAATAGTAGGAGCCTCTGATATAGAGATCACCGGAGTAAATATAGACTCAAGATCAATTACACAAGGGCATTTGTTTATAGCCATGTGCGGCACACAAGCAGATGGGCACATGTACATCGAGGCCTCTATAGAAAGTGGAGCTGCCGCCATTTTATGTGAGAAAATGCCACAAAACCTAGATCCCCAAATCACCTATGTACAAGTAAAGAATAGCGAGGATGTTGTCGGAAAAATTGCCACAACATTCTATGGTGATCCGACTTCTAAACTAAAGTTAGTGGGCGTTACGGGTACAAATGGGAAAACGACAATCGCAACACTATTATACAACACCTTTCGACACTTAGGATATAAAACCGGATTACTATCAACGGTATGCAACTATATTGATAACAAACCTATTCCAACAGAGCATACCACCCCAGATGCAATTACATTAAACCAACTCTTATCAGAAATGGTTAAGGCTGGATGTGAGTACGCCTTTATGGAAGTTAGTTCACATGCCATTGCCCAAAAACGGATTGGTGGTTTACAATTTGCGGGAGGAATCTTTACCAATTTAACTAGAGATCACTTAGATTATCATAAGACCGTCGACAATTATTTAAAAGCCAAAAAGACATTTTTTGATAATATGCCGAAAGGAGCATTCAGTCTAACTAATTTGGATGACAAGAATGGATTAGTAATGACTCAAAACACGAAATCAAAAACCTACACTTACTCACTAAGAAGCTTAAGCGATTTCAAGGGGAGAGTTCTTGAGTCACACTTTGAAGGCATGTTGTTAGACTTCAATAATCATGAATTGGTTGTTCAATTTATTGGGAAGTTTAATGCTTCAAATTTACTAGCAGTATATGGTGCAGCTGTCTTACTCGGTCAAAAAGAAGAAGATGTGCTCATCACCTTAAGTACCCTGCATCCCGTCTCCGGACGTTTCGATTCTATCCGATCGCCAAAAGGTTATACGGCTATTGTTGATTATGCCCATACCCCAGATGCTCTAATCAATGTTTTAGATGCCATTCATGGAGTATTAGAAGGTAAAGGAAAGATCATTACTGTTGTCGGAGCCGGGGGCAATCGAGATAAAGGAAAGCGTCCGATAATGGCCAAAGAAGCTGTAAAAAGCAGCGATCAAGTCATCATCACCTCTGATAATCCCCGTTTTGAAGAGCCTCAAGATATTATAAACGATATGCTTGCCGGACTAAATGCTGATGAGAAAAAAAAGACCATCAGTATTGTTGACCGTAAAGAAGCCATTCGTACAGCATGTATGATTGCACAAAAAGGAGATGTCATCTTAGTTGCCGGAAAAGGGCATGAGAATTATCAAGAAATCAAAGGAATCAAACATCATTTTGATGACAAAGAGGTTTTAAAGGAGATTTTTTCATAGTGACAAGAGGGTTTCAAATCATCTAAAAATCCCAAAACATCATAAAGAAAATATTAAGTTATGCTATATTATCTTTTTCAATGGTTGCAAAAGTATAATGTTCCGGGTGCCGGAATGTTTGCTTACACATCCTTTCGCGCATTAATGGCTGTCATTATTGCTTTGCTAATCTCAATCATTTGGGGCGATAAGTTCATCAATTTTCTAAAGAGAAAACAAATTACAGAAACTCAAAGAGATGCATCTATTGACCCATTTGGTACAAATAAGATTGGAGTACCAAGTATGGGAGGCGTTATTATTATCATTGCCATACTCATACCTTGCTTATTATTAGGAAAACTGCATAATATCTATATGATATTAATGCTAATCACAACAGTTTGGTTAGGTACTTTGGGAGGTGCAGACGATTATATCAAGATTTTTAAAAGAGATAAAGAAGGTCTACACGGAAAATTCAAAATAATAGGGCAAGTTGGTCTTGGGTTAATTGTAGGATTAACGCTCTATCTAAGTCCAAACGTTGTGATACGTGAAAATTTTGAGATACACAAGCCCGGACAAGACATGGAGGTCGTACATGGTACGAATGATTTAAAGTCCACACAAACAACCATCCCTTTCTTCAAAAGTAATAATTTAGACTATGCAGACTTCGTTGACTTTTTAGGAGAACATGCTCAAACCGGAGGATGGATATTATTTATAATCGTCACCATCCTTGTGGTAACAGCAGTTTCAAATGGAGCAAATCTAAATGATGGAATGGATGGAATGGCTGCCGGAAATTCCGCTATTATTGGAATAACATTAGGTATATTAGCCTACGTCTCTTCACATATTGAATTTGCAAGTTATTTGAATATCATGTATATTCCTGGATCTGAAGAGCTTGTTATCTTTATCTGCGCATTTATTGGTGCCCTTATTGGATTCTTGTGGTACAACGCTTATCCTGCACAAGTTTTCATGGGAGATACCGGGAGTCTAACGATAGGTGGAATCATCGCCGTTTTCGCCATTATCATTCATAAAGAGTTATTAATACCTATACTTTGTGGCATTTTCCTTGTAGAAAACTTATCTGTAATCCTACAGCGCTATTACTATAAAGCAGGTAAACGAAAAGGTATTAAACAACGTATGTTTAAACGCACACCCATACACGACCATTTCAGAACATCTATCAACATTATAGAATCTGGATGCAGTGTGAAGTTCAATAAGCCAGAACAACTTTTCCATGAATCAAAGATCACGGTCAGATTTTGGATCATAACAATCATTCTGGCCGCAGTAACCATTATAACACTGAAAATCAGATAAACATTATAAATTCTTTATTAATAACTCAGCATAATGAAAAGAATTGTAATATTAGGAGCAGGCGAAAGTGGCGCAGGAGCTGCTGTATTAGCCAAAACAAAAGGCTTTGAAACTTTTGTTTCCGACATGTCATCTATCAAAGACAAGTATAAAGAACTCCTGAATAAGTATTCGATTTCTTGGGAAGAAAGACAACACACAGAAGAACTCATCTTAAATGCAGATGAAGTTATTAAAAGCCCAGGCATCCCTAATGACGCCCCCATTATTCTAAAGTTGATCGAACAAGGCACTCCAATTGTTTCTGAAATAGAATTTGCAGGACGATACACCAATGCCAAGATGATTTGCATCACTGGTTCTAATGGGAAAACGACCACAACCTCTTTAATTTATCACATCTTTAAGAGCGCAGGGCTGAATGTCGGATTAGCAGGAAATATTGGAAAGAGTTTAGCATTGCAAGTCGCAGAAGAGAATCACGACTATTACATTATCGAATTAAGCTCCTTTCAATTAGACAACATGTACAACTTCCGTGCCAACATAGCTGTCTTGATGAACATCACCCCAGATCATTTAGATCGTTATGAGCACTGCATGCAGAACTATGTCAATGCAAAATTCCGTATCACTCAGAATCAAACACAGGATGATGCGTTTATTTTCTGGAATGATGATCCTATTATTAAAGAAGAGCTAGCCAAGCATGGACTAAAAGCTCATCTATATCCTTTTGCAGCAATAAAAGAAGATGACGCCATTGCTTATGTTGAAGATAAAGAATTAAAAATTACCGAACCCATAGCATTCAATATGGAACAAGAGGAGTTAGCCCTAACCGGGCAACACAATTTATATAACTCTTTAGCTGCCGGTATCTCAGCAAATTTAGCAGGCATAACTAAAGAAAATATACGCAAAGCACTCTCTGATTTCCAAGGAGTAGAACATCGATTAGAAAAGGTCGCTCGAGTACGAGGCATCGATTTTATAAACGATTCCAAAGCAACGAATGTCAATTCATGTTGGTATGCCCTACAAAGTATGAAAACCAAAACCGTACTAATATTAGGCGGAAAGGATAAAGGGAATGACTATAAAGAAATCGAAGCTCTTGTAAAAGAAAAATGTTCAGCTTTAGTCTATCTTGGCCTGCATAACGAAAAGTTACATCAATTTTTTGACCCGATGGGATTGCCTGTTATTGAAGTCAACACAGGAATGAAAGAGGCAGTGGAGGCAGCTTATAAGTTAGCCCAAAAGGGCGAAACAGTTTTATTGAGTCCCTGCTGTGCTTCATTCGACCTATTTAAAAGCTATGAAGACAGAGGCGACCAGTTTAAGAAATATGTAAGAGAGCTATAGGAAAGAGAACAGGAAAGACAAAGGAATCTAAATCGTAACAAGCTTAATTTAATTAACAGTGGATTTATTAAAAAACATATTCAAAGGAGATAAAGTGATATGGATTATATTCTTATGTCTATGTCTCATTTCAATTATTGAGGTGTTTTCTGCTGCATCAACCCTCACCTATAAAAGTGGGGATCATTGGGGACCAATCACGCAGCATTCAATAATCTTAATGGTAGGAGCCATTATTGTTGTGTTAATGCATAACATTCCTTATAAATGGTTTCAAGTCTTCCCTGTATTTCTATATCCAGCTTCCATTGTCTTATTGGCCTTTGTTACCCTAATGGGTATTGTGACAGGCGACCGAGTGAATGGTGCTGCCCGTTGGATGACTTTCATGGGAATACAGTTTCAACCCTCTGAGTTGGCAAAGATGGCTGTCATCATTGCGGTTTCTTTCATTTTATCGAAGAAACAAGATGAATACGGCGCTAATCCCAAGGCCTTCAAATACATTATGATTTTAACGGGACTTGTTTTTCTCTTGATTGCCCCAGAGAATTTATCTACCGCAATGCTGCTTTTTGGGGTCGTCTTTATGATGATGTTCATTGGACAAGTATCTATGAAAAAGTTATTGGGATTAGTTGGATTATTGATTTTGGTTGGAGGAATAGGGATTAGTACAATCATGCTTATCCCCCCTAAGACGATAAGACAAACCCCCGGATTACACCGTCTAGAAACATGGCAGAATCGCGTAAAAGGGTTTTTTAATAAAGAAGAAATACCCGCAGCCAAATTCGACATTGACAAAAATGCTCAAATCGCGCACGCACGTATTGCGATTGCGACTAGCCATGTCGTAGGAAAAGGCCCTGGTAACTCCATACAACGAGACTTTTTAAGTCAAGCCTTCTCCGATTTCATCTATGCCATTGTTATTGAAGAGATGGGACTTATCGGAGGAATAGTCGTAGTCTTTCTCTATCTTTGTTTATTAATGCGGGTGGGACGAATTGCTCAAAAATGCGAAAGGACCTTTCCAGCCTTCTTAGTGATGGGTATAGCCTTATTACTTGTATCACAGGCTATATTAAATATGATGGTTGCCGTAGGATTATTCCCCGTAACCGGGCAACCCCTCCCCCTAGTTAGTAAAGGAGGGACAAGTACTCTCATCAATTGCGCCTATATTGGTATGATCTTAAGTGTAAGCCGATATACAGCATACCTTGAAGAAGTAAAAAATCAAGCATTATCTCAAACACCGGAAGAGACAGCCCTTGAAGAGCAAATCGGCAATGAACCTAAAGCTGAAGCATTGAACAGTGATGATCAGTTTGATGATGCCATAAAATAGAAAAGATTTAGTAAGGATAATCATACAATGAAAAAAGAATTAAAAGTAATTATAAGTGGTGGAGGTACAGGAGGACATATTTTCCCTGCCATCTCAATAGCCAATGCCATCATGGAATTAAATCCAGATACCAAAATTCTCTTTGTCGGAGCAGAAGGAAGAATGGAAATGCAAAAAGTCCCTGATGCCGGGTATCAAATTATAGGTCTGCCGATTGCAGGTTTAGACCGAAAGCACCTTTGGAAAAACATTGGTGTAGCCATTAAACTGATCCGTAGTCAGCTAAAAGCTCGGAAAATCATCAACGATTTCAAACCTCAAATCGCGGTCGGTGTCGGTGGATACGCCAGCGGTCCAACTCTGAAGACAGCCTCGATGATGGGTATTGCTACACTCATACAAGAGCAGAACTCTTATGCCGGAGTAACGAATAAGTTATTGGGCAAAAAAGCCCATCGCATCTGTGTAGCATACGACCATATGGATCGTTTCTTCCCTACGGAAAAGCTTATGATGACCGGGAATCCAGTTCGTCAAAACCTTATTGATAAACGTCCAAGTAAAGAGAATGCTTTAGCATCGTTCAACCTAGCGCCAAATAAAAAAACCATATTAATCATCGGCGGAAGTTTAGGAGCAAGAACCATAAATAATGCATTGGTCAATGCTATTCCAACAATCAAGAACAATTCTGATATTCAATTCATTTGGCAAACCGGTAAAATCTATCACGACCAAGTGCTAAACGAATTAAAAGCAACAACGACTCTACCGAACCTATACGTCACCGATTTCATCAAAGATATGCCGGCAGCATATGCCGCAGCCGACCTTATCATCTCGCGTGCCGGAGCCGGTTCTATCTCAGAATTTTGTCTATTAGGAAAGCCGGTCATACTTATTCCTTCACCCAATGTAGCGGAAGATCATCAAACTAAAAATGCACAAGCATTGGTTGACAAGCAGGCCGCATTATTAATCAAAGACAGTGATGCCAACCAAGAACTATTTGTAACGGCCCTCCAAACAGTTAAAGATGATGAAACCTTAAAAGACCTAGCTGCTCACATTAGTCAACTAGCCTTGCCGAATGCAGCAAGGATGATCGCAGAAGAGGTGATAAGAATAGCAGAAAAATCTCAAGAGCGATAACGTTTTGTAGTTAAAAAGACAATCTATCATATTAAAAAGAACATGAATATTGAATCAATCAAATCAGTATATTTTATTGGCGCAGGTGGAATAGGAATGAGCGCCTTGGTACGTTATTTTCTGGACAAAGGTAAAGTTGTAGCAGGATACGACCGGACACCTACTCCATTAACCGAGAAGCTCATCACCGAAGGGGCTGCTATCCATTACGAAGACAATGTTAATCTCATACCCGAATCGTGCAAAGATATCGAACGAACATTAGTCGTATTAACTCCGGCTATTCCGAATGATCACTCCGAGCTCGTATATTTCAGAGATCATGGGTTTAGCATTCAGAAACGTGCTCAGGTTTTAGGCATCATCACACGTTCCAGCAAAGCCCTTTGTGTAGCAGGAACCCATGGGAAAACCACTACTTCAACCATGGCTGCGCATCTGTTACACCAATCACACGTTGGATGTACGGCATTCCTTGGAGGCATATCAAAAAACTACGAAACCAATCTCTTACTTTCTCAAGAGAGTCCCTACACCGTCATTGAAGCTGACGAGTTCGACCGTTCATTCCACTGGTTATCGCCATACATGTCGGTCATCACTTCTGCTGATCCCGACCATCTCGATATTTATGGCACCACAGAAGCCTATTATGAAAGCTTCGAACACTATACCACGCTGATCCAACCAGGTGGAGTACTCCTTATGAGAAAAGGGATTACCTTACAACCCCAAGTGCAAGAGGGCGTTCAAATCTACACTTATTCACGTAATGAAGGTGATTTCCATGCCGAGAATATCCGAATCGGCAATGGTGAAATCTACATCGACTTTGTTACTCCTAACACTCGAATCAATAATATTCAGCTAGGTGTACCTATTAGTATTAATATTGAGAATGGAGTAGCTGCTATGGCTCTTGCCCACCTCAATGGTGCTACCGACGAAGAAATCAAACAAGGTATGGCTAGTTTCCGTGGAGTAGATCGTCGATTTGATTTTAAGATCAAAAACGATCGCATCACTTTCTTAAGCGACTATGCTCATCACCCTTCGGAAATCAAACAAAGTATCTTATCGATCAAAGAACTTTATACAGACAAGAAGATCACTGCCATCTTCCAGCCACATCTTTATAGTCGCACAAAAGACTTCTACTCTGATTTTGCAGAAAGCCTCTCTTTGCTCGATGAGGTGATCCTCACAGAAATTTATCCGGCTAGAGAAACTCCGATACCAGGAGTTACAAGTCAGCTAATTTATGACAGACTAGAACCCGGAGTAAATAAGACCTTGTGCAAAAAAGAAGAGATTATTAATCTTCTCAAAGACCGAAACATTGAAGTTTTAATTATATTAGGGGCCGGAGATATAGACAATTACGTACCGGAAATCCAGAAAATGCTTGAAAACCGATAACTTATGATAAAGAAAATCCTTCTACTTCTAGTCATGTTAGGCCTTTTAGTCTATTTCATTATAGCTATAACGGTACTGAACAACAGGCCTAGACAACAGGTTTGCAAGGACTTGGAGTTAACGATAAAGGATACCACATTTGCAGGCTTCATCAAGAAAGAAACCATCACGACTCTTTTAGAGCAAAACGGAATGTATCCCGTAGGGAAAAAGTTAGAATCGATCTCAACAAAAACGTTAGAAAAGATCTTAAAGAAACATCCGTTAATAGATAAAGCCGAATGTTATAAAACCCCAAGCGGAAAGGTCTGCATAGAAATCACACAGCGCTTTCCTATTCTAAGGGTTATGGCCTCAAATGGAGATGATTACTATATTGACAATAAAGGAATTATCATGCCACCCGAGGCCAAATGTATTGCACATCGGGTAATTGTAACCGGTAAGGTAGAAAAATCGTTTGCAATTAAGGATTTATATAAGTTTGGTGTATTTTTGCAAAACAATGATTTTTGGAATGCTCAAATCGAACAAGTCAACGTATTAGCCGACCGAAGTATTCAACTCATACCTCGTGTTGGTGATCACATGATCTATTTAGGTCAGTTAGAAGGTTTTGAGACTAAGCTAGAGCGGTTAAGAATATTCTATATTAAAGGACTGAATAAAGTCGGTTGGAATAAATATTCTTATATTAGCCTAGAATTTAACAACCAAATCATCTGTTCGAAAGATAAGGTAAACAACAAAGTGATGGCAACAGATTCGTTTCCACAACAAACAGACTCTGTTGCCTCAAATGATAAGAAAAACAATAACTAACAATATAAACCCTATCGGCTCAGTCGTACAGAGAAAGAGTGATAGGACAAATTATAAAGAATATGGCAACAACAGACTTTATCGCAGCGATTGAACTCGGTTCATCAAAGATAACCGGTGTGGCCGGAAAAAAGAATAGCGATGGGAGTATGCGCATCTTAGCATACGCACAAGAAGATTCTTCTACCTTCATACGTAAAGGAGTGGTCTACAATTTGGATAAGACTGCTCAGAGTTTAACTTCAATCATCAATCGATTGGAAAGTGAGTTAAACAATTCGATTGCTAAAGTATATGTAGCTATTGGTGGACAGTCGCTTCGTACAGTACGCAACGTTGTAAGTCGCAACTTAGAAGAAGGAACCATTATATCAGAAGAATTAGTCAGCGCTATAGGAGATGAAAATGTTTCTATTCCGTTAGTCGATATGGATATTCTTGATGTCGCCCCTCAAGAATATAAAATAGGCAACAATCTACAAGCTGATCCGGTGGGCGTAGCAGGCAATCATTTAGAAGGTCGCTTTTTAAATATTATCGCCCGTTCTTCAGTTAAGAAGAACTTAGAACGTTGTTTTGAACAATCGAAAATCGATATAGCCGATCTACTAATTGCCCCAACGGTGACAGCCGATGCGATACTCACCGAAAGTGAGCGCCGTTCGGGATCTGCACTGATCGACTTTGGAGCAGACACCACTACCATCTCGGTCTTCAAGAACAACATCCTTCGCTTTTTAAGTGTTATTCCACTAGGTGGAAACAGCATTACAAAAGATATTGCAACATTACAGATGGAAGAGGAAGAAGCTGAGCAATTAAAAAGAACTCACGGAGACGTCTTCTACGAAGAAGCTGAAAATGAAGAAGAACCGGCTATGTGCACAACAACCGGTGATGGACGAAGCATTGAACTTAACAAACTCAATGCAATTATAGCTGCCCGTGCCGAAGAGATCATTGTCAACGTATGGAATCAATTGCAACTTTCGGGATACGACGACAAGCTACTTGCCGGACTAGTGATCACGGGTGGAGGTGCAAACTTAAAGAACCTCGACGAGCTCCTTCGTAAGCGGACGAAGATAGACAAGATCAGATTTGCCAAAATGCCACGAAATAGCATTGATGCAACCGATCATATCGTAAGAAAAGATGGAACACAGAATACCGCTTTCGGATTACTTTTCGAAGGCACACAAAATTGTTGTTTAGTCGAAAGCAAAACAGAAACTCACCAACCAACTTCAACTTTTACATTCACCTCTGAAGAACAGAGTCAAAGCACACCTCAAGAAATCTCACAAGATATGTTTAAAGATGATGAGGAACTCATGCAACAAGCCGAAGCAGCACGTAAGAAAAAAGAAGAAGATGACAAGCGTCGTAAAGAAGAAGAAAAACGCCGCAAGGAGGAAGAAAAGCGCATGAAAGAAGAAGAGAAAAGAATGAAGAAGCAACAAGCCGGGCCAAGTTGGATACAGCGGAAGTTAAACTCTCTCACCCAAGAAATCTTCTCAGATGATAACATGGAATAAATTTTAGAGATCAGTCATTAGTATAAAAATATAATACAAAATAGATATGGACGAGATAGTACAATTCGATTTCCCGACAGATTCACCGAAAATCATTAAAGTTATAGGTGTAGGTGGTGGTGGAGGTAATGCCGTAAACCACATGTACCGGGAAGGGATACATGACGTAACATTCGTTCTATGCAATACGGATAATCAAGCCTTAGCAGAATCGCCTGTTCCAGTCAAACTACAATTGGGAAGAAGCATTACTCAGGGGCTTGGAGCCGGTAACCGACCAGAGAGAGCTCGCGAAGCTGCAGAAGAAAGTATAGATGACATCAAAGATTTGCTCAATGATGGGACAAAAATGGTCTTTATCACCGCCGGTATGGGTGGAGGTACCGGAACCGGAGCTGCTCCTGTTATTGCCCGTGTTGCTAAAGAGATGGATATCCTGACTGTCGGCATCGTCACGATTCCCTTTATCTTCGAAGGCGAAAAGAAGATTATTCAAGCTCTAGACGGTGTAGAACGCATCGCACAACATGTTGATGCCTTATTGGTCATTAACAACGAACGGTTAAGAGAGATCTATGCCGACCTAACCTTCATGAATGCATTTGGAAAGGCCGATGATACGCTTTCGATAGCCGCAAAGAGTATTGCCGAAATCATCACGATGAGAGGAACGGTCAATTTGGACTTTGCCGATGTGAAAACCATCCTCAAAGATGGTGGTGTAGCCATCATGAGTACCGGATTTGGAGAAGGCGATAATCGTGTCACTAAGGCCATCGATGACGCTTTACATTCTCCTTTACTCAACAACAATGATATATTCAATGCGAAGAAGGTGATGCTCAATGTTTCGTTCTGTCCAACATCAGAACTGATGATGGAAGAGATGAACGAGGTGCACGAGTTCATGAGCAAGTTCCGCGAAGGTGTCGAGGTCATCTGGGGAGTTGCCATCGACAATGCGCTCGAATCGAGAGTTAAGATCACTGTCTTAGCAACCGGATTTGGCGTTGAAGACGTACCGGGTATGGATAGTCTACACGAAATTCGTAATCAAGAAGAAGAAGAACGACAGCTCCTTATCGAGGAAGAAAAGGAACGCAACAAAGAGCGCATCCGTAAAGCATATGGCGAGAGTGCCAGCACCATTGGTAGTAAAAATATACACAAACGTCGTCACATCTATCTATTCAACACGGAAGACCTCGACAACGATGATATCATCTCCATGGTCGAAGACTCACCGACTTATCTACGCGATAAAACCACGTTGAAGAAGATCAAGACCAAAGCGGCCATTGAAGAAGAGAATGCAACAGAAGAGGTCGTCAACGAGGATGGCGTTATAACCTTCTAAAAAGGCTCTTTATAAAAGATAATAGATATCAACAAAATAATAGATAATTATGGATTTATTTGAAAGAATCAGTGAAGACATCAAGAGTGCAATGAAAGCCAAAGACAAAGTTGCTCTTGAAACCCTAAGAAACATTAAAAAGTTTTTCCTAGAAGCTAAAACAGCTCCGGGAGCCAATGATACTTTAACCGATGATGCGGCACTAAAAATCATCCAGAAACTAGTAAAGCAAGGCAAAGATGCTGCTGAGATCTATATTGGACAAGGACGACAAGATTTAGCCGATGAGGAATTGGCACAAGTTAAAGTGATGGAAGCCTACTTACCTAAACAAATGAGCCTAGAAGAGCTAGAAGAAGCTCTAAAAGCAATCATTGCAGAAGTTGGTGCTAAAGACGGCAAAGATATGGGTAAAGTGATGGGCATAGCGTCTAAAAAACTAGCAGGATTGGCAGAAGGACGTGCAATCTCAGCTAAAGTTAAAGAATTGCTTGGATAAAATTTCAAGAGTTTAAATAACGACTCTTTTCTCAGTATAAGAAATCGGTATAGGCCTCCTAATCTGGAAAAGTCTATACCGATTCCTTTTTTATCCACGTCTTAAAGGTCAAAAACGATTCAAATCAGACCAACTAATCGAACAACTCTTTGAGTACCTCTATCGAACGTAAAGGCGGGAACTCCGGAAGATGGAGGCGATAATAATCATTAATAATCATCAGGCAACGATTTCGCTCTGCACGATTCATTGCAAACAGGTGCATCGTACGATAGCTCATACGCATTAAATTCAAGATTCTTGAGGCATCAGCCGGCTCAAGATAAAACGAATGCGTTTGTGGTCGTCCGCCCGTAAAACAAGCATTCAGCATGTCGAAGTAACTCCCGGGACGATAATCCTCCAGATTAGGGAAAAGCCCCAAGAAACGAGAAAGACGCATCAAAAAGACCAGATGAAAATTTGAGAAGCCCCCTCGACAAGCATCTAACCATACCACAGAATGACGTAAATAAGCAAACAATGGTTTATTTTCCCCCTCTTCACGGACGGCCCGATAAAGAAACTCGGCCAAGAAAAGAGCAATGGCCGATTTATACGGATCATAAGGGATCGTTTCGAAAGGATAAAGAGATTTGGCCTCTTTAATGCGATAAAGCGTGGTGCGGGGACGAACATCAACTTCAAACTCAAGGAGCGACAGCGGTTGAAAAAGAGCACCTCTAAGCGTACTTTTCTTTGAGCGAGGTGTAGAGACAACAAAGGCATTTCGCCCTAATAGTTCCGTATACATCTCCACAATCATGGACGAATCGTTATATTTCACTGTATGCAGGACTAATCCTATCGTTTTTTGAAGCATGTTCCCTATTTATTTATGCGATAGCAAAACTACTAAAAAGTAGATAAACCTCAACCCCGCTACTCAAAAAATCGCTTTATCAGAAGCAATTTGGAAAACTATTATCGAAAAAATCGTAGAAAAAATGAACGGCACCCATCAAAATAGATCCTCATCACTTTCAAGTTGTATCAATGACTACTATATATAATAAGGTATAGTAAAAGAAAGGTGAAATCAAGTAAAGAAGAGAAACAAAGAAAAAAGTAAAAACCTATTCACTTGATATCCAGAATAAACAGAGGATACAAACAAAAAAAATCAAGCAAAACAGCTTTTTTTTCTGAGAAATGTTTGCCAGTTTCAAAAATGTTCCTACCTTTGCATCCGCAATCGAGAAACAAACCACGCTTCGAGAAAGCAACCAAGCAGAAATGCTAAGCCAAATGGCCCATTCGTCTATCGGTTAGGACGTAAGATTTTCATTCTTGAAAGAGGGGTTCGACTCCCCTATGGGCTACAAATAAAAAAATTAAAATCAACAATAAAAAAGATTAGTCGAGATGGCAAATCACAAATCATCACTGAAAAGAATCAGACAAGAAAAAGCAAGAAGAATCCACAATAGATATTATGGAAAAACCATGAGAAATGCTGTGAGAAAACTTCGCGCTACTACAGAAAAAGCAGAAGCTTCTTCATTGTTAGTAGTTGTTTCTAAGATGGTGGACAAGTTGGCTAAGGTAAACATTATCCACAAGAACAAAGCAAATAACTTGAAGTCTAAATTGGCTCTTCACGTTAATAAACTAGCTTAATATCTAGAAACTAAGCACAAAACATATATATTTAGGCTGAGCTTTAAAAGCTCGGCCTTTTGTGTTTTGTCCCAAATCGAAGCCCATTCAAAATATTAAGTTGGCATTCCACATTTTTCACGATTCATTCTTCCCTACCTCAATAAAAATCACTATATTTGCTCTGTTATTATAATCAGAAATGTAATTATGAGCGAAGAACAACTCACTCCCAATAACGGGTCTTATTCAGCGGATAGTATCCAAGTATTGGAAGGGCTTGAAGCAGTAAGAAAACGTCCGGCGATGTACATTGGGGACATCAGCGTAAAAGGACTCCATCATTTGGTTTACGAAATCGTTGACAACTCTATCGATGAGGCATTAGCTGGATATTGCGATCATATCGAAGTTAGCATAAATGAAGATAACTCAATAACCGTTCAGGACAATGGTCGTGGTATCCCGGTTGACTTTCATGAGAAAGAAAAGAAATCAGCTCTCGAGGTTGCAATGACTGTGCTACATGCCGGAGGTAAGTTCGACAAGGGTTCGTATAAGGTATCCGGCGGACTCCATGGTGTGGGTATGTCTTGTGTTAATGCCTTGTCAACCCACATGATCACTCAGGTTTTTCGTAATGGAAAGACCTACCAACAAGAATATGAGATCGGTAAACCACTCTATCCGGTAAAAGAGGTTGGAGAAGCGACCTGTACCGGAACAAAACAACACTTCTGGCCGGATAAAACGATCTTCACAGAAACCATCTATGATTATAAGATTTTGGCCTCACGCTTACGCGAGTTGGCTTATCTGAATGCCGGATTACGCATCTCATTAACCGATCGCCGCGTGATCAACGAAGACGGAACATTCAAAAACGAAACGTTCTTCTCGGAAGATGGATTAAGAGAGTTTGTACGGTTCATCGAGTCCTCTCGCGAACATCTCATCAACGATGTGATCTATCTCAATACAGAGAAACAGGGTATCCCAATCGAAGTTGCCATCATGTACAACACCGGATTCTCTGAGAACATCCACTCGTATGTAAACAACATCAACACCATAGAAGGTGGTACTCACCTATCGGGCTTCCGTCGTGCATTGACTCGAACACTCAAGAAATATGCCGAAGACAGCAAGATGCTCGAGAAAGTCAAGGTAGACATCTCGGGAGACGACTTCCGCGAAGGGTTGACTGCCGTAATCTCGGTAAAAGTAGCCGAACCTCAGTTCGAAGGACAGACCAAAACAAAACTAGGTAATAGTGAAGTGATGGGAGCTGTAGACCAAGCTGTTGGTGAAGTGCTGAATTATTACCTCGAGGAACATCCTAAAGAAGCAAAAACCATTGTCGACAAAGTGATTCTTGCAGCAACTGCACGCCATGCCGCTCGTAAAGCACGCGAAATGGTGCAACGCAAATCACCGATGTCAGGAGGGGGACTTCCAGGTAAGTTGGCCGACTGTTCAGATCGAATTCCGGAAAAATGTGAATTATTCCTTGTCGAGGGAGATTCTGCAGGTGGAACCGCAAAACAAGGTCGTAACCGCGCCTTCCAAGCTATCCTACCCCTTCGTGGAAAGATTTTGAACGTCGAGAAAGCCATGTACCACAAAGCGCTAGAAAGCGATGAAATTCGCAATATCTATACGGCACTTGGCGTAACGATCGGAACAGAAGAAGACAGCAAAGCAGCTAACATTGAAAAACTGCGTTATCACAAGATCATCATCATGACCGATGCCGACGTCGATGGCTCGCACATCGACACTTTGATCATGACGTTCTTCTTCCGCTATATGCCACAGATCATCCAAAATGGTTATCTCTATATCGCTACTCCTCCACTCTATCTCTGTAAAAAGGGTAAGAATGAAGAGTACTGCTGGACCGAAGCACAGCGTCAGAAGTTTATCGACACCTATGGAGGTGGTTCGGAAAACGCTATTCACACGCAACGCTATAAAGGTTTGGGAGAGATGAACGCCCAACAATTGTGGGAAACAACCATGGATCCTGAGAACCGCATGTTGAAGCAGGTTAACATAGAGAATGCAGCCGAAGCAGACTACATCTTCTCCATGCTAATGGGTGAAGAAGTTGGCCCTCGCCGCGAGTTTATTGAAGAAAATGCAACTTATGCAAATATTGATGCATAACCCAATATTTTAATTAACCAACCTCACATCTTACAAGAGAAAAAGCGTCGATCCAAAGAGAAATCTTTCGATCGACGCTTTTTTAGATGTATAAAAGGAAAACGGTTAAATCAACTTCCGTTCTTTCAATTCGTTCACTGCAACTTCCAGTTCATTATACCAAGCCTCACCAAACTTACGAATCAGAGGTTCTTTCAGGAACTGATAAACAGCCACTCCCTCTTTACGTCCTAGAATCTCGGCCGCCTTACAAACCTCCCAACGGTGATAGTTCACCGCCTTAAAAGGTCCATAATCGCCGACACGTATCGGATAAAGATGGCACGACACCGGCTTATAGAAATCCACCTTCCCTTCACGGAAAGCTTTCTCAATGGCACAATAACAACACCCCTTTTCATCGTAACACGTAAAGACACAATCTTTACCATTCACGATCGACGTTACCAAATCACCTTCCTCGTCGGTATAGACCACCCCTTGGCGATCGATGACCGCACGAGCCTCAGCCGACAACTCATCCCACACGACAGGTAAAGCAGCTTCCAACTGCGCCACCTCTTCGAGTTCAACCGGAGCACCGGCATCCCCCTCAATACAACAAGCCCCTTTGCACGCCTCAAGATTACATATAAACTTCTCCCGAAGCACATCCAAAGAAACGACTACATCATCTATCTGAATCATACCTTTATTATCATAGACGACAAAGGGCGAAGTCGAACACCCCGCCCTTCATCTATCCATCGTTTTCTTACTTAATCAAACAATTACCGTTCATCTCAGCAGGAAGTTCCAATCCCATAATCTTCAGAATGGTTGGAGCCACATCGGCCAAACGACCGTCTTCCACTTGAGCCTCTTTATTCTCGGTAACATACACACAAGGAACAGGGTTCAACGAGTGAGCCGTATTGACCGAACCATCTTCATTCAACGCACGATCCGCATTTCCGTGATCGGCAATGATGATAGCCTCATAACCCTTAGCTTTTGCAGCCTCAATGGTATCCTTCAAGCAAGCGTCTACAGCGACAACCGCTTTCTCGATCGCTTCATAGATACCCGTATGACCCACCATGTCACCATTAGCATAGTTCACCACGATGAAGTCAAATTTATCTTCATTGATGGCAGCCACCAATTTATCCTTCACTTCAAACGCACTCATCTCCGGCTTCAAGTCGTAAGTAGCCACTTTAGGTGAAGGGACCAAGATACGTTCCTCATTGGCATAAGGCGTTTCACGTCCGCCATTAAAGAAGAACGTCACGTGAGCATACTTCTCCGTTTCAGCAATATGAAGCTGATTCAATCCCTTCTCAGCAATATATTCACCCAACGTATTGCTCACATTCTCTTTGTCGAACAAGATATGAACCCCTTTGAAAGAAGCATCATAAGGCGTCATACAGTAGAACTGCAATCCAGGGATTGTTTGCATACCGGCTTCAGGCATATCCTGCTGAGTCAACACCACAGTCAGCTCCTTCGCACGGTCGTTACGGTAGTTAAAGAAGATCACCACGTCACCCTCTTTGATCGTCCCGTCAACCGCTGCATTAACGATTGGTTTCACGAACTCATCCGTCACCCCTTCGTCATACGATTCCTGCATCGCCTGAACCATATCCGTAGCTTTCTTTCCGGCACCGTTCACCAACAAGTCGTAAGCCTCTTTCACACGCTCCCAACGTTTGTCACGGTCCATCGCATAGTAACGTCCGATGATAGAAGCCACCTTAGCAGTCGACTGCGCACCATACGCCTCCAACTGTTCGATGAAACCCTTACCACTCTTTGGATCGGTATCACGACCATCCATGAAACAGTGTACAAAAGTATTCTCAATCTGATATTCCTTAGCAATATCACAAAGTTTGAATAGATGATCGAGTGAACTATGCACTCCACCATCAGAAGTCAGCCCCATGAAATGGACACTCTTACCGTTTTCTTTAGCATAAGAAAAAGCAGAAACCACTTCAGGATTACTCAATATACTATTATCAGCGCAAGCGCGATTAATTTTAACCAAATCTTGATAAACCACACGTCCGGCACCGATATTCAAGTGTCCAACTTCAGAGTTTCCCATCTGTCCGTCGGGCAAACCCACATTTTCACCACTCGCCTCAAGCTTTGAGTGAGGATAAGTACGGGTTAGATAATCCCAATACGGTGTAGGGGTATTAAAAATAACATCGTCTTTTTTCTGATCGCCTAATCCCCAACCATCGAGGATGACTAAAAGAGCTTTCTTACTCATATGTTTCAAAATTAAATTATCAATCTAGTTCTTGGCTACAAAGTTACAAAAAGTTCACGAAGATGACGCTTAATCTATGTTAAGTCAGCCAATAATGACCGTCTATTCAACTATTTTAGCTAAATTTGTCCCGCATTATAAAAAACAATCTATAGAAATATGGACGATTCGAACCCGCGAAGGTATAGTTTACAGTATTCATTCACACGAACAGAGTCATAGCATCTGCCGTCTCTGCTCGTCATTAATTTACGAAAGGAGACAATAAGATGAGAACCTATCTTTATTGTGAGGCCGGTTTTGTAGAAAAAGACCAATGGCTTCCTAATAGCTGGATCAACGTTGTGTGCCCCACCACCGACGATTTCAATTTTCTAACCCAAGAGCTTCATGTTCCGGAATCTTTTCTAACCGATATTGCCGATACGGACGAACGTCCGCATACGGAAGAAGAGGGCGACTGGCTACTGACCATCTTACGCATCCCGGTGCAAAACAGACAAGGCGGCTTCCCCTTTGGTACCGTCCCCATCGGCATCATCACCAATAAAGAGCTCATCATCTCCGTCTGCTACCAACAAACCGACATGCTGCCGGATTTTATTGAACACACCCGTCGGAAAGGCATTGAGGTGCGTAATAAGCTAGACCTAATCTTACGCCTCATCTACTCCTCGACCGTCTGGTTTATGAAGTATTTGAAACAGATCAATCTGGACATTGCAGCCGCAGAGAAAGAGTTGGAACGTAGCATTCGTAATGAGGACTTGTTGCGACTCATGAGGTTGCAGAAGACTTTAGTCTATTTCAACACCTCCATTCGTGGAAACGAAGTGATGATCGGTAAGCTGAAGAGTCTATTCCAGAACACCAACTACCTCAATGAGGACCTTCTGGAAGATGTGATTATCGAGTTACGCCAAGCTTACAACATGGTGAATATCTATAGCGACATTCTGACCGGCACAATGGATGCCTTCGCTTCGATTATCTCGAACAACGTCAATACGATCATGAAACGCATGACCAGCATCTCTATCATCCTGATGTTGCCGACCTTGATTGCGAGTTTCTACGGTATGAATGTGGACATCCATTTGGATAGCATGCCACATGCCTTTATCACCATTATCGTATTCTCGGTCTTACTCTCGGCATCAGCCTTTGCTGTTTTCAAGCGGATCAAATGGTTCTAAAATTGATTGCAAGCAGTCAACTTGTAGGATAAAGCAAGCATTTACTCCCGCAGTGCCGTTTAGAACTTGCACCATCTCTTTAAATATTATTCAAGTCCGATTAAGCGAGAGCTTCATTCCATTAATCGTTCTTTAAGTACGATTTGTTGAGCCCTCGAAGCAGGGCTCTTCAGCCCTCATTCGAAAACCCATGAGCCCTCGTTCGAGGGCTGAAGAGCCTTCGAACGAGGGCTCAACAAACGACGGTTACCCAACACCTAAAGTGACTGCAAAAATGATTAAATGCAGCAAGATCTTTCGTTAAAGATACGGCATAAAAATGCTCACGCAATGTTTATCTTGTCCGACCAATCGGAATAAAGAAACCTAAAAAGGCATTCACGCTCTTAGAGTTGTTGCTAAGCATCACATAATCACTGCCAACTAAAACCGGTCCCAGTTTCATGGCTACCCCGAAAGATTGCGCATGACTCTGAATCAATGAATAGCTTAAAGAGAGGTTAAACCATTTCTTCGGACGGAAGTTCGTAGAAAGCGTCACCTCAGACCACGTCTTAGGCTTCAAAAAGCGCGTGGTAGAAAGAGCCCCGAACGATAAACGATCGTTAAAGCAAGCATACTCTGCACCCAGAACCACCGTTGAAGAAAGGGACGTCGTCCGTTTACGTTTCTCATTTTCAGATAAACGCAACAGGTCAAGGTTCAACAAGTCGCCATGATCTACCCGATCAAGAAAATTAGAAGCATCGGCAGAAAACTGCGCCAATCCCTCAGCCGTTAGCGGATAGTCGCTCCCTTTATAATCAATATCTTCTTTAGCCTGAGCAAACACAGAACTATTCTTATCCCAATTGATGAAACCCAAATCGAGCACGGAAGCCGAGAGGGTCACATTTCTAAACGGTTTATAAGAGACACCCAAATCGACCGCCCCTCCGACACCGGCTATTCCATAGCCCTTGAAACTCACATCATCAATGTATGTATTGTTGGGGTCTTGATTGTTTTCATCCAACGTCCACCCTTTAAAAGAGCCTTCCAGTTGGGCATCGACCTTGATTTGCGCATGATAAGAGGCCAACTCTTCCGGCAAGATGTGGTTCGGATCTTGGGGTAGATGAGTCGAGATATAAATCCGATTCGTTCTGAACTTCATATTTCCCGCACCAAGCAGAACCTTAAACTTTGCGCCGACCGACAGCTTCTCATTGATCGCCCGAGCATAACCTAGACCAACTTCGGCATAGGAGTTAATATCCCAATTGTTTCCGACCAGATCATATTGTTTACCACTCCAATCGATCGTTTCAGAGTCGGTCTCCCGCAAGAAATCAAAGACCGATTTAGAGACTTCTCCACCGATATCCGTTCGGACTCCCACATTAATACTCCAAAAGTTATCTCCTTTATACCATCCCATAGCAAACAGATCCGTGCTCTGCTCGACATTAATCTTGTTTCTATCCGAAAGACGACTCATGAGCGATTCATTGTTATAGAATTTCTTGTCGCTAAAGAGGTCGATCATATCGTTGAAGCCTAATGAACTGGAAGAAGCAGAAGCATAAATCGAACCGACAAACGGAACATACAAATAACCTCTGTCGGGCATTAAAGACGGATTGGACTTCATACGGTAAGGAGCATCTTTCATGAAGTATGCTGTACGGAGGTTCTGCGCCTTTATGGAACACATCAAAGATAAACATAAAAGACATCCACAAAGAGCTTTTAAGCGATAGTTGGTCAACGTTTTTTGCATCATATTGTTTTTTTCAAAAAGAGAGTTTTAATTGCTGATCCCCCAATAGATTGAAGGTCATCCGGTGATAAGCGGTCGTTCCGTGCTCGGCAATAGCCAAGCGATGTTTTTTGGTCGGATAGCCTTTATTGTGCGACCAATCGTATACGGGATATTCCTGATGAATCGCATTCATATAATCATCCCTATAGGTTTTTGCCAAGATAGAAGCAGCGGCAATAGATAGATATTTGCCGTCGCCCTTCACCACCGTAGTATGAGGAATTTCCGGATAGCTCTTAAAACGATTTCCGTCGATCAATAAATGCTGTGGTCTCACCTTCAGCTGGTCGACCGCCCGATGCATAGCCAGAAAAGAGGCATTGAGAATATTGATCTGATCAATCTCCTCAGGCGACACAATGCCCACTCCCCAAGCGATCGCTTCTTTCTCGATCACCTCACGCAAGGCATAACGTTGTTTCTCGGTCAACTGTTTCGAGTCATTGAGTAAATCATTCCGAAAATCCGAAGGAAGAATAACAGCTGCAGCATAGACAGCACCGGCCAGACAGCCCCTTCCGGCTTCATCACAGCCAGCTTCAATCAAGCCTTCATGCAAATAGGGTAATAGCATTGCTTCTTAATATTAAATAAAAATGAAGGCAAAGATAAAAATAAAAAATAAGAAAAAAAGACCGGCGACCAGAATCACTTCTAACCACCGGCACTCACAAACCCATATTTTTATTTGATTAAAATAAGCTCCAAACCACTGTTAATCCGGCCATGACTATAGAAACCATGCTCATTAACTTGATCAAAATATTAAGACTAGGCCCTGAAGTATCCTTGAACGGATCGCCAACGGTGTCGCCAACGATCGTTGCTTTATGCGTTTCACTGCCTCTGCCGCCAAAATGACCTTGTTCAACATGTTTCTTTGCATTATCCCAAGCTCCGCCGGCATTAGCCATAAATATGGCCAAAACAAAGCCACTACTCAATCCGCCAATCAAAAGGCCAAGCACACCCGGCACCCCAAACACTAATCCCATCAAGATCGGCGCAATAATAGCCATTAAAGAGGGTAGAATCATCTCTCGCTGGGCTCCTCTGGTCGAGATCGCTACACACCGTTCATAATCCGGCTCAACCTTACCTTCTAGGATGCCTTGTATCTCACGGAACTGACGACGAACTTCGTCGACCATATGCCCGGCAGCACGACCTACTGCGTTCATCGTCAAACCACAAAACAAGAAAGCCATCATCGAACCAATAAAGACACCGACCAAGACTTTCGGATTCATTAAGTTCACCTCATAGTAATTCATAAAATCGAAGAAGTTCGCCTGAGAAAGAGAGACCGACTTGCCATCAACAAACGTTAAGTCGACCATTCCAGAACGCGACAGTCCGATACGAATCTCTTCGATGTAGGAGGCCAGCAGGGCCAAACCGGTCAGCGCAGCCGAACCAATAGCGAACCCTTTACCCGTCGCCGCGGTTGTATTCCCTAAAGAGTCTAAAGCATCGGTACGCCGACGTACCGTTTCGCCTAAACCCGACATTTCAGCATTTCCACCGGCATTATCGGCTATCGGACCGTAAGCATCGGTAGCCAGGGTAATTCCCAAAGTAGACAGCATACCAACCGCTGCGATACCGATACCATAGAGCCCCATGCAGACATTCGAAAAGTCGCCTGCAGCAGCCAATAAATAGGAGGCAATAACCCCGGTTGCAACAGCGACAACAGGAATAGCAGTAGAAAGCATTCCTAAACCAATTCCTGAGATAATCACCGTAGCGGGGCCGGTTTGTCCACTCTCGCTTAGCCGCTGAGTTGGACGATAAGACTGCGACGTATAATATTCTGTAGACCGTCCGATAATCAATCCCACGACTAGTCCAACCACCACAGCCGATCCAATCCAGGCCCAATTATCTATTCCTAGTAACCACAAGATCAAATAAGTCGCTATAACGATCAGTAACGAACTCAGATTGATGCCAAACGACAGTGCGCCCAACAAATCTTTCATGGTGGCGTTCTCTTTCGTTCGCACCGCAAAGATGCCAATGATAGAAAGCAGGATGCCCACAGCAGCGATCAACATCGGAGCAATCACGGCCTTATATTGCATCAAGGTATCGGTAGTATGAATATAAGCCGCTGCACCTAATGCAGCCGTGGCTAGGATGGAACCGCAATACGATTCGTATAAATCAGCTCCCATGCCGGCTACATCACCCACATTGTCCCCCACATTATCGGCTATCGTGGCCGGATTGCGAGGATCATCTTCCGGGATTCCGGCTTCCACCTTACCGACCAGATCGGCACCTACATCAGCAGCTTTGGTATAAATACCACCACCAACACGGGCAAATAGAGCCTGAGTGGAAGCTCCCATACCGAAAGTCAACATCGTGGTTGTGATTATACATAACTTGTGACTTGGAGTCAGCACGTCTGCAGGTATCACACTGTTTAAAAGTAAATACCAGAACGAGATATCCAACAAACCCAAGCCAACGACGACCAAGCCCATCACTGCCCCACTTCGGAAAGCAATTTTCAAGCCTCCATTCAGCGATTCCCGAGCAGCATTAGCCGTACGCGCAGAAGCGTAGGTTGCTGTTTTCATTCCAAGAAAACCCGATAGTCCGGAAAAGAAACCTCCGGTAAGGAAAGCAATAGGCACCCAATTGTTCTGAACATGGAAAACGTAGGCCATCAAGGAGAAAAGTAGAACCAGGCCTAAAAAGACAAATCCAACAATTTTATACTGTTGCTTCAAATAAGACATCGCCCCTCGACGTACCGCAGCGGCAATTTTGATCATTTGAGGTGTACCCTCACTCTCTTTCATCATCTGCTTATAAAAATAAGCAGCAAAGCCTAATGCTAGAATAGATGCAAAAGGAATAAGCCAAAATAAAGTATTATCCATAGGATTTATGTCAGGTTACAAAGGATAAAAATATCTATTTTATACAAAAAACGCAAATAAAAAAACAGATTTTATACACTTTATCTTGGCTGGTTAGCTATAAAAAGAAAAAACCTTCTTCTAGTTTTTCTCTTTCATAAAGAAAAGAACAGAAGAAGGTGATATAAATAATCAATTAATCTGCAATCAAAACGGCTGTTCCGGTAGCGGTAACCATTAACATACTACCATTTCCGCCAACAGTCTCATAGTCTAAATCCACTCCAATAACGGCATTGGCACCCATTGCAGAGGCTTGTTGTTGCATCTCACGAAGAGCGGTTTCTTTGGCTTCACGCAACACTTCTTCATAAGAGCCCGAACGGCCACCAACAATATCGCGAATACTTGCAAATAAGTCACGAAAAACATTCGCACCGATAATCGTTTCACCAGAAACGATACCATAATACTTAACGACTTGTTTATTCTCAATTATAGGAGTAGTTGTAACTAACATAATATTTAAATTTTAGTTTCTTTATACTATTAGACGAACGAGAAACCTATAAGTTGCATCGGATTTCTTAAAAAAATAAAAACCGCCTAATATTAGACGGTTTTTTTATTTTCTATTGCGTTAGAACATCTTGCGAACTCGATCGATACCGGCAACTAGCCGATCAATCTCTTCCTTCGTATTGTAAATGCCGAAAGAGGCACGAACCGTTCCTTCAATGCCTAACCTTTGCATCAAGGGTTGGGCACAGTGATGTCCTGTACGGACAGCAATGCCTAAACGGTCGAGCAGAGTACCCATATCAAAATGATGGATATTCCCAACAAGAAAGGAGATCACTCCACCCTTATGCTCCGACTCACCATAGATCTTTAAATCCGGAATCTCTTTCAATCTCCGGGTGGCATAATCCAAAAGCATTTGCTCATAAGCGGCAACCTCATCCATACCAATAGCGGTCATGTAATCGAGAGCTTTAGCTAACCCTGTCGTGCCGATATAATCTGGCGTGCCGGCCTCAAACTTAAATGGGAGTTCATTGAAAACGGTTTTCTCGAACGAAACGGTTTGAATCATCTCTCCACCGCCTTGATAAGGGGGAAGGCGATCTAACCACTCCTCTTTACCATAAAGAACTCCAACGCCTGTTGGACCGTAAACCTTATGACCGGAGAAAACCAGAAAATCAGCATCTAGTTGTTGGACGTCAATTTTCATATGAGGAACCGATTGAGCAGCATCCAATAATATAGGAACATGGTGCGCATGAGCAATGCGAATGAGTTCCTGAACCGGATTAATGGTTCCAAGTACATTCGACACATGCGCAATGCTAACGACCTTTGTCTTGTCTGAGAATAGTTTCTCGTACTCATCGACAAGCAATTCGCCCTGATCGTTCATGGGTACCACCTTTATGCCTATTTTCTTTCGAGCAGCTAATAACTGCCAAGGGACAATATTGCTGTGGTGTTCCATCACAGAAACAATCACCTCGTCGCCTTCTTCCATGAAAGCTTCACCAAAAGAATAAGCAAAAAGGTTAATACTTTCGGTCGTTCCACGCGTAAAGACGATCTCATTCGTGCTACGCGCATTAATAAAGTTACGAACCGTTTCACGAGAGGCTTCATGCAATTCAGTGGCTTGTTGCGATAAGTAATGCACACCGCGATGAACATTGGCGTTAACCGAATAATATTCATCGACTATGGCTTCGACCACACAACGAGGCTTTTGAGTCGTCGCTCCATTATCAAAATAGACTAACGGCTTATCATACACCGTACGACTCAAAATCGGAAAATCTTCACGTATCTTTAGAATATCCACTTTCTACTAATTTAATATGACTCAACAGAGATTATTTGCAAATGGCACAACCATGGCACTTATTCAATTCACCTCTAAAACGTTTTTCTACAAGAAGGTGAAGACGATCTTTCAAAGCATCTATCCGGATATTGTCCACCACCTCATTGACAAAAGCAAACATCAACAATAAGCGAGCTTCTTTCTCCGAAACGCCTCTAGATCGCATATAGAACAAGGCCTTTTCATCCAATTGCCCTACAGTAGCACCATGAGAGCACTTCACATCATCAGCGTATATTTCCAATTGAGGTTGAGTGTACATCCGTGCATCCCTGGTGACACAAAGATTTCTATTGGTTTGTTGAGAGTTGGTATGTTGTGCATCCGGACGTACTAGAACAATGCCGGAGAAAGCCCCAACAGCTTGGTCGTCCAAGACATACTTAAATAGTTCATTGCTCGTACAACGAGGAACCATATGATCAATCGAAGTATAATTATCGACCTGCTGGTTCTTATCGGCAATCGCCATTCCACATAAGTTAATCTCAGCGTTCTCACCGGCAAGAGTCACCTTAGTCATATTGCGCGTGGTTCCGTTATGCAAAGTCACACCATTCAAGAGGACATTACTGTTCCGTTCCTGTTTAACATATAGGTTGTTTAAACGAACGGTGCGCGTATGAGTCTCCTCAAGTTCGTATAAGTCGAAAGTGGCATTCTCACCCACATAAGCTTCGATCACTTGAGTCGATAAGAAACGAACGTTATCCATCGCATGATCACAAATCAAGAAACGAGCCTGAGCTCCATCCTCAACGACTATCAGAATTCGACGATTAACCATAAAGTCAACATCTCCTCGCAGGACATTAACAAGTTGAATCGGCTTCTCGATCACTACATTTTTAGGAACATAGCAAAAAAGTCCATCTTGCACAAAAGTCGTATTAAATGCTGTAATGCCATCTTCAGAGGTTTCTGCCAACTGCCCATAGTACTGACTCACTAAATCCGGATATTGTTGGCTCATCTCTTTTAAGCTTCCAACAAGAACTCCTTCCGGTAAATGAGATTTAGGCAATGCCTTATCATAAAAAGAATCATTAACGACAAAATACAAGGATGTACTCATATTAGGGACGTCGCATTTGAAAACCTCATACGGGTTCACAGGGAGATCCAAACGGTTCAGATTCAGTCCGAAGTCCGGTTCAAAAAGACTTGCAACATTCGTGTATTTATACGTTTCTAGTTTTCGGGTAGGAAAGCCAAGATGACTAAAATCAGCAAAGGCCTTAGAACGTTTCAAATTAAGTACCTCAGAACTATGCTGACGTATCATACTTTCCGCCTGCGAAAAAAGGTCTATATATTGTTGTTCTACGCTCATCGTTATTCTCCTAATTCTTTCTTTATCCAATCGTATCCCTTCTCTTCAAGCTCAAGTGCCAATTCCGGACCAGCCGTCTTCACAATACGTCCTTTATACAAGACATGTACAATATCAGGCTTGATATAATCCAATAGACGTTGGTAGTGAGTAATGACAATGGTGCTTGTCTCGGCAGTCTTCAACTTATTCACTCCTTCTGCAACGATGCGCAAAGCGTCAATATCAAGTCCCGAATCCGTCTCATCAAGAATGCTTAAACGAGGCTCCAACATTGCCATCTGGAAGATCTCATTACGTTTCTTCTCTCCACCGGAAAACCCCTCGTTCACCGAACGATTAGCTAGTTTGTTATCGAGTTCAACAACCGCTCTTTTCTCACGCATTAATTTTAAGAACTCACTAGCCGTCAAAGCAGGTAAACCTTTATATTTTCTCTGTTCGTTAACAGCCGCGCGCATAAAGTTAACCATACTGACTCCCGGTATTTCCACCGGATACTGGAAACTTAAAAAGACACCTTCATGGCTACGATCTTCCGGAGACATCTCTAGAAGATTCTTACCATAAAATTGCACACTACCTTTAGTCACTTCAAAAGCCGGGTTTCCTACGAGCACAGACGACAAGGTACTTTTGCCCGATCCATTTGGTCCCATAATGGCATGTACTTCTCCTGGTTTTACAGTTAAGTTTATACCTTTTAATATATCTTTGCCATTAATGCTGGCACATAAGTCTTTTATCTCTAACATGATTTATTGACAGTTAATCTATTTATATTTCAATAATAATATAAGTTCAATCTTATAAGATCAGCCAACACTCCCCTCAAGAGAGATGGAAAGCAACTTTTGTGCTTCAACTGCAAACTCCATCGGTAGTTTGTTCAGTACTTCTTTGGCATAACCGTTTACAATCAGTCCAATGGCATCTTCGGTTGATATGCCTCGCTGATTACAGTAGAATATCTGATCCTCACTAATTTTACTTGTCGTTGCTTCATGCTCAACAACCGCAGTCTCATTATGAATATCCATATAAGGGAAAGTGTGTGCCCCACACTTATCACCAAGCAATAATGAATCACACTGGCTATAGTTACGAGCATTGTCTGCTTTCTCAGAAACACGAACGAGTCCACGATACGAGTTCTCGCTTTTTCCGGCAGATATCCCCTTACTGACAATCGTACTTCGGGTATTTTTGCCTAAATGGATCATCTTTGTTCCGGTATCGGCTTGCTGATAATTATTAGTCACAGCAACCGAATAAAACTCAGCTGTAGAATTATCACCAGATAAAATACAAGAAGGATACTTCCAAGTGATAGCCGACCCGGTTTCAACCTGCGTCCAAGAAAGTTTACTATCATTTCCTTTACAGATGCCGCGCTTAGTCACAAAATTGTAAACACCACCTCTACCTTCAGCATCACCTGGATACCAGTTCTGAACCGTGCTATATTTCACTTCTGCACGGTCATGAACCACAATCTCAACGATAGCAGCATGCAACTGATTTTCATCATGCATTGGGGCGGTACATCCCTCTAGATAAGAAACGTACGACTCATCATCCGCTATAATTAACGTTCTCTCAAATTGTCCCGTATTACGGGCATTTATACGGAAATAAGTCGAAAGTTCCATCGGGCATCTCACTCCTTTAGGAATATAGACAAAAGAACCATCTGAAAAAACAGCCGAGTTCAACGCTGCAAAAAAATTATCTCGGTAACCAACAACCGATCCCATGTACTTTTTAACCAAATCAGGATGTTCCCGAACAGCTTCGCTAAACGAACAGAAAATAACACCTTTTTCCATTAGCGTTTCTTTAAATGTCGTCTTTACAGAAACAGAATCCATCACTGCATCTACAGCAATACCGCTCAAGGCCATTTGCTCTTCCAAAGGAATGCCAAGTTTATTGAACGTTTTGATCAGTTCCGGATCGACTTCATCTAGACTCTTCGGAGCGTCTTTCTTTTTTGTCGGATCGGCATAATAGGAGATCGCTTGATAATCAATCTCCGGTATTCTTAAATGAGCCCAAGTCGGCATCGTCATTGTCAACCAATGACGATAAGCCTTCAGTCTGAACTCTAAAAGCCATTCAGGTTCTTCTTTCTTTTGAGATATTAGGCGAATAACATCCTCATTTAATCCTTTATCGATAATTTCGGTATCCACCTCGGTTGTAAATCCATACTTATATCTTTCTTGAGTAAGGTCCTTTACATATTTATTTTGTTCTTCTTGCGGTGTCATCTTTCAATAAATATTGTTGAGTCATTTGTTTTGCGGCAGGTAAAAAGAGTCCTGCCATATTCTTCACTGGTTTATATAACAATGATGAGTTTCTATTTGTTTCACTAATCATATGACCTTTGGGATCAATAAAGTCAATCACATTAAGAAGCAGGCTCAACACAAGCGTGTATTTTAAAAGCCCTAAAAAACTCCCTAAACACCGATTTAACCACCCCAGAGATATGGCTTCGATTGCTTTTGTCAAAATAGAAGCAACCAGAGCAAATAATAAAGGGACAGCAATCCATATCATCACAAAAGCAAGTATTTGAGCGACGTTCATAGAGTCTGTGACCGTCGGACAAAGTTGCTCTGCCAATGGTGTATAAAGCATCTTTGCAGCGATCAACCCAAGCATTAATCCCAAGAGTGATGATAACTGCTTAATAAAGCCAGCCATAAAGCCTAGGGCTGAACCGGCAGCAATAATTATTAATATAATAATATCGATAGTCGTCATACTTAAAATAAAAAAGAATGTGCCAACACGTCAACTGACCGCGCTATATGATACCGCAAGGCAATTGGCATATTGGCACATTATGCGAAGCGCCACAAAATGGCATTGTATTACAATGTCTGTTTCACTTCTATTTCTTCAAAGGTTTCGATGATATCACCAACCTTTATATCACTAAAGTTCACCAAACTGATACCACATTCAAAGTTTGTACCAACTTCTTTAACATCATCTTTGAAACGTTTCAGAGCATTGATGTTTCCTGTAAATATAACAATACCATCACGTACCAAACGAGCCTTATCACTACGTTTCGCCTTACCTGATTTTACCATAGCTCCGGCAACAACACCAACTTTGGTGATATTATAAACCTCACGAACTTCAATATTAGATGTGATCTGTTCCTTAAGCTCAGGGGCCAACATACCTTCCATTGCAGATTTAACCTCTTCAATAGCGTCATAAATCACAGAGTATTTACGGATATCAACGCCTTCTTGTTCAGCCAATCGACCTGCAGAACTTGATGGACGTACTTGGAAACCAACGATAATTGCATCTGAAGCTGCAGCCAAAGAAACATCCGATTCAGAGATTTGTCCAACCCCTTTATGGATAACATTGACCTGAATTTGTTCAGTAGAAAGTTTAATTAATGAGTCACTCAACGCCTCAACCGATCCATCCACGTCACCTTTGACAATAATATTAAGCTCTTGGAAGTTACCCAATGCAATACGACGTCCAAGTTCATCAAGGGTAAGGATCTTCTGAGTACGTAAGCCTTGTTCACGTTGAAGTTGTTCACGCTTATTAGTGATTTCACGAGCTTCTTGATCTGTTTCAACCACATGGAAGGTGTCACCTGCAGCAGGAGCGCCATTCAAACCTAGAATCAACACCGGCTCAGCAGGGCCTGCCTCTGTTACACGTTGATTACGTTCGTTAAACATTGCCTTAACACGTCCATAACTAGTACCGGCAAGAACAACGTCTCCCATTTTCAAGGTTCCATTAGAAACCAAGATTGTAGCAACATAACCTCTTCCTTTATCCAAAGAAGATTCAATGATAGAACCCGTTGCGTTTCGATTCGGGTTAGCCTTAAGATCAAGCATTTCTGCTTCAAGCAAGACCTTCTCCATCAACTCTTTTATGCCAAGTCCTTGCTTAGCTGAAATATCTTGTGATTGATATTTTCCTCCCCAATCTTCAACTAAGAAGTTCATTGCGGCTAGCTCTTCCTTAATTCGATCTGGGTTGGCTGTCGGTTTATCAACTTTATTAATTGCAAAGACAATCGGTACTCCGGCCGCCATTGCATGGTTAATTGCTTCTTTGGTTTGAGGCATAACGTTATCGTCAGCTGCCACAATAATAATAGCGATATCCGTTACTTTCGCACCACGGGCACGCATCGCAGTAAAGGCCTCATGCCCAGGAGTATCAAGGAAAGTGATTCTTCTACCATCTTCCAACTTAACATTGTAAGCTCCAATATGCTGTGTAATACCTCCGGCTTCTCCAGCAATTACATTGGCTTTACGAATGTAGTCAAGTAATGAAGTCTTACCATGGTCAACATGACCCATCACAGTAACGATAGGAGCACGAGGTTTCAAATCTTCAGGAAGATCTTCTTCTTCAACAACAGCTTGTGCAACTTCTGCACTAACGTATTCAGTCTTATATCCGAACTCTTCAGCTACAAGATTAATGGTCTCTGCATCCAAACGTTGGTTAATAGACACCATGATACCAATGCTCATACAAGTTGCAATAACTTGGTTCACAGAAATGTCCATCATGCTAGCCAACTCGTTAGCCGTTACAAACTCAGTCAACTTAATAACCTTACTTTCGGCCATTTCTTGATTCTCAAGTTCCTGCATACGGTTAGAGGCTAACTCACGCTTCTCTTTACGATATTTAGACGCCTTATTTTTACCTTTGCTTGTTAAACGAGCTAAAGTCTCTTTTACCTGCTTAGCAACATCTTCTTCACTAACTTCCTGCTTAATAATCGGCTTTTTAAAGCGATCTTTGTTTTTCTTTCCTCCGGGTACAGGTTTAGGAGATTGAGGATGAGGTCTTTGGTTAGAGGTCGGCTGATTTGAAACGACATTATTGACATCAACTTTTTCTTTATTGATGCGTACACGTTTCTTCTTGTTGCCATGAGCATCAAGATCTTTATTGACTCCCTTAGACGGCTTATTATCATCCTTGCGGATTTCCTTGATAATAGCCTCTTTCATTTGCTTTTTCTGATCTTGACGAAGCTTTTCCTTTTCTTCACGTTCGCGACGTTTCTCTTCCTTGGATTTTTTCTTAGGACGAGTCGATTGATTTAAGGCTGCTAAATCGATTTGACCAATAACATTAATTTTCGCTCCTAATTCAGGCTTGCGAATTGTAAACACTTCATTTTCCACTGAAGCATCTACTCCATTTTGAGATGTTTCCTCCGATTCCATTGGCACGTTTTCCTCTTTCTTCATAAGAGTGGGCTCTTCTTGTATTTTCTCTTCTTTCTTTTTTTCCACAATCTCTATTACCTCCTGCAAGTTTTCCTTGATTGGCTTTTCTTGATTATTCTGAGGCTCATTTCTCACAACATCAGAAGACTCTTTAATCTTCAATTCGGTTTCATTGGACTTATTATCCACTGGTTCGTCATGAGCAACGTTCGATTCTTTGACAGAAACTTGAGATTGAGTTTCAGTTGTTTCTATTTCACTAATCGCCTCTGCATTTTTCTCTACTTTGCGATTATTTAATTTTTCTAAATCAATTTTTCCGACAGGTTTAAACTTCGGGCGTGCCTCTTCAGGTACGACAGTTTTAATCACCTCATTAGCCTTTACAGCCTCAGGTTCTTTACTGTAGTCATCAATCGAGACCGAAGCTTTGTTCCGATCTTTATTTTGACGTTCCTGAATAAAACGCTCAGATTCAAGTCTAAGATTTTTATCTGTACTAAACTCTTTCACGAGCATAGCATACTGCTCTTCACTAATTTTCGTATTAGGATTGGCCTCAACAGTATATCCTTTTTTCTGCAAAAATTCAACCACTGTAGTAATCCCTACGTTTAAATCTCTTGTAACTTTGTTTAACCTTATCGTCATACTTTAAATTTAATGAATAAATGAAGCGAAGAAGCTTATTAGGAGAAGACGTCAACCATATTCACAATAGTCTCTCCTTAAAATCCGAAGTATTTCACCTTGTTTACTCTTCTTCAAACTCCGATTTCAAAATGCGTAATACCTCATCCACCGTTTCTTCTTCCAAGTCAGTCTTCTCGATCAACATCTCACGAGATGCATTCAAAACGCCTTTTGCTGTATCAAGCCCAATCGATTTGATTGCCTCGATAACCCATGCGTCAATTTCGTCTTTGAATTCATCCAGATAAATATCCTCATCATCTGTTTCACCATCCAACTCACGGAATACATCAATGGTGTATTCAGTCAACATACTGGCTAATTTAATATTTAAGCCACCTTTACCAATAGCCAACGAAACCTCTTCCGGCTTCAAGAAAACCTCAGCTTTACGTTCTTCCTCATTCAAACGAATGGAAGAAACTTTAGCCGGACTTAGAGCACGTTGGATAAATAATGAAATATTAGACGTATAATTAATAACATCTATATTCTCATTGCGCAACTCACGAACGATACCATGAATACGGCTTCCCTTTACTCCGACACAAGCCCCAACCGGGTCAATTCTGTCATCATAAGATTCTACCGCAATCTTGGCTCTTTCTCCTGGAATACGAGCAATCTTTTTTATAGTGATCAACCCATCATTAATTTCTGGCACCTCCACTTCGAATAAACGCTGCAAAAAGACAGGTGAGGTACGTGAAAGAATAATTTTGGGATTATTGTTTTTATTATCGACGCGAGCCACAACAGCACGTGCTGTTTCACCTTTACGATAAAAGTCAGAAGGAATTTGTTCAGTCTTTGGCAATAGCAATTCGTTTCCTTCATCATCAAGAAGAAGTATCTCCTTTTTCCAAATTTGATAAACCTCAGCACTTATAATTGAGCCAACTTTATCAATATATTTATTATAAATACTATCTTTCTCTAATTCAAGAATCTTAGATGCCAATGTCTGACGAAGATTCAGAATAGCACGACGACCAAATTTTGCAAAAATCACCTCATCGGTAACTTCTTCTCCCACTTCATACGATGCATCAATCTTTTGTGCTTCACTTAAAGAAATCTGCATATTCGGATTTGTCAAGTCTTCATCTGCCACAACTTCACGATTACGCCAGATCTCAAAATCGCCTTTATCCGGATTAACGATAACATCGTAATTTTCATCGGTGCCAAACATTTTCGTGATCACGCTACGGAACGATTCTTCAAGTACACTAACCATCGTTGTCCGATCAATATTCTTCAGTTCCTTAAATTCCGAAAATGTATCAATCAAGCTGATTGTTTCTTCTTTCTTGGCCATAACTTCTATTTAAAACTAATTAAGTATTTAGTATATTTTATTTGTTCATACGTAAAGACCTCATCCTCGTCAACGAGTTTCGGTCGCTTTGCTCCCTCAGGTTTCACCTTCTTTTGAACAGTCAGAATAAACTTCTCTTCATCAGCATCCTTAAGAACACCAACCAATTTACGACCGTCTTTTGCCAAGACTTCAACCTCTTGTCCAATATGAATGTAATATTGTTGCAAAACTTTAAATGGTTGTCCAATACCAGCAGAGCCTACTTCAAGTTCATAATCTTCTTCCTCACGATTAAGTTTCGATTCGATATAACGACTCAACTCAACGCAATCTTCAATCCAAACGCCTTCTGCATGGTCAATTTCAACAACGATCTTATCATCGGGACTAACATTCACCTCTACCAAAAAGTAGTCTTTTCCTTCCAACCACTCTTCAACAATCTGACAAATAGTTCTTTTTTCTATCATTGATTAACTATTAAGAACAAAAAAAGGAGCTTTATCGCCCCTCCACCTTTCATCCAATTCGACTGCAAAGATATAAATAATCTGTTCGATTACAAAATATTAAAGAAAAAAAGATAGAATTAGATTAAGAGAGACAAACCATTACAAATACAATTCCATCACGTCAAGAAAAAGAGTCTTTATGTTTCTTTGAGACCAGGCTCTTTTTTCATATCTTTACCACTCATTCACTAAAAAAGCTTTTTATGGCACATCGTCTGAATACAAATAAGCAATTTATGGTCGGCAACGGCATTCTTGCATTTGCCGTTATATTTGTTGTTGTACTTTTTGTTTATATGAGCATGAAGCTACAACAAGACAAACAAGGAAGACATCGATTCACCGAATCTTATACGCTTTCGCTCACTAAAGGATTCGTAGACGACTCCATTTCTCTCTTTATCAACGATAGCTTAATCGCTGTAGAACGAATTAAAGAAGAGCCTTACTCCATAAACGTTAACCGTTTTGCAGAACAAAACCTTCTAATGATTGTCGATCATAAGACAGATCTCAGCACCTCATTCGCATTAAGTGAAAAAGGAGGTTCCTACCGATTTGAGAAAAGAGAAGGCAATATTGTATTATTAGGAGAATAGCTTTTTTATCAAAACGTTGTCCGATACCGCTTCAGGTCTTGACGCAGCGCCATTGCCGATCCAGACATCGACTGATCTAAAAGCGCCCAAAAAGCATTACCATGATTCATCTCAACGGTATGACAAAGTTCATGCAATAGCACATAATCAATAAGAGCTTCCGGAAGAGTCAACACATATAAAGATAAGTTTATATTCTTATCAGCAGAGCAACTCCCCCATCGTGTCTTACTGCGATTGATCTTCACCGTTCTAAACGAAAGATCCCTAGAACGGGCCAACTGTGCCAACTTCAAGGGAAGAATCTGTTGAGCTCGTTCGCGAAGGATTTCTTCCACAACCTTCGACAGCCATGTTTGAACATGATGCTCTTCAAAATTGGTTTTTTGAGGACAGACCACTTCAATCATTCCAGGGGTATCCTTACGCACAAAAAAACGGTCAACCTGCTCTTCTACAAAAGACAAACAGAAGTAGGGCGTTTTCAACCGAAAAGATAAATCAATCATTCTTCTAGAATATTTTTGCATCTGATCGAGCAATCGTGGACGCATCTTCCCCATCACATTCAGTAATTCATCTTTTCCACAGCCAACCGGTACAGTAACACATAACCCAGAATCTTTCGATCTAAAAGTCAAACGTTTAGCCCGAGGATTCACCATTACCTTCACTTGTCCAAGTTCATCATCCTTAATATAATAACATTGTGTCATACCGTCTTAGTTATCTACCCACCATTTGTGTTGCAAAAATAGATAAATAAGCTCAAAATCAACTTTTTTTCTTTATCTATAAAAAAAAGAGATTTAAAATGCAACTTTTCACACCCCAGCCTCGTCTAAAATACAAATAACTAAAAAACAAGAATGATATGAAGACCTTATTTAAAGTGATAACAATTTGTGTGCTAACGATAGGATTTGTTAGCAGTTGCACCCTTTATCAGGGCGATTCAATCAAACCTAGCAAAAACCGGATCACAAGAACTTATCGAGTAACCGATTTCAATAAAGTAGAGATTAACACCGTCGCAGATGTTAACTATCGACAATCAACAGACGGCGCCGTATCTGTAGAAATAAATGGTTCGGACAACATTGTCGCCCTCATGAAAGTCAATGTAAAAAACAATCTATTAACCATCAGCGCATCAGAGAAATTTAGATTAAACAAGAAAAACGTCACGATCAGCATCATTTCGCCACAACTAAACTCTGTATCTTTTAAAGGTGTAGGAAACTTTTCGGTCAAAGATTCTCTAATAGTCGATGATCTTTACATGGAGAATAAAGGAGTAGGAGATATTTTTGTTGATCACTTAAGAGGAAACAAAGTAACCATATACTCCTCAGGAGTTGGAAATGTAACCCTAAAAGGAGAGGTCAACGAAGCTTACCTAAATTCGAAAGGAGTCGGCAATATCGAAGCCGAAAGTCTAATTGCCAATAAAGTTGATGCCCATGCCAAAGGAATAGGCGACATTAAGTGTTACGCCACAAGTGCCATCAACGCTTCTAGCAAAGGGATTGGGAGTATCAGCTACAAAGGTAACCCTTCTATGAAGAACATCAATAAAAAAGGTATTGGAACCATTAGCCACAACTAATAAAAGAAGATGATGACTAGAAAAATAATATATACCGTATTAGCTTTATGGCTAATCAACCTGACCGCCGACTCACAAAGCCATTCAAAAAGGAATTCACAGTTTGTGACTCAAACCGTTCAAGTCTCAAATTTCAAAGGAATAACGATTTTAGGAAGTGCAGATGTGTTATACAAACAGACTCCAGGCAAGCAGCAAGTTGAAATATACGCTTCTAAAAACATCATTAATGATGTAGAAGTTAAAGAAATCAATGGGATTCTGACTATTCAGACAAAGAACAAAATGCATTGGTTTAAGAACAGCCGATTAGAAGTAAGGGTTTGCAATCCAGAGATCAACTCCATAACGATAAACGGCTCAGGAGACATCAGACTCCTAAACGGATTAAAAACAACCCAGGATCTCATGATGAGAATCAAGGGCTCGGGTGACCTCTACGCCAAAAGGCTGATCTCCAACAAGCTAGATTTATCCATCAATGGATCGGGCGACATGAATCTGGCAAACATCAAAGCCCACACCGTATTGGCAAACATTTTCGGATCGGGAGATATCACTCTTACAGGCGAAGCCTATGACGTCGGATTATACAGCCATGGATCAGGAGACATTGATGCCACCAGACTTAAGGGGCAACGCGTCACCTCTCAAATTAACGGATCTGGAGATATCGACTGTTATGCCGTTCAACATCTAAACATGCGAGTCAATGGCAGTGGAGATTTAAACTACAAAGGACATCCCAAAGAAGTCATCTCCAACAAACGTAAAAGATAGATCAAAACAACTCTCTTAATTACTATATAACATTGCAAGATCCAAGAGATTTCTCTCTTGGATACTTATCTCACAAAAAAGGCTACAACGGGATGTTGCAGCCTTTTTTATTTCGTTAGCTTTCAATGAAATTCTTCATATGAAACTTCACAGTCTCAAATAGGTTGTTTTAATTAAGCACACTAACTATATATACTAAAGTAAATGAAAAATTCTATTTATTCATAAGCTCAACTTTAGACTCTTTCTTCAAAGAATCTGCCAATTGCCCATGCTCTAATTGTACGCCATCAGAAATAGCGACTGAAGGTGTTGTCACCTGTTTCCCGATCGTATCTGCCGCCATCACACTCTTATCATTTCCCGGTAAAGAACGTTGAGCCAAATTACCCAACAACAACACCACAGCTACAGCAGCTGCTGCCTTTGCGATGGGCATAAAGCGAGTAACAAAAGTGATTTTCCTAGCTTTAACAACCGGCATCTCAACCTGAGCCAAAATACGCTGTTCAAAATCGTCACTAATCCTCACCTCTTCTTGGAGGCGTTGATAAACAAATATCTCCTTATATTGAATCAAATGAGCAGGGACGTCTTCTGATAAAAAGAAGTCACGCAAAGCCTTCTCTTCAGATAGAGAAGTTTCGCCATTCCAATAATGCTCCAAAAGCTGTTCAATAGATTTACAATCCATATTTTTCAATATCTAAGAATCTTTGTTTTACTTTTTGTCTGGCCCGAAAGAGATTCACTTTTACTTGCTCCTCGGTCAAGCCTAAAACAGATGCTATAGTTTTGTAACTCTCGCCTTCGATATCCCTCAATTGTATAATCAAGCGTTGTTTCTCAGGAAGTTCATTCACTAACTTATTAATCAGCTCCAACTTTTCGTCCTGTACCAAGCGCTCGTATGGGTTCAACAGATCAGCCTGTTCTTCCATCGCCGGAGTAATTGGAACATTAGAAGCTTCTTTTCTTTGACTACGATCAATCGCCAGATTTCTAGCAACCACCAAGCAATAAGCTTCTACAGAACCAAAGGAACTCCATTCCTCACGCTTTGACCAGACACGAATCATAGTATCCTGAACGACATCCTCAGCCTCTGCTCTATCTAGAGTAATCCTGAGTGCCAAACGAAAGAGCTTATCTTTCAGAGGTAAAATATCGTCTCGGAAGCTAATTTCTTGCATCTCTATAATAATGACGAACGTGTCGATTAAAAGTTACACCTTTGCTAAAGAAAAATATGAATTATTTTTTGATACGAGTTCCTCCGGATAAATAGAAGGCTGACGCAGAAGTAATTACCACCTCTTTCACCCCGGCATTTATTGCGCGAAAAGAATTTTCTAATTTAGGGATCATTCCTCCTTGTATGATACCTTGAGCGACATAATCGTCGAACATAGCCTGATCAAGCTCAGGGATAACGCTCCCTTCATCGTTAGCATCACGCAATACCCCACTCTTCTCGAAACAATAAATTAATGTCACCTCAAAGAGCGACGACAACGCTTTAGCGACCTCACCGGCAATCGTGTCCGCATTAGTATTTAACAGATGCCCCTCACCATCATGAGTCAGGGGAGCCATAATAGGAGTCACGCCCTTACAGATAAGATCGGACAAGACCGTGATATCAACCGCCTCCACGTCACCTACAAATCCATAATCCACCTCCCCAACAGGACGTTTTATCGACCGTATGACATTCAAATCAGCTCCGGTCAACCCTAATGCATTCACTCCACGTTGTTGCAAGCCGACCACAATATTTTTATTAACGAGTCCGCCATAAACCATGGTGACCACCTTAAGCATCTCCTCGTCGGTCACCCGGCGACCGTTCACCATCCGACTTTCGACGCCAAGCAAAGAGGCTATTTTTGTAGCCGAGCGTCCACCACCGTGAACCAAAATCTTATGCCCCTTAATCGAAGCAAAGTCACACAACAATTGTTCGAGTGAGGCCTGTTCTTCAACAATGGCCCCACCGACTTTAATTATGGTTAGTTTTTCCTTCATGACGCTTACTCCAAATACGTGTACCCATACAATCCGGAGCGGTAATTCGACAAGAACTCCTTGCCCTCTTCAACAGAAATCTTACCTTCCTTGACAGACTTCGTCACCCATGTTTCTAACGTACGAACTAGTTTCTTAGGATTATATTGCACATAATCGAGAACCTCGGCCACCGTTTCACCATCAATGATCTGTTCGATGGTATGTCCCTTCTCGCTGACAGAAACGTGAACCGCATTCGTATCACCGAATAGGTTATGCATATCTCCCAAGATCTCTTGATAAGCTCCAACCAAGAACACAGCCAAATAGTAAGGCTCCTTGCTTTTCAACGCATGAACCGGCATATAATGAGCCACATTCCGAGTCGAAATAAAGTTGGCTATTTTACCATCCGAGTCGCAAGTGATATCTTGTAAGGTCGCCGAGCGATCAGGCTTCTCATCCAAACGTTGAATCGGCATAATCGGGAAGATCTGATCAATCGCCCAAGAGTCTGGCAACGACTGAAACAAAGAGAAGTTACAGAAGTATTTATCAGCCAACAACTTCGACATGCTTCTAAATTCATCAGGTGCATGTTTAAGCCCTTGAGCAATCTGATTAATTTCACGAGTGATCGACCAATACAACCGTTCGATTTGCGCACGAGTCTGCAAGTCCACAATACCGTGACTAAACAAATCGAGTGCCTCTTCGCGGATCTGCTGAGCATCGTGCCAAGCTTCAAGCATCTTGTTCTGATTCAGCGTATCCCAGATGCCATAAAGCTCTTGAACCAACTCATGTGCATCTGCAGGAATTTCCTCTTCATCATCCCATTCCGGTAAAGTCGCTGTTTCGAGCACCTCAAAGATCAATACAGAATGATGAGCCGTCAATGCGCGCCCACTCTCCGTGATAATGTTAGGATGAGGAATATCATTCTTATCGCTCGCATCCACCAAAGTTGAGATCGAGTCGTTGACATACTCCTGAATAGAGTAGTTCACACTGCTCTCACTGCTCGACGAACGCGTTCCGTCATAATCCACCCCAAGTCCGCCGCCAATATCGACAAACTCCACTTTAAAGCCCATCGCATGCAACTGAACATAAAACTGAGAAGCTTCACGTAAAGCGGTTTTAATACGACGAATCTTCGTCACCTGGCTACCAATATGGAAATGAATCAATTTCAGACAATCTTTCATATTCTTAGCCTCAAGGAAGTCTAAAGCTTCAAGGAGTTCACTCGACGTCAAGCCAAACTTGCTAGCATCACCGCCTGATTCTTCCCACTTTCCGCTACCGGAAGAGGCTAATTTGATTCGAATACCGATATTCGGCTTCACATTCAACTGCTTAGCCATCTTGGCAATCAGTCTTAACTCATTCATCTTCTCAACAACCAAAAAGATGCGTTTTCCCATTTTTTGAGCAAGCAAAGCCAGCTCAATATAACTTTCATCTTTATAACCGTTGCAAATAATCAAAGAGTCAGAATCCGTATTTACCGCAATAACGGCATGCAGTTCCGGTTTTGAACCGGCCTCTAAGCCCAAATTAAACTTCTTTCCATGGCTGATAATCTCTTCAACCACAGGGCGCATCTGATTAACTTTGATGGGATAAATAATAAAATTTTGTGCTTTATAACCATACTCTTCTGCTGCTTGTTTAAAACAGTGAGATGTTTTCTCAATACGGTTATCCAGGATATCCGGAAAGCGAACAAGCATTGGTGTAGCTACATCACGCAATTGTAATTCATCGACCAATTCTTTTAGGTCAACGCCAACACCATCTTTTCTCGGTGTCACCACCACATGCCCTTTGTCATTTATACCAAAGTAAGAAGTACCCCATCCATTGATGTTATAGAGTTCCTCTGAATCTTCAATACGCCATTTTCTCATTTTCTGTATTCGGAATTTATAATTTACTAATGAGAGGCAAAAATACTGATTAATCTATTAATTTCGGCAGTATATGATTAGATTTTATCATTTTTATAGCCTTAAAAGTGAACATAAGCGATTGACGGAAGTCGTAATTTGTTCGCGATCTTCCAATTCATCGGCATTAAAGACATATTGCGCTTTTTTATAAAAAACGTCTCTTTTTTGAAGCGCATTGATAATAAACGCCATAAGTTCGTCATCTTCTTTGTTTTGCAAGATCGGCCGTTGTTGTTTAGCCACCCGCAAACGGCGAAAAAGGACTTCGGGACAAACATTCAAAAACACCGTTTGCCCGACACGATTCATAAAGTCCATATTATCGAAGAAACAAGGGGCTCCTCCACCGGTCGAAATGATGACATCCTCAAACTCACCGACCTCGTGAAGCATCTTTTGCTCTAAGAGCCTAAACGCGTCCTCGCCCTGTTCCTTAAACAAATCACCGACACTTTTATGCAAACGTTCCTCAATATACCAATCTAAATCGACGAAAGATATATTCAAATGCCGTGCAAGAGCCTTTCCTAAAGTGGTTTTTCCGGCTCCCATATAGCCGGTCAAAAAAATCCGAATCATACTATTCATGTTTGATCAAGCAAAAATAATGATTACCTCGACTTCAACGAAGGAAAAGCCTCAAAAAGAGTCAGAAACCCTCGAAAAAGATGTTTAGGTTCCTTCTTCTCTTCCACACGGCTGACTTATATCTTTTCTGCATAAGACTTGCAGGAACTCTTCATAACACACACAGCAATAACAGCTATACGCATAAAATGTAAAGGGAATGTGCAAATAAGCACTGATTACACGTTCATTGATATTCGATCCAACGTCCTGCTCCTCTCTCACAGCCCAAAGAGTCGCTGTGACACGTCACTTAATGGTTAGCTTATTGAGATTAGCGGTTAGCTTAAGCCCATTTGTTGAGCCCTCGTTCGAGGGCTCTTCGGTTTTCCTTCGAGGGCTCATGGGTTCTCGTTCGAGGGCCGATCAGCCTTCCTTCGAGGGCTCAACAAAGCAAAAGGCAATAATCACTAAAAGAGTTATCTCAGACGATTAATTGCATCTCAGAAACAGATAATCTCATTGCCTCAAATCCGCCACCCACTATAGTACCATCAGGCCAAACAAGCCTCTAAAAAGACAACGCTTCCCCTCGTCTCTTTATTAGCCTTCCAGATCAAAGACAACCGCAGTCATTAACGAGACACAAGTGTGGGACGATGCTCAAAAAGTGTGGGATGATGTTAGAAAGTGTGGGATGATGTTAGAAAGTGTGGGATAAAAGTCAAAAAGAGCACCTCCCACACTCTCTTGAATACCCGATGAAGAAAGCTTTTCGAGAAAGAAGAGTGAGAGAGGTGTGAGATAAACAACATTTTTATTTCTCCGGAGAGAGAAGATATAGGTCTGTTGTCTATAAAGAAATAGGTCAGAACAGCGACTTATTTAAAGACCTTCAACCGATCCACCATCGGCAAAAAGCTCTTAGGATCGGGCTTCTGAAGAGGAACGCCAAAAGGCATCTGAGCAATTAAAGTCCAATTCCAATCCAAGTTAAATGTTTCGTGCACCTCTTTATCAATGATCGGATTGTAATGTTGCAGAGAAGCCCCAAAACCAACATCCTCCAACATGGCCCAGACCGCCAACTGCAACATACCCGAGCTCTGCAATGACCATTCCGGGAATCGTTCACTGTAAGGTGGAAATTTCGTCTGCAGGCCTTTAACCACTGATTGGTCTTCAAAGAATAGAACCGTCCCATAGCCCGAAGCAAAACAATTCTCAATCTTTTCTTCAGTCTGCCTAAACGCTTCGGTAGAAAGTCGTTTCTGTAACGTCCGCTTCACAATGCTCCACAAGCGTTTGTGATGTTCTCCTAGGAGTAGCACCGCACGAGCCGACTGGGAATTGAACGGAGACGGCGTATGAGCAATAGCTGTTTCTAGAATATCCTGAATCACGCTGTTATCAACAGGCGACTGATTGGTTATCGAATAATAGGACCGGCGATGCATGAAAGCCTCTTTAAATGTCTTTTCCATATTCATCCTTTCTCTAAAAATTAATAATCGAAACGTAATAAAACAACAAAGGCTATCTCTCGTTTGTTCGAATATTAGCTATCTTTGCAAATCGACAGTCAGATTAATGTGATTAAATAACGATATTAAAAGAGAAATGGCAAAGCAGAAGTATTATGTAGTATGGGAAGGCGTATGCCCCGGGATTTATACCTCATGGACCGACTGTCAACTTCAAATCAAGGGGTATGAAGGGGCTAAATATAAATCGTTCGAAACCCATCAAGAAGCCGAACAGGCTTTTGCTTCTTCTCCTTTTGAGTATATAGGAAAGAGAGTTTCGGCAACAAGCACCGGAAAAGGTCAGCCAACCATTCTCCACACTGCAATCATCGATAATAGTCTTGCAGTAGATGCAGCCTGTAGTGGTAATCCGGGACCGATGGAATATCGGGGGGTTTATATAGCCAACCGTCAGCAACTCTTCCATTTCGGACCGGTCAGGGGGACCAATAACATTGGCGAATTCTTGGCTTTAGTACATGGCTTGGCTCTCATCAAGCAACAAGGCTATAATATTCCGGTGATTTACAGCGACAGTGTAAATGCGATCAACTGGGTAAGGAACAAAAAATGCAAAACAAAATTAGAGCGTACACGAACAACCGAGGAGCTTTTCTTGATGATTGAGCGTGCAGAGAAATGGCTAAAGGAAAATAGCTACACCACTCGCATTTTAAAATGGGAAACCAAAATCTGGGGAGAAATCCCGGCAGATTTTGGTCGTAAATAAAAGTCGTTTATCAGGCTAAAATCTCTTGACTTTCCGAGCAGAAAGTGCTATTGAGGAAGCTTAAACCTTTTCTTACTAAAGCAATTATAAAGCCTGCATGTCATTGAGTCGTTTATAATATCCATTCAACTCGATCAGTTCTTCGTGACGTCCACGTTCCACAATTTCTCCTTCATAAAGCACACAAATCTCGTCTGCATTCTTAATAGTCGACAGACGGTGAGCAATCGCAATCGTCGTACGTGTTTTCATCAAGCGCTCCAGAGCCTCTTGCACCAAGCGTTCAGACTCAGTATCTAAAGCAGAAGTGGCCTCATCAAGGATCAAAATCGGTGGATTCTTCAAGATAGCGCGGGCAATACTAATACGTTGACGCTGTCCGCCCGACAGTTTACTGCCTCGATCACCAATATTTGTCTCATAACCTTCCGGTTTCTCCATAATAAAATCATGAGCATTTGCAATCTTTGCCGCCTCAACAACTTGCTCCATTGTTGCATTTTCAACACCAAAAGCAATATTATTAAAGAACGTATCATTAAACAAAATCGCCTCCTGATTCACATTACCAATCAGACTACGCAAATCTTTAAAACTCGTCTCTTTAATATTAATACCATCAATTAAGATCGCTCCGCCAGTCACATCATGATAACGAGGTAAAAGATCGACCAAGGTTGATTTTCCAGACCCGGATTGTCCCACAAGAGCCACCGTTTTCCCTTTACCAACCGTCAGATCGATATTTTTCAAGACCTCTCGTTGACCGTCATAGGTAAATGATACGTTCTTGAACTCCACCTTATCGGTCAACTGTTTTATCGGTTTGGGATGTTCAATCTCTTTAATATTATTCGGAGCTTTTAAGATTTTATCGACACGTTCCATAGAAGCTAGCCCCTTCGGGATATTATAACCAGCTTTAGCAAAGTCCTTCAATGGATTAATCACGCTATAAAGGATAACCATATAAAAGATGAACGTCGGTGCATCCAACACAGAACTTTTGCCCAAGATCAATGCTCCACCAAACCAAAGCACAATCACAATCAGAATTGTTCCTAAGAATTCACTCATCGGATGAGCCAAGGCTTGACGTATAGCCACTTTATTGGTCGCCGTACGTAATTCATTACTACATTTTGAGAAACGATCCACCATCTTTTCTTCAGCGATGAAAGCCTTAATAATGCGCAAGCCACCCAATGTTTCTTCCAACTGCGACATTGTATCACTCCATTTCCCCTGAGCTTCAAGAGATTGACGTTTCAGTTTTTTCCCAATTTTACCCATTAGCCAGCCCATACCTGGAAGTACAAGCAATGTAAAGAGAGTCAACTGCCAACTCGTAACAATCAACGTTGCAAAATATAAAGTGATCAGAATTGGATTTTTCATCAACATGTCTAATGAGCTCGTAATTGAATTCTCTACTTCACCCACATCACCGCTCATACGAGCAATAATATCACCCTTCCGTTCTTCCGAGAAAAAGCCAAGGGGTAAATACATCACTTTCGAATAGACCATGATGCGAATATCACGAACTACACCGGTACGTAATGGGATCATCACAGCCGAAGAAGCAAAATAACATCCGGTCTTCAACAAGGTCATCACTCCAAGAAATATTCCCAAGAAAAGTAGTGTCGTTGAAGGACCATGCACCGTGATCATCTGCGAAACATAGTAATAGAAATTATTCACTGCTACATCTTTAAGGCCTGCGCTACCCCATTCCATATATTGGTAAACTTTAGTTTCCGCTCCAGTCTTAAATAGGATATTCAAGATGGGGATTAATAAAGTAAAAGAAAAGACATTAAAAACAGCCGACAAGATATTGAGCAATACAGCCCATCCGATGAATTTTTTATAAGGCGACACGAAACGTCGCATCAATTGCAGGAACTCCTTCATTGTTTACGCTTAAAGATTAAGAGGACAAATATACGCGTTTTTATCGGAAGTCATAAAAAGACAAACGAATATTAGAAAAGTTTTAATGAGTTATAGGCATTTACTTTATCAAGTCAATGCTTATTTTAACTCAACAATTTATAGACTCAATCAAAAAATCTCCTTTTCACGAAACATTTCGATAAAAGGGATATCTATAAGAGGTATGAATTTATAGGAACTCTACATTGCAAAACACATCTGCCCAATGGTATTCTGTTTGATCATCACATAAAATGACCACCTTCGACGGATTATCATTCAACAACGCCCCATATTTACCTAATGTTCCCTTACTTGTAATTTGATGTTGACAATGTGCGATTAAAAGAAGATCCATATATCCTCGATCTGAACCATTAATCGAAACGACAAAAGAGTGATCAGTATCCAAACCAAGAGCCGGTACTAGCTCATTGGTAACCCATTCAGGTTCATCTGAAAAAAAATAAAAACAAGGTTTTTCCAATCGTTTATTAAAATATTCGATTGACCGTTGAAAATATCCCAAAGAAGCAGGTTTCCCATAAGCATATAGTTCCTCCTTAAGATCCCCTCGTCTAACATGAACCGCAACTGAATTTATTGATGTCCTTATCCGATTACAAATTTCTATATTTTCTTGATCTAAAACTTGATCATCCAATTTATAAAGTAACTTAAATATCGGTACCCAAATAGTCGCAGGTAAATAATAATATCCTCCCAGAAAAACAGGCGGTTTTCTTTCTAAAAAAGAAAAATCATCTATTTTTTCCGGTGAATGATTCCCCAAATTATAATACTTTCTTCTATAAACAGTCGACTCTAAATCAGAAGATTTATCAAAAGACAAATTCGGAAAGACTTTAAGCAAATCAAAATTACGCACATATTTATGATGCAAATCCATCCCCCACTCATCAAAGAAAGAAAGATCGTAAGAGACACGATATCCACGCTGAATAAATAAATATCCCAATAAATATTGATGCATCTGGGAGCAAACCCCACCATCCATTTGAACCACAATTTTAGGAGAGACTACTTTACAATCAACAAGCTTTTTATATAGACTCCTCTGCCACCTTTTTAACATTCTCATTTTAATCATATTTTACCTTGAAATTTATAACGCATCACATTCACATAACCCAGCCAATAAGCTCGTTGATAACTCTTAACTATTTTACGTTCACGTCTAGAAAGACTATTTACCAAATTAGGGAATTCTATCAAGGATGGAATAACACTCTTCATTTCTTGATGAAAATCTGAAATCTTCTTCCAATGCATTCTTAACATGGCATTTTTTAGATGAAACAGAGCCAACTCCTTCTTAAGCTCAAACTCTAATCCATTTTTTCTTATACACGTAATAAACCAATCGATATAAGTCTTAAAATCCTCATACTTAGACTCATCAAAAGTCTCAAAATGAGATATTGATTGAGGTGTAAAATAATAGTGGATGATCTCATAGTTAATCGATGCCACTTTATTAGTTTTCAATAGTAACTGAGTAGACAAAATAACATCTTCTCCAAAAGACGTTTTAGGCCGTTCAACAATTGCTTCATACAACGATCTTAAATGGAATTTTGACCACATACACCAATAAGCTTGTAGATTTAAAATAGATCTCAAGTATTCTTTCCCCGTCATTAGATCAAAATTCAACGAAATAGATTTCTCAGATTTCCCATTAATGATGGAGAGGAAAGGAGCCACAACCACATCTGCTTGAGTTTCCTCGGCTCTTTTCACAAGAAATTCTATAGCCTTTTGACATAAAACATCATCACCATCAAGATATTGAATGTATTTTCCTTGCGAATGCTCTATCCCGGTCTTCCTAGCTAGGGCAACCCCCTCATTTTGAGTTTTATCAACAATCTTGATACGATAATCTTCTTTGGCCATTCTTTTCATAATTTCCAAAGAACGATCTATACTCCATCATTTACAACAATGATTTCTATATTCGTATAGGTCTGTTGAATTGCACTAATCAAACAACGATCTAAGGTTTCTTGATCATTATATACCGGAATTACAATAGATACCAAAGGGTTACTAAGTGTCATATCATCAATTGTTAAAATACAGTTATTCAAAAATCGCATTGAAAAAGTCCAACGAAAATTGTTCTCTCGTATATTCCCTTGCTATAGAATCCACAAAATTAGTCTTTAAACTGTCTCTGAGTTCTTTATGACTTAAAAGTTCAATCTTTTGAGCGAGATCATCAATATCTGCTTTCCTATAAAGTATCCCATTATAACCGTCTTTAATCAATTCTGGATTTGCGCCAACATTAGAAGCAATAACAGGAATTCCACATTTTAAAGCCTCTACCGTTACTCGCCCAAACGCTTCAGATCCGGAACAGACGAGCGCAACATCGGATAATCTAAAATACAACGTCGGATCATCCACATAAGGAATGACCGAGACTTGATGATCTAAACTAGAATTATGAATATATTGCTTCACCAAAGCCGTATACGCCCTATCATCCGCACCAACCAAATAACAATGCAACTGCAGACCTTTATCGGTCAATAGTTTGATAGCTTTTAAAAGCTCTAACTGGCCCTTATTTGAATCAAAACTACCGACAAGCGCTATTGTATAAGTCATATCCTGCCGATCCACTAACAACTCTTGATTTGTTTGCAAGTTAACCGCTTGATTAAGACAATACATCTTATACGATGAGATACCATACGAAAGATAATGTCGAAATGCATATTGAGAGGTCAGCAAAACCTTCCTTGAAAATTGGTTAACAAACGACATCGTGTATTTTTCAGAAAACATAAAGTTCATATAGTCAATATCGGCAGGAACTTCATGAATAAACCAAATATGTTTACATCTTAACCACTTAGAAGCCAAAGCAGCAGAAGGGATAGTAAGCGTGTTTGTGATTACGGCATCCGGTTTTATTGCTTTAAAATAAAAGAAATGTTTTAAGGCACTCTTTATCATTTTAGCCCAAAGAGAAAGCTTTGTTCGTTTCTTGCCATTACAAGTTACCCAAGAAGGTTGTCGAATAATCTTATAACCAGAGATAAAGGGTAAACAAGCACGAATCATGTTACCCTGACAAGGAAATACAACAAACAACTCTAATGAACGATCTTTTTCCTTTAGTCCTTTCAGTAGTTCAAACAAGCACTGTTGAGCACCACCAGAAATCTGAGCATCATGCGAAATAAAAACGAGCTTCATCCTTTTCCTAATTAGTTCAGAGTTTAATTATATCACGCCAAAATGGGCTGTAATTTTTATGATACCAGGCATGACAACCAAAAGGCAATTGTCTATTATTATAATCATAGGCCCACTCACATCCAACCTCCATCGAGAACTTCATGGCCTCTTCAAAACGAGGCTTCTTCAAACGAAGTTTCTTATGTTTCACTTCTAAACACAGAAAAACATCTTCTGGATAGAATGGTGCATCATCTGCCAATAATTGCTCTATTTTATCTCTATAATAGCTCGTCACGTCAAGCATTTTAGAAATCTTCCTCAAGGAAAATCCACCATTTCCTATCTCATACTCATAATATTTCCACTTTCGATAACGAGGATTTCCAATTGACTGATAAATAAAGTGTTTAATTGAAGTTATAAACTTTAAAGGGTTTCGTTTTTCAGGATCAATTGGTAACCATGGTGCTCCAATATAATCATACCCTTTCAATGCCCAGAAGAGCAACTCATCTCTAAAGACATAAGCATCCAATTGATAAATCAACAAGTATTGATAAACTTTAAAGCGCTCATAAAACTGATATTCAAGAACCAGCTTATTATACCCTCTTATTGATAAAAAATAGAGATCAGGGAATGACTCGATTCTAAACATCGGATAGTCAGACTGCAAAAAATCGGTATTCATCTGACAAGGCGTTATAAAAATCAAAGTATATTCCGACAAAAGACTAACACACTGATCCAAAGAAGCTTTTTCCTCAATGGATAACGAGGTCTTATACACAGGCACAACAACAACAATATCTTTTTTTTTCATCTAATACAACAATATTCTAATATGATATGCCACTCAATGACCTAATTGATCAATAACACGACGCAGTCGATCAAGTATAACGGCCCAATCATAATTCTCTTCTACATATTTTCGTCCCTTATCTCCCATTTGAATCCTTCTACTCTCAGACTGTTCCACAGAATGAAGTTTAGAAATAAAGTCAGCTTTATGTTGATAATAAATAGCAGCGCCACCACTATTTTCACAATGTTCCTTAAGAACTGTGCAATTCCCATTAACTAACATTGCCTTTTTCTTTTTCATTCCTTCAAGTAATATTAATGATAAACTCTCAAATCGAGAAGGGTTCACCAAAACTTTAGCTTTCTGAATAATAACGGACTTTTCGCCATCATTTACAAAACCCGTATAAAAGATATCGGGATGGGATATAGGATTAGTAAATAGTCCACCAACCAAAACCAATTTCAGATCAGAATCTTGATATTTCTTTTTGTATCCTAAATAATATTCAACGAGCTTACTCATTTTACCAGAATCGACTCGCCCAACATAAAGTAGATAATTCTCGGGAAGGTTATATTTTTTCTTTGTAAGCAGCCAGTCGGCATCAACAGCTTCTTCAATCCCTACACTTATTATTCCATGAGGAGCTAACTTTCGTCCAAATATAGATTCAGCTAATTTTTCTTCTGCTGCTGTGTTGAAGCCAATATATGCAGCATGTATAAAGGTTTCAGTCAGAAGAGATCGGAAAGAAGAACTTTCATGATGCATGGTTGGAATAACGATAGTCTTTTGTGGACAACAGTTCGTTGCAAAATAGGCTAACGGGAAAGAAACATTCAATGGTATAACTGCCTTATAATGAGACCGATTTTCTGAGAGAAAGCGAATTAATGAAGAAGAATAAGTTGGATAGCTTCTCAAAACTTTGAGTTCCATTTCACGGCCAAAAGTCCACAAAGGATGTATACTAGAAATAAAAGAAAGTAATCCTAACTGATATAAATGTTTCCTCAGACGAGTCGATCGTTTAGACTTCCGAACATAATAATCATGCAAATCCCGATCAACAGGGTCAGCCTCAAAACGTCTAACTTGAACCCCGTTAATCCACTCAGTACCTGGAGGCAAGTCATTTCCACCCGTTTTATAGTTTTTAACGCAAGTCGTCAACACCTCTATATTATAGTCATTCGTTAATCGCTCGGCTAACATTCTACAATGTTGTTCCACTCCACCATTAATCTCTTTACCGTAGCCCGTGACCACAAATGCTATCTTATCTTTCATGTTTAATTATTCCATTTTCACACCAAGCAATTTTATTTCTCATAACTTTTTCTAAAACTTCATCATGAAACTTTAGATTCGCTCGCGAAGCCAATTTATGATGGAGATGAAACTCAACACCTCCCATTTTCAATTGCTTCTTTTGAGTCCCAGCATGTATTAACCGACAACCAAATTCAACGTCCTCCTGCCCCCACATTTCTAGAGATTCATTATAACCATTTACTTTTAGTGAATCATCTTTCCAAAAAGCCATATTACAGCCTCGAATCCGTTTCACGTTACATTTCCCATAACGCCTTGCCAAAAAAGATCTCAAAATCCGAGAACGAAAACTATTAAGCACACAAGATACACTTTGTTTAAAGAAAAGAGGTTGGTTATCTAAACTTCTTAACAATCGAGCAGAGAGATGAGTCCCCAAAAGGACTCGACTACCACAAACGAAATATCCTGATTCTGCCAATTCCAAATGATCAGCAATAAAATGTTTCTCTAAAACGACATCACCGTCTATTTGAATAATATACGGAAAAGAAGCTTTTAAAATAGCTTGATTCAATATTAAAGTTTTCCTAAATCCTTTATCTTCATGCCATACATGAATAATCGGAATAGTCGTTTTCTCTCGCATTCGTTCTATCAAAAGCCGTGTTTCCTCACGAGAGCCATCATCTGCAATGATTACTTCATTGGGTTGAATTGTTTGAGCAAAAACACTCTTTAAACAAACTGTAAGAGCTCTTTCCCAATTATAAGTCGATATAATTAATGAAATGAACATTTTCTTTTCCTCGTAAATTTGTCTATTCTGATTATCGTGATTTATTTTTGATCTTCTTTCCAATTCAGATCCTGCTCCGCCTCTCTCTCTAATGCAGCTTGAACGATCTGATTAGTATGGGATATGATATCTCGTTTAATTGTAGTCGTGCTGATACCAGGAGTATAAGGGAAATAAACAACTTGTTTCCCTTCTTGCGCTTTCATCCACTCTAAACCTTCTAGGTACTTATCAATCCAATCATCGCCAATGGTAACAACATCAATATTCTCACGTTGCAATTGAGCAATCTCAGTCAATTTAATTTGTTTCACAGCTTTTGTAACACACCCTAATGAGGAAATAATTCGAAAACGTTGTTCAAAAGGAATTATTGGTTTCATACCCTTGTATTCCTCTATCAATTCGTCCGTACTTACACCAACAATGAGTTCATCTCCCAATGCTGCCGACTTTTCCAAGATATTTAAATGCCCCACATGAAATAAGTCAAAACTTCCAGAAGTAAATACTCTAATCTTTTTATCCACTTGACATTTTTTTAATACCATTCAACGATTTTCTATCTCTTTTATTCTATCAGCCAACTCCCTAAGATCATTTTTACTCTGTAAGCCTAGATGAGAAACTCTAAAATAATGCGGTGTACCACCAGGCATAATATAAATATTCTGTTTTAATAGTTCTGTAAATAATATATCAGCATTACGATGTACAAAAAAGCCTGTAATACAATTCGATGGCACTTCAGCAGGAACTTCCCAATGATTTTCAGCACACAGTTCTCTAAAATACAAGGCCTTATCCCTAACTTCATTTATCAAATGCGTTGTTCCTCTATCAAAAACACGTTGAAGGCGTTTATATAATTGCAGAAAGAGTATAGTTGCCGGGCTATAAGGTGTTTGTCCCCGCTCTAAATTTTTCAAATTTTCGTGAAAATCAAAATAATACGATTTATGAGAAAAATCACTCTGCAACAAACGTTCTGACAAAACAACAAATGAGAGTCCAGGAGGTATATTCAATCCTTTCTGACTACTCGTTATGCAAATATCAATCCCCATAGAGTTCATGTCTAAAGAATCAGACAAAAAAGAACTAATGGCATCAACTACAAAAATAATCTTTCGATCTCGACACATACGGCCGATTCTATTCAGATCAAATAACTGTCCTGTCGATGTTTCATGTTGTTGACATAAAAAGATACTCGGCATAGATTCATCTAATGCCCTTTCTAAAGCAACATAATCAATATCACATGCGAAAGGGACCTCAAAAACATCATTCTTACATCCATAATAATCGCAGAGATCAACCCAACGATGTCCAAAAGCCCCGCCTGAAATAACAAAAGCCTTCTGACACATTGTCACCACATTAGAAACCACGGCATCCATTGCTCCTGTGCCAGAAGCCGTATAAAACAAGACTTTCCCATTACTGCATCCCATCAAATGCAAAAGCATTCGTTCAGAATCTTTTACCAAATCAGAAAATTGTGCAGTACGCATATAAGGTATTTGTTGTATTCCAATCTGAAGAATATCTTCTTCAATATTGCCAGGGAATACATATAACTTGAGTTTATTTTTTAATCCTTCCAAATCTTTTTATACTAGTATATTTGCGCCATAGGTTTAATTTCCTCTCTTTAGGAACACCGTGGCGATCAATATAATCAACAACAGCACTCAGCATCCGCTGACAAACGCATCCATCCAAGTGAGGATCATAATTGTCAACGATCCAACGGCGTTTATCTATGGCACTCTCATCTTTTTGAACAATTTCAAAAGCATCAAGCAATTCTTCTACGAACAGAATATTCGTCCAATACACATCTTTTGATATTGACCTATAAGTTATTACAGGACGATTGAGAAGCAAAAATTCATAAACAGTAGATGAAGTATCGCTAATCATCACATCAGCCATCAACTGATATTTTGTGACATTAAAATCATCAATCCAGATAATATCTTTTTCCTGTTCTGCTAGAGCTTTGTATTCTTCAATCCATTCTGTTTTTGTCAAAGGATGAAATTTCAACAACAAAACTATAGACTTTTTTCTTACTAAATGCACTAATTCCTCTTTTAATGCAGGAATAGACGTTAAAGAAGGTGAAAACGTAGGGGCATAAAGCACAATTTGTTTCTTTCGATGTTTCTCAAGCAGTTGTTGCTTCTCCTGATCAAAATCAGTCCAATGAGTTTTAATCCAATCTTGCTTTGGCCAACCGGTTTCAACCACCTCAAAGTCTTTATATTTGCGAGCTAAGGCTCTAAAGCGTTTCGTAAAATAAGGGCCTTGAGTAAAATAAAGATCAAAGTATCGGCGAATAATCCAATGGTCTTTCTTCTCAGCAGCATAACCATGAAATACCTGCACCTTAACCCCAGGTAAATAATATGGAACAATATTACCTGGAACAAAAATAGCTTCAGGCGAGAAATCATAAACTTCTTGCATTGAATCTGTATAACTCACCTCATCACATAAAGGAAAATGAGATATTATTGGAGCATAAACATACCAAAGCACCTGATACCCACCCTGCCGCAAAGCTTCTTGATAAATAGGATACAAAATAGCAATGGCATACTTATTTTCACAAAATAAAACAAGACGCATCTTTCTTATAATTCCAATTTATATTTAACCTCATATTTTTTGCGAACTCGAGTCCAGAATTTTTTCCTATAAAAAAAGATTTTTTTACGGCAATATGCCTCATCGACTCCTCTGGCTGCAGCATATTCCTTAGCCAATACCTCAAAGAAAGCAATCTGTCCCCATAAACGGGCAAAATTCGCACACCCCTTCTTAACACTAACAGGTCCAAAACGCATGCGATTGATATCCACAAGAGAGAAATGATATTGCCCATCAATTTTATCAAAGAGGATGTTCCCTGGTGAATAGTCTTGATGCAGGACACCAGCCTCATGTAATTGAGCTGAATAACGAGCAAAAGCAACCACCACATCTTTACAGGAACTAATATCGGCATCCCCAAACTCATAAAACGTTCGGCTATAAGACGATTGTAAACTCACAAAATAAGAATGCTCTATCAATCCAGATCTCTTTTGTTCTATATAAGCTATTGGGCATGGCGTCTCAAAGCCCCTTGCTAGAAGTTTTTCTGGATATAAAAAAGCACGTTTCCCTTTTGGTTGACGAAAGAAGGTATATGCCACTCGATTAATCCAAAAAGGCACTTCGTATCGTTTGACATTAATTTCCAAACCATTAATATTTAGCACCTTTATCAAATTACGCTTTTGATAAATAATTCGTCCTTCTTTCTCAAAAGATTGAGGAAGTTTAGATATATACTCCCTCAAATACTCATATTTAGGATTAATCATTAATTTCATTTTACAACTCTTATCCTTAACTAAAATACTATACAATACTCAATCTACAGCCTGCCCCGTCATCCTAAAATATTTATCAAGAACAAGAAGCGAAATTATTTTTTCGCGTTTCTTATTTTTAAACTGCGCTACATAATCATGTGCATGCGCTATGATTGCTAAAGCTTCTTCGGGATGATTAATATAATAATTCAATCGTTCTTCCAGGTCTGAGAAATCGGGTTTAATCTCGATATAGTGATAATTAGGGATTAAAGTCCCTTCCATAAACCAAGTTTCACAAGTTGGTTTAGGCATCACAGCAATAGAATTCGATGACATGACCCATTTCAGATTGCTAGCGACATCATTTCCCTCTAACGCCATAATAAATTTATAGTCCAAATGATCACGAATCGTCATTTTCTCAGTCTGCCATTCTTGAGGATCATCTGTATGTTTACCAACATCACCCAGATCACACATTGGATGACTAAAATACATCTCCATAAACAACTTACGCGAAGGTTTCCCTT
>JBKEDO010000018.1:0-44638 GCA_047975405.1 Bacteroides sp.
ACGCCCGCACAAGCGGCCATGGAATCGGGAGTTATGAAGAAAAGATGGCATAGCTACAGAGAAAAGTATCTTCAAAGAGTGCAAAATGAATATTAACTTTATACATTTGCAAAGAAACAAAATCTAAAAGCCTTCTGATAGGCAATTAAAAAGGAAAAGGAGGTATTCTTTCTCCTATCTTCCTTTTAACGTGATTTAGTCAACCCGATTTAGTACGTATGCTAAAAAAGGTCAACCTGATTCAGACTTAATAAACGAATGAGGCAACCGGATTTAGGGATAATAAATAATATTGGCAACTAAATACCGTCTAGAGAATATAAAACGTCAACCATTTCCAGGATAAGACAGGTCGCCATCCTAGTTCCAACGGTCGCCATTTTAGTTTCCTCCTTTGGAAATCTATTTTCATACGTTGAAACTTTTGTTTCGTTAGTATGAAACTCGGCGTTCCACCGTATGAAACTTTCTTGTTTACTGTATGAAACTCAGAATGCGACGTAAGACTGCGATTTATAGGCGCTTTGCGGACCTTTTTGATCGCTGTGGATTTACACTTAAATACTGAAAAAGTTGACTCTTCTTTTCCTTAACTCCTAAAATGGTAGACAACTTTAGAGGTTAAGACTTAAAACTGTCAAGAGATTCCAGGGATTGCCTTGTTTTGTATGCTGTACGTCATAAGAATTGGCATTGAGTTATGATTTATCAATTCGAAAAATAAGATCATTGGTGTTTCATGCTATTTTTAGAAATGCTATTATTATTTTTGTAAGATAAATATTAAAAGGATGAAAGGATTAAATAGAATTAAGGCGGTTTTTGCTGAACACGGAAAGACCAACAGATGGTTAGCTGAATGTTTGAAACGAGATCAGACTACAGTTTCTAAATGGTGTACCAACTCAGTTCAGCCAGACATTGCAACTTTCAAGAAGATTGCAGACTTGCTGGAAATTGACATCAAAGAACTACTGAATTCGACTAGAAATTCTTAATAACGAATAAGAAGATGGAACAGAACAAGAAAGAGATCCTGCTTCAACAGGTTGCAAAGATAAACGAGGTTATCAAAGCCTTGAAGAATAACTTCGACTGTGACGAAGAACTTGCAAAGAATCAATAGTGGAATAATAAATACGATTAGATGATACCTAGTTTTGAAAATTTTCTATACCCTGTACTTTTCTTGTTAAAAGATGGTACTGCTAGAGAACGTGATAAATTGAGAGATTTGTGTGTAAATTACATGAATTTCTCAGAAGAGGAACTTCAAGAAAGAATACAAAGCGGAAAGAAGTATAAGATTGTTGACAGATTACAATGGGCAACATATTATCTTTCTAAAGCAGGTTTACTTTCTCGGCCGGGGAAAGCTGTTGATCAAATAACAAATGAGGGAATTAAGCTTCTTGATACTGGTGTAAAATCAATCACGAGACAATATCTTAGAGCTAATTATGAAGAGTTTCGTGAATTTGAGAAACAAACAAGAGACGCTGCTAAAGAAAGGAAGATTGAAAAAGAACAAAAAAGCAAAAAGTCCACAAAGAGAAAAACCAAGCAACCCACGGAAATAACTCTCTTGAATGAAAATGAAAAGGAACAAGAAATGAATTCAAAAGTTGATAAAACTATGAATGTGGAAGAAATAAAAAGAAACATATCATCCTTTAATGAAAAAATACAATTGATATCACAAAATGTAGAAGTTTTAAAGTCTGGTCTAGTTGGTGAGCTGGTCGATATCATAAGCGATTTCGACAATGATACATTCCGTAATCTTCTTTTGGAGCTAATTCCTCAAATGGGATATTCCAAAGATATCGAAGAATGTATTCTCAAAGCAAACATGAACCATGATATTGCATTTTCGGGATTTGTCAATATGGATGAATTTGGACTTAACCGTTTTTTCGTGATGGCGCATAATGGCATTAAGGAAGAAATAAGTCTTATAGATATTCAATCATTTATTGGGATTTTGAGCAGTATTGGGATTTCAAAAGGTGTATATATAACTACATCAAGATTCTCCCACGAGGCAATGTCATATCATGCACAAGGAACAGTACGTCTTGTTCTTGTTGATGGTGAAACTCTAGCTAACTTAATGATAGAATACAATATCGGAGTAACAACAAAAAAAGTATTTGAAATTAAAGATGTTGATCAAGAATACTTATTTACTCGATTAACTCAGATTTAATATGTCTTGTTTAAATAATAATTCACTTATAAAAAAACCAAATAATTTAATCGGTGTAGATATATTCTCTGGGTCAGGCGGTCTTAGTCTTGGCGCAGAGATGGTTGGTGTTAATATTAAATACGCAGTCGAAGTATGGGATACAGCTGCCGAAACTTTTAAACGTAATCATCCGAACGCAACAGTGATAAATGAGGATATCTCAAAGATTGACCCAAAAACAAGAATTGAGGCTGAACCAGTTTTTGTTGTAATGGGAGGTCCTCCATGCCAAGGTTTTTCCATGTCAAATCAAAGAGATAGAACAATGGATAATCCTAAAAATATGTTGTTTGAACAATTTGTCAGATTTGTAAATGAGATTGAGCCAGAATGGTTCGTTTTTGAGAATGTTTCTGGAATAATCAATATGGAGAAGGGCAAAGTTATAAAACATATTGCTGACTGTTTTAGAAAAATCGGTTATACGGTATCTGAACCACAGATACTGTGGGCTAATGATTATGGTGTACCACAGCGTCGCAATCGTTGTTTTTTGATAGGCAATCGTGTTGGAATAGATTTTAAATTTCCAGAACCAATCGATATAAGTGTTTCCGTTGCGGATGCGATTGACGACCTTCCAATTCTTAAAAGTGGAGATAACATTCCAGAATTAAGTTATAGACTAAGCTTAAAGCAATGTTCCGACTATGCGCGATATATGAGAAAAAACTCTAAAAAATCTTTGCAAAATCAAGTCTCATTAAACAGTGATTTGATTTTAAAGAGATATGAGTATATACCCCAAGGTGGTAATTGGCGCAATATTCCAGAAGAATTGATGTCAAATTACAAAGACAAAATGCGTTGTCATAGTGGCATATATAAAAGGATAAAAGCAGATGAACCATCAGTAGTAATCTCAAATTACAGGAAAATGATGCTGATACATCCAACTCAACATAGAGGATTATCAGTAAGAGAAGCTGCACGCCTACAAAGTTTTCCAGATGACTTTTTCTTTGAAGGACCAATATCTCATATTCAGCAGCAAATAGGTAATGCTGTTCCGCCATTATTGGCAAAGGCTATTTTCAACCAGATTCTATCTTATTATGAGTAACGAAGTAACTAACATACCACGTGCCGATTTACTCATGGGTTCAATGCGATCTATGGGTTATTCTTTTGAATCTGCTATTGCTGATGTTATCGATAACAGCATCAGTGCATATTCGACAAACATACAACTCTTTTTTCCAACAACACCTCTCGATAATTTAGCAGTTGGTATTCTTGATGATGGAATTGGAATGTCTGATGGCGTTTTATTTGAAGCAATGAGGTATGGCAGTACTTCCTCAGAAGACATAAGAAAAGAAGATGACCTTGGGAGATTTGGCCTTGGATTAAAATCTGCTTCGCTTTCACAATGTCGAATACTTACTGTTGTAAGTTATTGGAAAGGCGATATTACAGCCTATACATGGGATTATAACTATATACAAGAGAAGAAACAATGGTATGTTTTATTCCTGAAAAAAGAGGAAATCGAAAAACTTCCTTATGTTGATATATTCAAACAACAAAAGAAAGGGACTCTTGTCATATGGCAAGATTTTGATAATTTGTCTAAGTCAAATGATGGCCAAGTATATGATGCACTAAACGATTTGAAAGATACTGTCGCAAAACATGTTTCATTAATATTTCATAGATTTTTAGCAAAATCAAAAAATAAGATAAACCTCTTTCTAAACAATCAAAAAATAAAACCTCTTGACCCATTTTTGGAGTCTCACCCTAAGACAACCTACCGAAAAGAGATTTCAATTGCATTAAAAGATAGCCATGACATCGAGCAACATATCCTTGTTCGCCCGTTTATCTTACCATATCTATCAGATATGTCAGATAAAGATAAAAAACTAATGGGCGGCGTTGAAGATATGCGTACAAAACAGGGCTTTTATGTATACCGTAATGAGAGATTAATTATTTGGGGTAATTGGTTTGGAATGACACGACGTAACGAACTTACAAAGAATGCTCGAATAAGAGTTGATATTCCCAATGCTTTAGATGACATCTGGAGTATTGATATAAAAAAACAAGTTGCAACGATTCCAAAACGAATACAGAATCAACTTACAAAAACGGTAAACGACGCCTTAGGTATATCTGTTACAAAACAAACTCATAGAGGTCGCCGGCAAAAAGTTGATGAAAACATAGATTACATATGGGATAGAATGGAAGGTCGAGACAAAACTTATTATTACAAGGTTAATCGCGACAGCGAGTTGTTAAAGTTTGTGTTTAGTAATTTAGATGAACATGGTTCTGAATATGTAAATATGTTATTAAATGAAATAGAAAGAAGTATACCAATGCAACAGATTTATATAGACAAATCAAATGCGTGCATTTCTATTGAAGAAGATGAGCATCGAATTGAAGAAGTTTATCAAACAGCTGTAACTATGATTGATAATGCAAAGAATCATTTACCTATATCAGTAGAACAGCTCATTGATAACATAATGAAATCAGAACCATTTTGCACACACAAAGAAATTAAAGATAAACTAAAAGATTATTTTTGTCATGAAACTGAATGAGGATGAAAAATCAATAGTAAAAGGAAGTGCTAAGGCTCTTATCAATGCGAATAAAAGCAGAACTGATATTGATGCCTTGATTTTGAAAAATTATGTTATAAAAGCATTGTCTTTTCTTGGGATGGATGCAGATTCTGAGGATATTTCAGACCTAGTACATGATTTAGAATATGAAGTTTCCGTACTTCACACGAAAGGTCGTGCAATCTTTAATGATTACGACACAAACCTGCACGATTGGTATACTAAACTAGAACCAACGAAACAACCTTTTTGGACTCGTTATAGAAGATATTTAAGAGAACAATCATCTCTTGATGAAAAAAGTATTAACCTTTTGGATCATGAAACATTACCCAATATTCTAAATTGCTTGGGCAACCCAAATGAAGAATTTGAGGGAAAACGTTTACGACGAGGTTTAATCATAGGTGACGTACAATCAGGTAAAACTTCAACATATACAGGATTGATATGTAAAGCTGCTGATGCGGGATACAAAGTCGTAATACTATTAGCCGGAACAACAGAATCACTAAGACAGCAGACTCAAGAACGTATAGACGAAGGTGTAATAGGATACACTTTTCCCAAAAACATAACAAATAAGAACGGAATAAAAGTTGGCGTTGGGCAGTATACAAAAACAATGCCTGCGTCAGCATTTACGTCGGTTCAAAAAGACTTTGTGGCAGGCACTGATAAAATTGCTACATCCATCCATCAACATAATTCTATTGTTATGTTTGTTTGCAAAAAGAATGTTTCTGTTCTAAACAAACTATATACATGGATAAAAGAGCAGAATTTGGATGCAGTAAAGGGCTATGTGGATGCTCCAATGCTATTAATTGATGACGAAGCTGATAACGCTTCTGTAAACACGAAGCAAGATGAAACTGCCCCCACAAGAACAAATAAGATTATAAGAGATATTTGTAATCTGTTTAAGAACGCAACATATGTAGGTTTTACAGCAACCCCATTTGCGAATATCTTTATAGACCCAAATTCTGTTGACAGCATGAAACAGGCAGATTTGTTTCCTGAAAACTTTATCTATTCACTACCAACACCATCAACATATATAGGAGCAAAGCGATTATTTTATCCTGAAGGTGACTGTTATGATAATCTTAGATTCATCGCTGATATTGATGAACCAGATTATACAGATGAAGCTTATAAAGAAATGGTTGAAAATGATATCGAGACACTCAATCAAGGTACTTTTTATTATCTTCACAAAAAAGAATGGGAAGGAATTTTACCAGATTCTTTACGAGAATCAGTTCTATGCTTCCTCATTGCTAATATAATACGAGATCTCCGTGGAGATATTTCCTCACCGAGAAGTATGTTAGTAAATATGAGTAGATTTATTAAGGTTCAACGTGTCATTTCTGAGCATATACAACAATTATATTCTTCAGTTCTAAATACAGTAAAATATGACTTTAGTGACAAACAAGGCAAGAATATCAGTAATAGTTTATTTGTAGAGTTTAAGAGGATCTGGGAAAAGCATTTTACAAGAGTTGAAGATATTTCGGTCACTAGAGCATTAGAAAAGACTAACATCCTTAAAGCGATTGAAAATATCCAGATATGTGTTGTAAATGGCTCTAAGTCAAGTAGCAAACTTGATTACAAATCAAATCCAAGTTTAAGAGTAATTGCCGTCGGAGGTTTAGCTTTATCTCGAGGCTTGACACTAGAAGGCTTGTTAACAAGCTATTTCTATCGCAATACCGCCACGTTTGATGTATTAATGCAGATGGGAAGATGGTTTGGTTATCGTCATAAATATGAAGATATCTTTCAAGTATGGACTTCTCAGGCAAGTGCTATTTGGTATGCAGAAATTGCCCAATCAGCAGAGATGTTGAAAGAGGACATAAAACAAATGTACGACCAAAGATTAACACCTAAAGATTTCGGCTTAAAAGTTAGAGACAATTGTAATGCTCTTCAAATAACAGCAAAAAACAAGATGCGCTCCGCTACGGATTATCGTATAAGAGTAGCATTTTATGGAAACATTTATGATACACCTTATTTAAGTTTAAATGCAAAGAACAATGAGGCAAATCTAAAAGAAACTCAGTTACTGGCGCAGCTTTTATTCTCCAGTGGATACTCATATAGATTTGCAGATGTTGACAGAAATAATGGAAAGGATGTAAATTCTTCGACTATTCATGATTCACGATATTTTGCTGATGTTCCTAAATATATAGTTAGCAATTTCCTTTCAAAGATAAAATGTTCTTTATTGAATATGAATTTTAATATTGACAATCTTTTGAGTTTCATGGAAGACCAAGATAATATTGGCATAGACTCTTGGGATATAGTATTTGAAGGTGGTGATGGTACGGAAGCGTGCCAGATTCCAGAATTATCTAATATTAATTGTACAAAACGTGCAATATACGATCATGGAAATGCTGTGCAAATAAGTTCTAGGCGACGTATTCTTGGAACTAGAGAAGGAAAATTCTGTTTAGATAATTCAGAAATGTTGTCTGCAGAAAATCTGTGTAAGGAGAGCTGGATACAAGATGGCATTTCAGAAAAAGAAATAGAAAAGAAAGCCATTCCAATAAAGGCATACTTTCAACACTCTCGTTCACGAAAACCTTTACTTGTAATTATGCTGATACAGCCAGAGATTAAACCAGAAGACCCTAAAAAGCCCAACTGTAAAACGTACAAAAAATTTCTTCGAGAAGCAGATGGAAATCAACTTATTGCTTTTGCAATAGGATTCCCAGGAGTAAAAGGAGAAGAAGATGCCGTAACATATAAGGTTAATAGCACATGGCTAAAATTGAACGGATTAGATATAGATGACGAATCATTTAATGAAGAAGAATATGATGGATAGTATATTAAAAAAATTCCTTGATGGTTTTAAAGATGAGTACTTTGTAAGAGTAGGTCAAAAGAACCATGATTTCTTTATTGGAAGAGATGAAAACGGCTTTTATTGCTTCGAATTTAGAGGCGATTTTTCACCTGTAAAATTGATTGGATCTAAGCCTTTGGTCGTAAACCAATATAAAATTGATAATACGACTAATATCCTAAGATTCTCGTTAGAGTATGATGAGCTTATAGGATGTTTCAGTGCTTTCTGTGAAGATCTTTTAGATTCAGTATCATATATAAACGAACCTAATCTACAATATAAGACACTAATCACAAGATATAGCGCATGGAGGAAACTCTTTAAAGTTAACAGAACTCTTTTAAATGAAATCGAGATTATGGGGCTTATTGGAGAACTGTTATTTCTTAAAAATCATGCCATTCCAAACTGGGGCCCAGATGCAGCATTGGCAAGTTGGACTGGCCCTGAGAAAACTCATAAAGACTTCTCTTGCGGAAATGACTGGTTTGAAATTAAAACAATATCCACTGGAAAAGAAACTGTTCATATTTCTTCTATAGAACAATTAGACAGTGATGTCGTAGGGACATTACATATATACAGTTTGGAGAAAATGAGCCCATCCTTCAACGGAGTTAATTTGAATTTTCTTACTAATCAAATTTTAGAAAATCTAACCAATGCACAAAAAGACGAACTGCTTAGTAAACTTGATATATTCGGATTCGATTTTAATCCTAGTTACGACAGCTTTGTATATTCAATAACAGATGAGTCTGCATATAACGTCGAAGATGCATTTCCTCGTTTAAAAAGAAACTCCGTTCCTCTACAGATATCTAAAGTTCAATACGATATAATTATTACAGAAATATTACCTTATAAAAAACCGACAGTCTAATTATGGAAATAAAAGAATTTCGCTCTGACTTTATTGATGATTTGAGATTTAATGCAGAGCATGATGGAACAGAGCCAGAGACTCAGTTTATCAATAAGATGCTTGATAATCTTGAAGATATTGGAGAATTAAATGATCCTTACGCGATATCTATCGAAATGAAGGGCAAAAGAGGTCGCAAAATGGCCTTTGACGCTTATGCATATGATGAAGCAGATGGAGCTTTAATTCTCATCGCAAGTAATTTTTCCAATATGAAAGATACGGTATTAACGCTTACAAATTTGCAGATTGATGATATATACAAACATATGGTCAACTTCATTGATGAAGCTGTTAATGGACATATGAGCGATTATTGTGACGATTCTGATGATGCAATAACCATTGCTAAAGAATTTGCTAAAAAGATAGGAAAAGGAACTCTTAATACTGAAATTAATAGATTTAAGTTCTATATATTATCCGATTCTGTGCTCAGTAAACAAGTTAAAAGCATAAAAAAGGATGACATATTTGACAGACCTGTAGAAATTAGTATTTGGACCTTAGAGAGAATTTTTCAAACTTTTGTTTCTAACTCCAGCGAAATTATTCAGATTGATACACAGGATTTTGGCTGTGATGGTATACAATGCTTAAAGGCAGAATTAGGAGGAAAAACTGATTACGATGCATATTTAGGTATCCTATCAGGAAAGTTTCTAGCTGACATATATCTCAAATACGGTAGTAAGTTATTACAAGGTAATGTCAGAGCATTCTTAAGCGTTAGAGGTAAAGTAAATAAGGGTATTCGTGATACAATTATGAATAAACCAGACAACTTCTTTACATACAATAATGGTATTGCTATAGTTGCGCGTTCAATTGAATTTGGAGCAAATGGAAAGATTACCCATTTCAGTGACCCTCAAATTATTAATGGAGGTCAAACAACTGCTTCTTTAGCTAATGCTATAATTAAAAAGGAAGACAAAAATGGGATGGACACTCTATTTGTTCCTATGAAATTGACTGTACTAAACGTTGAGAGTGAAATGTCTGAAGAGCAGATTGAAAACTACAATATGATTACAAAAACCATTTCGCAATGTGCAAATAGCCAAAATGCAGTTTCGGATGCTGACTTCTTTTCTAATCATCCATTCCATGTTCTCATGGAGCAACTATCGTCAAAAGTGATGGCTCCTCCTGTTGATGGCAATCCATACCAGACAATTTGGTTCTATGAGCGTTCACGAGGCAAATGGGAACAAGAACAAATGAAAATGACCGTAGCTCAGCGTAAAAAATTTTGCGAGATGCATCCTAAGGCACAAGTTGTGAAAAAAGAGAAGCTCGCCAAGTGTTTGAATGCTGTATACATGAATCCAAATCAAGTATGTCAAAGTTCTGCAATAAATTTCACGAAGTTCGCAAATAGAATTGAAACCTTGTATAATGAATCAAGAGATTCTATTAATGATGAGTTCTTTAAAAAAGGTATTTGTTCTGTTATACTATTTGATCAATTGGATAAAATAATAGGAAAAGCAGAATGGTATCCCAAAGGAGGTAACAAGGCTCAGATAGTTCCATATACAATTTCAAAACTATTTACCTTATTACCTAAAGGAAAAGATATTGATTGGAGAACTATCTGGCAGAAACAAAGATTAACTCCAGAGATGGCAGAAGAGCTAAACAGACTAGCATTCTTTACACATAAGTATCTTGAGAAATTGGCTAATGGCGGACTTGTAAGGACTATGTCTCGTACTGAGGAGACATGGAAAAAACACAAAACAGAACCATTTGAACTAACAGAAAAATTCCTATCGACATTAGTGTCAATTGAAGAAAGAAAAGCAGATGAAAGTCAAGCGAAAAGAGCGCATCGATTTGATTCTGCAATTGATGTGTCTGTAGAAATATTTCAACTTGGTGCAATCTATTGGCAAAATGTATATGATCAGCTTACAAAAGAAGATGTTCTTTCTTTCGGCGAGTTGAACTTCATTCTGAGCATATCAAAATATATAAGTAAGAACTGCTTGCCTACAACGGCGCAATGTAAAAGATTGGTGAAAATCATCAACAAAGCGGAAGAACAAGGTTATATTTTACCACAATAGAATAAACATGGCTTATAATAGATACTATTATCATAATTCGATATCTGATTTCTTATCACAAGATGCAGATGCAATAATTGGGCAACTTGTTCAATCATCAGTCAATGATATTAATCAACAAACGACCTACGCATGGAATGTAGAAATCGATACCATGCGTAAGGCTTTGCTACCATATGCTGATAGAGGTAGCATATTCATGGAGTATAACATTCCGAGAATGGGACGTCGTATCGATGTAGTGACAATCATTTATGGTATCGTCTTTATATGGGAATACAAGGCTGGCGGCGAAGGTTTCAATCGTGAAGCTATTACACAGGTATGGGATTATGCTTTAGATTTGAAGAATTTCCAAGAAGGAAGTAAAGACAGAACGCTTGTTCCTATTCTTGTCGCGTCTGACGTTAAGAACGAACAATGCCAAATCGACCTCAATGTTTTTGAAGATAGTATTTATGAGCCACTTCTTACTAATACTGAAGGAATATCTGATTGTATTATCAAGGTCCTACAGAATGTTCAACCTTATAGTAACAATACTATAGAAGAAGACCTTAACTGGGCTCGAAGCGGATATGCTCCGACACCTACTATTGTTGAAGCTGCTGTTGCGTTATTCAATAACCATAGTGTAGAAGATATTACCAAGCATGATGGTGATATTTCAGAAACAGCAAAAGCCATAGACGAATTAATATCTTCTAGCAGAGAAAATCATCGTAAGGCAATTTGCTTTGTAACCGGTGTCCCTGGTGCAGGCAAGACACTTATCGGTTTACAAACTGCAATCAATCATACAAAGGATTCAGGAGCAGTATATCTATCTGGTAATTTCCCTCTAGTCGAAGTTCTTCAAGAGGCTCTTGCTCGTGACTACGTTAAAAGAGACAAAGCAAGAGTTGCAGAGCAAAAAGCCAATGGCATTGCCAATATAAAGAAAGCATCTACAAAGAAAGAAGCGCAGAGCCAAATAAAAGAGTTTATTCAGATGATTCACCACTATCGAGATACATATCTACAGGGTATTAAAGTTAAAGGTGATACTATTGAAGTTGTTCCAGATTTCTTTGCTAAAGAGAAAAACAAAGATAAATCTTATGTTCCTCATGAGCATGTTGTGATATTTGATGAAGCGCAACGAGCATGGGATCAATCTGGCCTTTCGAAATTCCTTAATGACAAATCTAAAGGCAGGGACCACTTACTTGAAAATTTCCCTTATAGCGAGCCTGCTTTCTTAATATCAACAATAGAACGTCATCAAGACTGGGGCGTTGTAATCTGTCTGATTGGTGGAGGACAAGAAATCAATCACAATGAAGCTGGTATACAAGACTGGATGGACTCTATTAATAATCGATTTCCAGACTGGGACGTTTATATATCCGACAAGTTATCAGGCAAAGAATATGCAGACAAAGACGGAAACATCGTAAAGGCAGCAAATCCTGACCCTCTATCAGTTATGCCTGCTCTTCATCTTCCAATGTCGATGCGCTCGTTTAGAGCTGAGAAGGTATCATTATTCGTGCACCAGCTATTAGACCTAGATAAAGAAAAAGCGAGAGAGATATTGGCTTCTCTTCAAAACTATCCTTTAGTACTCACTCGTAACCTTGAAACAGCAAAGAACTGGTTACGCAAAAAGTCTCGTGGTTCTGAGAGATATGGCATTCTGGCAAGTAGTAAAGCAGAACGTCTTAAAGCAATTTCAATAAATGTACGATATCAACCAGACTTTGTTCAATGGTTTTTAGCAGAAGACAGTGATATACGTTCATCGAACTGTCTCGAAGATACCTTAACAGAGTTTAAAGTACAGGGGTTGGAGATAGATTGGGTTTGTGTCGTCTGGGATGCCGACCTACGACTTGATAAGAAACATGAGCATTGGGATCACTACCAACTAAAAGGTGGAACCAAGTGGCAACATATCAACAAAGAGATAAATCAAGCATATCAAATCAATGCCTACCGTGTATTGCTTACTAGAGCACGACAAGGTATGGTGATTGTTGTACCTGACGGCGACCATGGTGTGCCACCAGATGAAACAAGAAACCCAGTATGGTACGATGGCATTTACAATTATCTCAAAGAATTAGGAATTAAAGAGATATAAGAGAAGAATCGTTAAAAATAAAGGACAACTTATAAAGTTAATGAATCACTATTCAACACTCGAAACGTGATTGTCCCATTTTCGGATTTAAGCAGGTGGGCTAAGCGGGCGCGATAAATTCAAGCTGGACATTCGTTTTCGTAGGTTCGAATCCTACAATCCGAACAATTGCATATTCCGGAGCATCCCCGTTCATTATTCCGGAGGTGCATCAGCACCAAAAGGAGGTAAATTTCCCCTTTTTTGATGTCTATTCGCCCCTCAGAAGACCACAAAATGGACAAAATAACCAACAATAGGAGAATTTTCCGGAGCATGTCCGTTCAGATGCAAAAAGTGACTATAAAATGTTCCATTTTCCGGAGCAAATCCGTTCAATAAATGTCTTAAGGGGACAAAGGAGAAACATGCTGTAATCGGTAACTTTGCCACGTCAGAACTGTAACAGCATGACCGATTTTTCTGTAACAGTCTGCGCCGTTTTTTGCATTATTTACTTGAATTCAGGTTTTAAAACTCTTATAATTCATCAATTTGCGTTGTCTGCGTCTAATAATCACCTCTCTATAATCTCGCTTCGCTCACCTCGTTTAAGAATTGATTGTAATGGTCTGCTGACAGTACACTGGGCCTCTTCGCATAGATGGCTGAAAAAATCGGGTTCTCTTTACTCTTTTAAATATATTCTTGATCGTCTCTGCTGATAGCTGATTAGTGACGGACTGTTTCATCGAGATATACGAATAAATCATCCGACCTTTTATGTCAACAAAAAAAGTAAAGTTTAGCAGGTTACCTTTTACTAATACGCTTTTTCTCTCCTTTTCTGTTAATGAATTGATAATCGTGTTTCTGAGGGAGGGCGCTATTCTTATAAATTTGGGATAGTCTTTTTTATACATTCTTTTTGCATGCACCGGTTGTCTTTTGGAGTGTGATTTGTCGAGATTGTCCTTTTCTGACGACAGATAACATTTGTAAAAAGATCCTTGCTCGTCCTTGTAAAGTTCTTGTTCTATACCATCTTTTGTAGCGACTTTTTGGGCTGAGGCTTTAGTCTCTTTCTTTATAACTTCTTTCTTTACGACCTCTTGCTTTGCCTTTGCTTTCTGGATGGTGTCTTTTTTTACACTTTCTGCAAATGCATCGGTTAAGAAAAGGCAGGCTATGGCCATCATTAATACTCTTAGAGGCTGACAGTGGTCTTGTTGTCTTTCATTGATAATTTCGGTAAATCGGAACGTTCTGTTTTTAAGTGCTTGAATACTCATACTTCTGTGTTTTTTTGTTCGTATTTATAGGTTCTTATAATGTAAATATCCTTTCTGCGATGAAGTGTACCGGGTTCGGTTGTTATCTTTATGATATTCAGATTGTTCTAGTGAGTGCAAATATAAATAATTAATCAAGATCTTCTCCTTTTTTGTTTTTGATAGTTAGAACGAAAAGTTATATGGTTTCACTTAGAACTGTGCGATGTCTATTTATCTTAACTCCTTCCGGCAGGGGGCAATAATGTGTGGCCAGATCTTAAGATGCTAAAGTTCAAATTGAAATGAATGGAATGATTTAGATGTATTTGGTGAACTCTAGCTCGGCTTGATTTGTTTGTTAATAATTAGGATACTTTTCAAACGATTAGAATATGGCTGAGTACGCAGAACGGACAGATCATCATAACACGATTGTTGACGGCAAAATTCTTTACTATTCATTTCTTGCCGGGGCAAATCAGTTACTTCAACATCAAGTGGAAATCAATAGGATCAATGTTTTTCCGGTCAATGATAAGGATACGGGAACCAATTTGGCAGCTACTGTTCGATCGGTATTAGATCGTATCAAACCGCATAGGTCGTATAAAACGACGGTCAATAATATTGCGGAAGCCGCATTGATCGGGGCTAGGGGGAATTCGGGTGTTATTTTCGCTCAGTTTTTATATGGGCTGAGTTGTGAAACGAAGAACAAGGTCGGAATAAATATCACTGATTTTGCAGAAAGCGTTTGTCGCTCCATCCCTTATGTTTATGGGGCGATCTCAAACCCTGTGGAGGGGACGATGCTGACGGTGATCAAGGAGTGGGCGGACTTTTTGAATTCTAAGAAGGAGAATATTTATGAGTTTAAAAAGGTGATGATCGACTCTTTTGGTGTGTTGGAAAAGTCCTTATCTGAAACGACATCCAAACTTAAGGTGCTAAATAAATCGGGTTTTGTTGATGCGGGGGCAAAGGGCTTTGTCTTGTTTATGAAGGGGATCATTGATTTTATTCGACTGGGAGGTGTCCCACAGTTAAGGGCCGGTGCTCAAGCGGATCTTGCGTTGATTCATCCGGAGCATGTTGTCGATCAGGAGATCACTTATCGTTATTGCACGGAGGCTATGATTAAAAATCTGGGGGTTGGCCGTGCTGAGATCCAAAGGGTGCTGAGCCGGAATGGCGATTCCGTAGTGGTGGCGGGGTCTGAAAAGACTTGTCGGATTCATGTGCATACGAATCGACCTGCAGAATTGTTTCAGGAACTGAAGGGGTGTGGAACGATTACGTTTCAAAAAGTCGATGATATGGTGCGGCAACAAGAAATGGTTACTAAGCGTAAATGGAATATTGCATTGGTGACGGATTCTTCTTGTGACTTGTCGCAGGAATGGTTGGACGATTATCAGATCAATGTGGTTCCGCTCAATTTGAATTTCGGTGAGAATCATTTTCTGGATAAGGTGACGATTCAACCGGATCAGTTTTATGATAGGCTTGAATCGGAGGGGGAGTTCCCTAAGACGTCTCAAGTCAACGAACAGGCTTTTACTCATCTTTACTCTCGTCTGGCTTCGTTTTATGATGCGATTATTTCCATACATCTCACGAGTGAGTTTAGCGGAACTTTTGGCAATAGTGTAAAAGCGGGAAGGCGCATCTCGAAGGAGTTTAATAAGCCGATTTATGTGATTGATTCTAGGAATTTGTCGGGAGGATTGGGTTTGCTTGTGCTGAAAGCGGCAAAAGGTATTGAGGTGGGCAGAACGGCTGAGTCGGTGGTGGAGATGATTATGGAGGATATTTCGCGAACGAAGATTTTTGTGAGTGTGCGCGACTTGAAATTTATGATTAGAGGGGGACGGGTGTCGAAGCCTAAGGGATTTATTGCGGAGCTGTTGGGGTATAACCCGGTTGTCTCCATGGATGAGCAGGGCAAATCGATGTTGTTCGGGAATACTTTTAGTCAGCATTCGAGTTTGAGGAAGATCATGAGGCATATCGAAAAGATGGGGCGGGAGAGAAGGGTGTGGAACTATATGGTGTTGCACGCTCATCATCGTGAAGGGGCTGAAGAGGTTGCGGAGAAGATGGTGCGGCTGACCGGTAAGAAGGCGGTTTCGATAGTCGATATTTCGCCTGTCATTGGGATGCATGCGGGCAATGGGGCTATAGCGGTTTCTTTGTTGTGGGAGAATGAGATGAAGGGATTAACGACTAAATAGATGGATCGGATGGGAACACTGTTTTTACAAGCATCGCTTATTGTTCTGATGTTCTTTACGCTGTTATGGCTAGTGAGTATTAAGCTCAAGAATGTCAGTATTGTGGATCTTTTTTGGGGAGTCGCCTTTGTGGGGGTAAACACGTTTTATGTTTGGATGTCGGGCGAACTGATCATTCGGAAGTTGATCTTATTGGTTTTGGTTGGTGTGTGGGGAATGCGGTTGTCTATCTATCTGGCTCTGAGAAATGTCGGAAAAGGGGAGGACTTTCGGTATCAGAACTTTAGAAAGGAATATGGGCCTGAACGTTATTGGTGGATTAGTTTCTTCCAGACTTTCTTATTGCAAGGGGGATTGGTTATGATCATTTCTCTGCCTTTGTTGGGAGCGAGTATGGGGCATCAGGGGGATGTGCTTAATGGGTTCGACTACGCGGGCGTTCTGATTTGGTTGGTGGGGTTTGCTTTTGAAGCGGGAGGCGATTATCAATTGTCGCGTTTTAAAAGTCATCCTGAAAATAAGGGAAAGGTCTTGGCTTCGGGGTTCTGGAGATATACGCGGCATCCGAATTATTTTGGTGACGCGGCGGTGTGGTGGGCTTATGCTTTGTTTAGCTTGGCTGCGGGAAGTTATTGGCAGGTGATAGGGTCTGTGATTATGACGTTGCTGATTATCAAGGTGTCGGGGGTGGCTTTGCTCGAAAAAACGTTGAAGGGTTCTAAGCCGGAGTATAAGGATTATGTGAGGAGGACGAGTGCTTTTCTCCCTTGGTTTCCTAAAAAATAAAGATTTATGGAGGGGTATAAGAGTCTTTGGCTCATTCTTTTTGTGGCTTGGGGATTGCCGTTGGGGTATTACAGAAGTCGCTTCCGTAAAATGGTCTATCAAACCGATCGTTGGACGATTAATCTTAAACCGGTGTTCTGGCGCGAGATCAAGGGGTTGTTTGGAAATCTTTATCCGGAGAATAAGAAGTATATTAAGTTTCGAAACTTTTATCTGTTTTATCTTATGATGTATATTGCTCTTTTTGTGATTTATTTTAATCTGAATTCTAATGTGAATATTAATGTGAATGCCATGGAAAAGGTTGTTGTAGGAAGTAAGGTGCCATCATTTGAGTTGAAAAATCAATATGGCGAGTCGTTTTCATTGGATTCTGTGATCGGGAAGAAGAATGTCGTGCTCTTTTTTTATCCGAAGGATGATAGTCCGGGGTGTACAAAGGAGGCTTGCTCCTTTCGCGATCAGTTTGCTGTGTTTGCCGATGCCGATGCGATGATTATTGGCATCAGTGCTCAATCTGTGGAAAGTCATTTGGCTTTCGCTGAGAAGCATCGGTTGAACTATCTTCTGCTGAGTGATACGGGTAACAAGGTACGGAAACTCTTCGGGGTGCCAACGAATTTGTTGGGGCTGATTCCGGGACGGGTGACTTACATTATAAACAAGAAGGGTGAGGTGGTGTATATCTTTAACTCGCAAATGAAGGCTGAGAAGCATGTCGATGAGGCTTTGCGTATTTTGAAGGAGATGAAATGAGTTTATGGATTGAAGTTAGCATTGTTTTGGCCGCTTATTTGATCGGCTCAGTTCCTGTGGGATATCTTCTGGTACGGCACTTTACGGGACAAAACATTCTGGAGATGGGGAGTGGGAATATGGGGTCGACCAATGTGAGGAGAGTGGCGAGCCGAAAGATTGCTGTTCTGACTCAGTTATTGGATATGGCGAAGGGGCTTTTACCGGTGGGGGTGTATCTCTGTTTAAGGTCTACTGTTTTGGGGACTGCTGATATATTCGGAGGTGATCGTCTCTTTGGAACTGCTGATGGGAATATGGCGTCCGATTGGCTGGTCTATGGGGTTGCGCTGGCTTCTATTTTGGGGCATGACTTTAGCCTCTTTCTGAAGTTTAAGGGCGGAAAAGGGGTGAATACCACATTGGGGGCTTCGGTTTTACTGGCTCCTCTTCCGGTTTTTATCTCGGTGGCGGTTTATTTTATCGTAAAATGGTGTTTTAAATATGTGTCATTGGGGTCTATCGCTTTGGCCATTGCGATGGTGATAAGCGAGTTTCTTCTTTATGGAGTAAACGGCACTTTTCATTATTTGTTGGTTTGTATGGTGCTTATTTTTGTTTTGCACTATAAGAATATCGGGCGTTTATTGCGTCATCAGGAGCTTCTGCCTCGATAGATGGTTACATCTCTCTATCTTCAGCTTTCCATACCGAAATCTGTATCGGCAAAAGTGCATACTTCTTAGCTAAACGCTCTAATATTACGCGTCCCTTTGAAGATTTTAAAACGACTTCCGCTTTGGATTCTTTACTGAATTCTCTTCTTGTTGTGGATATCTGCTTTTTTGTTAAATATAATATTCTTTTCTTTCATTGTATATCTTAACTTATTGTCCATTTTTGGTGGAGTATTATCATAAGGCGGAACACCCGGAGTGGCTTAATAAAACTATTACTGTATATTGCAATGCGGAATATTATTCACTTAAGTTATGGATGTGTAAATAGTTTATAATTGTTTTGTTTGGCATTTTTGGTACCTGTAATAAGGTGATATTATTGTCTGAGTCACGGGATATACTTTTTTAAAAACGATTTGTGTACATAGTGTAAACAATAATGGCATATGTCATTAAGGTTTTTTCTTTACTTTTGTAAAGTACTAATTAAGAAAGATGAATTAGAATATATATCACTTTCTAAAAATGATATTATGATAGAACACTCTATATCTATTCTCTTTATTTTTATTTCTGTCTGACTGGCCTTACTAATACTCGGTAGTGAAATTTTAAGGCAGATGCTCTATTTTCTGTAGAAGTTGCTTTGAGCTTAGCTGGTGGAAATAGAAAAGAATTAGAAAACGTATTATTCCAGTATAAAGAGAATCTCATCACAATACTAGATTGTGTTCTTTATTTTGAAAGGGCGGGATGTTGTCTGACTTGCATCGATGAGGTTGAGCTTTTCGGAACTTAGAGTAAGAGTAATTGTATATATACTGGGAATATGAATCAGGCTTGTGAATACTATTGCAGCGCGAAAAATTAATTAATATTTGGAGCTAGTGGAAGTTATGCTTTGTCAGCTCCTTCAAACACATAGAATATATGAAACACACGAAAGGAATAGGATGGTTTTTGGTACTTCTTTTATCATTTATGGTCTCTTGTAAGAAAAGTGGCACATTGCATAACGTTGTTTTAAATGACTCTTTATTTCAATTAATAACAGTGGACCCTGATGATATCGATCAAGAGAAAAGAAGCTGTATCTCAGAAATATCGGATGAAGTGAAATATATTCCCTTGCAGTCAGGAGATAGCATTTTAATCGGAGAAATAAAAAAAATAATAGTTAGAGACGGCGTATATTATATTTGGGATAATCTATCAGAAACTATTTTCTGTTTTAATTCGGAAGGTAAGTTTATTTCCAAAATATGTAAGCAGGGGGAAGCACCAGATGAATATCCCCGTATTTCTCATTTTACAATAAATATGGAAAATGGAAATATAATTATTTACTCGGATATGAGCCGATGTTTATATGAATACACAAAAAGTGGTAAACTTGTGAAACAGGAGATAGTGTCATTTATTTTATCGTCTTTGGCCGTCAAGGGAGATCAAACCTATTGTTATTTAGGAAAACTACCCAATGTCGATTTCTTTAAAGAAACTTTTCCTAAATCTTATAGGTTTTTAATGTTGAAAGATGGACATCCTTCGTGCCAGCAATTACCATATGAGTTTAATGAATGCTTTTTAAAAATCCCGCTTTCTGTGAACAATTTTTCTTTTTATAATGATACTTTGCTTTTGACCGAATATTTAAATCCGGAAATTTATTCTATTGATTTTGCCGGAACTTTAAAACTTCGTTATCGTATCAAGTTTTTAACAAATAGGTATACTCCTACTTTTAGTGAAAATGTTGACTTGGAAAGAATGACAAGAGAAACGAAACAAGGAAACTTAACGATGTTATTTGATGGCTTTTATGAAACAAGTAAATATCTATTCTTTAACTATTCTAGAGGGTTAGTAGGAATGGCATATGTCGATAAAAGAAAATCTACTATTCATAATATGGGGTATTTTCTTTTGGATGATTTTAATCAGAATACTCTACCGGCGAGTATGAATTTTGTTGATGATAAGTATATGTATAAAATAGTTGATGCTGGTCAATTGTTGATGAAGAAAGAAAAAGGAAAAGTGGAATTTTCATCATATCTGAATAGTATTTGCAATGGTATCGAGGAATTCGATAATCCGGTGATTATAAGAATTAAATTAAAATGAAAGAGGCTATTATAGAATTTGTTAGCATTATGATTTATTGCTGTTATAACAGGCTGTTTCGGTAAGAGAGAAGAAACTTTTGCGATTTTTACACCGTTTTTAGAGTTAAAGAACGGTGTATCCTCTTCCAAAGCAGTGTTATGTAAGACTCGATGAATCGGTGATAAAGATGTAAACTCGTGGGGCAATTTGTTTTTAGTCCTATGATTTATCTGCCAGAAAAAAGAAATCCCTGATAATATTTTATTATCAGGGATTTTCTTTTGTTTTAAGTGATCCGCCTGGGGCTCGAACCCAGGACCCCAACATTAAAAGTGTTGTGCTCTACCTGCTGAGCTAGCGAATCGGTCCTTATTTGCTGATCAGTTATTTCCTGATTGCGGGTGCAAAGGTAGCTACTTTTATTTAATATGCAAGTGTTTTGGGTAAAAAAGTTCCTACTTTTTTTTCGTCAAACCCGCTTCTCGTTGATTATCAGAGGTTTCTTCTGTGTCATATTTTATCCGTTCTTTATTAATAATGAAACGTTGGTAATAGGACAGCATTAATGTGGTTAAAGGTAGAGCAATGATCATACCAATCATTCCCATGAGTGATCCCCAAATAGAGAGGGATAGGAGGATAATGGCGGGATTTAAGCCGGTTATCCGTCCCATGATTTTTGGAACGAGTATAGTGTCTTGTATGATTTGCGCAATGGCAAAGACGGCTAATGCTCCGGCGATGATGACCCAGAAGCTTTCGCCGGTGTTGGCGGCTTTTAGGATGGCAAGCATCAGTGTGGGGAGGAATCCGATGATTTGCAGGTAGGGCACCATGTTGAGTGCTCCTATGAATAAGCCTAAGCCAATGGCCATTGGGAAATCGATAATCAGAAATCCAATGCTGAATAGGATGCCGACGCAGAATGCGACTAGCGCTTGACCACGGAAGTATTTATTCATGGCAATCTGAATGTCCTCTACAAGATTCGATGCAAAAGATCGATATTTGTTGGGGAGTAAATGAAGCCACCCTCCGGAGATCGATTCGTAGTCCATTAATATAAAGATGACATAGAGGAGGATGACAAAGAAGGTGAAGACGCTAAATAAAAGGTTGATCGACTCGGAGATGAGGTTCCAAGCTTGTGGTATGGTCCCTTGGATGGCTTTTAGTAGACTTTCTTCTTTTAATAGGTTGTTTAACGCTGAGAGATCGATGTTCTCGCGTATGAAGTCGGAGAGGATCTGAGGGATGTTGTTACCGGGGTTACTGTTGAGGTAGTTGATGACAAGGTCGTTCATCCGGCTGACTTCTGCTATAATTGGTGGAATTAATAGGTAGAACACGCCTACTCCGATAATGGTAAGAATGAGTAAGGCGCAGAAGATGGAAAGGATTCTACTTTTTAGGCGTAGTCGGTATTGGAAGAGCTTGACAAGCGGATAAATCATATAAGCCGCCAGCCAAGCGATGAAGAAGGGTAATAACACTCCACTTAATCTGTTGATGAGCATGAGTATGCCGGCAATAATTAAACAGCTTATGATTCCTCGAATAAAGCTGTCAAAGGTTATCTTCTTCTTTTCCATGGTGAGTATTATTCTTTGGGTTTATCGTTTTCTATGGCTTCTTGATAACAAGTTCGGCATAGGGGTTCGTATTCGCTGGTTTCGCCTAGCATGACTTGTTTGTCGTTTTTCACCTTTCGGTGTGAGAAAGCGGCGAGTTGTCCGCATTTGACGCAGATGGCGTGTACTTTGGTTACTTCATCGGCAATCGCGCATAACTGAGGCATGGGGCCAAAGGGGTTTCCTCTAAAGTCCATGTCGAGTCCGGCAATGATGACTCTGACGCCGTTGTTGGCGAGTTCGTTGCAGATGTCGATCAATCCGTTATCGAAGAACTGAGCTTCGTCTATTCCGACGACGTCGATTTCGGACGTGAATAGCAGGATGCTGCCTGAGGAATCGACGGGGGTGGAAGAGATGGAGTTACTGTCGTGCGAGACGACGTCGCCTTCGGAATAACGGACATCAATGGCTGGTTTGAAAATTTCTACACGTTGACGGGCGATCTTCGCGCGTTTGAGGCGTCGGATTAATTCTTCGGTTTTTCCTGAAAACATTGAACCGCAAATGACTTCTATTCTTCCTCTTCTGCGGGTCTCAAGATTATGATCTTCTGAAAATAATATCATGTTTTTTTATGTTATATTTAGTTGCAAAAATAACACTTTTGTTGGCTTTTGGAAGGTTTTTAATTATTTATTTCTACATTTGCGATATTGTTTGGAAAAGAGAATGAGGGTAATGAATAGATTGCTGACTGACATTGAATTGGATATTCAAGAACTGAAATGTGTGTTGAATGCCATGGCACAAGATGCTAATCCTGTTTTGCGGAATGTGGCTAAAAGAAATGTCTTTCAAATGCGTGATCATTTGGATGAGTTATTGTCCGAACTTGATCGGTCGTCTGTTCGACCGTTGGCTCAAGAAGTGGTGGCTCCTGCTCCTAAGCAAGAGGTTGAGAAGGAACCGGTTATTAAGGGGAATGATGAGCCGTTGAAACTACTAGTTGAGGAACAAACGGCTGAACCTTTGCTTGATCATCAGGTGGCGTTTGAACCCGTGAAAGAGGATTGCCCAACGAAAGAGGGAGTCGCTCCACTACCCGGAAAGATAGTCTTGGGAGATAAAATTAAGACAGGGGCCGACTTGAAAGGGGCATTGAGTTTGAACGACTCGTTTCGATTTTCGCGTGAGTTGTTTGATCATGATAACTCGCGTATGAACAGGGTCTTGCAACAAACGGGTGAGATGAGTTCTTTTGATGCAGCGATGGCCTTTTTGGATGAAGAGTTAAAAGTGGCGGATGATAATTCTGCTTTCTTGGATTTGAAAGAGTATGTCCGTAAATTCTTTTAGCATATAATAAGGTATAGAGAAATATGGGAAAACTATATGTAGTGCCTACGCCGGTTGGAAATTTAGAGGATATGACCTTTCGGGCGATTAAGGTTCTGAAAGAGGCTGATTTAATATTGGCAGAGGATACACGTACTTCCGGTATTCTGTTGAAGCATTTTGAAATTAAAAATGCAATGCAGTCGCACCATAAGTTTAACGAACACAAAAGTGTGGAAAGTGTGGTCAACCGATTGTTGGGAGGGGAAACGGTAGCTCTGATTTCGGATGCCGGTACCCCTGGGATCTCTGATCCGGGATTTTTGGTCGTTCGTGAGTGTGTGCGGAATGGTATTGAGGTGCAGTGTTTGCCTGGAGCGACGGCTTTTGTTCCTGCTTTGGTGGCTTCGGGATTGCCAAACGATCGTTTTTGCTTCGAGGGTTTTCTGCCTCAGAAGAAAGGACGAATGACGCGGTTGAAGGCTTTGGCAGAGGAGTCCCGTACCATCGTGTTTTATGAGTCTCCGCATCGTTTAGTGAAATGCTTGACTCAGTTTGTGGAGCATTTTGGGGGTGATCGGCAAGCGTCGGTTTCTCGTGAGATCTCGAAGTTGCATGAGGAAACGGTTCGTGGAACATTGAATGAATTGATTGCTCATTTTACGGCAACACCTCCCCGTGGGGAAATTGTGATTGTGGTTGCTGGAAGTGAGGATTAAAAATAACTTTAGTTTTAAAACGTAAGCGTATGAAAAAGTTAGCTATTTTATTAGTGTGCGGAGCTATTTTTGCTTCGTGTGATGGTTTTAAGAGCGGTAATAAAGATCTTAAAGCAGAAAATGATTCGTTGTTGATGGAGTTGGCGCAGCGTAATGCTGAATTGGACGATATGATGGGAACTTTCAATGAAGTACAGGATGGGTTCCGTAAGATTAATGCTGCTGAGAGTCGTGTGGACTTGCAACGGGGCACGATCACTGAAAATGCGGCAAGCGCTAAACAACAAATTGCTTCTGACATCGAGTTTATTACTAAACAAATGGAAGAGAATAGAGCTCAGATCGCTAAATTGCAATCTCAGTTGAAGAGTAGCAAATATAACTCTTCTCAATTGAAGAAGGCGGTTGAGGCTTTGACAGCTGAATTGAACTCTAAGCAACAACGTATTGAGGAACTTCAAGCTGAGTTGGCTTCGAAGAATATCCGTATTCAGGAGTTGGATGCTGCTGTTAGTGATTTGACGGCAGATAAGGAGTCGTTGACTGCAGAAAATGAAGCTAAGGCTAAAACGGTTGCTGAACAAGACAAGAATTTGAATTCGGCTTGGTTTGTGTTTGGTACTAAGTCTGAGTTGAAATCTCAAAAGATTCTTAAGAGTGGAGATGTCCTTAAAGGTAGTGACTTTAATAAAGATTACTTTACTCAGATCGATATTCGTACAACTAAGGAGATCAGATTGTATTCTAAACGTGCGGAACTCCTAACCTCTCATCCTGCTAGTTCGTACGAGTTGGCGAAGGATGACAAAGGACAGCTGACGTTGAAGATCAATAGTCCGAAAGAATTCTGGAGTGTTTCTAAATATTTGGTTATTCAGGTCAAGTAATAGACGCTTTGAAATGAATTTGCCAATGTACTAATTTGTAGGAAACTCCTCTTTAGTACATTGGCTTTTTTGTAAATTAAATAAATGGGATGAAGTATAAAAACCTTTTTTTTGATTTAGATGATACAATTTGGGCCTTTTCTGCCAATGCGCGTGATACGTTTGAGGAGGTTTACGATAAGTATGCATTCTTTCGTTATTTTGAATCGTTCGATCATTATTATACGCTTTATCAAGAAAAAAATACGCAGTTGTGGGTGGAGTATGGTGATGGTAAAATTTCTAAGGAGGAGTTGAACCGTCTGCGCTTTGCTTATCCGTTGAGGTCGGTTGGTGTTCATGATGATGATCTGGCAGTAAGGTACGCTGATGATTTCTTTCGGATTATTCCGACTAAACAGCAATTGATGCCGCATGCTAAGGAAGTCCTGGAATATCTTGTTCCTAAATATAATTTATATATTTTGTCTAATGGCTTTAGAGAACTGCAATCTCTGAAGATGTGCTCTTCCGGGGTGGATTCGTTCTTTAGAAAGGTGATCTTGTCGGAGGATATTGGTGTGATGAAGCCTTGGCCTCAGATTTTCCATTTTGCGTTGTCTGCTACCCAGTCTAAACTGAAAGATTCATTGATGATAGGGGATAGCTGGGAAGCTGATATTACCGGTGCTAAAGGAGTTGGTATGCACCAAGTCTTTTATAACGTAAATAACCGTACGGAATTTCCTTTTACTCCGACTTATAGTATTAATGATTTGCAACAACTAATTTCAATATTACATCTTTAATTATTGACGGATGATGAATACGACTTTATTTTCTTTTGCTTTACTGTGTTTTACCTCGTTCTTTACGTTGACTAACCCTTTGGGAACGATGCCTGTCTTTCTGACCATGACCCAAGGAATGAGTGATAAGGAGAGAAAAGCTATTGTAAGGCGTGCTACCATTGTTTCTTTTTTAACCTTGATGGTTTTTGTTTTTGCTGGTCAGTTCCTCTTTAAATTCTTTGGTATCTCGACTAATGGATTCCGTATTGCCGGTGGAGTGATTATTTTTAAAATCGGATTCGATATGCTTCAAGCACGTTATACGCCCATGAAGTTGAATAATGAGGAAATTAAAACGTATGCGGATGATATCTCTATTACCCCGTTGGGTATTCCGATGTTGTGTGGCCCCGGAGCAATAGCAAATGCGATTGTTTTAATGCAGGATGCCTATACGATTGAACTTAAAGGGGTGCTCATCGGAGTGATTGCGCTCATCTACTTGATCACCTTTTTTATATTGAGAGCTTCTACTCGTTTGGTTAAACTGTTGGGAGAAACCGGGAATAATGTGATGATGCGTCTTATGGGGCTTATCTTGATGGTTATTGCCGTTGAATGTTTTGTTAGCGGACTGAAACCGATTATGATTGATGTTATAAAACAAGGGATATTGTAAGTATAATACTCCTTTTTCTGACTGTAATGGTTATAATAGAGAATTGTCTTTATTATAACCATTCTTGTTTTTGTACTATTCAAAGTTGTTGATCTTTAGATGATTGTTGTACAGATTGTCTGTTTTTTGTTTTTTATTCTTGTCTTTATGTTTTTTTTTATAAAAAAGATTGTGAAATAAATATGTTGTAAACGGTCTTTGTTTTGTATCACAATTTCTTCCTATCATATGTTTTTATGTTATTATGATCTATTTGGTTCTTTTATTTTGTGTGTTTTTGTTCAGGCTTACAGCTCTATAATATTATGTTTTTAAACATAAATATAGGATATAATTAACATATTGTTATTTTTTATCTGCTTTTTTATAAAAAAAATTGGTTGTTTTATATTTATTAATATATTTGCAATCTGTTAGAGAAAATAAATAATGTTAAGTTAAACTTTAAGAGAGAATTTATGAAAAGAAAATTGATGCTTTTATTAGCATGCCTTTTTGTAGGTATCGGCTTAGCTACTGCTCAAGTTCAGAAAGTAACAGGTCTTGTGATTTCAGAAGAAGATGGGCAACCCGTAGTTGGAGCTTCTGTATTAGTAAAGGGTACGAATCAAGGTACAATTACTGGTGTTGATGGTCGTTTTGTTATACCTAATGTATCAAGTACCGCAAAAACTTTGATTATCTCATACATCGGTATGCAGACTCAGGAAGTTACTATTAAAAGTAACGTTCGTGTTGTATTGAAAAGCGATGCTGAGATTTTGGATGAAGTTGTGATTGTAGGTTATGGATCTGCTCGTAAAGTGGGAACCACAGTCGGTTCAATCTCGACCGTGTCGGCGAAAAAATTAGAAAGCCGTCCTAGTGCAAGTGCTTTAGATGCTTTGCAAGGACAAGTCGCTGGTTTGCAAGTTTACACCTCGGATGGAACTGTTGGACAGGTTCAATCGATAAGATTACATGGTCTAGGTTCTTTGGGAGCTTCTTCAGCACCTCTTTATGTTATTGATGGTTTACCTTCTGATTCTCGCGCTATCCTAGCAATGAACCCTAATGATATTGAGAGTATCACAGTCTTGAAAGATGCCTCTGCAACTTCTATTTATGGTTCTCGTGCTGCAAATGGTGTTATCTATGTTACAACAAAACGAGGTGCATATCAGAATGACGCTTCAATTACTGTTCGCGGACAATATGGTATTTCAACTTTGGCGAATTCAAACTTCTATGAAAATATGATGTCTAGTGATCAGTTGACTAACTTGTGGCTTGACATGGGCGCAGTGTCTGAAGATTGGATAAAAGCCAATTATTATGATAAAGGTTATAATGCAAATACTAAATGGTATAAGTATTTCCAAAACTTGAATAATCCACAATACCAGTCAGATATTGCAATTCAAGGCGGAGGAGAAAAGGTCTCTTACTATATTTCTGCATCTCAGTTCCATGAAGAAGGTTCTTCTCCTGGAAACTATTTTGATCGTTACAGTGCTCGTTCTAATATAGACGCAAGACCAAAAAGTTGGTTAAAAACAGGTCTTAATTTGAACCTCTCTTTAGATAAGAGACAATCGAACTCTAACTGGGGAACTAATAGTACATCTGGAGGATTATCTTATTTGCTATCACCTCTTTACTCTCCTTATGATAAAGATGGAAATAAATATGAAGATTATATTCCAGGATTAAATCGTTATAATCCTAATTATGCAATCGATAAGAATCCAGATGAATATACGCGCTACGGTGTTATTGCAAATGCTTTTGTTGAAATTGAACCAATTAAGAACTTGAAGATTCGTTCTCGTTTTGGTACAGATATGGGTATCACTCGTGATGATTGGGAATCTAAACCATCATATATTCCTAATAAGGGTATTGGTACAGTTGGTAAATCTTCTGCATTAGATCGCACATCGACTATAACCAATAGTATTGAATATCGATTTAATATTAATGATATCCATCAATTTACTGTATTGGCAGCTCAAGAAGGAACTGAAAATTATTATGAATACTTCTATGGAAGATCTCAAAAACAAACTGACGATCGTTTGATGCATTTAAATAATGGTGAACAGCCCACATATAAAATGTCTTCTGAAGACACTACTAGTAAGTTCTTGTCTTTCTTTGGTCGTTTGGATTATTCTCTATATGAACGTTATATATTTGATGCTTCTATTCGTAATGATGAATGTACTCGTTTTGGACGTGATAATAGATCGGCAACATTCTTCTCATTTGGTGGAATGTGGAAAATGAAAAAAGAAGCTTTCTTGGAAGATGTAAAATGGCTTTCAAATCTTGACTTAAAGGTTAGTTATGGTACTCAGGGAAATGCCGCTATTGGAGATTATGCTTCTATGGATTTGGTGGGTGCTGTTACCGATTATGATACAGCTCCTTCTTGGGGAACCACTCAACCTGGTAATTCTAAATTGTCATGGGAAACCCAGTCAAAGCTTACCATTGGAGTCAATACTCGTTTGTTCGACCGATTGAATTTTGGTATAGAATATTACGTTAGAAAGACTAGTGACATGCTAATGGATGTTCCTTATCCTTATACATCTGGATTTGATGAAATTACTAGAAATGTAGGTTCGTTGGAGAACTCTGGTATAGATATCAATGCTTCATTTGATGTTTTATCTGCGAAGGATTATTACTTAACCATTAATGCTAATTTTAATTATAACAAACAAAAGATTACGAAACTTTTCGACGGAAAACAACGTTGGGATATTGCAAATACAGGTGTGACTTATGTTGTTGGTGATGCTGTTTCGTTCTATTATCCTATTTATGCCGGTGTTAATCCAGCTAATGGTGCTCAACAATGGTATTTACCGGGTGATAATGTTGACGTAACAACAAAAGACCCAACTCGTATTACAGAAAACTTTAATGAAGATGCATTGATTCAGAATTCAGGTAAAAAACGTTATGCACCAATTGCTGGAGGATTTAGTTTAACAGGAGGTTGGAAAGGTCTTTCTTTGCAAGCAGACTTCTCTTATGTTCTTGGAAAATACTTAATCAATAACGATGAGTTTTTCTATGCTAATCCTTATCAGTTCTTTACATATAATGGACATAAAGATATTTTGGATTATTGGAAAAAAGAAGGTGATGTTACCAAGTATCCAGCATGGGGGAATGGAGAGGTTATGCATTTCGATACTCACTTATTACAAAATGCTTCGTTCTTACGCTTGAAAAACTTACAAATCGCTTATCAATTACCTAAGAAATGGTTTGCTAACTCTAACTCTTTAAAAGGAGCTAAAATAACATTGACAGGACGTAACTTGTTTACTGTTACTAAGTATAATGGTATTGACCCGGAAGTTGATTCTAATTTGACTTTAGGTCGTGTTGGTAACTCCAAACAATACATGGTTGGTTTGGAACTTAATTTCTAAAAATAGGACTATTAAATAACTTAAAAAGAAACATTATGAATAAATATATGAAATATGCTTTCTTGCTAGGCTTGTTGTGTGCTGTTAGCTCATGTGAAATGAATATAACACCGACTACAGCTATAGAAGTCTCTCCAGACGCTCCTTTAATGCAAAATAGAGACAATATTGATAAATTTGTTAATGGAATGATGGCTCGATACAGAGCGACTCAATACGGCGTTTATTCTTACACAAGTGAAGTTCAATGTGATATGTTTAATGCTGCTGTTGACTTTGGCAATAGAAACGGAACTTCTCATCGTATGGATAATAGCTTCACAACATCTGATTATAACATTAGAGATGTTTGGAGAGACAATTATTATGCTCTAAAAGAGATTAATATCTTTTTATCTCAAATCGATAGATTTGAAGGTACTACAGCTGATATGGCCTATGCACAAGTTACCAAAGGGTATGCTTGTTTCTTTAGAGCAGCTGTGTATCATCAATTAATTCGTCACTTTGCAAAGGATTATGAACCTGCTACTGCAGGATCTGATTTAGGAGTTCCATTGATTTTGGAGCATGATATAGATGCACGTCCGGCTCGTGCTACTGTACAAGCGGTATATGACCAAATTGTGACTGACTTGACTACAGCAGAAGGCTTGCTAAGTGGAGAGGAAGGAGTTGCACGCTCTGGTTATCCTACAATTGATTTGGTGAAAGCTTTAAAAGCTCGTGTGTTTTTAGCAATGCATAAGTATGGTGAGGCAGCTTCTCTTGCAAAATCTGTTGTTGATACAAAGCATTATACACTTTCTTCAACTGACGCTGATATGACTGCGGAGTATACTAATGATGAAGGAACTGAACCTCTTTTGCAACTTGCAGCAACTTTAACGGAAGAAGGTTCTGGCCGTAATGGTATCTATACTGGTTATGCAACGAAAAAAATAGATAATCAGAATATTATTGTTTATCAACCTGATTTCTTCCCAACTAAAACGTTGCTTGGATTGTATGATGCGAACGATGTTCGTTTGAAGAATTGGTTTGGAGCAAAGTATGATGTTTACATGGCGAATGCTATTCGTGAAGGGGTTTCTGTATTTTTGAAATATCCTGGTAATCCAACATTGTCTACTAGTAGTGTTCCTAATGGTAGACAAAAAGTTAAACCGTTCTTAATCGGAGAACAATATCTTATTGCAGCAGAAGCTTTCTTTCTTGATAATAAACCCGTTGATGCTAAAGCGATTTTGAATGAACTTCAGACTAAACGCGGTGCTTTGGAAACTGAAGCAACATTAGCAAATATTCAGAAAGAATGGGCTAAAGAAACTGTTGGTGAAGGAGTACGTTTAGACTGTTTGAAACGTTGGAAATTAGGTTTTGATGGTCGTGTCCCTCAAGATTTATGTGATCAAGAGAATTTGATTATGAAAGGTGATAACTACGAAAAGAAGAAAGTTGCGGCAGATACGTTCTACTTTTCTTGGGCTATTCCAACATATGATATGCAGACGAATAGTAATTTAACTCAAAATACAGGATGGTAAAATGTTTAGTCTATACGTCATGATGACATACGAGAATAGATTGTTCTATGGTTATGTTACATCATTGAGATAGCATACTGAAAATATAAGAGAGTTGGAGAGTGATCTTCAACTCTTTTTTTTGTTTTGGTGATTATTCTGGGTGAATTGGTAAAGAAAAATATTGCTGTCCGATAAAAACTAATTTATAATAAAAAGGTCTAGCTCGACTACTATTAAACAGTAGTCGAGTTCTTTTTTTATATTCCAAGTCCCCTTTATTCAAATATAGATGGTTCAACTGATATTTCTGAGGCTGCCTTTAGGCTGGCTTCCCAGTCTTTTTCAGGATGGTTGAACAGACTATAGAAATCCACGTAGTACATAAGTGTTATTCTAACCATTGTTGCTAATCCTGAGAAGCTCCACGAGCGTGTTAGCCCTTTTGCATCACCATTGACAGAAGGTTTGCGATTAATGTTATCCATATTTGTATTTTAATGGCATTGGCACTTTCTCCGTAGAAGTATTTCAAAGGGAAATTCTGTTTCATTTGTTTAAAGAGTAGTTCTATCTCCCATCGTTTGTGGTAAATAGCCACAATTTCACAAGGATCGAACTCCATGTCATTGGTTAGTAGAGGTATTAGTTTGCTTTTCTTCTCATCCACATAAGTGATGATTCGTGCTTTATGAGTAAGAGTCTCACCGTTATTCAGCTCTTTAGTGAAGATGACTTGCTGTATGCGCACCTCCATGAGCCCCTCAGCGGTTTGATACATGGTATCACTCTCAATGCTATACCTGAGATTTTTCTTCATCTTGGTGACATAGATCACCCCTCTTTGTGTCATCTGTTCTAACTTCTGATAATCTATATAGGCACGATCCATCGCCATTATATCACCTTTATTCAAAGTAGCAGGTTGTAGCATAAAAGAGTCGTTGGTTGCAGCAGAAGTAAACTTTATATCAGAAGGTACGCCTTCGTTAGCATGAATAACCGTATGTACCTTTATGCCACCCTTCTTTTTACCACTCTTAGGATGCCGCCCTACACCTTTAAAAAGTAGATTCGAGAATAAAGTAATGGTGGTGGAATCTATTATTTGTAGACGTTTCATCCATTTCGGTTCTTTTTGCAGTCGGCTGTCCGGAGAAAGACGAGCATGATTAGACCGGTACAAATAACGGTAAAGAGCCTCAAATACGGTTTCCGGACGTCGTCTGTTCGCATCAGATAACGTACTGCGAGAGGCCATTGTGGATATACTCAGATGGCAGAGCTTACGAGCTTCTGCCTGTAAGGATGCGACTATCTCACGCAAAGAGTCGAAACGCATGATTGCAGCATAGAGCATTACAACGGTATGCGTCCAACCATCGAAACTCTTTACGTAACGTTCTCCTCCAGAGTTGCGACTAATCTCTAGAACTTTTGACTTATCAAGCAACTTTATTATCTGATTGAAGAGCGGCTGTCCGCTAAAATGTGTACTTTTGCCCATAGTTATTTAATTTTGTGTGGTAACAAACTAAATAACCAAAAAGGGCTGACTCCTCAAAATGGAATCAGCCCTAATTTATAATAGACTAAAAAGTTTTATCGGACAGCAATATTAGTTTATATTTTCGTTGTAATCGCTTTCGCGTTTAGGAATACTCCATTTCCAGAATGATTCTTTAGAACCGTAGTTTCCGGCAACACTTGAGTAATAATTTCCTCCGTTAGCAAAACCTTCTCTTACAACCATGTCGTTCCAACGTTTGCAGTCGAACCAGCTGAAGCCTTCTCCAAATAGTTCAAGACGACGATAAAGCTTAATCTCTTTTAAAAGCTCGTCATTGGTTTTTGAGCAAGAATAATTCGGCTGACGACCAGATGTGGCATTTAGCTCTACTAGATTGGCTTGTGCATCTGTTGCTTTGTTTAGATGATAATTTGCTTCTGCTTCGATAAGAACCATTTCTGACGAACGAATGATTGGTTGGCAACCAACCCCAGGTTGTGCTGTTGCCTGGAATTTTAAGTTTGCATATGAAAAGGCTTGTTCAGGAGTTCCAGCTGGGAGCTGTTTACTCTTAATTAGACTTTTTACATAATCATTGGCTTTATCATAAGCTTCTTGATCGCTGAATTCGCCATTATGTGATCCTGCTTCATCTCCTGCTACGACATCCAAATAAGTTTTTCCGGTTGGCAAAAAACGGCTTTCTGTCAAGAATAAACCTTTGCGAATATCTGTTTCTGGAAATTGCTCGATCAAAGCTTTGTTAATACATACATTAAGACTACTGTTAGCTCCATTACCATTACATGCCATGAAAACTTGCCATCCAAAATAGTAGATCGTTTCATTCTCATCATTATAGATGCTCCAGATCCATTCTGATGTTGGTGCGGCAAAACCTTTGCGATAATCGTTGACTGACATTAAAGGATATCCTGCTTTAGCGAGTTTAGCATATTTAAGAGCATTTGAATAATCCTCTTTGTCTAAAGCTGCACGTGCATAAATAGCATAAGCAACGTTTTCGTTAGGAAAGCAGTTGGTGTCTGCTGCTTTATTGTAAACCTCTTCACGGGTTAATCCCGATTTCTGATATAGATCGATTGCTGCATCTAAATCTTTGTAAATCTGATCATAAGATTCCGCTAATGTGGAAAGTGGGATGTCACCTGTTGATTCATCTACACGAAGAACAATCCCGTTTGATGTGCCTTTGTTGCTTTTTGACCAGTTATCACAATAAACAGTGATAAGGCGACTGAATGCATAAGCACGGAAAGTCAAGGCTTCGGCTTTGATGAACTGACGTTCAGATTCACGTCCCTCAGCATTATCGATTTTGGCGATTATGGCATTGGCATTTCCAATGATCAGATAATAATAATACCATGGATAGTCATTGTACTTGGATGTTGTATTTGTGGTTATTGTACCATTCATAATAGGTGACCATCCTGGATTCATGTATGGGAAGTTCAGATCTTGCCCAGGGTATTCTCCGTATAGAAGTTTCATGCTACCTTCTCCATTAAACGATTGGCCATATCTTCCATGCTGTGAAATCATTATTTTACATAATCCGTTGATGGCTTGTTTGGCATTTTCTGTCGATGAGAAAATTTCATCGCCAGATGCGGAGTCTGTAGGACTTGTTTTTAACCAGTCACTTGAACATGAACTGATGATGAATGAGCAGCTGAATAAAAAAGCTGCTAGTTTTATTATTGATTTCATAAGTCTTTTAATTTAGAATCTTAAATTTAAACCGAATGAATATACACGTGCTGCAACAAATGTGTTATCCTGTGAACCGTTGAAACTGTATTGTGGGTTTAATCCTTTTCTTGAAGTGAAGGTTGCTGCATTTTCAACAGCGCCAAAGATGTTTAAGCCTCCAAGTCCCAACTGTTTTGTGATTTTCTCAGGGAAATTATAACTTAAATTAATGTTTTTAACAACAAAATATGAAGCACTTGTCAACCAACGTGATGAGGCCCCTTGAGAGTATGAATCGTATGATGAAAGGTCGAATGCCGGTAGAGCGTGTGGGGCGATTCTATCTGGTGAATCAGCAGCAATGTTTTCTTCTGGTTTTTGTTTCCAAGCATTCAATACATCTGGGTGCAAGGCTCTTGGTCCTGCCATCGAAGTCGTCATGATATCTTGATAATTGAAATCGTAAACTTTACCTCCAAGTGAATAAGTACAAAGTACTGATAAAGTTAAATCTTTCCAAGTTAATGAAGAATTGATGCTACCAAAAACGTCTGGTAATGCACTACCTTGCCAATCTTTTTGTGCATAGGCGTTGTTGTATACATAGTACTTCTCTGTTCCGTTATCATTAATCGTGATCACATCGCCTGATGCTTTGAGCTTGTCTGTAACCTTGCTTGGATCAGCGTTGTATAATGAACGACCAGTAAGCTTGTCTACCCCTGCAAAAGTGTAAGTGTAGAATTCATATATGCTATGTCCTTCGCTATAATTGTTTATTCCACTTAAGATGTCTTTTCCGTCAGGTAGTTTTGTGATTTCATTGTTAATTGTAGTTAGATTTAATCCAACATTCCATCTCAAATCTTTTTGATTGATAACATCAACATCCATGGCAACCTCTAATCCCAGATTGCGAACAGAACCGATGTTTTTGAAGACTGTAGGCATACCGCTTGCTGAACTTCCTAACCAATCGGTAGCTCCTGCTGATAATGGATTGTAGACTTTAAATAATAGATCTTTCGACTGCTTGTTGAAAAAGTCAAGCGAAAAATTGAATCGATTGAATAGACGTCCCTCAAGAGCGATATCTAGAGTTGCCGATTTTTCCCATTTTAGCTTCTCGTTTGGATTCTGCAATTTGTAGTAGGCTCCTAATCCAGAGTTGGTATCAGCGTAGTAAAGTGATTTGTAAGCATAATATTCTACTCCGGCATCATTTCCGACTTCGCCGTATGCTGCACGTAGTTTTAAGCTATTAACCCAATCATACTTTTTCATAAACTGTTCTTCACTGACAGCCCAGCTACCACCAATCGACCAGAAACGTCCCCAGGGGCTATAGAAGCGAGAAGAACCATCATAACGGAAAGAAGCATCAACGTAATATTTTTGGTTGTAGTTATAGCGAGCACGCGATAAATAACTTTCTGTTGTGTACATATCCTTCGCACCTGTGGCACTCGTTAGCTTAGAGAAGTTAGATGCTTCAATGTTATCGCCTAGAATTTGTTGCTTCTCTTTCATGAAATAATCATAGCTATCTGTATGCTTAAAAGCTTCGTGTGCTCCTAGAATATCGATATGATGGTTTTGAAATTCACGTGCCCAATATAACTCTTGTGCAAAACGATAATCGAATACATGTGAGTTGGTTTTGGATAAGCGTCCGGCATTTGGTTCACCGTCACCACAAATTGGGTTGTTGTATTTCTTTTGGATTTGGTTAACGTTGTATACATCACTCTTTATTGTGAAAGAAAAATCCTTTAAGAAATTTACAGTACCATAAATCTGTCCATTGATTGCATTACGATTACTGTTGTTTACGTCATTACGTAACTCATAGATAATGTTACGCTTGTCTAAATAATCTGTATTGTTTAGGTTATAAATTGGCTGACCATTTTCGTCAACTGCAATTTTTCCATTGCCATCATGTTTATAATAAGGATAAATCGGTCCCATATTACCTGCTGTGTTGAAAGGATTGATGAATGAGGTTCCTTTCGCACTATTGGCAAAGTTCGAATCTGACATTGTAGTAGATAAGTTAATACCTGCTTTAAACCATTTAGTTGGTTTGAAGTTTGCGTTCAAACGTCCGGTAAAACGGTTGAAATCTGAAGTGATAATATAACCTTTCTCATCGAGATAAGAGAATGAAGCAAATAAGTCATACTTTTCTCCACCAGTATCTGCACTAAGGCTATACTCTTGTCGGTGACCGTTCCTTTCAAGTTCGCCCATCCAGTCTAGGTCTGTATATCCCGGATTTACTTTAGCCACAAGTTTACCATTAGCATCAAATAATTCAGAATCGCTTTTGTCGAAAATGTTACTTTTCAAGATGCTCATTAGGTTTGAACTAGCTAGTTGAGAAGCTGTGGCATCATCGTATTTTTGTCCGTTAGTGTCTTTGCCATCTACCATTAAATAACGTTTGTATCCAATGCGCATAGTTTCCATCCAGTCTTTTACTCCTAAATGGTCATATTGAGGAATGGCACGATTATAAATACCTTGTTGAATGCTAGCTCGTATATTTAGCTTATCACTTTTTCCTTTTTTGGTAGTAACGAGAATAACTCCGTTAGCCGCTTTATTACCATAAAGAGCAGCTGAAGCAGCATCTTTCAATACAGAAATGGATTCAATATCGTTACTGTTTATATCCGTCATGTTACCATTATAAGGTACCCCATCAACAACAATCAAAGGGGCATTTGTTCCGTTAATAGAACCGAATCCTCTAATGCGAATATTTTCTTTATTACTTCCTGGTTCTCCGTATGAGTTGTTTACCTGAATACCAGGTGCTGTTCCTTCGATTGCACTTGTTGCACTTGTTACAGGGCGAGTCTCAAGTGCCTTCGAGTCGATAGAAGTTACCGAACCGGTTATCGATTGCTTGCTTGCAGTACCGTAAGCTACTACGACTACCTCCTCAAGGCTTTGTGCATCTGATTTCAGTTTCACACTTAGATTAGGCGTAACGCCAACTTCTAGTGTTTGCATTCCGATGTAGGAAATCTGAAGTAATTTGGCCGATTTGGGAACATTGGGAAGGGTAAATTTACCGTCGATGTCAGTAATTGTTCCTACCGTAGTTCCTTTTACTAGGATGGAAGCTCCGATGATGGGTTGTCCGTCTTCTTCGGAAACAACCAAGCCGGAAATCTTCTGGACTTGTGCGGTTGCTAAGCCAATGCCTATGAATAGACATGATAATAGCAACATTAATTTTCTTTTCATAATGCTCTCAAAAAATTAACTTAATAAAAATGAATAATTATTCTCTCTATAATTAAAAGAATACAAAAATATCAATAAATATATGTTTCACAACAGAATTGTGGAAAAAGCTTTGTTTTTTATTAAAATTGGTAGAATGGTTATTTTGTCGGATATCTTTAACTCTTTCTTCGGTGTTCTTCCATTTTGTATTTCTTAAAACATCCTGTTTATAGTGTATTCGGACCAATTTGCCTGATTATTAATGGTTTTTGTCAATATTCTGTTTGTTTTTATTATTTCTTATAGAAAATGCGTATTTGAAAAAGGCGAATTAGAATGGCAGAGTCTTGATGCTAATAAGCTATAAATATGATTGTTAAATTGTTAACTCCGAGAAACTTGTGACTTGAGATTTCTTTGTCATCTCGTTAGAAGATCATCTTGAAAGCTTCTTGCTCTTAAGGATAGAACTTGCGTGATGCTCACATTTTTAGTCTTCTATGAGTGTTTTTGAGATTTATCGCGTACATTTGCCCAAAGAAAAACAATTAGATTTTTTAGAGATGAAAGAATTTGTGATATCAGAGGCCAAGGTGGAGACTGCTGTACTTGTTGGAATCATTACTCAGACTCAAGACGAGCGTAAAACAAATGAGTACCTTGATGAATTGGCCTTCCTTGCCGAGACGGCTGGGGCAGAGGTAGTGAAGCGTTTTACTCAGAAATTGCCTATTGCCAATTCTGTGACCTATGTAGGAAAAGGTAAATTGGAAGAGATTAAGCAGTATCTGCTTGCAGAAGAGGAGGCTGAGCGTGAGGTTGGTATGGTGATTTTTGATGATGAACTGTCCGCTAAACAGATTCGTAATATTGAAGCAGAACTGAAGATTAAGATTCTTGATCGGACGTCTCTTATCTTAGATATTTTCGCAATGCGTGCTCAAACCGCTAATGCTAAAACGCAGGTCGAATTGGCACAATACAAATATATGCTTCCACGCTTACAACGCTTATGGACTCACTTGGAACGACAAGGTGGCGGCTCCGGTAGCGGTAGTGGGAAAGGTGGTTCAGTAGGACTTCGTGGTCCTGGTGAAACGCAGTTGGAAATGGACCGACGGATCATTTTGAATCGTATGTCTTTGCTTAAAGAGCGCTTGGCGGAGATTGATAAGCAAAAGGTCACTCAACGTAAGAACCGTGGACGAATGATCCGTGTAGCATTAGTTGGGTATACCAATGTTGGTAAATCGACGATTATGAATATGCTTTCTAAAAGTGAGGTTTTTGCTGAGAATAAACTATTTGCTACATTGGATACTACGGTGCGTAAGGTGATTATTGAGAACTTACCATTCTTGCTTTCCGATACTGTAGGGTTCATCCGCAAATTACCAACTGATTTGGTGGACTCTTTTAAGTCAACTCTTGATGAGGTGCGTGAGGCTGATTTGTTGGTGCATGTGGTTGATATTTCTCATCCTGGATTTGAAGAGCAAATAGAAGTGGTCAACAAGACTTTGGCTGATATTGGTGGGGCCGGTAAGCCTATGGTTTTAATTTTTAATAAGATAGATGCTTATAGCTATATCGAAAAAGCCCCCGACGATCTTACCCCCAGAACAAAAGAAAACTTAACACTTGAAGAACTGATGAAGACGTGGATGGCTAAAATGGAGGACAGTTGCCTCTTTATTTCAGCCCGCGAACGAATCAATTTAGAGGATTTTAAAGACACAGTATATCAAAAAGTTAAAGAATTGCATGTGCAGAAATATCCTTATAATGATTTTCTTTATCAGACCTACGACGTTGAAGAATAACTTTAAGTGATAAAGATTTATGATAAAAACTTTTCGTGCTTTAACTGAAGATGAAATTCTTCAGTTGAAAAGCCAATCGTGTTTAGCTGATAATTGGGCTGATATTACCGTTTCTGATCATTTTGATGCTGATTTTGTGCATCATACTCGATTTTCAGGAAAAGTTCAATTAGGTGTGTTTGACAAAGAATTTGTTTTACCCGGTGGTATTCGTAAACATAGTGGATTGCGTCATGTTACATTGCATAATGTGGTCGTCGGCGATAATTGTTGTATAGAAAATATTCAAAATTATATCGCTAATTACGAGATCGGACATGATGCTTTTATTGAAAATGTGGATATCATCTTGGTGGACGGACGAACAACCTTTGGAAATGGGGTAGAGGTTGCGGTTCTTAATGAAACCGGAGGACGAGAGGTTTTAATCAATGATAAATTGTCGGCGCATCAAGCTTATATTATGGCTTTGTATCGGCATCGTCCGGAATTGATCAATAGGATGAAAATGATTGCCGATTTCTACTCGAATAAGCATGCTTCTGAGGTTGGAAATATTGGACATCATGTGATGATTGTCAATACGGGATCGATCAAGAATGTGAGAATAGGGGATTATTGCCACATCTGTGGAACTTGTCGTTTATTTAATGGAAGTATTAATAGTAACCAGTCGGCTCCCGTTCATATCGGGCATGGGGTTATTTGTGACGATTTTATTATCTCTTCCGGATCGGATATCGACGATGGAACGATGTTGACGCGTTGTTTTGTGGGACAGGCTTGTAAGTTGGGCCATAACTATTCTGCTTCCGACTCTTTGTTTTTTAGTAACTGTCAAGGTGAAAATGGGGAAGCTTGTGCTATTTTTGCGGGTCCTTATACGGTGACTCATCATAAGTCGACCTTGCTGATTGCCGGTATGTTTTCTTTTATGAATGCGGGATCGGGCTCTAATCAGAGCAATCATATGTATAAACTTGGGCCTATTCATCAAGGGACTCTTGAACGAGGGGCTAAAACAACATCCGATTCTTATATCCTTTGGCCGGCACGTGTCGGGGCCTTTTCTCTGGTGATGGGGCGACATGTCAATCATTCGGATACTTCCGATTTACCTTTCTCTTATTTGATTGAACAACAAAATACGACTTACCTTGTTCCCGGAGTTAATCTGAGAAGTGTTGGAACCATTCGTGATGCTCAGAAATGGCCGAAGCGTGATAAACGTAAAGACGCTCATCGACTAGATTTTATCAACTATAATTTGTTAAGTCCTTATACGATTCAGAAAATGATTAAAGGGCTTTCTATTCTGAGAAACCTCAAAAAAGTATCTGGTGAGACTTCGGAGATTTACTCTTATCAAAGTGCCAAAATAAAGAATTCGTCTTTGAACAATGGAATGAGGTTTTATGAGACGGCTATACATAAATTTTTAGGTAACTCAATAATCAAACGTTTGGAGGGCCTCGATTTTTCTAATGAGCAGGAAGTGAGAGCACGTTTACGTCCAGAAACTCTTATTGGACTTGGCGAATGGGTGGATATTTCCGGTTTGATTGCTCCTAAGACAGAGATTGATGAACTTTTGGATGGCATTGAGGCTGGGCGGATTAATAAGCTTAAAGAGATCAATGCTTGTTTTGAACAGATGCATGCTAACTACTATGTCTATGAGTGGGCATGGGCTTATGAAAAGATTCAGGAATTTTATGGCTTGGATTTAGAACTGGTGACCGCCAGTGATATTATAAGTTTGGTAAACCGTTGGAAAGAGGCGGTTGTTGGATTAGACCGTTTGGTTTATGAGGATGCTCGTAAGGAATTCTCACTATCGTCGATGACTGGCTTTGGAGCAGACGGCAATCGTGACGAGATGAAACAAGACTTTGAACAAGTACGTGGTGATTTCGAAAGTAATCCGTTTGTAACTGCTGTACTTAAGCATATTGAAGATAAAAGTGCTTTAGGTGATGAGCTGGTTGGACGTCTAAGCAAATTGCTATGATTTTTCGATCATTCGATTTTTAAACTTCCAATTTATATTGTTACCTTTGCCTTAATAACAACTATTTCGTAATAAAAAGATATAACTTATGGCAACACCTCCGTTTAAGTATCAACCCATGTTTGAGAAAGGGAAAGATACAACTGAGTACTATTTGCTTACAAAAGACTATGTCTCTGTAAGTGAGTTTGAAGGAAAACCGATCTTGAAGATTGAAAAAGAAGGTTTAACAGCAATGGCTAATGCGGCCTTCCGTGATGTGTCATTTATGCTTCGTCGTTCGCATAACGAGCAGGTTGCTAAAATTCTAAGCGATCCGGAAGCTAGTGATAACGATAAATATGTGGCGTTGACGTTCTTGCGTAACGCTGAGGTTGCATCGAAGGGAATATTACCTTTCTGTCAGGATACTGGAACGGCTATCATTCACGGTGAAAAGGGGCAACAAGTTTGGACTGGCTATTGTGACGAGGAGGCTCTTTCGTATGGGGTGTATAAAACGTATACTGAAGAAAATCTGCGTTATTCACAAAATGCTCCTCTAAATATGTACGACGAGGTGAATACAAAATGCAACCTTCCAGCTCAAATTGATATTGAGGCTACAGAGGGCATGGAGTATGAATTCCTTTGTGTAACTAAAGGTGGTGGATCGGCTAATAAGACTTATTTATATCAAGAGACTAAAGCGATCCTTAATCCGACAACACTAGTGCCATTTTTGCTAGAAAAGATTAAATCATTAGGTACTGCTGCTTGTCCGCCTTATCATATTGCGATTGTTATTGGTGGTACATCTGCTGAAAAGAATTTGCTGACTGTGAAATTGGCTTCAACTAAATTTTATGATAATTTGCCGACAACTGGAAATGAATTTGGACGAGCATTCCGCGATGTTGAGTTAGAAAAGCAAGTGCTTGAGGCTGCCCATAATATTGGCTTAGGAGCGCAGTTTGGTGGTAAATATTTAGCTCATGACGTGCGAATTATTCGTTTGCCGCGTCACGGTGCTTCTTGTCCTGTTGGACTTGGTGTATCTTGTTCGGCTGATCGTAATGTTAAATGTAAGATTGATGAAAAGGGTATCTGGATTGAAAAACTAGATGATAATCCAGGTCGTTTAATTCCTGAAGAGTTACGTCATGCTGGCGAAGGGGATGCGGTGAAGATTGATCTGAATCGTCCGATGCCTGAGATTTTGAAAGAATTGTCTAAATATCCGGTGGCTACGCGTTTGTCTTTGAACGGAACGATTATTGTTGGCCGTGATATCGCTCACGCTAAACTGAAAGAACGTTTGGATCGTGGGGAAGATTTACCTCAATATATTAAGGATCATCCAATCTATTATGCTGGTCCGGCTAAGACTCCAGAAGGAATGGCTTGTGGCTCTATGGGGCCGACAACTGCTGGACGTATGGACTCTTATGTTGATTTGTTCCAAAGTCATGGCGGTAGTATGGTGATGTTGGCTAAAGGAAATCGTAGTCAGCAGGTGACTGATGCTTGTCATAAGTTTGGTGGTTTTTATCTTGGATCTATTGGGGGTCCTGCTGCTATCCTTGCTCAAAATAATATTAAGAGCATTGAGTGCGTTGAATATCCAGAACTCGGAATGGAAGCTATCTGGAAAATTGAAGTTGAAAATTTCCCTGCATTTATCTTGGTAGATGATAAGGGTAATGATTTCTTTAAGCAAATAAAACCTCGTTGTTAAATTGAATTTGTGAACTTATTTATTTTAAATACAAAAAAAAAGAGCTTGTTTAAAGCTCTTTTTTTTTGTATTTGTGCTTCTTTTTTACTCGCAATTTGTGCTATTTTTAATTTGACGCGATTTTGACATAATCTTAAAATGATTATTATGTGAATATGAGGAGGGCGACGTTGTCTTTGTTGCTTTCCTTGTATCTCTTATGCAAAAGTGTAATTCGTAAATTTTAAATCGACCTCTTATAAATGAGATTGTTTATTTATAATATTGATTATATGTTGGTCTGATTGATCTACTTTAATAATAAATTTTCCATTTCATCCGAGCGCTTTTGTTTATCATTTATCTGGCTCAACGATTTTAGTTTTCTGAGAATGTTAATTTGATTTTAATTGAGCGATAATAGGTCTGTGGTGTAATTGGTGGCTTTGAGAAATGGTAGGTCTAAACTTGCTGATCGCATTTTCCTTTCCAAGACTTTCTTTGTTTGTCTGTTTTTTATGTATTTTCTTATTTGTTCTTATGCCTTTTGGCGTTTTATTGTTTGCTGTCAATTGTTCGTCCCACAATTGTTGAACGAATAGTTTTTGGCCTCTTAATCATTAGTTTCTTGCAAGCTAAAGTTTTATTCCTTGTTATTTATCCTTAGTTGCAAGTTTGTGAGGTTTTTGGTTCTTTGTTGACTCTGTCTCTTTTTGTTTTTTTTCTTTTCGCTGGTTAACTTACTTTTGCGCTCTATATTGTTTGTATAAAATGTGTGTTTTCGATGTAATGCATATACGTACTACGTGCACCCGCACTTACGTATCCGCGCGCTCGCACATTCACGCACGCACGTGTGAATATTATATGGTGTCTGTTTTTCCGCCCCTTGACTCACCCCTCTAAAACTATGTTTTGTAACACATCTATTTATCAACGATTTATCTATTATCATTAAAAAAACTCAGAAAAAACCTTCTGATGGATTTGTGTATTGCCGCTTAATGCTCTACTTTTGCATCCGCTTTGCAAGAGAGACAAAGCCTTTTGATTGACATTTTGCTTTGGTTCGA
>JBKEDO010000080.1:0-54058 GCA_047975405.1 Bacteroides sp.
ACCCAGTTCCGTATCTGGGCAAACAAAGTACTGAAAGAACACCTTATTAAAGGCTATTCGGTTAAGGATAATATCAAATTGGAACAGTACGAAGATTTGAAGCAAACCATCAAGGTATTGGCAAATGTGCTTGACCACAAAACATTGGAGTATTCTGAAGCAACCGGATTACTCAAGGTTGTAACAGATTACACCTATGCTCTCGACACCCTTGACAGATATGATTATCAACAACTCAAGATAGATAAGATTACCAACAAAGAATTATTCCGAGCTACTTATGACAATGCGATGGCTGCAATTGAGGAGCTACGGGAGAAATTCGGGGGTAGTTCTCTTTTTGGGAACGAAAAAGATCAATCTTTTAAAGGCTCTATCGGTGCTATATATCAGACTTTCGGAGGACAGGATCTCTATCCAAGTATCGAGGAGAAAGCAGCAACATTACTCTATCTGGTCACTAAAAACCACTCATTCAGCGATGGCAATAAGCGGATTGCCGCATTTCTATTCCTTTGGTTTATGGAGCGTAACGGCATTTTGTACAATCCTGACGGGAGTAAACGAATCGGCAATAACACACTTGTGGCTCTTACTCTGATGATTGCCGAAAGCCGTACTGAAGAGATGAATACGATGGTAAAAGTCATTGTAAATCTTATCAATAAAAACAATTAACCGATTAATGAATTGATCGTGGAGAAGACTATCATGTAGAATTTAAGGCTTGTGTGGCTTCAAGGGTTCGTGAACTGAGAGAAGAAAACCTATGCGAGGTACTTAGTGTCTGCGTTGGAAAATAGATTGTCAACGTTAGAAAAAATATTGTCAGACGTTGGAACTTTTTTTCCGTCAGCTTGAAACTAAAGTTGCGTCATATTGGAACTCCAATTGCGTCAGCTCAAAACTAGAGTTTCGATATAATGAAACTCACAGCCGACCGGCTCATTTATTTTTTCTTACAAAAAGAAAGAGAAAATTGACCAGTATAAAATCTCTTGCATCTAAATAAGAAGTAAAATAGAGAGTCTGACATGCAGCAGTAAACAGAAAACACGAAGTGTTACAGATCGTTGATCTGTCACCTATCTGCAACGGGTATCTGCAACGCCACAAAACGCTGATATAATGTTACTTAACATCAAAAAGGTGGCAGGTGTAAGATAAATTACAAAAAACAACTTCTAGAGAGAGAAGAAAAAGAGAAAGAAAGAACAAACAGAGAAACAACAAACAAGGTCTATTAAAGGAATAAATAGGCCAATAAATAAAAATGAAAGAGTAGACCAATTAATAAGAACGAAAGAACGAAAGAAGAAATCAATGAATAAGACATACAGAAAATGAAAGATATGAAAGAAATGAAAACAATGCAAGAAATGAAAAAGAAGATCATCGTTTATCTATTCGACGGTTTCTCAGATTGGGAGATCGCCTATTTTACTCCGGAGATTAAGAAAAGTGACCGGTTCGAACTGATCTATTGCTCGGAAAACGGACAAGAAGTTTGTTCGATGGGCGGATTGAGGGTTACTCCTCAGCTCTCTCTATCGGAAATCAAGATGGACGATCTGGAGTTGATCGTTTTACCGGGTGGGACTTTCTGGGAAAATCCGGGAGTAACACCCATCGACGACTTTATAAAAAACGCTTTCCAAGAACAAAAGCCTATTGCTGCCATTTGTGGAGCTACCATTTATCTGGCACGAATGGGTATGCTCAATGAGGTGAATCACACCAGCAATGACTTGAACTACTTAAAGATGGTGGCACCGGAATATACCGGGGAGCAGAATTATATCAACGCCCCGGCTACTACAGGTCAAAATATCATCACCGCTTGCGGCATAGCTCCTATTGAGTTTACCCAAGAGATTTTTAGAAAGATTGCGCTTTACGATGAGCCGTCGATCAAAAAATGGTTCGACTTATTTAAACATGGGATCTGGAGCGAGTAAGCCCGCCGTACCCAAACGCCATCGAACGATTTTATCGATTGAATGATTTCATCATTGAATAATTTCGCCACCGAATTATTTCACCGATTGAATGAAACGAGTCACCGCTTCATCGAACACCGGACAGTTTTTAATAGATGAATTACCATATACCGCCATTTGAGCCATCTTGTCGGTTGTCTCACAGGGTTTAAAGACGTGATTCATCGTTGGGATAATCTCTTTTTGAGCTTTAGGTTGGGCTTGATGCAAGAGTTCGGCTTCTTCAACGGCAACTTGAATGTCCTTATCGCCTTGGATAATTAAGGTCGGCACTTTAACCTGACTCAGCGATTGTGCGGGGTTAACGGCAAACCATGAAATCATATAGGGTTGAACACTTGGACGAAAAAGGCTATAGAGCATTGGGGAGACATTGTCGATGGTCTCCCCTTTCTTCAAGGTGTCGATCATCGGGAAAATCATATCTTTGACCATCTGCGGTTGATCGGCCATCTGAATTTTGAGAATCTCATCGGCGGGACGAGCAGGACCGGCAATCAAGACCAAGGCACTGACCTTGGGGCGAGCAATGGTGGCTAATGTCCCAATGGTCGCTCCTTCACTATGACCGGCAACAATAATTTTCTTATAGTCTTTACTTAATAGATCGATCCAACCTTCGGCATCGTCGACATAAGTCGTGAAACGTAGATCGGCTTCCGATGCACCGGCTTTCTGACTAGCGGCTATTCCGCGTTTATCGTAGCGAACAGAGGGGATGCCGGCTGCAGACAAGGCTTCCGCTAGGTATTTTATAGAATTTCCTTTCAACTGAGGGTTGTTACCATCTCGGTCGGTTGGTCCTGATCCACAGATCAATAAAACCACTCGATCGCTTTTCGTTCCTTGATCGGGCATCAACAACGTCCCATAAATATCGCCTGTAGGCGAATGAAGCACGAGTTCTTTTTCTTCACCATAAATATTTACGAAGAGAAATAAAGCAGCGGCTAAAAGCAGAAAGACTCTTTTTTTCATAGATCATTTTTTATTAAGTCCATAACAACGGGTTAAGAAACAGCTAACAAGCTTATACAAATATAGATATAATAGAAATAAGTTGTTCCGACATCGGGTCTATTTATTTAGAAAGAGGAATCTCTCTTTTCTCATTCCCGGCCTTAAGCAAATAAGAGAAATATCGAACAAAAAAAATGAAAAACCAACGAATAGGCGGTTTTATCAGCAAAAAGAACAGATCTGATTAATTGACAAATAGAGACTTTACATAGAATCTTCCAACTTGCAACAAAAACTTACAAACAACACAGACAAAAGACCTTACAGCACAGAACACGCGTAAAAACAGTGGCATTTTTTAGTTAAAAAAGTTCCCACTTTCATACAAAAGACTATATTTGCAGCAAACCAACTAATCTAATATTCATGAAAGTGTTAACCATTGAGGACTTGCAAGCCATTAAAGCAAGAGCCGAGGATGTGCTCTCGATTCGCGAAGAGAGTAACAAAAAAGTGGCCGAGAGTTGTTGCGGCCTGGCAGTCGGCACACCCAAGATTCAGATTCTAATCTGTGGGGGAACGGGTTGTAAAGCATCCGCCAGTCATCAGATCGCCGATCATTTTAAAGCGGCCATCGAAAATCGGAAAATCGAAAATCAAGTGGAGGTTATTACCACGGGATGTTTCGGTTTTTGCGAAAAAGGGCCTATCGTTAAAATCATTCCCGACAATACCTTTTATGTACAGGTCAGCCCCGAAGATGTGGAGGAGATCGTTACGGAACATGTTGTCGAGGGACGAAAAATTGAGCGATTGCTCTACATCGACCCGAAGACGGAACAGACGGTGAGCGACTCGAAGCATATGGCGTTTTACAAGAAGCAGATCAGAATTGCGTTGCGCAACTGCGGCTTTATCGACCCGGAGAACATTGAGGAGTATATTGCTCGAGGTGGGTATCATCCTTTAGCGGTAGCCTTGCTTCAGAAACAGCCGATCGATGTGATCGAAGAGATCAAGAAATCGGGCTTGCGCGGACGAGGGGGCGGTGGCTTCCCGACCGGCCTGAAATGGGAGTTTGCCGGTAAGCAGGTTTCCGATATGAAGTTTGTGGTTTGTAACGCGGACGAGGGTGACCCGGGAGCGTTTATGGATCGTTCGATCATGGAGGGCGATCCTCACTCTATCATTGAAGCCATGGCACTGTGTGGCTACTCCATCGGAGCATCGAAAGGACTGGTTTATATCCGGGCAGAATATCCGTTGGCCATCCAACGTTTAAGAATAGCCATCGATCAAGCGCGTTCGTATGGGTTACTCGGCGAGCGAATCTTTGGAACAGCGTTCGGGTTCGACATTGAGATCCGATATGGTGCGGGCGCTTTTGTCTGTGGTGAGGAAACCGCGTTGATTCATTCGATGGAAGGTAAGCGTGGAGAGCCAACGCTGAAACCGCCGTTCCCTGCCGAATCGGGTTATTTGGGACGTCCCACAACGGTTAACAATGTAGAGACATTGGCCAATATTCCTATTATCTTAGAGAAAGGAGCCGACTGGTATGCCTCTATCGGTACAGAGAAATCGAAAGGGACAAAGGTGTTTGCGCTAGCCGGTAAGATTAATAATGTAGGCCTCATCGAGGTACCGATGGGTACCACCTTACGTGAGGTGATCTACGAGATCGGAGGCGGAATTAAGGGAGGTAAGAAATTTAAAGCGGTACAAACCGGAGGTCCTTCGGGTGGCTGCTTGACGGAGAAACACCTGGATACGCCGATCGATTTTGACAACCTCTTGGCAGTCGGTTCTATGATGGGTTCGGGAGGAATGATTGTCATGGACGAGGACGACTGCATGGTTTCTGTGGCACGCTTCTATCTGGACTTTACCGTTGAAGAGTCGTGCGGAAAATGCACCCCGTGCCGCATCGGTAACAAGCGTCTGTTGGAATTGCTCAACAAGATCACTGAGGGACGGGCCAACGAGAAAGATTTGGAGACGTTGTCCACCTTGGGACGGGTCATCAAGGATACCGCGCTTTGCGGCTTGGGGCAGACCTCTCCCAACCCGGTTCTATCGACTTTAGATAATTTCCATGAGGAATATCTGGAACATGTGCGCGATAAGACTTGTCGCTCGAAACAGTGTAAAGCACTGCTCACCTATGTCATCAATCCGGAAGCCTGCATCGGTTGTCACCTCTGCGCGAAGCATTGTCCGGCGGATGCCATCCTCGGTACAGTACGTAAACCTCATGTAATCACCCCTGACAAATGTATCAAATGTGGTATGTGTATGGCACGTTGTAAGTTCAACGCCATCAGTGTCAGCTAAAATCATCGAATCATGGAAAAGAAACAAGTCACTCTACAGATAGACCGCCATTTCATTACGGTGCCTAAAGGGGCAACCATCTTGGAGGCGGCCAAAAAAATCGGCATTGATATTCCGACACTTTGCCACATCAACTTGAAAGGAACCTGCATCAAGAACAACCCGGCCTCTTGCCGGATCTGTGTGGTCGAGGTGGAAGGACGTAAAAATCTAGCTCCCTCCTGTGCCACACGTTGTGAGGATGGAATGGTGGTACGCACGAGTACCCTCCGGGTGATGAATGCCCGAAAGATTGTGGCCGAACTGATCTTATCGGATCACCCGAACGAATGTCTCACTTGTCCCAAATCGGGCGACTGTGAGTTACAAGATCTAGCCTTACGTTTCAACATCCGCGAGATGCCGTTCAATGGTGGAGAGTTGTCGCCCCGCAAGCGGGAAGTCACCTCGTCGATTGTCCGCAACATGGATAAATGTATCTTCTGTCGCCGTTGTGAAAGTGTGTGTAATGATGTACAGACCGTGGGCGCTCTTGGAGCGATCCGCCGTGGATTCAACACCACCATCGCTCCGGCCTTCGACAAGATGATGGTCGACAGTGAATGTACCTACTGTGGACAGTGCGTAGCGGTTTGTCCCGTGGGAGCACTCACCGAACGCGACCACACGAATCGTCTGGTCGAAGATCTGGCTAACCCCAATAAGGTGGTGATTGTTCAGACGGCACCGGCTGTACGCGCTGCTCTGGGAGAAGAGTTCGGATTGCCACCAGGAACACTGGTGACCGGAAAGATGGTGTATGCCTTGAGGGAATTGGGATTCGACTATGTGTTCGATACGGATTTTGCAGCCGACCTGACCATCATGGAAGAGGGTGCTGAGATCTTGAAACGTCTGACGCGTTACATGAACGGCGATAAGACCGTACGCCTCCCTATCCTCACCTCCTGCTGTCCCGCTTGGGTGAATTTCTTCGAACATCACTTCCCCGATATGCTCGACATCCCGTCGACTGCCCGCTCCCCTCAACAGATGTTCGGGTCGATCGCCAAAGCCTTCTGGGCAGAAAAGATGGGTATTCCACGCGAGAAGTTAGTGGTGGTATCGATCATGCCTTGTCTGGCAAAGAAATACGAATGCGACCGTAATGAGTTTAAGACCAATGGGAATCCGGATGTGGATTATTCAATCTCAACACGCGAATTGGCACGCCTCATCAAACGGGCAAACATCGGATTTAACCTTTTACCGGATAGCGAGTTCGACCAGCCATTGGGCACATCGACCGGTGCGGGGGTCATCTTCGGAACAACCGGTGGGGTCATGGAAGCCGCCTTACGATCGGTCTACGAGATTTATAGCGGACAACCGTTGCTGAATGTCAACTTCGAACAAGTTCGCGGTTTGGAAGGGATTCGTCGCGCCACCATCAATCTCGACGGCTTCGATCTCAAAGTTGGCATTGCACATGGTTTGGGAAATGCCAGACGTCTATTGGAGGATATCAGACACGGGAAGAGTGAGTATCACGTGATCGAGATTATGGCTTGCCCCGGAGGATGCATCGGTGGTGGAGGACAGCCTCATCATCATGGCAATTCGGAAGTGTTGTATGCCCGTTCCAACGCACTCTACCGTGAAGATTCGAACAAGCGGTTGAGAAAATCGCACGAGAACCCGTATATTCAAACGTTATACGAAGAGTATCTCGGTAAGCCGTTGAGTGAGAAGGCCGAAAAGCTGCTTCACACGCATTACTTTAATAAATCTATCGACTAATCTTAAACAACCAGCGTTATGTCTGAGATCAAATTAGCATGCGATATCGCCGAAAAGGTTAAAGATATCTGTATAAAACATAAGAATAGCCCGGGGGAGTTGATCAATATCTTACATGAAGCACAACACCTACAAGGGTATTTGCCGGAGGAGGTACAACGGATCATCGCCTCACAACTCAATATACCGGTATCGAAGGTGTACGGTGTGGTGACCTTCTATACTTTCTTCACCATGACTCCCAAAGGTAAGCATCCGATATCGGTCTGCATGGGTACAGCCTGTTATGTGCGGGGATCGGAGAAGTTACTCGAGGAGTTCAAGCGGGTTCTAGGCATTGATGTGGGCGAAACCACTCCGGATGGTAAATACTCACTGGATTGCTTAAGATGTGTGGGAGCTTGCGGACTCGCACCGGTAGTCATGATTGGTGAAAAGGTTTACGGACGTTTACAGCCCGTTGACGTGAAAAGAATTATCGATGAGCTAGAGTAATAAAAGAAATCCCGATAGCCTTTTGTCGATCATTCAGGATATGAAGACACAACAGATTAAATATAAAAAGAGTGGGTTGTATTCGCCAACAAGATTTAGATATCTTCATTCGTCAATTTATCTATGAAGATACATTTTTCAAGTTTGATACGACTCACTCTTTTCATTTTCGTGACGACCCCATTAAAAAGAAGCAAATAGTTACACACGATATTTTATTTTCTCTCTTCCATGCTTGATTGCAATCCTAAAAAACAGTCCTTTCAGCCTCTTCCTTCCTTTATACCGCTAAACATGTTACAGATCATTGCTTGTTTACACGACATTTTCATTCACAAAAATTATACACATCACTAAGTATCTCATTATTTAATACCCCCATTATAGACGCGAAAGAACTCATTATTTAGAAATGTTAAATATAAGAATTCACTTTCATAATGAACCATGGTTCATTATATTTGCAAAGTAAATTTGAGAAAACGATATAATCCCTCTAAAATAAAACAAGAAAAATAGCGACAAAATGCATTGTTTCATTTGGGAAGTATATAGCTTACTCATTTACCAAAAAGAGGATAAAGCGACTTATTATTAAATAATAAAGAATAAAGGATAATACTTTTTTTATAAAATATAAAAGAGAGGATTTCATAAAAGACATCAAGAGCATGTATTAAAATGACACCTACGGCCACCTATCCTTTAAGCATTTTTTATAAGTTCAAATAGAACAATTATAAGATTAAGACAAAAAGAAAATATATGATTACATTTGGTCCTGTTCCATCTCGTAGACTGGGGAAAAGTTTAGGAATTAACAACATCCCATCAATGAAAGTCTGTTCTTATGAATGTATTTATTGTCAGGTCGGTGAAACGAAGAAACAGATACAACACAGAATATCTTGTTATAAACCGATCACTATTTACAATTCGGTCAAAACTCATTTAGAAAAGGTCGAAGAGGTAGATAAACCAGACTTCTTAACTTTTGTAGCCAACGGCGAACCAACTTTAGACCTCAATTTAGGCGAAACGATTGAACTTTTAAAAGATTTTTCTATTCCTATTGCTATCATAACGAACGCATCCATGCTTTTTAATCCCGACGTTAGACGTGATCTAATGCAAGCCGATTGGGTTTCGGTGAAGGTCGATTCTGCCACTGAATGGGTATGGAGAAAAATTAATAGCCCTTTATTATCGGCGAACTTTGACAACCAATTAAATGGCATTCTAAATTTCTCTACAGAGTTTAAAGGTAAACTCGTTACTGAGACCATGCTAGTCAGTGGAGTCAATGACACAGAAGATTCAATCTTAAAAACAGCCCGTTTTATTGCAAAGCTAAATGCTTCCTTGTCATATTTATCAGTTCCCACGAGACCTCCATTTCTAAAAACAGTTAAAGCTTCTGATGAAAATGCAATAACCATGGCTTATCAGTCTTTCTCAAACCACGGCTTATCAACCGAATTACTGTTGGGATATGAAGGGACCCATACTGGTTTTACAGGCAATGCAATGGAAGATATTCTTAGTATTTGCTCCGTACATCCCTTAAGGGAGGACGCGTTGTATAGATTACTAGAAAAAGATAAAGCAGATTCCATTATACTTGATATTTTATTGCAAACAGAAGCTATACAAAAAGTTGAATATAACTCGGAAACCTTTTATGTTAGAAAATTTAAATTTTAGATATTATGTTCGGAAAAAGATTACGTATATTCAGAAATCAAGGAACTCGTCGTGGATGCAACCAAGCTAATGGCGTTCAATCATGTAGCTGTCCGATATGCGGTTATAGTATTCAGCATGAAAAAGGAGTCCCTTGCCGTTCGTTACTATGTCCTAAATGCAATGTGACTTTGATTCCCAATAATCTAAGTGCAGAAACAAACAGTCAGAAAACATCACCCATTCAATCACATAAAAAGACATCACCCTTCCCTAAAATAAATAAGGAACTCTGCATCGGATGTGGCAATTGTACAGACATTTGTCCTAAGGGAGCTATCAATATTATTGATGGGGTTGCCGTTATTGATGAGAATAAATGTAAAAAGTGTAAACTATGCATTCAGGCTTGCCCGATGAATGCAATTTCATAATTTGGTAATTGATAATAATATGAAGGTTTTTGATAAAACTCACTTAGAAGGAGTTAAACACACAATCGTCGTCGCTTCCGGTAAAGGAGGTGTGGGAAAATCGACTGTTTCGGCTAATTTAGCCATGACTTTGGCAGATAAAGGTTATAAAGTAGCCTTAGTCGATGCTGATATATATGGTCCGTCTATCCCTAAAATTTTTGATGTAGAAAATGAGCGCCCTTGTTTATCTGTCAAAACAGACAAAGACGGGATGATGGATCCTATCGAAAAATATGGAGTAGAAATTAATTCTTTAGGTTTTTTTGCCGATAAAGAAAAATCAATTGTTTGGCGAGGTCCTATGGCTTCAAATGCTATTACTCAATTATTTACTCAAACGTATTGGGAGAATATTGATTATATGATTATCGATTTTCCTCCTGGTACAGGTGATATTCAAATAACTTCTGTACAAAAGTTTGAAATTGACGGTGCTATAGTAGTAACAACACCTCAAGAATTGTCACTAAATGATGCACGAAAAGGGACGGAAATGCTAACTAACGAAAACATCCAGATTCCACTGATCGGAGTCGTTGAAAACATGTCTTGGTTTACTCCATTACAACATCCAGATGAGAAATATTTCATTTTTGGAAAAAATGGAGGACAAACTTTAGCGAATGAATTTAGCACCAATCTATTAGTCCAAATCCCTCTAATAAAGGAAGTCGGAGAATTAGCCGAACAAGGAAAAGCTTTCTCGGCTCTTAATAATGCAAGTTTAAAGTCTATTTTTGAACAATTAGCCGAGAATGTAGTAACCTTTTGTCAAGAAAAAGATAATACCCCAAAATCATGATAAAACAAATTATAATTGGAATATCGTTTTTAGGAGCAATAGGATTCACCTATTCTTTAGCCCAAAACGAGAGCAATAATGTTAAAAATACGACCATAAAAAAAAGAGGCTGTTTTTCAGATTCAAATAATAATGGCATTTGCGATAATTATGAGAAACGTACTTGCAGAAATGCCGATTTTAATGAAAAAGATTCGACCAAAAAAGCTAATCGATGCGACGGATCAGGTTATTCTTTAAATCAAAAGAAACAACTCAAGAAAGACTCGGTTTATAAGTAAGAAGACGATAATAGATATTAGGATAATTTTTATGGAAGAAAGAATTGAGAAGGCTGTGGAATTGTTTAAAAACGGATACAATTGTTCGCAGTCTGTGGTAACAGCTTTTGCCGATTTATACGATCTGACAGAAGAACAAGCATTGAGAGTCTCGGCCTCTTTTGGCGCCGGAATAGGACGCATGCGTGAAACATGCGGCGCAGCTTGTGGTATGTTTATACTAGCGGGATTACAAACAGGCAGTGTAGTCCCAGATGCAAAAGCAAAAGGAGCCAATTATAAGTTAGTACAAGACTTGGCACAAACCTTCATTAAACGTAACGGTTCTTTGAATTGTGGTGAATTATTAGGTCTAAAAAAAAATCTCCAAATATCATCAACGCCTGAAGAACGTACAGAAACATATTATAAGAAAAGACCTTGTATTAAAATGGTTGAAGAGGCAGCACGCATTTGGGTCGAATATTTAGAAGAACAAAAATAAAACGATCCAGCTTAATCTTACAGTTTTAATTAATGATAAACTCTCATTAGAATGTAATTGTACCTACTGCCAACTCTTGTGGCGTTGCTAAAGAAAAGATGAACAACAAACCTAGTGAGTGAACTTGTTCTTTTTTTTCGTACTCTTAAACTTTCTCCAAAAGAGGTTGAGAACAAATTGAGATATCCTCAAAAGAGCGAGAAAGATTTATGCTTTCGATAAAATGGCCCGGTACAATATACCGGACCATTTTATTCTAGTTGGAGTTTGAGCTTTATATTATTAACACACACATAATACGCCTTGCTGCGGAAACGAAACTGCGGAAAGATATGATTACTTTATCAATAACCGCTTTTTTTTCATTCTTCTTTGGGGGATCGCAATCTACCAATCATATTTATTAATAGATCGGATCTTTAAACCAAAGGATTGGTCGATTAATCTATATTATAAATCTAATTAACGCATTTATCTCATGAAAACACACCGTTTCTTTACGTGGTGTAACCGTCGAACATTAGACAAACATCTCTCGATGCTTTTAGTCGTTTGTTTAATGGCTATGATTCCGGTCACCACCTTCGCACAACTGATCAAAATCACGATGAAGAAAACCAACACGACTCTACAAACAGTTGTTCGTGAACTGGAAAAGCAGAGCGGATATAGCTTTTTCTACAACGACAACAAAGTTAAGTTGAACAAGAAAATCTCCATCAACGTCAATGAGGTGGCCTTCGAAGAGGTCTTAAAAGAGGTGTTCAAAGATTCCGGCTACAGCTATAAAATCGTAGATAACCAAATCGTCATCTCCTCTATCTCGCCGTCACACACACCATCGACCACCCAACAAAAAACAGCTCGATCGATCAAAGGGGTCGTAACCGATGCAAACGGTGAACCGATCATCGGAGCTTCAGTAATCGAAAAGAGTCGTACAACGAACGGAACCATTACCAATATCAATGGACAGTTTTCACTAGATGTTTATGGCAATGAACTCGAAATCAGTTATATCGGATATGGCTCACAAACCATCGCGTTGAAGAAAGATAACTCATTCTATAATGTGGTATTGAAAGAAGATACCAAAACGTTGGATGAAGTGATCGTTGTGGGATATAGCACCCAACGAAAGGAAAGTTTGACCGGAGCAATGCAGGCTATTAAAGGTGACAAACTTAAAGATGTGACCACGCCATCGGTTGAGAATATGTTGAGCGGTAAGATTCCGGGAGTATATGTCGCACCCGGAAGCGGACGTCCCGGAGCAAGTGGAGCAGTAGTCATCAGAGGAAGAGCTTCGCTCACAGGAACGACTTCTCCGTTATGGGTAGTAGACGGCGTCATCGTTGGAACCGACGGTACCGGTCAGATCAATCCACAAGATATAGAGAGTATGACCGTATTGAAAGATGCAGCATCGACTGCCATCTATGGATCACAAGGAGCAAACGGGGTCATTATTATCACAACAAAGAACCCGAAAGCGGAAAAAATGAGCGTTAACGTCTCGGCAAAACTTGGAGTTACACAACTCAACACAGGTAATCTAGAGATGATGAACGGAAAAGAGTTGTATGATTATTATAGCTCGTTCTCGAATGTCGATCAGATCAAATTCACCCGATGGAATGAAGACTTGCAGAAGAGCAACTTCAATTGGTGGGATCTGGCGACACAAGACGGATTTAATCAAGAATATAATGTTTCTCTTCAGGGAGGTAGCGAAAACCTTCGCGCTTACATGTCCGTTGGAGTATACGATGAAACGGGAGCTGTAAAAGGATACGACTATACACGATACAACTTCTTGTTCAAAACTGTATACAAACCGAAATCATGGTTAACCATCAAACCGATGTTACAAGGTTCACGCCGAGATATCGACGACAAGCAATATTCGGTAGGTGCCATGTATTCTATGTTACCTTGGGATAGTCCATACGACGAAGAAGGCAACTTAGTTCCTCATCGCTACGAAGGTTGGGTCAACGGTGCATCTACGAACTACCTTTACGACTTACAATACAACCATTCGGGATCGACCAACTACGAATTTAGAGGAAGCTTAGATTTCGACGTTAAGTTGAACGACTGGTTGACATTCTCATCGGTCAACAACTATAAGTATACAAACTATGCTTCAAACTCTTACTCAGACCCTCGTTCCAGCGGGGGAGCACACATTGGAGATTATAGATTTGAAACGGTGAGACGATACACCAACCATATTCTTCGGTTTAACAAATCGTTCGGCAAACATTTCATCAATGGATTGGCTGCTTATGAGTACAACGATTACTGGCATAAAACATTAGACGTTTCCGGAAAAGAGTTTATCCCCGGATTGGAAGTGTTGGATATTGTTACAACACCTGAAAAGACGAAAGGAAATATCGGAGAATGGGCGGTACAATCGTTACTTTTCAACGCCAACTATTCGTACGACAATAAATATTTAGCCCAAGTCTCTTTCCGACGTGATGGAGCTTCAAACTTCGGAGATAGTTCAAAATATGGTAATTTCTTCTCTGTCAGCGGTGGATGGAACATCAATCGTGAAGAATGGTTCGACTTAGATAAAGTTGATCAACTAAAACTACGTGCCGCATATGGTTCTGTTGGAAATCGTCCAGACCAATATTATCCTCAGTATAACCTCTATTCGGTTTCGGCAAGCTATAATGAAGAACCCGGAATCTTAATCAAGCAGATCGGTCGGAATCAATTGACTTGGGAGAAAACTTATACTATGGGACTGGGACTAGATGCTTCTTTATTCGAAAATCGTCTACGCTTCAATTTCGATTATTACCTCAAAAACACTGATAACATCTTGTACAAAGTACCTATTAGTGGACTTACCGGGGTGACTTATATCTGGAAGAACATCGGAAAAATGAAGAATCAAGGAATTGAGATTGCTTTAGGAGGAGATATCATCCGGACTAAGGATCTAACTTGGAGCATTGATGCGAATGTCGGTCACAACACCAATGAACTGAAACAATTATTCAAGAGTAAAGATAGCGAAGGTAATCTGGTCGTGAAACCAATCTTGGCTTCGGACAACTCGGGAATAGCAGGAGCAGCACAAACGGTCTTGGAACCGGGAAATCCAACCGATACCTACTATTTAAAGAAGTGGGCGGGTGTAGATCCTGAAACGGGCTCTCCACTTTGGTATAAGACTAAGAAGAATGAAGATGGCACACAAACGGTGACCACAACTAAGAAGTATGCCGAAGCAACTTATGAAAAATGCGGCAAAGCATCTCCTGATTTGTTTGGTGGATTTAACACCACGCTGACTTGGCGCAAATTAGAGGTTAATGCAGCCTTTGGATATTCGATCGGTGGACAGATCTATAATTATTCACGACAAGAGTATGACTCTGACGGTACTTATTGCGACCGTAACCAGATGAAATTGAAAGACGACTGGGTACGTTGGGAAAAACCGGGCGATATCGCCACCCATCCGGTTGCATCGTACAACAATCAAAGCAAGTCGAACTCTGCTTCATCTCGTTATTTGGAAAATAGCGATTACCTAAAACTACGTTCGCTATCGATTGGATACCGTTTTGATCTGACTAAATATAGCATCAAAGAATTAAGAGTATTTGTTTCCGGAGAAAATCTCTTTACCCTCACCGGTTATTCGGGAGTAGATCCCGAGATCCCAATCTCTGATGAAGGAAAAATCATCGGTACGGCAGGTCCTTCGGTATACCCTTCTACTCGTAAGTTTATGCTTGGCTTAAATCTAACTTTTTAAAACAGAACACACATGAAAAAAATAATATTCCTATTACTCACGCTATTCTCAATATCGTCTTGTGATATTGAGCGTCTCTCACACGATTCGATGATGAGTGAGGACATCACTAAAGATCCCAATAGAACATTGGATGGTCTCATCAACGGCATCTATGGACAACTTAAAACATGGTCCGATCCCATGCACCGCTGTGGTGAGTATGCGGGTGACAACATGGTGATTCGCGGATCTTCAACCGACTCTTTCTATGAATTTATCTCGTATGTCCGCACACCGAACAATGGACGTTTGCAAAGCTTCTGGGACTCGGGGTATAAAGCAATCGCACAAGCTTCAAATGTGCTTAAGCTTGTCAAGGAAGGACAGAGCGAAGATATCGATAATCGTTTGGGGGAATGCTACTACGTTAGAGGTATGATGTATTTCTACTTGTGCAGAGCATACGGACGTCCATACTATCAAAGCCCTGAAACTAATCTAGGGGTGCCTATTGTGAATGGCACTCCGGAAGATATTGACAATATGCAACTCCCCGATCGTGCTACTGTAAAGGAAACTTACGAACAAGCCATCAAGGATTTGAAAGAAGCAGAACGTTTGTTGACCGTCAACAAAGGAGCGGCATACGCCTCAAAAGAAGCAGCCCAAGCCATGCTCTCTCGTATTTATGTCTACATGAGCGGAACATACGAAAATCCGAATAAAGAGTATGCACAGTTGGCCATCGACTACGCCGACAAGGTGATCGCTTCTCCTGAGTATCAACTCTTGTCGAGAGCTGATTTCATGAAATACAACACTCTCAGACCGGAAGATAACAAAGAGTCGATCTTTGTCATCAAACGGGTTGCTTCGGAATTTTCCGGATACGATCATTACTATGGCATAGGCGGCATGTATGCCAATATTGGTGGTATGGGCTGGGGAGAGATGTACGCTAGTGCCAAATATATCGATTTATTGAATGAGACAGGAAGAAACGACTGGCGTCCGGATCACTATAACATTGTAGATGCACGTGCTACATTTATTGAACCGACTTATACGTCCGATCACAAAAAGGTTTTCCGGTTTATCAAATACGACACTCCAACGGTCTTAAACTACGTGCAAGCTGAATATCAAGACGAAAATGGACAATTGGTTTGGAATGAAAAGTGGACTGATGCAAATAAAGTTGAGCAAACAACGCGTTACGTTCTTAATCCGATCAAAGAAGATCAAGGTATCTATTCAATCGAATATAGAGACGGAAAAACGTATACCGGTATGTTAGATTATTATATCAAACTAAACCGAGTATATCCACAGTTCTACATCACTAAGTGTTCACGCGAAGGGGAAGACTCGCATCTACACTCTCCAATCATCTCACGCTTGGGTGAAATCTACCTCAACCGTTCGGAAGCTTATGCTAAGTTAGGAAAATACGATAAAGCATTAACAGACTTGAACACGATCCGTGAACGTTCCATTCCTGGTGCTGGGTATCCATCATTAGATGCCGATAATGCACCGGAGCGTATCGATAAAGAGCGCCAACTGGAATTGGCTTATCAAGCCGAACGTAGCTATGATGTATTCCGTAATGGTAAAGCCTTATCCAGACATTATCCGGGACCTCATCAACAGTTTGAAGATATACCTTCAACAGACTATAGGGTTGTTTATTATATCCCTCAAAGTGCGATCAATGTATATCCGGGGACTTTAACACAAAATCCGACGGGCAATTAATTTAAATTGTAATCAAGAAAAGGGAGACTTCATTTGGAGTCTCCCTTTTTATCAATGTTAATAAAATCAAAAAGGAATAGGGGCAAACGGTTTTATTTTGTATTCTACATATGAAGTCTAACTTTATACAATTAAATCTATGAAAACAATCTCATTTTTTAAGCTATTCAGCATTTCACTGCTTTTCTTTATCGTGGCATGCAGCAATGCTGAAGAAGAAGCCCTCCTATCTCCTATCTTAAAGATTGACACTGAGGTTGTCAACTTTGAAGAAAACAAATCGATGAAAGAGGTCGTTGTATCAACCAATCAGGAATGGAGTGCCCAAGTCGACAAGGGCGGAGAAACGTGGTGTCAGACCGAAAAGGATGGAACCACTCTTCGAATTAATGTCGCAGAGAACTCCGGTAAAGAAATCCGGCAAACAAACATAACGGTGAGAGTCGGTAATCTGAGTCAGTCCTTGAAAATACAGCAACTTGGATGGGGGAAAGATATACTGGTCAACCCCGAACTTTTTGAAATCGCTGCAGCGGGACAAAACATCACGTTCGAGGTGACGGCAAACTGCGATTACGAAATCGTCACGACCGGCTGCGATTGGATAAAGAAACCTACGACAAGGGCACAGGAAATGATCACGACGTCTCATGCTTATATCGTTAGCCCTAATGCACAAGATGCCTCACGTTCCTATAACCTAGTCGTTAAAGATCAAGCTGCTTCGTCTACCCTACAGAGAATCATTACCGTCACCCAAAAAGGATTGAACGAGTATAGTTCAACAAAACCAGACGAGCTTAAAGATGATATTAAAATAAAAATCTCACGTGGAGAAGCTTCATCTTTCCAATCTGGACAGAACATTGAGAAATCATTTGATAATGACATGAGTACTATTTATCACTCGAGTTGGAACAATGCCGGTAGTAACTATTTCCCCATTACGCTAACATACTATTTCGAAAATCAAGAACAAGTCGATTATCTTGTTTATCACCCTCGTCAGTCCGGTTCAAATGGACATTTCAAAGAAACAGAGATATACTGGTCGGCAGATGGCGTTGCTTTCGAGAGATTAATGGACAAGAACTTTGGAGGACTGTCGTCTAGTTCGGTGGTTTATTTCACCACTCCTCTGATCAATGCTAAAGCCATCAGGTTTGTAGTCAAGAGTGGAGCCGGAGACAACCAAGGATTTGCCAGCTGCTCTGAAATGGAGTTCTATCGAAAGAATCCGGAAAACTTTGATGTTTTATCGCTCTTCTCCGATCGCAGTTGCTCGGAACTAAAAGCCGGCATCACATTAGCCGACATTGAAAAGTGTCAATCGGCTTTCTTTAAAAACATGGCTTATTACATGTTCCAAGGAAAGTATCCAAAAGCATTTAGAATAGAATCTTACAAGGCATACCCATCACCAGATATACAATCGGCGACCAACAAGACCAACCCTTACAATCTTTTAGATAACCCGACAGGCATCTACGTTGAAGCAAATGATGAACTGATTGTACTCGCCGGAGAAACCCATGGAAGAGCTATCAGCATACGTGTTCAGAATCTGGATCTTCCTGGAGGAGACGGTTTTGGCGGCGATTCATATGCACTAAAAGAAGGTACGAATAAGATTAGTATACGTAACAAAGGCTTGGTCTATGTCATGTACCACACTCTGAGCCTAGAAGAGAGCGAAGTGGCTCAACCGATCACCCTTCATTTTGCCACTGGGAAGGTAAATGGCTATTTCGATCGAAGCAAACACTCGGCAAGCGACTGGAATGAGTTGTTGAACCAAACCTGCTGTCCCTATTTTGATGTATTAGGGCAATATGCACACCTAACATTCCCGGTAAATAGTTTCAAAACTTACACTAAAAACGGAGTAAATCTTATCGATACCTACGACGAGGTTGTCAGATACGAAATGGAATTTATGGGATTGTTCAAATACAACAAAGTATTCAAGAATCGGATGTATCTACATGTGATGTACCACTCTTATATGTATGCTTCACCCTATCATACAGCATACAACGCCAACACAATGAATTCCATCTGTGACGAAACGAAATTAAGAGCCGGCGAGGTTTGGGGACCGGCACATGAGATCGGACATTGTAATCAAACCCGTCCGGGATTAAAATGGCACAGTACGACCGAAGTAACTAACAACATTCTGTCCATGGCTGTACAAACTCATTTCTGCGATAAATATGGTTCGAAGTATATCCGCTTAAGAGATGAGAATATGGGAGAATACAACGACCGGTATGAGAAAGCAATGACTCTACAATTTGTCAACAAACAACCCGATGCTATACGCCCGGATGTTTTCTGCCGACTAGTAACCTTATGGCAACTTCAACTCTATTTTGCTCAAGTCAAAGGACAGACCGATTTCTATAAAGATTTATACGAACTCATCCGTACAGAAAATAATCTAGCCACACCGGGAGAGAATCAATTGGAATTTACAGTTCGAGCAAGCAAGATTGCCCGAACAGATCTAACGGACTTCTTCGATAAATGGGGCTACTACCTACCAATCGACAGAGACATCGATGATTACGGCACAAAGCGCATGACTATCACAGAGGCTCAAATCGAACAGACAAAGAATAAAATAAAGAACTTGAACTTGCCCAAGCCTGATGCGGCTATCGAATATTTGTCGGAGCATAATCTTGCTTGCTATAAAGATAAGCAGAATGTACAAACGGGAACTGCTTCTCGGAACGGACAAACATTAACCATGAATAATTGGAATCATGTAGCTGCATACGAGGTATACAATGGCGATCAGCTCGTTTTCGTTTCCAATCGTCATCAGTTTACCATAAGCACCACTTGGGAAGCTAATTACAAAGTCTATGCCGTATCCTACAAAGGAGACAAAACATTAGTGACTTTCTAAAAGCAACCCTCTGTTGATCAAAAGCTCCGCATGTTATTATCATACGGAGCTTTTAGGTTTATAATTAATAGTCTGTTTACAAAGAATGATTTTAAATAATTAAGGTAAAATCGTTCTTTTTTCGTATTTTTGTCGCAAAAGGCATATTATCACCAGACGAAACAACGCAAAAAAGAATGAAAGTAATAGATCTTATACATAGCACGCAACATACAGCGTTCTCATTTGAAATACTACCTCCATTAAAAGGGACCAGCATAGAAAAACTGTATCAAACGATTGATGCGCTAAGAGAATTCGACCCTAAGTACATCAATATTACGACCCATCGGAGCGAATATATGTATAGAGACCTTGGTGATGGGTTGTTTCAGCGCAATCGACTCCGTAGACGTCCGGGAACAGTTGCGGTAGCTGCAGCCATTCAAAACAAATATGACATTACAGTAGTACCGCACATCCTATGTAGCGGGTTCAGTCGGGAAGAGACAGAATATGTATTGCTCGACTTACAATTCTTAAACATCACGGATCTATTGGTTCTAAGAGGCGATAAAGCGAAGCATGAATCCATATTCACTCCCGATAAGAATGGATATAGTCATGCCATTGAACTTCAAGAGCAAATCAATAACTTCAATAAAGGAATCTTTGTAGATGGTTCTGAGATGCAGATCACGCAAACACCTTTCTCATATGGCGTAGCTTGTTATCCGGAGAAACATGAAGAATCGCCCAATCTTGAATCGGATATTTATTGGCTGAAGAAGAAAGTGGAAGCCGGAGCGGAATATGCGGTCACTCAACTTTTCTACGACAATCAGAAATATTTTGAGTTTGTACGACGTGCCAGAGAAGCCGGAATCACCATTCCGATTATTCCTGGAATTAAGCCTTTTAAGAAATTATCACAAGTCAGCATGATCCCCAAAACCTTTAAGGTCGATCTTCCCGAAGACCTCATTAAAGAGATCAATAAATGCAAGACAGACAACGATGCCCAACAGGTGGGTACAGAATGGTGTATCAACCAATGCAAAGAACTCATGAAGTATGGCGTACCTAGCATTCATTTCTATACCATTTCGGCAGTAGACAGCATCAGAGAAGTGGCTAAGCAAATTTACTAAGATTTTAAACGAAATATTGTGTTTTTTAAAGATATCATCGGACAAGAAGAGATCAAGAAACGACTAATTGAAGAGATTAACGAGAGCCGTATACCACATGCCCAACTGATTTGCGGACCAGAGGGTGTAGGGAAAATGGCTCTAGCGATAGCTTATGCGCGTTATATCTGTTGCACCAATAAAAATGAAACAGATGCTTGCGGCATTTGTCCATCCTGCGTCAAATTCAATAAGTTGGTTCACCCCGATGTACACTTTGTCTTCCCAATCATTAAAAATGCAAAATCAAAAAAAGAGGTTTGCGATGATTATCTAGCGGAATGGCGCCCATTTGTCTTAAACCATCCCTATTTTAATCTAAACAATTGGTTAAGCGAGATTAAATCGGAGAATTCTCAAGCCATCATCTATGCTAAAGAAAGTGATGAGATCATCAAAAAACTTAGTTTCAAACCTTTAGAAAGAGGTTATAAAATAACAATCATTTGGCTTCCGGAGAAAATGCACATTGCTTGTGCCAATAAGCTACTCAAGCTTTTAGAAGAGCCTCCGACTCAAACCATATTTATTCTAGTCTCAGAAGCACCCGACCTAATATTGCCAACGATCTTAAGTCGTACACAACGGATTAACATCCGTCAGATAGACGAAACAAGTATCAGTCGGGCCTTACAAGAGAACTATCAATTAGCAGAGCAAGAGAGTTTATCTGTGGCTCATCTAGCTAATGGCAATTTCATCAAGGCACTTGAGACCATTCATCTCAACGAGGAAAAACAATTATTCTTCGACCTATTTATCAATTTGATGCGTTTATCTTACCAACGAAAAATCAAAGAGATGAAACAATGGAGCGAACAAGTCGCAGAAATGGGACGTGAGCGTCAGAAGAATTTCTTAGAGTATTGCCAACAAATGATCCGTGAAAATTTCATTTATAATTTTCGCCAAGTACAAATGGTATACATGACTCCTGACGAGCAGCAGTTTGCAACCCGCTTTGCGCCATTTATCAACGAACGGAACATTATCGGTCTGATGGATGAACTAAGTGAATGCCAAAAGCATATCGAACAAAATGTAAATGCCAAAATGGTTTTCTTCGATTTCTCACTCAAAATGATTGTTTTATTAAAAAATTAAACTATACTTGACAAATATATCAGAAAACGCATAGGAATGAAATATAAACTACATAATGGGAGTTGCGGTCTTTGTTGCAAAAGCGCTTCCCGACAAGATAATAAACTAAACACCTACGACTGGCTGGCCGACATTCCGGGAAATGCCGTTGAAAGCGATCTCGTTGAGGTGCAATTCAAAAACACGCGTAAAGGTTACTTCCGTAACAGCAATAAGATTCCTCTGGAAAAAGGGGACGTCGTTGCAGTAGAAGCAACTCCGGGACATGATATTGGAGTGGTTACGCTAACCGGACGATTGGTACCGCTTCAAATTAAAAAGGCCAACCTAAAGCCTGATACGGAAATTAAGCGAATCTACCGAAAAGTCAAACCGGTAGATATTGAGAAATACGAAGAGGCTAAAGCGAAAGAACATGACACAATGATCCGCTCTCGCCAAATCGCAGCCAGTCTCAATTTGAACATGAAAATTGGAGACGTGGAGTACCAAGGTGATGGGAATAAAGCCATTTTCTATTACATTGCGGATGAGCGCGTGGACTTCCGACAACTCATTAAGGTTCTGGCAGAAGTGTTTCGTGTCCGTATCGAGATGAAACAAATTGGCGCCCGTCAAGAAGCCGGTCGCATTGGAGGAATTGGTCCTTGTGGACGGGAACTTTGTTGTGCCACATGGATGACAAGCTTCATCTCGGTTTCAACAAGCGCTGCCCGTTACCAAGACATCTCTCTAAACCCACAAAAGTTGGCCGGACAATGCGCCAAGCTGAAGTGTTGTTTGAACTATGAGGTGGACTGTTACGTTGAAGCACAAAAACGCCTACCATCAAGAGAAATCGAACTAGAAACCAAAGATGGCGTATTCTATTTCTTTAAAGCCGATATATTGAGCAATCAAATCACTTATTCTAGTGATAAGAATATTCCGGCCAATCTTTGTACCATAGCCGGTAAACGAGCTTTCGAGATTATCGGATTAAATAGAAAAGGCATCAGACCGGACAAACTGATAGAAGAAGAGGGTACAAAACGGGAATCTAAAAAATCGACCGACTTATTAGAGCAAGAAAGCCTCACCCGATTTGACCGCCGTAAAAACAATCGCGAAGAGGGTAATAACCCCAATAGCAATCGCAATAAAAGGAAGAAACGCAATAATCGCCCGCAGGGAGAGAATAATCGTCCGCAGGGAGAGAACAATAAACCTCAAACAGAGGACAACAGACCTCAGACCGAGAGTAACAAGCCAATCCTTCCGAGTCAAAAGGGGAATAACAATGAGGCAAAGAATCAGCGTCCATCGAATAATAACCGGAATTATAAAAAAGGAAACGAAGAAGCTGAGAACAAACGGCCAAGCAGAAGAAATAATCGTCCACAAAACAATGGCGGTAAAAACAGACCAGAAAGAACTCAGAATAATGAGAATATTCAGTAATCTTGTCGTATGCTTATTCTTCGTCTTGACGATGATATCATGTAACAAACAAACAGTGTATCACTCTTATCAATCCCTACCCAATGACGGATGGAAAAAGAGTGATACACTCTCCTTTCAGATAGAAAATACCGATTCGATCCCTCACACCGTTCGCCTCTTTGCAGAGGTTAGGAATAAGAACAATTACCCCTACCAAAACCTATCGTTATCAGTTTATCACAATCTACAAGATTCAACCCATTGGAAACGTGATACCATCAGCTTGAATCTTACGGATAAAGCAGGCAACTGGATCGGCACGGGATGTGGCAACCTCTATCAATCGAGTAAGTTTATAGGATCGATCGTTATCTCACAGAAAGGAAATCACCGAATCAAAGTGATACATCGAATGACGGACGATCGATTGATCGGTTTAAGTGATATCGGTATAAAAGTCTCACGATAAAGTTAAAGTCGACGATCTCTTCCTGCATCAATTCTCAGGAAGATAAACAACAGAATCGTAAATCCCCATAAAGAAGAGCCTCCATAACTAAAAAAAGGAAGAGGAATACCGATCACCGGAGTAAGCCCGAGCACCATTCCTATATTAATAAATAGATGGAATAAGAAAATGCTCAATACGGAGTAACCATACACACGGCCAAACGTCGTCGGCTGTCGCTCAGCCACGACGATCAAGCGTAAAATGAGGCAGAGAAAGCCTAAAAGCACGGCAGAAGATCCAATAAAGCCCTGCTCTTCTCCAACAGTACAGAAGATAAAATCGGTATCCTGCTCAGGTACATATTTAAGTTTCGTCTGTGTTCCGTTCAAAAATCCCTTGCCGGAAAATCCGCCCGATCCGATTGCTATTTTAGACTGGTTGACATTATAGCCGGCTCCGGTCAAATCCTCTTCTAATCCCAGCAATACTTTGATACGTATTTGCTGATGAGGTTCTAATATCTTATCGAAAACATAATCACTAGAGTATAAAAAGCCGATAGAGCCAATGGCAAACAAACCAACCAGCAAATAAGCTTTTTTATGAGAGATCAACGTCAGATAGAATAGATAACCAATGGTCAGTATGCACAACACCACTTGCACAAATACCAAATTAAAAGGCACCAGATATTCAGAGATAAAATACGCTGCAATGATCACAAGTGCATTTACTCCTATAATATTACGTGCAATATCCCACTTGTTTTTATAAACCCCCACCATGGCACCTGCAAAAAACAAGATGAGCGATAAAACCACAAACTCCCCAATAGGAGTCGGCGTCTGAGCGATGTTGACTTGTCCGAAACGAATGCCAATCACAAAATAGGCCACGGCACATAATCCGGAGAAAAGGACAACTCCAGGCATTCCTTCTCGATAAAGCACTAGGAAGAAAGCGAGATAAACCAAAGCCGATCCCGTTTCTTTCTGCCCGATAATTAGAAGCATCGGAAGAAGAATCAAGAAAGCAAGCATAAAAACATTTTTTCTTTTATTGATGACGAAATTATAAGAGTTCATATATTTCGCAAGAGCCAAAGCCGTCGCAAACTTTGCAAATTCGGCCGGCTGTAGACTAACGGGCCCCATAACCAACCAGGAACGCGACCCTTTCGTATCGGGCGCAATAAAGATGGTGACTAGTAGCAAAAGGATCATGCCGGCATAAATAAAATAGGCGAACATGTCGTACATCCGGTCTTCAAGCATGAGTAAAACAAAGCCCAAGCCAAAAGAGCAAATGATCCAAACAAACTGTTTCCCGGCACGAGTTGAGAAATCTAGAAAATCACGATTTCCATAATCGTAACTCGCTCCACAGACACTAAACCACCCACCTATTATTAAAAGCAAATAGATACAAATAGTGATCCAGTCCAACCTCTTCCACAAACTAACGTTCCTTGCTATCATAAAATATCACCCTATTACTAAATTCTTCCGCTTTTGTTTCACTCTCAGGAGAAAGTTTCTTATTCAAATACTGTTCCATCATCAGCGTACCAATAGGCACTCCATATACAGCACCAAAGCCTCCGTTCTCAACATACACCGCTATAGCAATCTTAGGTTTATGCATAGGGGCAAATCCCATAAACACAGAGTGGTCGTGCCCACGGTTCTGTGCCGTTCCGGTCTTTCCGCACATCTCAACATTCGGAAGTATGGTTCCAGCCACCCGACAAGTACCACCGGTGACTGCCGATCGCATTCCCAAGACCACATCCTCATAATATTTTCTCTCGATGCCAGTGTATCTAGGCTCACGATAAAGACTATCCAATGGTGATCCCTGAATTTTTTTCACAATATGAGGCGTAATGAAATGGCCTCTGTTAGCGATCGTAGCACCTAAGTTCGCAATCTGCAATGGGGTCGTCAAAACCTCCCCTTGGCCGATCGCAATACTAATTACCGTCAACCCATTCCAATGTCCGCGATAAGCTTTATCATAGAATTGAGCATTAGGAATTAATCCTCTTTTCTCTCCCGGTAAATCAACCCCTAACTTATAACCGAAACCTTGAGCAACCATATGATCCTTCCAGACCGTGATAGCCTTTTGCGGTCGCCCATATTTCTTATCTCCAAACATTCTGAATAATCCCCAACAAAAATAAGAGTTACACGACGTCGCAATAGCCGGGATCAGTGGTAGAGGAGAAGCATGAGCATGACATCCCACCTTCAAACGCCCATATCGAAATCCATTGGAACATGAAAAAGAGGTTGAAGGTTGAATGATTCCCTCTTCCAAAAAGACCAAACCTTGCGCCGTTTTGAAAGTCGATCCGGGAGGATAAACCCCCATAAGCGCTCGGTTCAATAACGGCTTTTGAATGTCACGTTGAAGCATAAGGTGATTTTTTCCCCGTTGACGCCCAATCATTAAATGTGGATCGTAATTCGGCGAAGAAACCAAACAAAGAATCTCTCCGGTTTCCGGTTCAATAGCAACAATACTACCAATTTTATTCTTCATCAAACGTTCGCCAAGCATCTGCAGATCCACATCAAGGCTCAACGTCAGATTACGCCCCGGAATTGCACGGCGATCGCACTTTCCGTCCTTATAATGTCCTTGAATCCTTCCATGTGCATCTCTCAACAAGATCTCAACACCTTTCTGCCCTCTTAAATACTTCTCATACGACTTTTCGACTCCTAACTTACCGATATAATCCCCTTGAATATAGTAATCATCATTTTCAATATCTCGAGTAGAAACCTCACCAATATCCCCTAGCGCATGAGCAGCGGCATTATAAGCATACTGTCGAATCGTACGCCGTTCAACGTAAAAGCCTCTAAACTTAAACAGCTTCTCCTGAAAAATGCCACACTCTTCAGCAGAAAGTTGCGACATAAACATCTGTTCGGTATATTTTGAATAGCCGGGATTACGCCGTCTGTCGGCCATGTCGGTCATCAGACGAATAAACTGCTCCTTCGTGATGTTCAATGATGAGCAAAGATCGAGCGTATCTAGATTTTCAATCTCCCGAGGAACAACTTTAATATCGTAGGCCGGTTGATTAAAAACCAATAGTTTCCCGTTGCGATCATAAATAGCCCCACGTGAAGGATATTGAATCTTATTTAAGAAAGCATTACTATCGGCATTCTTCTTATAATCATCGGTCAATATTTGAAGTAAAAACAAACGAGACAGATAGATCAGAACAATGGATATGGCAATTCCGCCAACAATAAACTTTCTTTTCTCAAATCTATAATCTTTCGACATACTACTTCCTTATACTTTCAATACCCAAAATACCGACAATCGTTATTGCAGAACAAGCAATCACCCTAAGAAATAGTTGCAAACTACTTGAAAAGGAAAAAGACTCGATGCTCAACAAAATCAAGTTTTGAATACAGACAGCCGATATAATATATTTTACGAACGGCAGATTACCCATACTTTTAAAAGAGGGGACAATACTATCAAGAATATCACGCGGAGTAAATAAGCGCAATAAGAAAGGACGGATAAATGCCAAAAAAACAGTTGCAGCAGCATTCATTCCCGGGGTGTTGGAAAAGATATCGATGGTAAGCCCTAGGAAAAAAGCCCATAACATCTGTTCATGACGAGAAGTGCCCGATTCTAGTTTAAGAATAAAATAAAGATATAGAAAAGGAGTGGCATACCCCCAAAGATGAATCTGGTTTAGGATCAAGACCTGTAATAGTACCAATCCGACAAACCAAATGATCCTATGTATATAATTGATAATCATTATTCTTGAGTTTCTTTTTCCAGTTGCTTTTGTTCGTCCTGCCCTTCTCTTCCGATCACACGAACATCGCCTAGTTTGGCAAAGTCGCTCGCTAACTTAATTTTAAGCAGATAAGATAAGCCATCATTCGAATCGCACATATCATCAATCGTCCCTACCATAATACCTGCCGGGAAGACCGTTGAATATCCGCTGGTAACCACCGTATCGCCTAAATTAAATTCAGCATGTCTAGGTAAATCTTTCAAATAAGCATAACGAGGATCAGCATTTTCCCATCTCAAATAGCCAAAATATTCACTGCCAACAATCTTACAGCTGATATTCGATTTACTATTCAGAACCGGAAGAACGACCGAATAAGAAGCAGACGTTTTATACACAATACCAATAATACCATTTCCATCAATCACACCCATCTCAGCATATATACCAGCATTTGTCCCCTTATCAAGAGTGATATAATTATTAGACAAATTAATGCTATTGTTAATAACATGCGCCTTGATTAAGTGGTAATCGGTCAACGACTTCCCTTTATAAGTCGGGATGTAAACAGAGTCGGTCGTATACTCACGCAGTCTTTGTTTCAACACCGCCATTTGTTCTTCCAGAAGCATATTCTTGTCCAACAAATCCTCATTCACCGATTTGAGATGAAAGTAAGAAGTGACCCCTCCGGAAAGTTCATAAACCGAACCGGCGACCACATTAGCCGACGTAAAGAAGACGCTCTGCTGGTAATGATTAAAACGGAATAACAAAACAAAACTGGCTACCTCTAACAAAAGAAAGAGGAACCAGTAATTGTATTTTATTAGAAAATTTAATAAATTTCGCATATCACATCAGTCAACGCATGATTACTTGATGCTAAGCCGCATCTCTTCTCCATGTAGAATAATAACAGACTGTGCTCCAATTATATTCCGACAGCCTATTATCTCATCAAGAAAGAGAAGCGATCGACATTTTTCAAAGCGACTCCTGTGCCTTTTGCCACTGCATGCAAAGGATCCTCAGCGATATGAAACGGAATATTAATTTTATCAGTCAAACGTTTGTCAAGTCCGCGAAGCAACGCTCCACCACCTGCCAAATAGATACCATTATGCACGATGTCGGCATAAAGTTCAGGAGGTGTATTCTCTAATGCACTCAAGATGGCAGTCTCAATTTTAGAGATCGATTTCTCTAAACAGTGAGCCACTTCCTGATAGCAAACCGGAACTTCCATTGGCAAAGCCGTAATACGATTAGGACCATGAACGATATAATCATCCGGAGCATCCTCTCCCAAATCGGTTAACGCAGCTCCAACATGAATCTTAATACGTTCAGCCATACGTTCGCTGACCTTAACATTATGTTGACGGCTCATATATTCTTGAATATCCGCAGTCAAGTCATCCCCGGCAATACGAATAGAGTTGTTAGAAACAATACCACCTAGAGAAATCACAGCGATCTCAGTCGATCCACCACCTATATCCACAATCATATTACCTTCAGGAGCCTCAACATCGATACCGATACCAATTGCTGCAGCCATTGGTTCGAAAATCAAGTAAACGTCACGACCACCGGCATGTTCAGCAGAGTCACGTACTGCACGAAGTTCAACCTCCGTACTACCGGAAGGTACTCCAATCACCATTCTCAGAGAAGTTGAGAATAAATGATTGCGCGTATTCACTTGTTTGATCAACCCACGCATCATCTGCTCACAAGCATAGAAATCAGCAATCACACCATCACGCAAGGGACGTATGGTCCGGATGTTTTCGTGCGTCTTTTCATGCATCATTTTAGCTTTCTCCCCCACGGCAATCATCTTATCCGTACGTCGATCGAGTGCAACGACAGAAGGTTCATCAACCACGATTTTCCCATTACTGATGATAATGGTATTGGCTGTACCAAGGTCCATTGCTATTTCTTGTGTAAATGAAAACAATCCCATTTAAATTAACAATTTTACAAATTATGATTTACAATAAAAATCTCTTAAAGAGGCGAACGGAAGACTCTCTTTTTAAAAGCATCCGCACCCTCCCTTATATTTAATTAATGCTTAAAGTGACGAATACCGGTAACCACCATAGCCATGCCATGCGCGTTACAATAATCGAACGACAATTCGTCTTTCACAGAGCCACCAGGTTGAATCACCGCAGTCACCCCCTCTTTATCCGCGATCTCCACACAATCAGGGAATGGGAAGAAAGCATCCGAAGCCATCACCGCACCATTCAAGTCGAATTCGAATGTTTTTGCTTTTTCAATAGCTTGTTTCAAAGCATCCACACGTGATGTTTGTCCCACGCCACTAGCCAATAGCTGTTTGTTTTTAGCCAAGACGATAGCATTCGACTTACTATTTTTCACAATCTTATTCGCAAACAACAAGTCCTGAGTTTCTTGATCGGTTGGTTCTTTTTCTGTCACCGTCTTCAAGTCAGCCACGGTCTCAATGTTCAAATCTTTGTCCTGAACCAACACCCCGTTCAACAACGAACGATATTGTTTCTTAGGTAACTTAGCCTCTTTACGAACCAAGATGATACGATTCTTCTTTTGACCCAAGATCTCAAGAGCATCCACATCATAATCCGGTGCAATGATCACCTCAAAGAAAATCTTATTGATCTCTTCAGCAGTCGCCTTATCGATAACAGCATTAGTCACTAACACTCCTCCAAATGCAGAAACCGGGTCACCGGCTAATGCCTCTTTCCAAGCTTCAAGAATGGTTGAACGAGAAGCAAGACCACAAGCATTGTTATGTTTAAGCACCGCAAAAGTCACCTCATCGAACTCATCAATCAAATCAACAGCTGCATTAATATCCAGCAAGTTGTTGTAAGAGATCTCCTTACCATGGATCTGGTCGAACATCGCTTCCAAATCACCATAGAAGAACCCTTTTTGATGAGGATTCTCGCCATAACGCAACATTTTCTGATCGTTCATAGAACAGCGGAAGGCCGATCCTTCACCACCATCGAAATAGTTGTATATCGCAGAGTCATAATGAGAAGAAACCGCAAACGCTTCCTTAGCAAACCAACGGCGTTCTTCTACAGACGTATTTGCTCCATGCTCCATAAGCATGTCTAGCAACGGCTTATATTGGTGTTGTGAAGCCACAATCACCACATCGTTAAAATTCTTAGCAGCAGCACGAATCAATGAGATACCGCCAATATCGATCTTTTCAATAATTGCAGATTCCTCAGCTCCGGAAGCCACAGTGGCTTCAAACGGATAAAGGTCGACAATCACTAAGTCGATCTCAGGAATTTCATATTTAGCGATTTGTTGAATATCTTGTTCTAAATTACGGCGACACAAAATACCTCCGAAAACTTTTGGATGCAATGTTTTCACTCTACCTCCAAGAATAGAAGGATAAGTGGTCAAATCTTCTACAGCTTTGCAGGGATATCCCAACGACTCAATAAATTGTCGTGTACCTCCTGTCGACAAAAATTCTACTCCTTCTTCATGAAGCTTAGTGATAATCTCATCTAAGCCTTCCTTGTGATAAACAGATACCAGTGCGGTTTTTATTCTTTTAGACTCTGACATTGAATTGCTTATTAAGTATTTAAGGCACAAAGTTACGAAATTATGTTGATCACGTGCAATAAATAACCCGGTTTTAAATAAAAAAAAGCGTTAACCCATTTTTTTATGAGTTAACGCCTTTCTAAAGCCTATTGGAAGGTATTTGATTACCAAATAGAAGCCCGTTTATCTTGAGGGATAAACATCGGATCTTTATCTGTAATATTAAACGCTTCATACCAAGCATTGATGTGTGGAAGAGCACCGTCTACACGCCATTTGCCCAAGGAGTGAGGGTCAAGTTTTGTACGACGTAACACCTCTTCAGGACGGATATTTCCAGCCCAAACATTCGCATAAGCCAAGAAGAAACGTTGTTCCGGCGTAAAGCCATCGACCGTCTTCAAAGGAGCTGCTGCCATCACCTTTTTCAATGCATTGAAAGAGACCTGCAAACCACCGTGATCGGCAATATTTTCACCTAAAGTGAATCGTCCGTTAGCATGCACACCCGGAGCCACTTGAATGCTATCGAAGAAGTTCACCAATACAGAAGCACGTTCCGTGAAATTCTTAGCATCAGTAGCGGTCCACCAGTCCTTCAAGTTACCATCTTTATCGTATTGACGGCCTTGATCATCAAATCCATGAGTCATTTCATGTCCGATCACCACGCCAATAGCACCATAGTTGAAGGCATCATCCGCCTTCATATCGAAGAATGGATACTGCAAGATACCTGCAGGGAAACAGATTTCGTTCGTTGTTGGGTTGTAGTAAGCATTCACCGTTTGAGGAGTCATATGCCATTCTTCCTTATCAACCGGTTGGCCAGCCTTAGCAATCATCTCGTTATATCCCCAAAGGTTAGCCCGTTCGATGTTTGCCCAATACGAGTCGTTTTTAATATCGAGTGACGAGTAGTCTTTCCATTTATCCGGATAACCGATCTTCACATGGAAAGTCGCCAATTTCTCTTGAGCTTTCAATTTGGTTTCATCGCTCATCCAAACGAGATTCTGAATACGCTCGCCCAACGATGTTTGAAGATTCTTCACCAAAGTCACCATGCGTTCTTTAGCCTCAGCAGGGAAGAACTTCTCAACATACATCTGTCCGACAGCTTCTCCTAACGAACCATCCACCGTGCCAACCGCACGTTTCCAGCGTGGTTTCATCTCTTTTGTACCCGACATCGTCTTACCATAGAATTCGAAATTCTGAGCCACAAAATCATCGCTCAAGTAACCGGCAGCTTGGTCGATCAAGTGCCATTGCAAGTAATATTTTTGATCTTGAAGATTAGCTGAGTTGATCACCGCACACACCTCCTTAATAAAGTCAGGTTGTCCGATATTCACCTCTTTAGCCTCTTTCAATCCGGCAGCAGTAAAGAAAGCGTCCCAATCAAACGAAGCAAACTCTTTCTTCAAGGTTGCCCTGTCTTTCTTATTATAGTTCGCATGAGGATCACGCAATTCAATTTGCGAGCGTGAAGCTTTAGCCAAACGATTCTCGATACCCATCACTGCTTTCACCGCTTTTTGAGCCGTTGCTTCATCGTATCCGGCCAAACTAAACATCTTAGCCACGTGTTCTTGATATTTGGCACGGATTTCTTTGGTCTTCTCATCGTTCTCCAAATAATAATCACGTTCACCCATACCAAGTCCGGCTTGATAAGTCTGAATCAAGTTCATTGAGCTGTTCATGTCATCAGCAGAGATGTACATCACAAAATAAGGATAAACTCCTTTCTTATACAGTTCAGGGATCAAAGCATAAATTTCCGCTTTATCTTTTAAAGCAGCCAATTGATCCAATTCCGCTTTAATCGGTGCAGCACCCTCTTTATTCAGTGTTACACTATCCATAGCCATATTATACAAATCACCAATTTTCTGAGCCACGCTACCCGGAGCATTGTCCTTCTTTGCAGCAATTTCCTCAATCAATCCGCGCAATTGTTTTTTGTTGTTTTCGGCCAAAAGATCGAACGATCCCAAACGAGAATACTCGTCAGTTAACGGATGCGTTTTCATCCAACCGCCACAAGCATACTGATAGAAGTCAGTCCCCACAAGGGCTGTAGTGTCAAGATTAGCAAGATCGATGCCCGATGTCAACACCGCGTCTTTCTTGCTATTGCAACCTGTTGTCATAAGGCAAAGGGCAAGGATAGGTAAATACTTTGTTACTTTCATAAAATTATACTAAAATGAGTTGTTTAAATCGTCAAGTTCCAACGAGGCTGTTTCCCAATCTTCGACAATCTGATCCAGTTGTTGCTTAAACTGTTGATGTTGCTCGTAGAGCGACATATCCGATGCTCCTTCGGGAGTAGCCATTTGAGCCTCCAATGCAGCGATCTCTTCCTCCTTTTTCTCAATACTCGCTTCACAGTCGGCAATCTGTTTTTCCAATCGTCGCACCTTCTTGTTCAGCTCTTTTTGAGCCTCATAAGAGAGCTTATTGTCCGACAGATCCTTATCGGCAGCCTCTGTCGTCGCTTTCCCGGAGGGACTACCCACCGATGAGAGCGAAGGAGTTTTTTGCAGTTCATTCAAACTATCCATCTTCTTTTTCTGAAGGAACTCATAGATACCTCCCAGATGCTCGCGAACCACTCCGCCACCGAACTCATATACTTTAGTCGCAAGTCCATCTAAAAAATCACGATCGTGACTCACAATTATTACTGTTCCGTCAAATTCACGAATCGCATCCTTCAAAACATCCTTCGAGCGCAGATCCAAATGGTTGGTCGGCTCATCGAGAATCAGCAAGTTCACCGGCTCAAGCAACAGCTTGATCATGGCCAGACGCGTACGTTCCCCACCCGAGAGCACCTTTACTTTTTTATCCGAAGCTTCCCCTCCAAACATAAATGCCCCAAGGATATCGCGAATCTTCAACCGAATATCCCCGGTTGCCACTCGGTCTATCGTATCGAACACTGTCAGATTATCATCGAGCATCTGCGCCTGATTTTGGGCAAAATAACCCATTTGCACATTATGACCGATAGTCAGCTTACCGTCGTACCCAATCTCATCCATGATACACTTCACCAAAGTCGATTTTCCTTCCCCGTTCTTACCTACGAAAGCCACCTTCTCTCCACGGTTAATGGTCAGATCGACGTTATGGAACACCACATGATCGCCATACGATTTAGCCACATTCTCACAGATCACCGGATAATTACCACTACGGCTAGCCGGGGCAAACTTCAGACGTAAAGCCGAATTGTCCTCCTCATCAACTTCCACACGTTCGATACGCTCAAGTTGTTTGATACGACTTTGCACCTGTATGGCCTTAGTCGCTTTATAACGAAAACGTTCGATGAAATCCTCCGTATCTTGAATCTGCTTTTGCTGATTCTCGAAAGCGCGCATTTGCTGTTCACGACGTTCTTGACGAAGCACCACAAACTCATCGTACTTCACTTTATAATCATAGATCCGCCCACACGTAATTTCAATCGTACGAGTGGTCACATTATTTAGAAACGCTCTATCGTGGCTGACTAACACCACCGCATTGGCACGAGTCGACAAGAAGTTCTCCAGCCACTGAATACTCTCAATATCCAAGTGGTTGGTCGGCTCATCGAGTAAAAGCACATCGGGACGACGCAACAACAACTTCGCCAGCTCGATACGCATACGCCATCCTCCCGAAAATTCGGAAGTCGATCGGTCGAAGTCTTCACGACTAAATCCCAATCCCAACAAGGTGCGTTCAATCTCCGCTTGGAAATTCGTACCGCCCATCATCAAAAAGCGATCGTTTTCACGCGTAAAGCGATCGATCAGCTGATGATAGTCCTCTGATTCATAATCCGTCCGTTCGCTCAGCGCTTGGTTCAATCGCTCGATAGTTGCTTGCAACTCGAAGATGTGTTCAAAAGCCAGCTCAGCCTCAGCCATCACGGTACGATTATCGGCCAATACCATCACCTGAGGTAAATAGCCAATCGTTATATCTTTAGGTAATGCCACCACCCCACGAGTTGGCTGTTGTAATCCGGCCAAGATCTTAAGCATCGTCGACTTTCCTGCACCATTCTTACCAACGAGTGCAATACGGTCTTTCTTGTTGATGACATAACTCACCTCATCAAAAAGCGGTGTCGCATTAAATTCTACAGTTAGTCCTTCTACTGAAATCACGTTATTTTTCTTATTTATCGTTTTCTATAAAGGTGCAAACTTACGCAAAAAAACTCGGTTATACGTACGATCGACTAAATTCGAAGCCGTTAGCCCTCGAAATGAACCATTAAACAGTCAATAGTCAGCTATTCAACAATCATAAGGCAACGACCAAACAATAATCGGGGGTACTCGATCACTCAAGTACCCCCGATATTCGTTAAGGATCAACATTATTGAAGTCGGAAAACGACCGGAACAGTGTATTTCACCCTTACTTTTTTACCATTTTGCATCCCAGCTTTCCACTTAGGCATCGAACGGAGAACGCGAAGAGCTTCTTTGTCTAAATAGGGATCAACGCCACGAAGAACCTCCAAATTAATGATTGAACCGTCTTTGTCGACCACAAATTGAACAATGACTTTTCCTTGCGAACCGACTTCTTGAGAAGGAGTAGGATACTTGATGTGAGTACTAAGGTACTTCAGTAAAGCAGCCGATCCACCTGGAAATTCAGGCATCTCTTGTGCGGTCACAAAGATCACATCTTCTTCAACTTTCTTCTCTTCGATAACCGGTGGAACCCAAACGACCGGACTTGCTAAGCCTTCATCTTCCGATCCGGCAACCACAGTCTCATCTACATCCAAATCATTCTTAATAATCTCGATCCATTCGGCGGGTTTAGATTCGGGTAGCGGAGGTGGTTCTAGTTTCTTCTCGGAGTAAGTCACCGGAACAAGCTCAATCTCAAAGATGGGGTCATGAGCCGACCAGCTTGTTGACGAATTCACCCCATGCTGTGTCCATTCGAACGAAACAAACATGAAGGAAAGCGCAACGACGACACCCATCAACAACCAAGAACCTCTGCGGTTCTCAATTGTAGCCTTTTTTGTCTTTTTGGCTTCCATAAAAAAAAGTTTAAGTAATTAATAATAAAAAAAATGAAAGTATATATCTACTTTGCTTTTACTCTTTTTCTTCTTACTTAAATCGCTCGCTTGCTGTACTAAATATAACAATTCTTCTTATGAAAGGTGCACCTCGATTAGTTTTTTTAAGACACCAGATGTTTATTTCTTTTTCTTTAAGCCATAACAGATAAATGTATACATTTATTAACACCGTGAATAGACTTCCATCTTCAATAAAACAAGTTCAACCTGTAAATCTCAGTTTCTAAGCTTCGCTCTGCAAGCTGAACGTACACAGTTCCCCTTTTCCTTCTCCTAGAGTTATTTTTTGAATAGGATCTGCAACCTGCAACCCACAGATCGTTAAGTTGCTGATTTTCAAACCCGAATGAGTGTTGCAGATCGGTATTGCAGATGGGTGACAGATCATTGATCTGCCACCTTGTGGATGAGTGTTTTGCGGGCCACTACCAGAGTTTCGCTGAAGTCATTCCAAGGATAAGACACCGACTATTTTTTTGTTTTCAAGGCAAAACTCCAAGTTTCAGAGCTTACCATTTTAGTTTTCCCTTTTTGGAAATTTATTTTCATACGTTGAAACTTTTGTTTCGTCGGTATGAAAATAAATTTTCCACCGTATGAAACTTTATTGTTCACCGCATGAAACTGAGAGCAAGACGTAAGCTAATTGTTTTTCAGCTATTTACGTAGAATTTCACTGATTTAGGTAGACCGCTTTTGTTCTATCACTCTGAAAAAAGCGACTGTTTTGTTTTTCCTATCCTGATATCGTAGACACCTTTAATCCTTCATCTCTGGGAAACTAGACCGTTCTTTTTTTACACTGAAGTGGTTTACACCGTTCGATTTTCAGACCTAAAAGATAGACCTTTCCTATCCTCTATGCTGGACGGGTTAAAAAAAGAGCATCCTCATTAGGATGCTCTTTCTCATATAATAATCAGTCTATATGATCAGATTAAAACAGTTTTGCAGGATACTCACCGGCATCTACCAAAGCCTGAATTTTATCGACTACACCTTGACGATCGGCAGCATAAGTCACGCCAAACCATTTGCTAGTCGTATCCAACACTTTCACACGTGCAGTTCCCTCATTCACCAATTTATTAACCATCAACGGAATGAAGTATTCACATTTCAAGTTCGACATATTCTCTGCCAAGAATTCTTTGAAGTACTCTTCCGAATAAGCAAAATAGTCAGGAGTGAATCCCCACATATTCATTGATACCGGAGTATTGTCGCCGATGCTTTGCATCACGCCATCCTCATCTTTGAAAGACACTTTGCCATCGATACGTTCGATCGCTGTGCGTTCAACAACAGTCGTCAAGAAACCATCGTTATCGGTTCCACAAACACCACGAGCCACCGATCCACTTTCAGAAAGGGTATTTCCAACGCGATAACCAACCATGCAGTAGTCGTTCTTCTTACCTTCCATTTCGCTCAATGCAGCACCTAATACCGCGAAGCTATCACGACCATAAAAATCATCAGCATTGATCACCGCAAACGGTTCATTGATCACCTCTTTACCCATCAATACAGCATGATTTGTTCCCCATGGCTTAACGCGATCGGCCGGACAAGTAAAACCTTCTGGCAAATGATCTAATTCTTGATAAACCAATTCCACCGGAATATGATTCTCGTATTTACTTAAAATCTTATCGCGAAAATCTTGTTCGAAATCACGACGAATAACAAAGACCACTTTGCCGAATCCTCCGCGAATAGCGTCAAAGATTGAATAATCCATAATTGTCTCACCGCTAGGACCTAGACCGTCTAATTGCTTCAAGCCACCATAACGACTGCCCATACCGGCTGCCAATACAAATAAAGTTGGTTTCATAAAAATGTATGTTTAAAGATTAGTAATTTTGTCCGCATCTCATTGCCATGCAAAAATACAAAAATTACAAATGAAAAAGGGAAATTATGTTCCATTCTTTTCCATTATCGTACAAAATGAAGAAAAGACAAGACAGCCTGATGACAATCAGAACGGATAACCAATAGCAAAATGATAACCTAGATGATTAAAGAATCCACCCGTGGCATTATAATATCCGGATCTACCCGTCGAATAAGGATAGTGCAAAGGCACTCCGACATCGAAACGGAAAACTAAGATATCCATATCGTATCGTAAACCTAAACCGGTCCCCAAAGCAATCTGTTTTGCAAAGGTTTTCATCCGCAACTGGGAATCGGGACGGTTCACATCTTTGCGCAATAGCCATACATTACCGGCATCAAGAAACGTTGCTCCCCAAAAACTCTTATAGAGTCGGAAACGATACTCCAAGTTGGCCTCAAAGCGGAAAGTTCCGGTTTCGTCCCAAAACGAAATCCGACTATCTTCGTTATGAAAGCCCCCCGGTCCGATACTTCGAACCGTGAATGCACGAATACTGTTTGCTCCTCCCACATAAAACTGTTCATTGAAAGGAGGAACGACAGAGTTACCGTAAGCAAAGATCGCTCCAACACCTACCCGAGCAGCCAAAGAGTTATTCTTATCAATATGCCGGGAATATCGCAGTTCGCTGTTCAGCTTCATAAACTGCGCAAAGGGGACTTTCCACAATTTTTTATTTTGTTCATCGAACCTCTGACCGAACAGACGATAAACGCAAGACGTCACGTTACCGGCAGAGACAATGGTCGACTGCCACCAAATGGGATGCTTCACACTACGCCGAGAAGAGTTGTCGTACGTATACGTATACTCCATGGCCGGTATAAATTGATCTTGCAGACTGATGTACAGCACCGGATTTTCATTGGCCACATCAGCAAAAGCTTGAGTATAGCTTTGCAGCACATTGAAAGTGAGTCGGAACGGCGTCACACTATGCCGACTGACACGCGTCGGTTGAAAGTCGTAAGTGGCGTTTCCTCCAAACGAGAGGAACTTATAATACTTTGCTCGGTTGAGTTGGTTTACATACACCTTAAAGGTTGTCGTTGCGGGGAAATCGTACTCCCTATCGCCAAAGCGAGGGAACACCACTCGTGGGAAAATCAACGAACTTGAGCTACCCACTTCCCAACTGTTTAATAACGAGTTCTGCCCGTCTCCTCCTGTTTGCCATTCATACGACCCGTTCAGCTTGACATTCCAACTCTCGCCTCCACCAAACACATTGTGTTTAGTCACCCCAAACGAAAGACCCGGGCCGGTTTGGTTATTGCTTTTAGTCGTGACACTAAGAGAAAGCTCGGCATCTAGCGGTTTGTCTAAAGCGGCTCTGATCTTTAAATCGAGCGTATCACACAACGCAGCACTATCACGAGGCATATACTCTAGGTCGATCATCCTAAAGATCCCCAGTTGATTGAGCTTTTCTTGAATCCGCTCCTGTTGACGTTGGGTATACAACCGCGAACGACTATCAGCCGTCGTATTCGACTTCCGGACATACCCTTGATAGTTCAACCATCGATAAAGCATGTTGGGGCGCACTCGCAACTTATCATGATAATAAATCTTCAAATCCTTGTACCACAAACTATCGTTAGCCGCCTCACCATTCTTACCTTCAAGAGAGAAAGACGTTTGTCCCAGATAATAAGGCTTCTGAGCCGCTGCGGGTAATCCCGGAATCGGGATCAAACGCAAGCTGACTTGTCCATTCCCCACTCGCGTGGTATCTGCCTGATATTTCATATAATCCGGACGAAAATAGAAATAACCTCTATTCCTTAAAAGTTCGCTAATCCGCTTACGCTCCTCATCCAGATCGGCAATATTGAATTGTCGTTTAGCCGTTAAATAGGAGAAGCGCCTGCCACGATCGAGCAAACGGGCGGTTTGTGTATTAAAATGGTGGTAATAAACGGTGTCTATCACATAAGGAGTATTCATCTTGACGCGATAGATCAAAGACGCTTTTAAGCTATCTTTTCGGTCGGGCACCAGCTCATAATCGACTTCTCCGTTAAAATAACCATAATCGTGTAATAAGTTCGTAGCGACTTTGGCTCGCACTTTGGGATTGACCGTAGAGATAAAAACCGGTGGGTTTGCCGCAAACCGATTAAAGATCCATTTTCCGACTCCCTTTTCATAGTTCACAAAACCGGTATACATCCACATCTTAAAAGGAATCGGCAAAATCCCGAACATCTTCGTACTCGGTTCCTTATCGAGTGCAGCGCTAACTTCAGCCTCAGCAATCTGTCCGATCTTCGTATGGGTCCGGTCGGTAATGATGGTTTTCTGTCCGGTATATAAGACCTCGCCCTCAGGGAGATTTCGAGTTAATGAACATCCCATTAATCCCATCACACCTAAGACCAGTATGCCCCATCTATATCCTTTCAAGAGTCGATATCCTTTATGTTTTTGTGTGTACAATGCCATACCTTTTTATCCAAATGATTTATCGTTTCTTTTTCTTCCTAAAAATAAACAATTCGCTCAGTTTGTCGAGTTTCTTACGCAAAACGACCCCTACGCCGGCTTCGGTAATCTCTCCTTCCAACAAACTTTCAAAATTCTTATCGTAGAACAAACGAACGTATCGAGTGCCGGAGCCATCTAAGCGATATTCCAATGAGACATTATCAATAAACGATTCGGCCGTATTGGTTGCATTCGTTCCGGTAGAGACCTTCCCACCAAGTACAATCTGGAACCGATCATTAAAGAAACGTTGAGAATAACGGAAACTGTAATCCGTGCTCCGATTACCGGACTCCGCCTCCTGATGTTCTTCAACGCCAAACGATAGATTGGCATTCTTCAGATTACCCACCAATGAGTTTATCTGACTCGTCAAAACAGAGTTTAAGGCCGAGCCCATATTTAGATTTAAGCCCTTGTTTCCGCTGTTGCCAAGGCCATTTCCCAAATAGGAGCCTGTGACCATTAAAGCAATGGCTTGCTTACCTCGCTCCTCCGCTCCCATCACGGCCAATTGGTTTTGTAACGACACATCTTCCGGAGCCTCCAAGTCGAAAGCCAAAAACAAATCGTCCAATTTCTGCTTAATCAAAACCGAGACATCAAAGCTGACCATACGCGACGGTCCGTCTTCTGTATCCGAGACAGAGGCTCTCATGCGTTCGGTTGCTTTCAAATTCAAGGTTGGATTCATGGCATTCCCGGACCATTCGACGTAACTCCCTTCATTGATCTTAAATTCTTTCAACGGGATAACCGGTAACGCATACTTGATCATCCCCCCCGAGAGTTGGTAGCGACCGGCAAGTGACAAGTCACCTTGTGGCGTATATTTCAACAAGAGATCCCCTCCGCCTTCAAGTTCGATTCGGTTACTACGATCGGCACTCAAATCGGCCCTTAATCGTACAGACGGATCGATATGCATCGTCATGGCAATATCCATTCCTCCCAAAGAAACAGAAGCTACATTTTTCAGATCTTCAGGCACGGAATCATTAAACGAGGTAAAAGTCACCAAGCTCCCCAAACGATCCTGCACCGTCAACGGCGAATCGGTCATCACATAAGTCAAGTCGGTGCTCCCCAAAACATTCATGTTTCCACGCATCTTCAAATCATCAAACGACCCTCGAATGGTCGATTTAAAATCCACCAAGACCTTGCCATAAGCTAAACTTTCACGCGTACGCTTGGCATTCAGCAGAAGATAGTTCTCCGCCAGAAGGTCAAAATGAGCCATCGGGCGACTGAGTTGGCGGAAGTCAACATACCCATCGATCGTAAATGGATTCTCCCCAACCGTATAAATGGCAAATCGGTCGAACAGCATCTTATTATTCTTCATCACGACCGGACGGTTATCGAAAGTAAACTTCGCTCCTGTCTGTCGAGAGAAGATTGAGACACTATCCAATTTAAGTTCCCCATTCAGCAAAGGTCGGTTCACATCCCCGGTGACTCCCAATTCTCCGTCGATATCTCCAGAGAATTTCACCACCTCGTTCGGCACAAGAGCATCTGCTATTGAAAGAGGGAAATGAGAGAATTGCGTACTAATGGCAATACTATCTTTCCCATACGCATTCAAAGTTAACGAGCCATCGGCGGTCATGACTTCTTCTCCTTCATGGGTCAGGTAAGTCGATAAATACTGTTTTCCGGATTCTCCAGGCAACCACGTCGCTCCTAAGGAAACGTCTCCGATGCGATGCCGTTCATAAGACAACTCATCGATGGTGGCTTCGGCAGAAAGCTGCAACGTTTTATCCGTTTGAATATAATGCATATCGGCAGAGAACAACCCGGAAACTTCCGGTAAGTAAGGTAACACCTTACTAAGCTCTCTCAGTCGGACACGTGTCAACTCCATGTTGATGTTTTGCAGAGACAAGGTATCTTCAAGAACAGAATGTGCCCTAAAGCCCATGCCTTCATCGCTCAGCATGTCTATTCCGGCATAAATACGATTATTATAATGCCAATAGAGCCAGTTGTTTTTCTCTTTAAAATGAAACTTTCGAAAAGCAATAATAGGCTCTTCCGGCAACAATCTTAATAAAAGTCCCCCATGTTTTGCCTTCTTTCCGGTGAAAGGAGTCATCTTCACTCCAAGCAAAATCCCCGTTTCACCTTTGCCATTAAGATAGTTGAGCATCAATTGAGCGTCTTGACTATTAAGCTCACCGGTTAGAGTCGACCGGAACGATAATTGCGGATTCTTCGACGCATTCACAACCCCGCTATACAACTGTAACTTGGTGCTATCTTGTGATAAGTTAAAGAAAATGGTATCAAGCTGCAAAGTATCGATCTGCAAACCATAAAGTCCAACTTTCCCATGAATACCCGTCTGAGCATTCAAGTTCGCTTTCAAAGACAGTTCCTTGAAACGCACCTGCCGACTTTCATAATAATGAGCCAACGGGTTACGCCTACCCACCACCACTGAGACATCCGCCGCAGGTAGTTTTTCACGAATCAACTGATGATTGAGTTGCTTATGATCCACCTGTTTCAACAATTCTTCGATCCAGAGATTGGTTTGACTGATCAAAGGCTGAACCCCTAACGGAGAATTTAATTCAGCAACCATATCACCCGACTTCAGAATAGCTTGTACCTTCTTAGAGCGAACTTCAACCATCAAGTTGAACGCAAAGTCATCTTCCAAAGGCTCACGGATCAATCCCAGAGCATATAGATTCAGTCGACGGACATTCATATTGATCTTCCCGTCGGGATAGTTATAATTTAGATGATACTCTCCATCTGAATGCATTCTCAACAAGGAGTTATGGCTGTCTAATGTAAACTTCAACAGCCCGCCGGAAAGTATTCCATGGCAAGAAACATCAGAGATAGGATAAGTCTTATAATTCAAATAATTCAGCGTGCACTTGGCCTCAAGCGTCGATTTCAAATTTGTCACATCAAACCCACGCCCTTTTACCGAGGCAGATAATCCCAGTTCATAAATAGAGTCTTGAGGTAAAAAGTGATCGATCGAGAGACTATCGACGTGCAATTCAACATTGAAGCGTTCATCGTTTAGATTACAATCGGCTTGAGCCTTCAACGATCCCAGTCTTTCCTGTCCTTCAAGATTCAAAGAGAGTCGAGAGCCCTCAATTTCCAAACGAGCATTTGCTTGAATACTATCGGGAATTGCGAGATCTTTTCCATCTTCCGACTCCCATAAAGGCTCTAAGAAATTCAACGTTTGCGTTTGTAATTTGAGATCCAAAAAGCCCGAACGACTGACACTATCTGCCACATGGTCAACTCTTCCCTGACCCAACAAATTAAAAGCACCCGGTAAGGTAATCTCTAAGGTTGATAGTTCCACACGGTTCAAGTCGCCTTCTGCTAGCGCCCGAATCGTTAAAGGTCGGAATGGATAAGCTGTTTTAAACGATGGTGGAAGTTGTCCTTTTAAGAGGAATAGATCTTCTTTGCCAAGATAGGCCCTTACCTGAGCTCTAGCCTTTGAAAGGTAAAGCAAAGAATCCCAATTAGCTGTGGCTGCAACGTCAATTTCCGAATGCGGAGTATGTAACTTAATCTGCGATAGTTCTATGCCGTGAGCATCCGAATGCAAACGGCCCGTTAGAGAGGTTATGCTCAATCCAGATCGTTCAAGAAGCATCAGTCGTTTAAGAGACGCATTCATTTTCCGCCCTTCAAAATTAAACGAATCAAGTTCCAGATGAATATTTTTCAAGGCAAGGTGAGAGGGGTCAAAACCGTCCATCGGCTTAGATCCAATCTTGTGATACATAGAAGAAGCATTGATCAAAAAGAGCTTCTTTAAAGAATAGGCTTGTTTCTTGAGATCAATTTTGGCTTGAAACAGCTTTGCCTTTCCAAAATGTGCCGAGGTGTTGAGAGAATCAGAAGGTAGTTGTAGACTAAATGATACATTTTTAAGATTCATCTGCCCCAGTTCTATCTTCCAATCCAAAGGTGGCTCAGTCTTCGTTGTATCACTGGAAGTCGTATCGTTTAATAAAATGCTTAGGTGGGTGTTAGATAAGTCCAATTCATTCACAGCCACCAATCGACGAGAAAGATCGACCCCTTTGCTCGTAAAGAAGAAAGCACCAACCACGCCTTTAAGCCGAGTCTCTTTCAATAAATCATGAGAATCGACGATAGCATTAACAAGAGTCGCATTATCAATATCGATCCGTCCCCTAAATAAAGGCAAGAGTTCAACACGCACATTAAGTTCATCTAAGGAAAGAATATTCTCCGATTGACGAGTGATTTTCACGTCATCAACCAATAAGTTCAATGGAAAGCGAAGATTAATTCGCCCGATAGCCACATCCAGACCGGTCGACTTTGAGACATAAGCAGCAACCTCCCCACGCAAATAGTTCTGCACAGGAGGAAGATAAAGCAAGATCATTGCTGTTAGAAATAACAAAATGGGGCTAATGAATAGCCAAACCAATCTCTTAATCCACTTACGTTCCATTTTGAAAACTCTGACTTAATAATGCACTACAAAATAAACAATTTATTTTATAAACTGTTGAATTGAGGTAAAGAATCTATATTAAATAGGACTTTTAGGTGTAAATGGGCTCATGGGCTTCGACCAATTACTTCCGCAACTTCGTTTGTTGACGAAAGCGGAGCCAAAGCATCAATCCCGCGCTAGTAAGGCCAAAAGGAAAGGCCATCCAGATACCAACTGCCCCCCAGCCTAAAACAAAACCTCCGATATACCCAACAGGTAGCGAAATCAAAAAATAGGCGATGAAAGCAATAAACATCATGGGCTTCACATCAGAAATCCCACGGAGTGCATTCGCAAAATTAATCTGAAGCCCATCACCAAATTGATAAATCAATAAAGGAATAACCAACAACGTGACCAGTTCCTCAACCTCTCTATTATCGGTAAACCATCCTCCTAAAGAATGGCGGAGAAAAAAGATGATTAAAGATAGAACGATTCCCAAGACTAGAATCATATGAAACCCGGCATAAGCCGAACGGCGAACATTAACGATGTCCTCCTTCCCTTTATAATTACTCACTCGCACGGCAACTGCCGCTCCCATCCCGTAAAACATCATAAAGGTAAATTGCGAAATCGCGCACATGATCTGATGGGACGCCAAGGCAATAGTACCCAGCCACCCGACCATGACGGCACTTAAACTGAATGAAGCGGTTTCCATTCCCATTTGCAAGGCAACAGGCCATCCTAAGGCATGAAGTTGACGATTCACTTTCTTGGACCATCCTAAACGGTAAAAACCTATTTTATAGCGCAGAAAGCGAGGAGAACGGAAAAAGACAAGGGCAAAGACAAGTACCATAACTATTCGTGAGACGAGTGTGCTGATCCCTGCACCAAGCAGTCCCAGTTCGGGAAAACCCAATTTTCCATTGATGAGAATATAATTCCCTATAATATTCAAGCCATTACCCGCCAACAGAATCCACATGCCCGTTTGAGTGTCCGTAATTCCATCGGCGAACTGTTTAAAGCCATTAAATAATAAGATAAAAACTAGAGAAGCCAATAAGACCAAATAATAAGGCTTCATCAGTGGAAGGAGTTCTGTCGGCTGCCCCAGGTTCTCAATATTTAAATAGACCACAGACATGAGTAAAGTCAACAGTAAGCCAACTCCCAAGTTGGCCACTAAACTACAACGCAAGGCTTGCCCAACCTGAGTAAATTGCCGAGCCCCATATAGTCCGCCAACAATAGGTGTCAATCCATAAGAGAAACCGGTACTAAAGATAATTGCCAGATTAAAAACATTGTTGACGAACGAAGCTGCACCTAGCTCTGCAGTACTATGATGTCCAATCATTAGAGTATCGGCAAAGCCAAGCACAATAAGTCCAACTTGCCCTACCACAATGGGAACTCCTAAAAAAAACAGCGCTTTATAATGGTTATAATAAGTCTCATAAAAAGTTCGTATCCACTTCATCATGTTCTTTCCTAACAATAATCCTATTCCGATTTTCTATAATGCAAAACGACACTATTATCGTCCTTAAAGGCTTGTTGTGCAACAACTCTCAATTGCTCAGCCGATACAGCACGATAACGCTCTACTTCTCTATCAATATCTTCCGCTTGACCAATCAACTCAAACCAAGCTAAGTTAGTGGCAACGTTCAGATAGTTTATATTACCAAATATCTGGGTCGACTCAAACTTATTCTTGACCTTCTCGAGCTCTTCCTCTCCAACAAGTTCTGTTTGTAAAAGTGCGAGTTCTCTTTTTACAGCAGTTTCGGCTTCTTCAAGTGAGACCCCCGCAGAAGGTTTGCCACAAATATGAAATAGCCCTTCATCAATACTGCCTGAGATATAAGCATCAATACTAGAAAAGATCGGTTGCTCATGCACCAAACGACGAGTCAAACGACTTGAAGTTCCATTACTTAAGATGTCCGATAAGATATCGAAGGCATAATAATCCGCATGATTCCGGTCACACATATGAAAAGCCATAAATAGAGCATCTAAAGGAACATTACGTTGAACACTCATTCGTCGCTCAACCTCTTGCATAGGCTCTTTTTCCAGACAACGGTTCACGACCTCTCGTTTCGGTATCGAACCAAACCATTTTTCAGTGAGCCTTACCGACTCTTCAAAGGTGATATTTCCTGTAACCGCCAATATCGCATTATTAGGAGCATAATGGTGAAAGAAGAACGATTTAACATCATCTAAAGTGGCATCAGCAATATGAGCAAGCTCTTTACCAATCGTTGGCCATTGATAAGGGTGTACACGATAAGCCAACGGTCGAATCAAGTGACTAACATCACCATAGGGTTGATTCAAACAACGTTGTTTAAACTCTTCCATCACTACACCGCGTTGCACATCAAGGCTCTTCTGACTAAAATCCAAACCTAACATGCGGTCGGATTCTAGCCAAAAGCCTATTTCTACATTCTGACGAGGTACAGTCAGATAGTAATTTGTAATATCATTATTTGTCCAAGCATTATTCTCACCACCAGCCAACTGCAAAGGCGTATCGTAGTCGGGAATATGAACCGAACCACCAAACATTAAGTGTTCAAACAAATGGGCAAAGCCGGTCTGCTCAGGGTGTTCGTCCCGAGCTCCAACATTATAAAGAATATTAAGAGCAACCATCTGAGTACTCTCATCTTGATAATGCACCAAGCGAAGTCCATTATTAAGAATATGCTTGTTTATCTTCATTCTATCTTAATCAATCACCGTCATTTTTAAAATCTTCACATCTTCTTCCGGGCGATCACTGCGGTCTGTTTTTACCTTCTGAATCAGATCAACAATGTCAAGTCCCTCGGTCACTTCTCCAAACACCGTGTATTCTCCATCGAGATGAGGAGTTCCTCCAACAGTGGTATAAGCTTCCATTTGCTCAGAAGTAAAATGGAATTCAGGTTGCTTAGCCGCTTCTGTTTGAGCTTCGGCAAACAACTTCTCTTGAAGTTCGTATAATCCATCTTCATCATTCGCTTTACGCATCTTATAGATCTCTTTCATGTGCTTTTGAGCAAGTGCGTTAAAGACCACATTGACTTTATTTTCATTGATTTGTTGCTCCATAGACAGTAACGTCGAGTCTTTAAAGACTTTTCCGGTCACGATATAAAACTGACAACCTGAAGATTCTTTGTTTGGATTAACGTTATCTCCTTGACGAGCTGCAGATAAAGCACCTTTCTTATGAAAATAACGTGGATAAACGAATTCAGCAGGAATAGTATACCCAACATCGCCAGAACCTAACATTTTGTCCTTAGGTGCATTTTTCGACTCAGGGTCACCAGCTTGAATCATAAAGTCCTTAATCACGCGATGAAACAACGTACCTTCATAGGTTCCTTCATTGACTAATTTAATGAAGTTATCGCGGTGCTTTGGTGTTTCATTATACAACTTAATCGTAATATCTCCCTTTGTCGTTTCTATTTTCACGACGGTCTCATTATTCATGTTTCCTCCTTTTTTTGGGCCAGATTTGCAACCTGTAAGTCCACAAACCAGCATCATTAGAATTATCAGTAATTTAGTTTTCATAGTTTTCCATTTATTCGTTTGCAAATATACACTTTTTACCCTTAATAACCTTTCTAACACCTTCTAATATAAGACAAAACCTAAAAGATGAGATGGATCTTTCAACACAATATTATTGTATTTCATCACAAACCCGCAGACTTTTAGTATAATTAACAGTCTATCTATTTGTTTATTACGAAACTTTCGTAGATTTGCGAAAAAGTCGTAAAACTATTACATCATGGAAAAACTAACTAGACAAGAAGAAGAAGTTATGATCTGTATCTGGAAACTTAATAGTTGCGTTGTCAAAGACATTGTAGCTAAATATCCCGAACCAACCCCTCCTTATACAACGATAGCTTCTATTGTGAAAAATCTGGAACGCAAGGGATATATCAACAGCCAGCGTATCGGAAATACTTATCAATACACGGCCAATATTAAGGAGAGTGATTACAAACGTAATTACATGAGTAAAATTGTTGGCAATTACTTTGAAAATTCTTATAAAGAAATGGTGACTTTCTTTGCTAAAGACAGAAAAATATCCGCTTCTGATTTAAAAGAAATCATTGATCTGATTGAGAAAGGAAGAGAAAATTAATAAAAATAGTACATATGAGTCCAGAACTAGTTTATTTTCTAAAAGTTAACATCGGGATTATACTATTGTATGGTTTTTATCGGATGTTCCTTTATAAAGATACCTTTTTTAGTTGGAGACGTACCATCCTTATCGGCTCTCTCCTCCTCTCTTTATACTATCCACTATTGAACATCGAAGATTGGATAAAGAATCAAGAACAAATGTCGGCAGTCGTACAAATCTATGCAACAAATATGCTTCCGGAATATGTCGTCAGTGCCAATCAGAGCTTTATAAACTGGGAATACATCACGACACATATTCCTTTCATCCTTTACGGCATCGTCACATCAATACTACTTTTAAGGTTCTTTATACAGTTCGCTAGCATTCTAAAACTGCATTTCTATTGTAAACGGACGATCATCAATGGAGTCAATGTTCATCTATTAGAGAAAGATGCCAGTCCTTTTTCCTTTTTCCATTGGATATTCATACACAAAGACTCCAAAAATCATGCTAATATCAATGAGATCCTTATACACGAACAGGCACATGCCAATCAATGCCATTCTATTGATGTCATAACTTGTGAACTCATGTCTATTTTCTTCTGGTATAATCCATTTATTTGGTTGATAAGACGTGAGATCCGCGAAAACCTAGAGTTCTTAGCAGACAACCAAGTTCTTGAGTCTGGCTATAATTCAAAGGCCTATCAATACAATCTTTTAAAACTATCTGATCATAATAAGACTGCAGTAAATTTATTAAATAATTTCAATGTATTATCCTTAAAAAAAAGAATCAAAATGATGAACAAGAAAAGAACAAAGAAGATAGGAATGACTAAGTATCTGATGTTTATTCCTATGGCAATAGCCTTAATGGTTATTAGCAATATTGAATCGGTTGCCAGAACGACCAAACATTTGACTCAAGACTTCGTGAAGGAGGTTAGCTCACCTATTTTGTCTAACGATCGTCCACAAGATAAAAACAAGCAACAATCTTCTCAACAAGACAAAGTTGTATTTGAGGTTGTGGAAGAAATGCCAATATATCCTGGAGGCCAAAACGAATTAATGAAATATTTGGCAGAAAACATCAAATATCCAGCAACAGCTGTTGAGAAAAACATAGAAGGAAGAGTTATTGTACAATTCATTGTTGAAAGCGATGGACATATTAGTAACCCTAAGATAGTTCGCAGTATAGCTCCATCATTAGATGCAGAAGCCATACGTGTAGTCAATGCTATGCCAAAATGGACTCCAGGCAAGCAAAGAGGGAAAAACGTCGCTGTCAGATACACCCTACCAATCATGTACCGTTTGCCTAAAGGAAAATCAGAACAATCCGATTTTCAGAAGGTGAAAAGCCTAGAAGAAAAAGAGGTCGTTGTTATTGGCTATAATAATCCTGAGGCGAAAAAATCTCAAACGATTTTTAAAATAGTAGAAGAAATGCCTCAATATCCAGGAGGTGAAGCCGGATTACTAAAGTATATGATTCAAACTATAAAATACCCTAAAATAGCAGTAAAAAACAAAGAAGAAGGGAAAGTACTTGTACAAATGGTCATTGACGAAACAGGAGATCTATCAAACGTCAAAATAGTAAAAAGCGTTTCTCCAACATTAGATGCAGAAGCAATTAGAGTGGTTAGTAATATGCCCAAATGGAAACCAGGAAAACAAAGAGGTCAGGCTGTGGCAGTGGAATATACGATGCCGGTATTATTCAGATTACAATAGTCTATAAGTCCTTAAGTAAATTGAATTATAAATAAGAAAGCTGATCCTAATAAGGTCAGCTTTCTTATTTATAATTCAATCTGAATATTTTATCAAATCATATCAAAACCATTCCACAAACTATCGTTCGGGACAGGCGCTGAAACTTCAATAAGTTCTTTCGAAACAGGATGTATAAATCTCACATAACGTGCATGTAGACTAATACTACCATCTGGATTCGAACGCGAAAAACCGTATTTTAAGTCTCCTTTAATAGGGCATCCCATCTTCGCCAATTGACACCGGATTTGATGATGTCTGCCCGTTTTCAAGTCAACCTCAAGCAAATAGTAATTTTGAGATTTTCCGATCAAGCGATAGTTCAATATAGCTTTTTTACTATTAGGTACCTCTTTATCATACGCATAACTCTTATTCTGCTTTTCATTACGAACTAAGAAATGCGTTAATTCAGCCTCAGTCTCTTTAGGAGCATTCTTCACAATAGCCCAATAAGTCTTTTTAACCTCGCTATTCTTGAACATTTCATTCAAACGAGACAGAGCTTTACTTGTCTTAGCAAAAATAACGAGTCCGCTAACAGGACGATCAAGACGATGAGTGACTCCAACAAAAACGTTCCCGGGTTTCTGGTATTTATCCTTTAAATAGTCCTTAACGATATCTGCTAAAGGCTTATCGCCTGTTTTATCGCCTTGAACAATCTCCGAAGAAGCTTTATTGACTATAATGATATGATTATCTTCGTAAACGACAGTCATTCCTCGATTACATATTCATACCACCATCAACCTGAATCACTTGACCTGATACGTAAGCTGACATTTCAGAAGCCAAGAATGTAGCAATATTAGCCACATCTTCAGGTGTACCACCACGACGCAAAGGAATTTTATTAGCCCATTCCTTCTTAACTTCTTCAGGTAATCCAGCTGTCATCTCTGTCATAATAAATCCAGGAGCAATAGCATTAGCACGAATACCACGTGAACCTAGTTCTTGTGCAATAGATTTTGCTAAAGCGATCATACCTGCTTTAGAAGCTGAATAGTTAGCCTGACCAGCATTACCATGAACACCCACAACAGATGCCATATTAATAATACTACCAGCTTTCTGACGCATCATAATCGGTGTACAAGCATGAACAAAGTTAAATGCTGATTTTAAGTTAACATTAATCACCATATCCCATTGTTGTTCACTCATACGCATCATCAAACCATCACGAGTAATACCTGCATTATTAACTAATACATCTATACGTCCAAAGTCTTTATGAATCTCACCTACAACCTTTGCAGTATCTTCAAAATTAGCTGCATTTGAAGCATAACCTTTTGCTTTTACTCCCATTGCCTCTAACTCTTTTACAGTTTGCTCAGCATTCTCATCAATTACAAGATCCGTAAATGCAATATTAGCTCCTTCAGAAGCAAATTTCAATGCAATAGCTTTACCAATACCCCGAGCAGCACCAGTTACAATAGCTGTTTTTCCGTCTAATAGTTTCATACTAAAAGTTATTATTTAATAATTTTATGCAGTGCACCAAACACAATGTTTGCTACATATTCTTTTCGTTGTTCATTCTCTAAATGCGCCCCGATCTGTCCTCGAATATAAGGCACTTCGATACCTTTTAAGCAATAATGCAAAAGTTCGCCTGTCATATCAGGATCATCAATCTGAAAAACTCCCTTAGCGACACCTTCCTTCAAAACATTTTTAAACATCTGAATTTCTTTAGCATCAAACTTCTTGCGGACTTTTTCAACATGCCAAATGTCTCTAAAGAAGTTAGCCCGTAACGTCCCATTACGAAAAACGACTTCCTTTACAGCATCCAACCTCGTATAGATCAACTCCATTATTTTTTGATCGGGCAAAATATCTTTATTGGCAACCCGCTTCATGACATCCGATAGGATCTCTAGTTCAGATTCAACTACAGCCAAATAGATCTCGTCCTTGTTCTTAAAATAGGTATAAAGTGTTCTTCTACCTTTTTTAGAAGCAAGAGCAATATCATTCATAGTAGTATTTTCCACTCCCATTTTTGCAAAAAGCTGACGAGCGACATCTACTAATTTAGTTCTAGTTTTTGATACGGCCATAATCTAAAAATTGCACAATGCTGAATATTTTGAGCAAAAGTAATTCTTTTCTTGCTACCATACAAGAAAACAAAAGCTTTATTAATGTTAGTCATTACTTTGATAAAAGAAATAAAGATGTTCGACATCTTTAACCAAACAAATAGTTCCTTTTAGTCGATTAAATAACAAAATAAGCAAACGATTGTTTGTTATTAAGAAAAAAAGCATTACCTTTGCACCCATTAAACATCGCGGAGTGGAGCAGTTGGTAGCTCGTTGGGCTCATAACCCAAAGGTCGTCTGTTCGAGTCAGGCCTCCGCAACTATAAAGAGAATATGTTTTTAGAACATGTTCTCTTTTTTTATATAGTATCACTTACTTATGGATCGCTATAATTTAGGATCATACCGAAATCCTGAGGGATTTTCAATTGATAATATTTGTCTTCGCCGCAAAAACGGACCATACTGAAATCCTGAGGAGCTTTGATTGATAATCTTTATCTTTGCCCAAAATCTTATAAATTACGATAGCTTCCTGCGTTTTGTCTTTCCAGATGGCATGTTTGATTACTTCGACATAGTTCGTTTTAATGAGCTTTCCGATAAAGTTGAAATCTATTTTGAGGAGAGAAATAATCCTCCTGAAGAATATCAGCAGGATAAGCTTGAAAGCAAAGGATTTTATGAGGAAGTTCGTATGCATGATTATCCCATGCGCGGACGGAGCTGTATCCTTTATATAAAGAAACGCAGGTGGTATAATCATACCAA
>JBKEDO010000100.1:0-16749 GCA_047975405.1 Bacteroides sp.
ATCCTTTGCGTAAACAGTATTATGAGAAGAGGGATGATAGTGATAAACTGAAGTTGGATACGGTTGACGATGAATAGAATCTAAACAAAATAACTGAGAGATGACAAAGGCGGAAATACAACAAGTGAAATTAAGATTTGGTATTATTGGTAATACTGAAGGCTTGTCACGTGCTATAGATGTTGCCATTCAAGTGGCACCTACCGACTTGTCTGTGCTTATTACGGGAGAAAGTGGCGTCGGTAAGGAGAGCTTTCCACAAATTATACATCAATATAGTCGTCGTAAGCATGGACAATATATTGCTGTCAACTGTGGAGCGATTCCCGAAGGTACCATTGATTCAGAATTATTTGGGCATGAGAAAGGAGCTTTTACGGGTGCCATTGGTGAACGTAAAGGGTATTTTGGAGAGGCCGATGGCGGAACGATTTTCTTGGATGAGGTCGGCGAACTTCCTTTATCTACTCAAGCCCGTTTATTGCGCGTTTTAGAGACTGGTGAATTTATAAAGGTGGGTTCTTCGAAGGTTCAGAAGACAGATGTTCGTATTGTTGCGGCAACGAATGTGAAACTGATTCAAGCCATTTCAGAAGGACGATTTCGAGAGGATTTGTTTTATCGATTAAATACAGTACCGATCCAGATTCCTCCGTTGCGTGAGCGCGGCGATGATGTTGTTTTGCTGTTTAGAAAGTTTGCAGCCGATTTTGCAGAGAAGTATCGCATGCCGTCTATACAACTGACGGATGATGCCAAGCGTTTGTTAGTCGCTTATTCTTGGCCGGGAAATGTGCGCCAACTCAAAAATATTACTGAACAGATCTCGATTATTGAGACGAACCGTGATATCAATGCTTCTATATTGCAGACCTATTTACCCAATATGGAAACTCAACGATTGCCTGCTTTATTAGGCCATCGGGATAATAAAAGTTTTGAGAGTGAACGTGAGATTCTTTATTCGGTTCTGTTCGATATGCGTAAAGAGGTTTCTGAATTAAAAAAAATGGTGCATAATTTGATGGATGAACGACACGGTGAAGTAGTGAACACTTCTATCCCCAATGCGATTCATCAGTCGTCGGTTCCCGCTATTATTCATCCGGTATCTTCTTCTCCTACTACTGTCATACATCCACAGGAAGATGATGATATTCAAGATACAGAAGAATATGTTGAAGAGTCGCTTTCTTTAGATGAGGTTGAAAAAGAGATGATCAAGAAGGCTCTTGATAAACATCATGGGAAGAGAAAGAATGCGGCAAAAGATTTGAATATATCCGAACGCACTCTATATAGAAAAATTAAAGAATATGGATTGGATTAAAAAACACTCACACTTTGTTTTATTGGGATGTCTGTCTGTTATGCTTATTGCGTGCTCTGTTTCCTATAAGTTCAACGGATCATCTATTAACTATGACAAAGTTAAGACGATATCAATAGCTGATTTTCCGATCAAGTCAGAATTTGTTTATGCTCCTTTGGGTACTAAATTTAATGAAGACTTGAAAGATATTTTCATTCGCCAAACTCGATTGCAATTGGTTAAGCAAAATGCTGATTTGCAAATTGATGGTGAAATAACCGGCTATAATCAATATAATCAAGCTGTTTCAGCTGATGGATATTCTTCTGAGGTGAAGTTGACCATCACCGTAAATGTTCGTTTTGTTAATAATACCAATCATAAAGAAGATTTTGAACAGCAGTTCACTGCTTTTCGTACTTACGACTCCCGTCAATTGTTGACGGTCGTTCAAGATGGCTTAATCGCTGAGATGACTAAGGAAATTACGGATCAGATATTTAATGCGACTGTAGCTAATTGGTAATAATGACTTTGATGAATTTACAACAATGGATTGAGCATCCGGAAGTCTTAAATCGAGAAACACTTTATGAATTGCGGACTTTAATGGTTCGTTATCCTTATTTTCAATCTCTTCGTTTGCTCTATCTTAAGAATTTATATATTCTTCATGATGGAAATTATGGAGCGGAGTTAAGAAAGAATATCTTTTTTATAGCCGATCGAAAAGTCCTTTTTCAACAAATTGAGGGCGAAAATTATCACCTTCGAAAGGAAAAACTGACTTTAGAAGGGATGGGCAAAGAACAAGATCAACCCTCAACTGATCGTACACTAAGTTTGATTGACGCTTTTTTGGAAGAAATCCCGGATGATGGTGGAGGACAGTTGACTCTTGATTATTCTACAGATTATACCGCTTATCTTTTGAATGAGAGTACGACTGAGGATGACCAATTGAGAGAGGTCCCTAAACTGTATGGGCAGGATTTGATTGATGGATTTATTGAGAAGAGTGAAAAAACATCTGCTAATCTGTTAGTCGCAGATCCAGAAGAGACAAATGTGGATCAGCTTTTTTTGATTGACACTGAATCGACACTGGAAGAAGATGATTCGGATTCGGTTGAAATAGAAGAAGATGATAGCTGTTTTACTGAAACTTTAGCTAAAATTTACATTAAACAGCAAAGATATTCTAAGGCGCTCGAAATAATTAAAAAATTAAGTTTGAAATATCCAAAAAAAAATGCTTACTTTGCGGATCAAATGAGATTTTTAGAGAAACTGATTATTAACGCTAAATCAAAATAACAAAAATGTATTTACTATTCGTTATCTTAATGGTTGTTGCAGCTATATTCATGTGCATCATTGTATTGATACAAAATTCAAAAGGTGGAGGATTAGCTTCAGGTTTTTCTTCTTCAAACTCGATAATGGGTGTGCGTAAAACAACCGATTTCTTGGAGAAAACAACTTGGGGGTTGGCTGTATTTATGGTAGTCATGAGTATTGCTACTGCTTATGTTTTGCCCACAAACTCAACAAAAACACAAGATGCTTTGATTGAACAAGCTAAACAACAAGAGACCACAAATCCTTATAATTTGCCTGCAGGAACAGCTGCTCCAAAAGCAGATGCTGCAACAACTACGCCATCAGCTTCTGCTGATTCTGCTCAATAAGATGTAGGAAATCATAAAAAGATAAAGAGGAGACTGCCTAATTTATTAGGTGGTCTTTTTTTGTGTGATAAAAAATAGTCTTTTGTTGTAATTTCTTTCATTTTATAGTGCATAGCTCAGCTAAATAATTAACTTTGCCTTCCTGAAAAAATAATAAACTTTAATAAATATTTACTTCTAATGACAACAACAGAAAAAATTCAGAAGAAACTAAGTGAATCTAAAACGGCTCGTTGGAGCGTTTTAGCTTTAGTTGCCTTTACCATGTTATGCGGATACTTCATTACCGATATGATGGCACCGCTTCAAGATTTATTGCAAAGCCCTGTAACTAGCGGTGGCTTAGGTTGGAGTGGGGATGATTATGGTACGTTTACTAGTGCTTATGGCTGGTTTAATGTGTTCTTCCTCATGCTGATTTTTGGCGGTATGATTCTTGACAAGATGGGAGTACGTTTCACTGGTTTGATGGCTACGATCTTGATGCTTGTCGGAGTAACGATTAAATGGTTTGGGATTTCTCATGATTTTGGTGGAGAAACGATTCATTTATTTGGTAGTGACTGGGGATACCCTCTGTTGGTTGCATCGCTTGGATATGCGATTTTTGGTACCGGTATTGAGATTGCCGGCATTACTGTTTCAAAGATCATCGTAAAATGGTTTAAAGGTAAAGAGATGGCTTTAGCTATGGGACTAGAAATGGCTACTGCTCGTATCGGTACAGGTCTTGCTATTGGAGCAACCCCTTTATTATGCCGCTTGTTCGATAACTCTATAAGCATGCCAATCCTTATTGGTTTGATCTTGCTCTGCATTGGAGTGTTGAGTTTCTTGGTGTTTATGGTGATGGATAAACGATTGGATGCCGAACGTTCTGCTTCTGCTATGGACGAAGAGGAAGAACCATTCCGCTTTAGAGATATCTTAGATATTATCAAGATTAAAGGATTCTGGTATATTGCTTTATTGTGCGTGTTATTTTATTCAGCCGTTTTCCCTTTCTTGAAGTACGCACCGAACTTGATGATTAATAAATTCCATATTACTGTAGCCTTGTCCGGTATCATTCCTGCTTTGTTACCTTTTGGAAATATCTTGTTGACTCCGTTCTTTGGTAATCTTTATGACCGCAAAGGTAAAGGTGCCACGATCATGTTGATTGGATCAATCATGCTTGTGGTGATTCACTTCTTATTCTCTGTTTCATTCTTAGATAACTGGATTGTTGCCTTGGTATTGATTATCTTATTAGGTATTGCTTTCTCTTTAGTTCCTTCAGCAATGTGGCCTTCTGTTCCTAAAATTATTCCGGAGAATAAATTAGGTACAGCTTACGCTTTGATTTTCTGGGTACAGAACTGGGGATTAATGGGTGTGCCTTTGTTGATTGGCAAGGTACTTGACAAATACTGTATAACTGGTCATGTGAATAATAAGCCGACTTATGATTATACGATTCCAATGCTAATCTTTACTTGTTTTGGTGTTTTAGCTGTGATTTTTGCTCTGTTGTTGAAGAAAGAAAATGCTGCAAAAGGTTACGGACTTGAAGATCCTAATATCAAACATTAATCATGGCTGATACTCGTAAGATAAACCTGCTCGATACCATTCCGATCCGGTCGTCCCAAGTTGAAAGTCGGCCGGATGGTGAATCTATAATTCTTGCTTTTCCTCGATTTAAGCGAGCTTGGATGAATTGTTTTCTGCCCAAGGGACGCTCTAAGTATTTGACGGTTCAGTTAGAAAAGCATGGAACTCAGATCTGGAATCTAATCGATGGGCAGCATACCGTGTCTGAGATCATCGGGCAATTGGCTGAACATTTCGATCATGAAGAAGGGTATGAAAGTCGCGTTACAACGTATCTCACCCAATTACAGAAAGATGGTTTCATCAAATTGAATGTTAAGATTTAATTTGATGGGCAGTCTAAAATAAAACGATCCGTGCCTTACGGATTAAAGCAGGGCGTAGCGAACTCACTTCAAAAGTGTTCGCTACGCTCTACTCGTTTATAGTGGACAAATTAGTTGGAAGTTAATTTGATGTTAAGACTAGACAGAGAGGAATAAATCGTTTTTGCCAAGTGCCGATCGTAATCGTTTAGTCATTAGGCTTTAAAAGATTTACGGGTGTTATTGGCTATCCGAACAAGCATAAGCATTACGGGGACTTCAACCAATACGCCTACTACTGTTGCTAATGCTGCACCCGATTGTAATCCGAACAGCGAAATAGCAACGGCAACTGCTAACTCGAAAAAGTTGCTTGCTCCAATCATGCCTGCCGGAGCAGCTATGGAGTGTGGCAATTGCCAAACTTTAGCCCAACCATAAGCCACAAAGAAAATCAGTACCGTTTGAATAATGAGAGGTACTGCAATCAGTAAGATGTGTAGCGGATTGTTTAGGATCGTTTCACCTTGAAATGAAAAGAGAATCACAAGCGTGAGCAATAATCCTGCAATGGTTATGTTGTCAAACTTTTTAAGGAATATCGTGTTAAAATAGTCAATGCCTCGTTTCCGTATCACGGTAATTCGTGTAAAAACACCCGCTGCGAGAGGGATAACCACAAATAAGAAGACCGACAGCAGTAAGGTGTCAAAAGGAATTTCCACCCCACTCACACCGAGCAAAAAAGCTACAATCGGAGCGAATGCCGCAAGGATGATTAAATCGTTTACGGCAACTTGTACCAAGGTATAAGCAGCATCACCTTTGGTTAGATAACTCCAAACAAAGACCATTGCCGTACAAGGGGCCGCGCCAAGCAGTACTGCTCCGGCCAAATATTCGTGTGCAAGCTCTGATGGAATCAGCGCCTTGAAGATGACGTAAAAGAATAGCCAAGCGATCCCAAACATGGTAAAAGGTTTGATCATCCAATTGGTAACGCAGGTGATGACAATACCTTTGGGGTTACGCCCTACATTACGCACACTCTGAAAATCCACTTTGAGCATCATGGGGTAGATCATTAACCAGATCAACACCGCAACCGGTATAGAAACATTGGCGTACTCGAATTTTTCTAGAGTTTCGGGTATTATGGGTAGAAACTTGCCAATAGTGATTCCCACCGTGATGCAGAGTGCCACCCAAAGAGTGAGATATTTTTCAAAACTTTTCATACGGTATTCACATTATAAGTTTATTCTACCCAATTCTAATTTTATTCTGTTTCCGATCGATCAACCTTGAGAAGTCCCCCGGTTGTTGGATCAAAGGTGACTTGTATCGTCGATTTCTTATTGAAGAGTACCGGAGCTAAATATTCGGTTACCCCAAACTGGGTAATTGAAGCCTCCTGTTCTGACCAAACCTTTTTCCCATCAGTTAACGTGATGAGCGCTTTACCCGGAACGTTATAACCGATACCTTCTTCTTTCTTCTTTTTATCCTCTTCCTCCGGGATATTCAAACTTTTTAGGTTTTTGATAGAGATGAAATAAGGAGATCCTGCCATATCATCGTTATCGACTACACCAAGCTTTTGTGAGAATCGAAAGGCGATCTGGTTTTGAAGCTCTTTATCAGGGGTAAGCACGACATGATACGTCTTTTCTTCTTTAACTACTGAGCCCGAGAACATTTCAGTCATCGCTTCTTCTTGCAAATTTAAGTTGTCGAGCATTAGTTTAAGTTGTACCCCATCTTGAGGCATATTATCAGCTTGTCCTCGCAATAAGGCATTTTTGCTTTCACGAATTGTGTAAATCTCTTTTGCGACTAATTCCGCCATCTTTGCGGTCGAGTTGGCCATCAGAATCTCCTCCGTCAGAAAGTCTTTAGGGTTAAGGGCTGGTTTAGCATCCACTTTTTTGATGTTGCCCGATGGATGTTCCTCTTTAGTGTAAGGTACATTGATCGACTTAATGATCCCATCCGAAGTTAATTCGATTAATGGAGCCACGGTCTTATCTTTTAGCTTAACAAAATAGGTGCGGCTGTTATCCGGAACCCCGATTGGTTTAACTTCGACCTTTTTAAGCTCCCAATACGTTTCCGGATCACCCGATATGTTTTGTAACCGGAGATATCGTTCGGCATATTTACAAAACTCTCCAGGGGTGTAAGTCACCTTACAAACTGTAATTTCAAGATCTAATTGTGTTTTAGGTAAGGCATAAACCACACCGTAATCTTTTCCACGTGTAATACCGGTTACGACTTCTGTTTGTGCATAAGCGGAAGTTGATAGTATAAATCCGGTTAGCCATATTAATCTTTTCATATTCGTTCCTTTTTTACGGGTTTCAGCATCAAAGTTAGTGAAGTTGTTGGGAAACCCCATAGTTATTAACGTTTATTCGCTTACTAATCTCCAAGCAATAGGGAGGTAATTGACCAGATCACTAGCAATAAGAGCGGTCATTCCCATCTTCTTTTTAGCCATGTCCCCTGATAAACCGTGTACATACGTTCCGATTTTTGCAGCGTCTTCGGCTTCGTATCCCTGTGCCAATAGAGCCAAAATGATTCCGGTGAGTACGTCTCCGCTACCTCCTGTAGCCATACCCGGGTTGCCGGTGGAGTTAAAGTAACATTTACCGGCAGGGGTGATGATAGTCGAATAAGCCCCTTTCAGAATAATGTAAAGTTGTCCGCTTTTGGCGAGTTCGCAGGCTTTAGAAAGCCTCTCGTAAGAGTCTTGGCATTTACCAACCAGTCTCTCGAGTTCTTTTGGATGTGGAGTGAGGATAGAACCTTTGGGAAGGTTAGTTAGCGTGTGGCGATGGTTGGCCAAAATGTTGAGCGCATCGGCGTCTAGTACCACCGGGACTTGACATTGGCTAAGCTGAGTGATTAAGGCCGTTTCCGTATCTTCACTTCGTCCCAATCCCGGTCCAATGCCTATAGCCTGGAAATGTTCCATATTGACCGGTACAGCAAAACACTCTTCGCTGATGTCAAGATCGACCATGGCTTCCGGAACGGCGGTTTGCAAAATACTTAAGTTGCTTTGTGGGGCATGTATGGTCAATAATCCGACGCCGGAACGTAGGCAGGCACGTGCCGATAAGATAGAAGCCCCGGCCATGCCTTTCGAGCCGGCGATCAGCAACGCATGTCCGAAATGTCCTTTGTGTGCAAATCGGTCTCTCGTTTTAATGAGTGAACGGATATCCTCCGGTTCGAGTATCTCATAGTTGGTCTCAATCTCCTCAATACCCTCTTCGCTGAGTTCGATATCCAATAAATCCCATTCGCCGACGTACTCGCTATTCTCCGGAAAGAGAAAGGATAGCTTCGGGAATTGCAAACTCAAGGTCACATCTGCTCGGATAATATGGTTTTTTACATTAAACGTATTCTCTTCCCCCATCAATCCGGATGGAATATCAATGGCTACCACTGTGGACTTAGAGGCATTGATGTATTTCACTACCGCTGCAAATCCCCCACTGAGTGGTTTGTTTAGTCCCGAACCAAATAAACCGTCGATCACCAAATGTTTGGCCGTTAGATTAGGCGGTGTAAATTGTGTGGTAATTTCGTGAAAGTCCACGTCGTCGACCATCTCGAGTAGCTCTTTATTGGTCTGGCAGTCGTCCGACAATTCCCCTTTAGTATTGAAGAGGTAGACTTCTATTTGGTATCCTTTTTCGGCCATCATTCGAGCCACAGCCAAAGCATCCCCACCATTATTTCCGGGTCCGGCAAAGACGGTAACCGGAGTTTGGACACTCCATCGTTCGGTAATGGCTGTTGTGAGTGCTCTTGCCGCTCTTTCCATTAAGTCGATCGATGCTATCGGTTCGTTCTCAATGGTATAAGTATCTAATTTTTTTATGTTATTGGCGGTAAATATTTTCATTATCCTTCATTTTAAGTTTTTGCACTACAAAGATAAACATTAGCTGCGTATTTCTGTAAAATGACCTGAAAAACCTTTCTACAGCTGACTAATAGCCAATTAATCTAGTGGTTATCGCGCTTCCTTTTTGAAAGAAAAGTCGCGAAGATAGACGCTGAAGTGGAATAAAAGTTGTATTTTTGCGGCAACTTTTTTAAAATACCCGTTATGGACACCATACAAATAAAAGATAAGCAGTTTTCTGTTTCGATTAAAGAAGAAGACATTCTAAAGCAAGTGATTCGCGTAGCGAACGAAATAAATAGAGATTTAGCCGGAAAGAATCCGTTATTCCTCAGTGTGTTAAATGGATCGTTTATGTTTACAGCCGATCTGATGAAGCACATTACCATTCCTTGTGAGATCTCTTTTGTGAAGTTAGCTTCTTACCAAGGAGTGACTTCTTCAGGAGTGATTAAAGAGGTGATTGGTTTGAACGAAGATATTGCCGGACGTACCATTGTGATTGTAGAGGATATTGTCGACACCGGATTAACGATGCAACGTTTGTTGGACAATTTGGGAACACGTAATCCTGAACAGATTCATATTGCTTCTCTATTGGTGAAGCCTGAAAAGTTGAAGGTTGATTTGAATATCGAGTATGTTGCCATGGAGATCCCTAACGACTTTATCGTGGGTTACGGATTGGATTACGATGGTTACGGACGTAACTACAAAGATATATACACAGTTGTTGAGTAAACAACAGCTGATCTTCGGACGACGAAAATAGACAAATCGTTTTCTCGGATCGTCCTCAAATAGGTCTCTTTAGTTTTAATTTGATTGTAAAATAGTAAATAACAAAGAAAAGAAATGTTGAACATTGTAATTTTCGGTGCTCCAGGTTCAGGAAAAGGAACACAAAGCGAGCGTATCGTTGAGAAGTATGGCATTAACCACATCTCAACAGGTGATGTATTGCGTGCAGAAATCAAAAACGGTACAGAACTAGGTAAGACGGCTAAAGGTTATATCGACCAAGGTCAGTTGATTCCGGATGCTTTGATGATTGATATTTTAGCAAGTGTATTCGATAGCTTTGAAGATAGCAAAGGGGTGATCTTCGATGGTTTCCCACGTACTATTGCACAAGCAGATGCTTTGAAAGCAATGTTGGCTGAAAGAAACCAAGGGGTTTCTGTAATGCTTGATTTGGATGTACCTGAAGATGAATTGATGACTCGTTTGATCAAACGCGGTCAGGAATCAGGTCGTGCTGATGATAATGAAGAAACCATTAAGAAACGTTTATTGGTTTATCATTCTCAGACTTCTCCATTGATCGACTGGTACAAGAAAGAAGGTCAGTATGCTCACATCCAAGGTTTAGGTACAATGGATGGTATCTTTGCTGATATTTGCAGCGCGATCGACGCGATTAAATAATATAGAACATATAACGATCGGTGATGAAAAGGAGAGTAAGCCTTTCTCGTCACCGATTTCTTACTTATTCCACTTTTAAATATTTAATAAATATGGCTGAATCGAATTTTGTTGACTATGTAAAGATATACTGTCGCTCGGGTAAGGGCGGAAGAGGTTCTACGCATATGAGGCGCGAGAAGTATTGTCCTAACGGAGGCCCGGATGGGGGCGATGGTGGTAGAGGAGGCCATATCATCTTGCGTGGTAATCGTAATTACTGGACGTTGTTGCACTTGAAGTTCGACCGTCACGCGATGGCCGGTCATGGAGAGTCGGGTAGTAAAAACCGTAGTTTCGGAAAAGATGGGGCAGACAAAGTCATTGAAGTGCCTTGCGGAACTGTGGTTTATAATGCCGAAACAGGGGAATACCTCTGTGATGTGACTGATGACGGACAAGAAGTGATTTTGTTGAAAGGGGGTTGCGGAGGATTAGGCAACTCTCATTTTAAGACAGCGACGCGTCAGGCACCGCGTTTTGCTCAACCGGGCGAACCGATGCAAGAGATGACGGTCATCATGGAGTTGAAGCTTCTGGCCGATGTCGGTCTGGTTGGTTTCCCTAATGCCGGTAAATCAACATTGTTGTCTGCGGTTTCGGCAGCCAAACCAAAGATTGCCGATTATCCGTTTACGACGCTCGAACCGAACTTGGGTATTGTTTCTTATCGCGATGGAAAATCGTTTGTGATGGCCGACATTCCCGGAATTATTGAGGGAGCAAGTGGTGGTCGCGGACTAGGTCTACGTTTCTTGCGTCACATTGAGCGTAACTCCTTGTTGCTCTTTATGGTTCCTGCCGATAGTGATGATATTCGTAAAGAATATGATATCTTGTTGAACGAGCTTAAAACGTTCAACCCTGAGATGCTCGACAAACAGCGGGTATTGGCGATCACGAAATGTGATATGCTCGATCAGGAGTTGATGGATGAGATCGAGCCGACTCTTCCTGATAATGTGCCGCATCTGTTCATTTCTTCTGTAGCCGGTATGGGCATCTCGGAACTGAAAGACATCCTTTGGGCTGAATTGAATAAAGAAAGCAATAAGATTGAAGCGATTGTGCACCGTCCGAAAGATGTGAGCAGACTTCAGGAAGAGCTTAAAGAGATGGGTGAGGATCAAGACTTCGATTATGAGTACGAAGATGTCGATGATGATGACGATCTGGAGTATGAATATGAAGAAGAAGAAGGAGAAGAAGAATCGACTGAAAAATGATAACACTCGATAAAGATCATAAAATGTTGGGGTATGCGTCGTTAAACGCTTACTCCAACATTTCTCATTTTGTAACGACCCGTCAAGGGGGCTATAGCTGTGGGACGTACGGCACATTCAATTGTGCTCCGTTTAGTGGAGATGCGCCGGAATCGGTTCGCCGTAACCAAGAACTCTTAATGAACGAACTCGATCCTCGTCCCCTCGAGCTGGTGATCCCCATGCAGACGCATGGCACCGTTTGTGAGGTGATCGACGATCGTTTCCTTTCGGCTTCTCCGGAGCAACGAAGGCAACGACTCACAGGGGTGGATGCCTTGATGACCGATCGCCTGGGGCAGTGTTTGTGTATCAGCACAGCCGATTGTGTGCCGGTGTTGATGTACGATCGGACTCATCGGGCGATTGCGGCTGTACATGCCGGATGGCGTGGGACGGTAGCGGGAATCGTGACTCAAACGTTGCAACGCATGCACCAGACCTACGGCACATTGGGAGGGGACGTAGTGGCTTGTATTGGCCCTAGTATCTCTCAAGCTGCGTTTGAGGTGGGCGAGGAGGTCTATGAGGCGTTCCGGCAACAAGGGTTCAACATGGCGCAAATTGCAGTTCGTCATCCCGATACGGGAAAGGCGCATCTCGATCTGTGGCGGGCAAATGCCATGCAGCTCGAAGCGTTTGGGGTGTCTGCCGATCGGATCGAAGTGGCGGGTCTTTGTACCTACACCTTACACGAACAGTTTTTCTCCGCTCGTCGTCTGGGTATCCATTCCGGGCGTATCTTGTCGGGCATTGCGTTAAATGTTGACTGATGATTAATGATTAATGATTAATGGCTGATGACTAATGGTTGTTGGTTAATGACTGTTGACTAATGGCCGTTGACTAATGGCTGATAACTGTTTAATGATAGATTTATCCATGGATAGAACTAAAAAATGAATACTGAAAAATGAATACTGAAGAATACAAAAACTATCATATCATGGTCTCTGAAGAGATCAAAGCGGCTTGTCCGGTTTATGCGGGAGCTGCTGTTTATGCGGCTGTGCACAATACGGCTTATAGTGAAGGGCTTTGGCAGGAAATCTCGGCTTTTACCGAGGAACTGACCACTACCACTCAGCTGGGCGATATTAAGAATCAGCCTGTAATTGCTGCGACTCGTGAAGCGTATAAGCGTTGTGGAAAAGATCCCGGACGTTATCGCCCGTCGGCCGAAGCGCTTCGTCGTCGCCTCATGCGCGGTATTGATTTGTATCAGATCGACACCTTGGTCGACTTGATCAATTTGGTCTCTTTGCGTACCGGTCACTCTATCGGTGGCTTCGATGCGGATAAGATCTCAGGTGTTGATCTCGAATTGGGTATCGGTCGTGCCGGCGAACCTTTCGAAGGCATCGGTCGTGGCGAACTCAATATTGAAGGATTGCCGGTCTATCGTGACGCCGTGGGAGGAATTGGTACCCCAACGAGCGATCATGAACGGACGAAGATGGATCTAAATACCACGCACATCTTGGCAATCGTCAATGGGTATAATGGTAAAGAGGGACTTGCCGAAGCTGCCGAGATGATTGGTCGGCTACTCGCCGATTATGCGGGTGCCGAGGAGGTTCGAATCGATTATTTCGAATAACATAAATGCTTAAATACAGATACACGGATATGAAACACACATTGTCTTTTATCTTCTTATTGTGGATGGCTTTAGGATTAAAAGCCCAAGATAAACCCACGTTCTCTTCCATGGAGGTGAATCATCTCCGCGTGCCCACTCCGGGATTGTTTGCCGATGGAAAACCAATCGTTGTCGACCTCGATTCATTGGGGAAGACGAGCTTTACCTTTCCGCTGAAAGGGGCCAAAGTGATCTCTCCTTATGGTGGACGTCGTCGCCATGCCGGAGCCGATATCAAGACCTGTCCGAAAGACACCATTCGTTGTCCCTTTGATGGAGTTGTTCGACTTTCGAAACGCTATAGTGCATACGGCCAACTCATTGTGATCCGTCATGCCGGGGGATTAGAAACCGTGTATAGTCACAACCAAACGAACTTTGTCAAGAGTGGTGATGTGGTTAAAGCGGGTGATCCGATTGCACTCACCGGGCGTACCGGTCGCGCAACAACGGCGCATTTACATTTTGAAACGCGTTTCAACGGTCAGCATTTCAATCCCAATTTACTATTCGACTTGTCTAAAAACGAACTGCGCTCGGGATTGCTTAAATGTGTGAAGAAAGGGCGGGGGATATCGGTTAAGTTGTTGCAACGATAACCTTGAGGCTATTGGAGGTTGTTGTGGTAACGTACGGCATCATATTTTCGCATTATCATTAGTGAATCTTTTAACTGCATTTAGTTTTTTTGAAACGAGCTTTTGATGGTATTTAAGCCCCATTTGTTGAGCCCTCGTTCGAAGGCTCTTCAGCCCTCGAACGAGGGCTCATCGGTTGTCGAACGAGGGCTGAAGAGCCCAGCTTCGAGGGCTCAACACAGTGAACGTAGACAACGAATAAATCCACTTTGCGACTAAGTAAATGAAGCTTCCGGTCACTTAATCCCATTTGAAAAAGGAAGGAATGAGAGTGTCCCAATGACGAATTGAAGGCCTTAACGGTGAATGGTTACGCTGCTATTAAATGACGACTGTTATGGGGAATAATAAAAGCTATAAAATAATCGTGTTGTGGCAGAAATAGTGTGGGATACCCCTTGTTTAGTGTGGGATACCCTTCATTTAGTGTGGGATAAATCCCCAAAAAGATTATCACACACTACCCTGTAATACCTATGAATAAGGCTTTTTGGAGAATTTAGTGTGGGTCGTGTGTGATAATCTATATATTTTTTCTTATAGGAGGAGAGATGCTGATTTTAATCCGGCCTCCCTCTTGGGTTTGATTTTATTTTTAGTTCACCCATTTTATGCAAACCGGCTGATCAACTTTAATCTCTTGATCGGTTTTGGTGAGTAATCCGCTCCGGGGATCTCTTTCGAACACTTGGATCGCGTTATTGTCGCGACAAGCCACCAACAGATACTTACCATTAGGGGTGATATTGAAATGACGAGGGTGTATGCCTGTGAGCTGATAACCCACTTTGGTTAATTGTCCGGTCTTACGATCGATCTTAAAGATAGCGATGCCGTCGGCTTTGAGGCGATTGCTGGCATAAAGAAAGGCACCGTCGGGACTAACGTGAATATCGGCACTTCCTTGTGCATTGACGGTATCGGCTGCGATCTCTTGTTTGGGTGTTAGTTTTCCCTTCTTATAGTCGAACACCACCACTGTGCCCGAGAGCTCATTGATCAGATAAGCCTGTTTGCCGTTTGGAGCAAACGTCAGATGCCGAGGTCCTGATCCCGCTTTTAAAGTTAGAGTTGCCGAAGGATTCAGCTTTAAAGCTTTAGAAGCACTTGTTGTTAAGTGGTCGAAGCGATAAATATGATCTGTTCCTAAGTCGTTGGCAAATAAGTATTTTCCGTCGGGGCTGAACATCACACAGTGTAGATGAGGCTTGGCTTGGCGTTTAGGATCCATTCCTTTTCCTTTGAACTGCTCTATGGTCGACGTCGGCTCTAGTGTGCCGTCTTTTCGGAGGGGAAATATGGAGACATTTCCTCCTGAATAATTGGCTGTGACGACCACTTGTCCGTTCGTTGTAATATTGCACGGGTCGGCTCCAAAGGTTCGCTCTGTATTTCTTCTTTTAAACGTCCCTTGAGTGGCATCAAAATCGAAAGCGGTTACTGCGGCCTCTTGTTCGCCGAGTTCGCTGACGGCATAGACCTGTTTCCCATCGTTCGACACCGTGAAATACGATGGATTTTTAATTTCGGTATGGCTTAAAGGTGTAGCGATTCCGGTGTGTTGATCGAATCGAAACGAATAAAGCCCTTTGCTTGTACCACCCGTATAAGTGCCTACGATCATGGTCAGCTCGTCCGAAAGGGGCGATTTAGGAGTCGATGAAGTTAACAAAGTTGACGATGACGCGTGACTGGGGTAGCTCGTCAAAAGTAACGGGAAGGTACAAATGGTGGTGATGGACTTCAGTATATTCATAAAAGTGGACTTAAACGTTATTAATGAGTTATTTATGTCGGTCAATAAGCTCTTTATTGCGATCAGCGAGCTATTGATCCTTTCTTCTTAGCAATGTGAGGCCAAAAATAAAGCTTTAACTCCTATAAAACAACGTTTAAGTCTACTCTATTCGATTTTATTTTTGCAGGGTAGGGAGTTTTACTTCGGCAATGCCGACACGATCACTCCCTAAGACGAGGCGTACGTCACTAGCTGTTGTTCCTTTGAAAGAATATTCTTGTAGTTTTTGATACTGGTCTGTGGTTCCCGAATAAACCGTCAGGAACTGTCCCCCTCCACTTGACAGTTGGATCTCAAAATCTGTTTTTAGCTTGTTCTCGCGACTGAAAGCAATCTTGATCGCATCGATCTTAGTCCCGTTGGGAAGACTAAACGTGAGGTAGTCCCCTTTATTTCCTTCCCAAGCTGTATTCATATTCCCATCCACCGCCAATCCGGTTTGTTCGGTATTGGTACTGGCACTGATAGGGGAGGTTGTGGCGGCAGGAGCGGCGTTGGGAACTTGTCCGTAGGCGACTACGTTCAGTGATCCGTTTAAGCGAATATCTTCGGAAGAAGCCCCAACCATTAGTCTGAACTCACCCGGTTCAACAACCCATTTTAGGTGTTCGTTAAGTAGCTCGAGTGCTTTTCGGTCGATTGGGAAGGTGACGGTTTTACGTTCGCCCGGATTGAGGTGCACCCGTTCGAAGCCGATCAGATTCTTCTCATAGGTCGTGACGCTGCTTAACACATCTTTGATGTAAAGTTGTACGACTTCATCGCCTGCTCGTTTGCCGGTATTCGTTATGGTACACGATAGGTCGACCGATTCGTTTTCGGTGATGACCGACTTGGAGAGTTTAAGATCTGAGTATGCAAATGTGGTATAGCTCAATCCGTAGCCAAAGGGATAGAGGGCGCCATTGACGCGGGACATGTTTCCTTTTAATCCCATATTCTTGCCACCGTCTATCTGTGATGATGGTTTGCAAGGAAAGTTGAAAGGGATTTGTCCGACGCTTTTGGGGAACGTCACAGTCAGCTTACCGCCCGGATTGTAATCGCCAAATAACACTTCTGCTAAGGCTTCTCCACCTTTCGAACCGGGGTACCAAGCTTCTATGA
>JBKEDO010000076.1:0-13555 GCA_047975405.1 Bacteroides sp.
AAATGAACTTCCTACGCCGACATCAATTAGAGGGACAAGGACACTATCGCGTCAGATATGTTATGGATAATATCCAAGGACTATACACCGAGCTGAAGAACAACTTCTATCGCTATCCGGCTCTGCAACCCCCAATGCCATGGCTCGATCAAACGGCTCCTTCTGCTCCATCGGATCTAAACGTAAAAGCGTCCGACAACCGTCAAGTGATCCTCCGGTGGAAAGCCTCAACTGATAATGACTCGATCAATGCACCGATGTATGTCATTTATGGGTCGGATACCTATCCCGTCGACATCCATAAGCCGGAATTGATTCTAGCACAGCGTGTCCGTTCCACAACCTATACTTACGTCCCCCTCACCCCATGGGAGACCAAACGTTATTATGCCGTGACAGCCATAGATCGTTATGGCAACGAAAGTCCCGCCGTACAAAGCGTTCAACTCAAGAGTGAACCTTTATCCAAGCCCGATAATGCGTCTGTGAATAAATAGGAGTCAAAGCCAAATAGCCGGATTCAATTTTGCCGTCTCGACAAACTAAAGGAGCTTCTTCAAGAGCCTGTTGATGCTCGGTTAAGGCCTCTCCCGTCTGTTCGGAATAGGTGATTCGAAACTCCCCTCTCCGATCGGGAGCAACCAGACGATCAAATAAACGTCGGGCTACAATCCCCATATTCATCCTTAGGTTGATCTCGACACAGGGATGAATGCGAAAGTTAGGGGCGTCAGGCCATGAGCAAATCATCATATCGACCCCCAGAAAACCGGTATATCGAGTCGACAAGCGGTCGGTCAGGCGATCGATCAAGATCGTTCTTAGTCGTTTGATTTCCGAGAGAGGGACGAAGGTTCCCAAATAACTTTCTATTTGCTCATCCGACAGCAATTCATTCGACAGATAGGCGCCACTCCGATTCGTCGTAAACATGGAATACCCCACAAAAGAGATCCGGCCACAACCATCGGAATAAAACTCCATGGCAAAATCTTGCTGTTTCTCATAGATCGGTTCCGCCACAACCCCATCCTGCTGACGGATCACTCGTTTGCACCAGCCGGCAATGGAGGGCGTATACACCCCTTTACACCAATTTAGTCCTTTTCCACTTCCGGACAATGGCGATTTAAGGACGCAACACTCATGAGACTCTATAAACCATCGACAAGAAGAATCGTCCGTCAAGAAAAACGACTCTCCACAGAACCAATCGTTGAGTTGCAACGTGGGCAACAACTCCACAGCCGATCGCCGATGAGAGAGTGCTCTTCTGACCTCCACCTCATCCGGAGAAGGCAATTGGTTTTCTTTCAATCCACACTCGAGGAGATAGCGACGTAACGCCAAATTCCAGCCCCACGGGACAACCTCTAATGAAGTCTTCTCTTTAAGTTCGGATGGAACCATCAATCGGACCTGTAACCGGAAACGTTCAGCTACCTCGGCCAAATAGTTCTGATTGTAAGTTGGCGAAGCTAAGACGGCACTTCCGTCAGGTGCAAACCAAATGGGCAGCAAAGCTAAATCGAACATCATTCCCTTCACCGCATCGGGAGGCATATAATTGGCTTCATGACAGCTCAAGGCTAAATCATGATCTAAATTTAAAAGATACAAAAACATAATCGAAAGTTTTATAACACGAGTTGCTTAGCTCTCCGATCACGGAGAAGATCTCCATCGAAAGAGAAGATAAAGATAGATAAAAACTCAGAAAGAATCGTCCATTTCCTCCCGATAAAACGGTCTTTTATCCGTTACACCCTTTTATGAATCGTTTTTCAAGTGCAATGAATAAAATCGTCCCACTTCATTAATCGCTTATCAACTGCAATTAAACGATTGTCCGCCTTATTCAATCGTTTGTAAAGTTCGATTTGTTGAGCCCCCGAACGTGGGCTCTTCAGCCCTCGTTCGAGGGCTCATGGGTTTTCGTTCGAGGGCCGAAGAGCCTTCGAACGAAGGCTCAACAAAGGAAGCCTACATGGCCTATAAAGGGACTCTCAGAAAAACTAAATTCAGTTAAAGAGATCGTTAATGACTTGATGAGAAAATCAACTTAAACTGTGCCCCGATAATCTCCAATAAACGAAGGGCTGAAAAGGTCCTCTACCCGATGCCAACCCTAGGTTTAAATCGGGCCAAACCCTTGTTTCAAAGAATTAAGTCCCCAGCCACCCAACAAGCAGCTAGATATCAACTCCTTTCATCCTCTTAAAATAAGAGAATATGCACCAATAAAATAGACAATTTTGCTATCTCCACTTTGCAATTACTAAAAAAAAGTATATATTTGCCCCACTAAACTGAACCCAAAATGGAATCATTCTATCGTACACACGCTTACCTCGTAGAACACACAAACTCCACCGTCCGTCGCGACCTCATGGACGAAATCGATTGGAGTCACCGATTAATCGGTATTAAAGGCACCCGTGGTGTAGGGAAAACGACTTTTCTACTTCAATATGCCAAAGAAAAATTTGGAACAGATCGCTCCTGCCTCTTCATCAATATGAACAATTTCTACTTTGCCAACCATACGATTGTAGAGTTTGCCGGTGAATTTATTAAGCGGGGAGGTAAAGTGCTCTTGATCGACCAAGTTTTCAAGAAACCCGATTGGAGTGAAGAGCTACGTACTTGCTACGATAAATATCCTAATCTAAAGATTATCTTTACAGGGTCATCAGTGATGCGATTGAAAGAGGAGAACTTAGAGTTGCGCGACATTGTGAAAAGCTACAATCTTCGCGGATTCTCTTTCCGTGAATTCCTCAATCGCCAGACAGGAATGAAGTTTCGCAGCTATAGCCTGGAGGAACTCTTATCCAATCACGAACAAATAGCCAAAGGGATTGTTTCTAAAGTACGTCCATCGGACTATTTTCAGGATTATCTCCATCATGGTTTTTATCCGTTCTTCCTTGAAAAAAGAAATTTCTCGGAGAATCTGTTGAAGACCATGAATATGATGATTGAGGTCGACATCTTGTTATTAAAGCAGATCGAGCTCAAGTATTTATCGAAAATAAAGAAACTACTCTATCTACTTGCAATCAATGGGCAAAAAGCCCCTAATGTGAGTCAACTCGCCAATGACATTCAGACCTCACGAGCCACCGTTATGAATTACATTAAATATCTGGCCGATGCTCGTCTGATCAACCTGGTCTATCCGAAAGGAGAAGACTTCCCCAAAAAGCCGTCGAAGATCATGCTGCACAATTCGAACTTGATGTATTGCATTTATCCGGTCAATGTGGAAGAGCAAAATGTCTTGGAAACCTTCTTTGTCAACACCATGTGGAAAGACCATAAAGTGAATAAAGGAGAAAAGAATTTCTCATTCTTAGTCGACGACATCATGCCGTTTAAGATTGGAAATGCAACAGCAAAGATTAAAAATAACCCGGGCATCACGTATGCCTTAAATAAAATGGATATCGGCAGTGGTAATCAAATCCCACTCTGGATGTTCGGTTTTCTCTATTGAAAGAGACTCCGATAAATGAAAGATAAAAAATTTATTTACTAAATATTTTAAAAAGAATTATGACTAAACAGAAGAAATTCATCACTTGTGATGGTAATCAAGCAGCTGCACATATCTCGTATATGTTCTCTGAAGTTGCTGCGATTTACCCAATCACCCCTTCTTCGACTATGGCAGAGTACGTAGACGAATGGGCAGCCGCAGGACGTAAAAACATCTTCGGCGAGACTGTATTGGTACAAGAAATGCAATCAGAAGCCGGTGCAGCCGGAGCTCTTCACGGTTCATTACAAGCCGGTGCATTAACGACAACTTATACAGCGTCTCAAGGTTTGCTTTTGATGATTCCTAACATGTACAAAATTGCCGGTGAGTTTTTACCTTGTGTATTCCACGTATCGGCTCGTACATTAGCCAGTCATGCTTTATGTATCTTCGGTGACCACCAAGACGTAATGGCAACTCGCCAAACCGGTTTTGCGATGTTAGCAGAAGGTTCTGTACAAGAAGTGATGGACTTGTCGGGTGTAGCTCACTTGGCTACCATCAAATCACGCGTACCATTCGTTAACTTCTTCGATGGTTTCCGTACTTCTCATGAAATCCAAAAGATCGAAACGTTGGAGAACGACGATCTTGCACCGCTTGTTGACCAAGAAGCATTGGCTGAGTTCCGCGAACGCGCATTGAATCCAATGAACCCGGTTGCTCGTGGTATGGCTGAAAACCCTGATCACTTCTTCCAACACCGTGAATCATGCAACAACTTCTATGAAACAGTTCCGGCTATTGTAGAAGAATACATGAACGAAGTCGCTAAGATCACCGGTCGTAAATATGGTTTGTTCGACTATTACGGTGCTCCTGACGCTGACCGCGTCATCATCGCTATGGGTTCGGTTACAGAAGCAATCCGCGAAACAATCGACCACTTAACGGCTAAAGGTGAAAAAGTTGGTTTGGTTGCTGTACACTTGTACCGTCCATTCTCTGCTAAACACTTCTTGGCTGCTGTACCTAAGACTGCAAAAACCATTGCTGTTCTTGATCGTACTAAAGAACCGGGTGCAACTGGCGAACCATTGTATCTTGACGTTAAAGACTGTTTCTATGGTCAAGAAAATGCGCCGGTTATCGTTGGCGGACGTTATGGTTTGGGTTCTAAAGACACGACTCCTGCTCAGATCCTTGCTGTTTACGAAAACTTGGGCTTACCAATGCCAAAGAATCAGTTTACAATTGGTATCGTAGACGACGTAACCTTTACTTCTCTTCCACAAGAAGAAGAAATCGCCTTAGGCGGCGAAAGCGTATTTGAGGCTAAATTCTATGGTTTAGGTGCCGACGGTACAGTAGGTGCTAACAAGAACTCGGTAAAGATTATCGGTGACAACACAGATAAACACTGCCAAGCTTACTTCTCATACGACTCTAAGAAATCGGGTGGTTTCACTTGTTCTCACCTTCGTTTCGGTAACGAGCCTATCCGTTCGACTTATTTGGTAAATACCCCTAACTTCGTGGCTTGTCACGTTCAGGCTTACCTTAACATGTACGATGTGACTCGTGGTTTGCGTAGCAACGGTACATTCCTTTTGAATACGATCTGGGAAGGTGAAGAGTTGGCGAAAAACTTACCTAATAAGGTAAAACGCTATTTTGCGAAAAAGAATATTTCGGTATACTACATCAATGCCACTAAGATTGCTCAAGAAATTGGTTTGGGTAACCGTACAAATACGATCCTTCAGTCTGCATTCTTCCGTATTACCGGCGTGATCCCTGTAGACTTGGCTGTTGAACAAATGAAGAAATTCATCATGAAATCATACGGCAAGAAGGGTGAAGATATCGTAAACAAGAACTACTCTGCAGTAGACCGTGGTGGTGAATACCAACAGTTGACTGTTGACCCATCATGGGCTAACTTGGCCGATGATGCTAAAGTTGAAAACAACGATCCTGCATTCATCAACGAAGTGGTTCGTCCAATCAATGCTCAAGATGGTGACTTACTTCCGGTATCAGCATTTAAGGGTATTGAAGATGGTACTTGGGAACAAGGTACTTCTCAATACGAAAAACGTGGTGTAGCAGCATTCGTTCCGGAATGGAATGAAGAAAACTGTATCCAATGTAACAAGTGTGCTTACGTTTGTCCTCACGCTTCAGTACGTCCATTCGTGCTTGATGCTGAAGAACAAAAAGGCGCTAACTTCCCAATGTTAAAAACAGTAGGAAAAGCATTCGACGGAACAACCTTCCGCATTCAGGTTAACGTTCTTGACTGTTTAGGTTGTGGCAACTGTGCCGACGTTTGTCCGGGTAATCCGAAGAAGGGTGGCAAAGCATTGACCATGAAACCTTTGGAAACTCAATTGAGTCAAGCAGCTAACTGGGAATATTGTTCTAACAACGTAAAGAGCAAACAACACTTGGTAGACATCAAGGCTAATGTGAAGAACTCTCAGTTTGCTACTCCATTGTTCGAGTTCTCGGGCGCATGTTCAGGTTGTGGTGAAACACCTTACGTTAAATTGATCACTCAGTTGTTCGGTGACCGTGAGATGGTAGCTAACGCAACAGGATGTTCATCGATCTACTCTGGTTCGGTTCCTTCTACTCCTTACACTAAGAACGAAAATGGTCATGGTCCGGCTTGGGCTAACTCATTGTTCGAGGACTTCTGTGAGTTCGGTTTAGGTATGGAATTGGCTAACGAGAAGATGCGTGATCGTTTAGTGAAGATCATGACTGAAGCGATCGCTGCAGATTGTTGCTCAGCAGAAGCTAAAGAAGCATTCAAGGCTTGGATGGAAAACATGTTCGATGCAGACCAAACTAAGGCATTGGCTGAACAGATCATTCCAATGGTTGAAGCAGCTAAAGATAGCTGTACATACTGCAAGCAAATCTTCGACTTGAAACAATATCTTGTAAAACGTAGCCAATGGATCATTGGTGGTGACGGTGCATCATACGATATCGGTTACGGTGGTTTAGATCACGTGATCGCTTCTGGTAAAGATGTCAACATCATGGTATTGGATACTGAGGTTTACTCAAACACAGGCGGTCAGTCGTCTAAAGCAACTCCGGTTGGTGCTATCGCTAAGTTTGCTGCTTCAGGAAAACGTGTTCGCAAGAAAGATCTTGGTTTGATGGCAACAACTTACGGTTATGTTTATGTGGCTCAAATCGCAATGGGTGCCGATCAAGCACAAACATTGAAAGCGATCCGCGAAGCAGAAGCTTATCCTGGACCATCATTGATCATTGCTTATGCTCCATGTATCAACCATGGTTTGAAAGCAGGTATGGGTAAAAGTCAAGAAGAAGAAGCTAAAGCTGTGGCTTGTGGCTACTGGCACTTGTGGCGTTACAATCCTGCCATGGAAGCAGAAGGTAAGAATCCATTCCAATTGGATAGCAAAGAACCAAATTGGGCGGACTTCCAAGGTTTCTTGAAAGGTGAAGTGCGTTACGCTTCTGTTATGAAGCAATATCCTGCTGAAGCTGCTGAATTGTTCAGTGCTGCAGAAGAAAATGCTAAATGGCGTTACAATAGCTACAAACGTCTCGCTAGAGAAAATTGGGGCAGTGATGCTGAATAAATAAACAAATGACTGATGGAGATGATCTTTAGGGGTTATCTCCATTGTCTTTTAATCAATATCATTATGGTTGGATTTATCATTTGGATCATCGGTATTGCCTTAACCATTAAGGCTGCCACAGAAATTTGGGCGTTGAATGGCGCTGTTGAGAAAAAGCTCATTGCCATTGTATTAATCATCTTGACCAATTGGATCGGATTGGCGTTATACTATTTTTATGCCAAGGAAAGAATGCCGGAATGGATCAGATAAAAGCAAGCTTTTGATCACCTTATCTTTTAAAACACATAGAATCTAATTACGATTCAAAATATTATACAAGACGACCTTAACCCATAAAACAAAACATGATGTTTTATTGTTGTAAGAGGAAGACCTCTAATGCTTAAACACTAAAACATTATATTATGGGAAAAGAAGCGGTAAAGATCTCGTCTGTAGATTCAAAGAAACTCATTGAAATGCTCAACGCCGCACTCTCCGAAGAGTGGTTGGCCTATTACCAATATTGGATTGGTGCACGTTTGATGGAAGGGCCGATGCGAATGGAAGTGGAACAAGAACTTTTGGTCCATGCCGACCAAGAACTCAATCATGCTGTGATGATCGTCAATCGCATTATTCAATTAGGCGGGCAACCGGTGATCAATCCGGCAAATTGGATGAAGCACGCTGAATGTGGCTATGCCGAACCAACCGATCCTTATATTGAAACCATACTTCAACAAAACTTAGAAGGCGAACGCTGTGCTATCGAACGTTATCAGAAAATGGCTGAATTTACGCACGGAAAAGACTATGCGACTTATCAAATGGCTATCACCATCTTAAACGAAGAACTGGAGCATGAACATGATATTGAAGATTTCATAAAAGATCTTAACTTGATGAAGGAAGAATGGAAAAAGATTAGATTATAAAAAGCTTTCCCTCCCTTCTATTTAAAGCCAACTTGTTGCTCTTCACAGTCAACTGCGATGACTATGAAGAGCAACAAGTTTTTTTATATTCAGTTATTCTTGAGGAAGCATGACAACTCCAACCTTCTTCTTGCCATCCATCTTGACCATTAATGGCTTTTCGAAATGGACACATTTGAGGAACTCCGTTTCTTCAACAGCCGGTCGATCATTCAGTACTTCTTGGTTATACCATCCATCTTTTATGTAGGAGTTCACCGTAAAGTATCCCACTCCAAAAGAAGTTAAGTTCTGGAAGAAATGGGTGCCTTGACTCGGATCGACACGATAATTGGTCAACCCGGCTTCAACGATGACCCGTGCTGCGGAAATATGAGGCCATTTCACCGGAATACCCAACCAAAAGTCACTGCTTCCCCAACGTCCAGGTCCTATCAACACGTAGTTTTTCCCTTCATCGAGGAACCGCTGATTCACCTTCTCAATTTCAAGAGCAATCTGCTTGTTATTCGATGCTTGATAACCCTCCGTCTTAACATAGACCACATCGTAGATTTCATCCATGACTCCATGCCCCAAAGAATTAGTCGAACGTAATAGTAGTTCGCTATCAGGTATTCGCATCAAGTCTTCCTCTAAAACCTGAGTACTATCTACAATCGGACGGACCTGCAACAAATAGAAAGTACCGGACTTATCTTGTTCACGACTCAACGTCGCCGCAAACTCAATTTCTACCGGACGCCTCATCTCTTGGTCACTGTAACTTAAAACGAGTTGTAGAATACGCGCTAACGGAAAGACATCATGCTGCAAGATATTAGCAAAAGTGATGAGTTTACGCCCACCCGGATATAATCCATCACGAATAACTTGATCGTGAATATCATAGGTCGAGGCGATGTAACGTAAAGAGCCTTCTTTCTCAGCCTCTTTTACCGGCAATCTCAACAAGTTAAATCCATCGTCAATCGAAAAGTTCTCACCTATATTTTTCAAATCAAGGGCACAAAATGACGTTTGCGTTTCTTTCAAAGCCAAACGCACCTCGCTTGTTTGTAACACTTTATTGGGATGATAAGGAGAAAATCGCAAACTCATTCCTCCATCTACAATATGTTTTCCTAATCCGAGAGCTAAGTTGACAATACCCTCCTCTGGACGTTCATCACCGATCGGATAATAATTTAATGATCGAGCCACACCGGACATGGATGGATAGTAATGATCACCATAAGCCGCTCCAACCACTTCTTGAAGGATGACGGCCATCTTTTCTTGATCGATAACATTAGAGGTCGCTTGCATATACGCCTTACTATCATGAAAATAAACTGAGGCATAAACACCCTTTATGGCGTCGGAAAGCATCCTCAACATTTCATATTTATCATCTAAATAAGGAATCATATAGGTATTATAGATACCTGCAAATGGCTGGTAATGGGAATCTTCCAATAACGAGGACGAACGAATGGCAATCGGAGACTTAACCACATCAAAAAAAGTAAAGAAATCCTCTACGAGATAATCCGGCAATTTTGCCTTTAAAAAATACTTCAAGATCGTATCATCATCGGCTTCTGACAAAGCAACTTGATAGAGATTATTCGCATCCATAAACTCATCGAACACGTCAGTACACAGAACTACAGTTTTAGGAATGGCCACAGTTGCATTGTCGAAAGCGTTAAATTCAGAATGTCGCTTTACCATGTTATCGATAAATGCCAATCCTCGACCTTTTCCTCCCAACGATCCTTCACCAATACGAGCAAAGTTGGAGTAGCGGTCGAAACGATCGCGCTCAAAAATCGCAACCACCCCTTGATTCTTCATTTTCCGATACTTCACTATCGCCTCAAAAATAATACGACGGTGAGCATCCAAGTCCTGCAAACTATTCCAAGTGATGGGTTTTAAAAACTCGGCCACAGGGAACATGGCTCGGGAATAAAACCAACGCGACACATGGTTACGACTAATATGATAAAGAAAAGATTCTGCCGGAATCGCAAAAATAATGTTTTGAAGTTCCTTTAGATTGCGTACTCGCGCTATCTCTTCACCGGTGTTCGGATTACGAAAAACAAAATCGCCAAATCCAAAATTATCGGAGACGGCCACTCGTAAATCCACATCCATCTTTTTAGAGTTTTTATCAATAAAGCTCGCTCCATATTTCGCGGCGTATTTTACATTCTCACTCTCAGACGATTGGATGATTAAAGGCACAAAAGGATCGTATTTACGAATTTCCGCACAAAGCTTAATGCCGGCCAATCCATCCTTTTCACCTCGTTCTTCTCGAGGAAATCTGACGTCAGTAATTACTCCGAGAATATTATTCTTGTAAGTATTATAAATTTCAAAAGCTTCATTATAGGTACGCGCGAGTACAATTTTAGGTCTGCCGCGCATACGCAACATCCGTTGATGAGCATTTAAAGCCTCTGTGGCAAAGGCCTGACTCTGTTGCAATACAAATTTATAAAGGTTAGGCAAAATAGAAGAATAGAAACGGATACCATCCTCCACTAATAAAATCATTTGTACCCCAACTTCACTAACATCATGCTCCAAATTCATTTTGTCTTCTACTAGTTTTATAATAGAGACCAACAAATCGGTGTTACCTAACCAACAAAAGACATACTCAAACGCACTAAGGTCTTCATTGCTGATTCGTTTGGTAATACCGTAACTAAAAGGAGTCAGTACAACAATTGGAATATGCTCATATTTTTCTTTTATCTGCCGACCAATATCAAATGCATCATTATCGCTCGTACTAGGCATACAAATGACCAAGTCGAAAGGCATGCTTTCTAATTGAGCCAACGCTTCTTCTTCAGTAGAAACCTGAGAAAATCGAGGAGGATAACGTAAAGACAAAGACATGTATTCATTAAAGATTTTCTCATCAATGCGTCCATCATCCTCAAGCATAAAGGCATCATATGGATTGGCAATCAGCAAGACATTAAATACACGCCTTGTCATCAAGTTGGCAAATTGCGTATCCTTAAAATAAAGTTGATCCAATTTAAATTTGCTCAGCATAGTTATATAAAGTTTTAATCAACAGTCATTTTCCTTATTCTATCTTCTAATCTGTCTATACAGACAGAAGGAGTTCTCTCTTTCCGACGACTAAAATACAATTTATTTGTCAAGCGAGCATTATTTCAAAAAAAAACTATTAGATCATCTGCTTTTTTATTTTTTTTCTCAATTCATCCCCTTCCACAGATACGCCCAGAGGGCTTTTATATCATTTTATCATTATTATAACAAAAAAAACAGTTAAATAGGTTGGCATAATAAAAGTTTTTCTATATTTGCATCGTATTAAACTTACATTTTATCAAAAACAGGAAGAACCTTTAAAAACATAGTATTATGGACATTCAGAAAATTATGGCTTCACTTGAAGCTAAGCACCCCGGAGAATCAGAATATCTTCAAGCCGTAAAAGAAGTATTACTTTCTATTGAAGATATATACAATCAACACCCTGAATTCGAAAAGGCAAAAATCATTGAAAGACTTGTTGAGCCTGATCGTATTTTTACTTTCCGTGTGACTTGGGTTGACGACAAAGGCGAAGTACAAACAAACTTGGGTTACCGTGTACAATTCAATAATGCAATTGGCCCGTACAAAGGTGGCATCCGTTTCCACGCCTCAGTAAATCTTTCAATTCTGAAGTTCTTAGGTTTCGAACAAACATTTAAAAATGCATTAACGACTCTTCCTATGGGTGGTGGTAAAGGAGGATCAGACTTCTCTCCACGTGGTAAGAGCGATGCTGAAATCATGCGTTTCTGCCAAGCATTCATGCTTGAATTATGGCGTCATTTAGGTCCTGATATGGATGTTCCTGCAGGTGACATTGGCGTCGGTGGTCGTGAAGTGGGTTATATGTTCGGTATGTACAAGAAATTAACTCGTGAATTTACCGGAACATTTACAGGCAAAGGCCTCGAATTTGGTGGTTCATTAATTCGTCCTGAAGCTACAGGATTCGGTGGACTTTATTTTGTACATGACATGTTGAAAGCTAAAGGCATTGACATCAAAGATAAGACTGTTGCAATCTCTGGTTTCGGAAACGTCGCTTGGGGAGCTGCATTAAAGGCAACTGAACTTGGAGCAAAAGTCGTTACAATCTCAGGACCTGACGGTTACATCTACGATCCTAATGGCATCAGTGGCGAAAAAATCGACTATATGCTTGAACTTCGTGCTACAGGTAATGATATCGTTGCACCATATGCTGATCAATTCCCTGGTTCTAAATTTGTTGCCAACAAACGTCCTTGGGAAGTTAAAGCTGACATCGCTTTGCCATGTGCTACACAAAACGAACTTGGTGGAGAAGATGCCATGCACTTAATCAATAACAAGACTCTTTGTATTGGTGAAATCTCAAATATGGGATGTACTCCAGAAGCTATCGACTTGTTTATTGAGCATAAGATGATGTATGCTCCAGGTAAAGCTGTTAATGCAGGTGGCGTAGGAACTTCAGGTTTGGAAATGTCACAAAATGCAATGCATTTAAGCTGGACAGAACAAGAAGTTGATCAAAAATTGCATACCATCATGCACGGCATCCATACACAATGTGTGAAATATGGTACTGAAGCAGACGGCTATATCAACTACGTTAAAGGTGCTAACATCGCAGGCTTCATGAAGGTTGCTCATGCAATGATGGCTCAAGGCGTGATTTAAGATAACACAAAAATGATAATCAGTTAAACTTATACCAGCAACTGAAAAAGAAAATTGTTTAGTTGTATTTGTATTTGTGATTTTACGCTACTCATATCCTGTGATAGAATATGGGTAGCGCTCTTTTTATAGATAAAGTTTCATTTCCAACTAAAATGATTGTATTTTTGCCACAAAATCTAAATATACAGACTCATGTTACAACCAGAATTAAAACTTCGCCGCGACAAGATCCGTAGCCTAATGATACAACAAAATATCGATGCCGCGCTTATCACCTGCAATGTAAACCTCATATACACTTACGGTCGCGTTATCAGCGGTTATGTTTATTTACCATTGAACTCCCCCGCCCTTATTTTTGTGAAACGCCCCAATAATATTACCGGAGAATTTGTATTCAGCATTCGCAAACCGAGCGAAATCATCGACATCATCAAAGAACAAGGATTACCCTTGCCAAGCAAGATGATGCTCGAAGGCGACGAACTTCCATACACCGAATACACGCGTTTAGCCGCTTTATTCCCTGATGCAGAGATTATCAACGGTACTCCTCTCATTCGCCAAGCTAGAAGTATTAAAACCCCTATGGAAATAGAGATGTTCCGTCGCTCCGGACGTGCTCATGCTAGGGCGTATGAACAAATACCAACAGTATACCGTCGAGGAATGACTGACTTGGAGCTATCCATTGAGATCGAACGCCTCATGCGTTTGGAAGGTAGCTTAGGTCTTTTCCGGGTAGTTGGTCGTAGTATGGAAATTTTCATGGGTAG
>JBKEDO010000117.1:0-12978 GCA_047975405.1 Bacteroides sp.
CGATAGAAACCGCTGTCGTTTGCCCCGGTTCGAAGAGAGAAGGCTATGTTGCGACAATTTTCAACCGGTGCGTTGATTAGAGGTTCTCCACCTGCCATTGGCCCTGCCCCCGCTAAATAATCAGCATAAAATGAAGCCAGGCGTTGGCTACCGTATCCTCCTTCGGATATGCCGAAAATATAAACTTTATTGGGATCGACTTGTCCTGATAGAAAGGCTAAACGAAATAACTTTTCCCAAGCAAACTGTTTCGATTTTTGCCACCATCGATAATAATTTCCAGTATTGGGTATTTGGGGGATAAAGTAGGCTGATGGGCTATCGTTGAATGAGCGACAAAGATCAAACCCGGTCGACCATTCCGACTCTTTATCGCCAGAACCGTGGGTGTATATAAAGAGAGGATAACCCGATTCCGGAAGGTTCCCTTTGCAGCCATAGTAATATGGCAGTATAGCATGAGGTTCGAGATTTTCTGGAAGATTCCAACGGCTGGCTGTAGTCTTACTAAGCGGAGCCATTTCGTTTAATTTCTGTTCTACAAATTGAGCGTTTGCCTTTTTCCAGGATTCCCAGACTAACGTTCGTTCGTCCTTGAGATTTGATAAAGGGAAAGAACTATCGTCGTTATAGGTTGTGGCCTTTTCATTTAAATGGTCTAAAAAGGTCTGTTCTATCGGGATTGGACCAATTGATGGAGAGGAAGGTTCTGGTTGGCTTGGATCGGGAATCGGTTCTACATGATTAGGGCTTGCGCAACTGAGGCTGAATACACCGATTACGGTCAGACTAATTATTTTTCTCATAAAAAGGGGCAAAATCGTGTTTGTCATGTTTAAAAAGGTTGGGTTGTGTTATAATATTATTAGCTAAAGGTCCTTTATTTTACAAATATCGTTTTTTTATTTAGATTCTTCAGGTTTGGATTATTTCTTTTTATAATCTTGTTAAAATTTATTTTGTATTTTTCTTTTTTATGTAAGAAATATTACCTTTGAGTATTATTGTATATTCTTATTTAAATGAATAGAACATGAATAGATGTTTATTGTGGATTATACTCAGTTGGAGTCTTGTTTTGGGCGCTTCTGCACAATCTTTGCCGGATAGTCCCAGAAAATCGAATGTGACACAAGTTTATAAGGTGGGGCACGAATCGCTGCGCCGTTATTTTTTGACAGATAACTCGTTTTCAGATCGGGATCTTGGAGCATTCGTGACTTCTTTTGTCTCGGGGACTGAACAACCATCGTTGAAACGTGGTAACTATATGATAGTTAAAGCTATCGGTGGAGAATTGAAAATGAATGATCTGTTGGTCGATGACTTGTTCTTTAAAGTTGTTCGTTCGGATCGGTTTATGATCTGTCTTCATGATTCTTTAGGAAGGATCATAGCGGATGCTGAAGTGAAATGTGGCTCAAAACGATTGCCTTTCGATCCAATCACACAAACCTATCAAGCTAAACGAATAAAAGATGAGTCTGTTCTTGAAATCAATCATCAAGGGGTTTACCACTATTTAGAAGTTTCTGAAACAGATGGTCGGTATGGGATGGATTACCGTAGGCACGTTAATGGCGCTAAGTCTTTTTGGAAACGACTGGTCAGTTGGTTTCGTCCGTCGGAAAGACTAGAGGAAGAACCGAATTCAGGTTTTGTAGTCTTTGGTAAACCTAAATATCGTCCCAATGAGACCGTTCGATTGAAGGGATACGTCACTTCTAAAAGGGATAAGCCTTATAAAGGGGCTGTAGATGTGCGTTTGAAAAGCTATTATCCGAATCGGTTGGATACGGTTTTAGTTGCAGGATTGAAGCCTTATCGTCCCGGAATGTTCACTTATGAGTTTAAGCTTGATGAAGGGTTGTCTTTGGGGTTGGATGGCAATTATACCGTCGAGTTGCAGCCGGTGCTGTCACCTGATCCTATCGTGTCGGGATCTTTTCGTTATGAGGAGTATGAATTGCAAAATGTTGAATTTGCAATGGCTTTGAATAAGTATCAATATACGTCTACCGATTCGGTTGTGGCACATTTCACCGCTCGGGACGCGAATAATAAACCGGTATATGGGGGACAGGCGGAACTATTGATCTTATCGACTTATTGGAGACCTGATGTTTGGAATCAATCGGTTTTTGTGCCGGATACTATTTGGAAAGAAACTGTATCCATGGCTGAAGTGGCCGATAAAAGTGTAACATTGCCCGACTCGGTTTTTATTCAAGGATTTAATGGACAGTTTGTGTTACAAGTCAATTATCTTACCGAAGATCGCGAGCGTCTGGCTAAATCGGCAACTTTTTCGGTGGATAAGCGCGAACGTATGATCGATTTTTCTTTGAAAAATGGGCAATTACTCATTCGGCAACTCTATCATGGAGTCTCAGAAGCTACGACTGCGAAAGTCGTGTTATTAGGAGTAGATGACCAACCATTAAAAACTGAATCGGTGCATTTACCTTATACCATGGCTTTGCCGTGGTGGGGAAGAGTGATAAAGGTGATAACCTCTCAGACCAAAGGGAGGACCTCTTTTGAAGATAAGATGTATCATGATCTGATTGACTATGCTTTCTATCGAGTAAAAGATTCAGTGAGACTGAAAGTTAATAATCCCTCGGCTATTCCATTCTGGTATGAGATCCGTTGTGGCAAAAAAACAATCGCTTCCGGGCGTACCTCCGATCAGTTAGATTATAAGGTAAAAGATGAACGGAAGGAAGGTTACAGCATGCAATTGTCGTATCTGTTTGGTTGGCAGAATCTACGCCATGTCGAGTCCTTGCCTTATGTGGTCAATAATTTGTCGGTTGGTGTTCAAACACCTCAAACGGTATTTCCCGGACAGAAGAGTGAGGTGACTATTCAAGTAACCGACCGTAAAGGACGTCCCGTAGATGGGGCCGATGTAACGGCTTATGCCTATACTTCAAAATTTGATCTAGATCAGATTCCGAATTTGCCATTTTATGGCGTTCGTCGTGAGGCCAAACCATTTCAAAATCCTTATTATGATTCAGATGAATTAAATATTGGGGTCACTCATCGCTTAGATATGAATCGTTGGGGGCAACCTTTACACTTAGATACGATCGCTTATTACCGATTTTTGTATCCGGAAGTTTATTATTCTTATGTAGAACCGACAACAGACGGCACAACGGAACTCTTGCCTTATGTGGTTAAAGATGGGATGTTGCAAGGGGTCTCTATGCTTTGGATCGATGATCGTTTGTGTTATACTGAGCTCACTGCCAATCAGACGGTCTATGGATTTCGTCTTGAGTCGGGACGACATCGTTTGGTGATGCGGACGCATGATAGAGTGGTGGTCGTTAACAATTTTGAGGTTCAGAAGGGCGTTCGTACCATTTTGTCGTTTAATGCAACAGAAGGATACCAGAAACTGCTGACTGACAATCATGGGAAAGCTTGGTCTGTGACCTCCAAGGTGGTCGATAAGAAAAATCGGGGTATGTTCTCTGACGAGGAAATTAAATCGTTATCCTCGCAACTGGTTACTATTGACCCGACATTTGGTGAACTTCTTATGCCGGATCAATCGACTGCGATGAGGCTTCCGGGAATGGTGATGGCCGGTGGAGAGACTTTCTATTTAAATTCCAATCTAAGTTATCATCGTAACAGAGCATTAAGTACGAGAGTCGGATCTCCTATTCTTGCGGGTCCCTTTCCTAAGCGTTATTCAAATGGAGGAAAAGACCCATTCATGAATGTTTATGCAGACGGTCGGCTATGGTCCTCACCTGCTATCATTGGTGGATATCACTATACTCTTTATCCCGGCTTCCAGAAACTCACGCCATGGGAAAAACAACCTTTTGATAGACGTTTCTCTGTTCAAGCTCCGAGGCCCGATTTCCGTCCGGTTTATCTAACTCCTAATAGGGTGGAACGTTTGTATATCAATAAACTTTTTAATCAATGGTCGACTCTTTCGGGCAGAGCTGATAAACGAGATCCTAAGGCTGACGATCAAAAGGGGGCGCAATTGACTCTCTATTTATCGCGTGAACTTGAAGAAGGTGAGATGAAAGTGAAGTTGATTTATGTGACTTCGTTGGAACAGAATCCTGCTTTCTCACCACGGTGGTATTATGGTAATACCCGCTACTTTGGAGATCTGCCAGCAGGTAAGATGCAGTTGAATTTTGTTTTGTCAGATTCGATCGTTTATAGTCGTGAGGTGAATTTGCAACGCTATGGTTCGACGTTACTTACATTAAGTCTAGAAGGCCTAACGGAGAATAATAAGATTTCTGCAAGCATACTTAAGGATTTTTATCAAGGTTTTAAACGGATCGCTTTAGAAAATCCATATCTCAATAAGGGCTCTGAAAAAGATAGCGTGGTTAATGCGAGAATAGATCTTAATGCTTATCACATTTGGTTGAAAGACCAACCAGGAGTGATAACCGGTCGGGTGTGTGATGAATCGGGAAAGCCCATTGTGGGAGCCACAATTTCAGTCTTGAATAGTCATGTCGGTGCGATTACCGATCTGAATGGTGAGTTTTCTTTAAAAGTAAATAAAGGGAATCGTATTCAAATTAGCTTTATTGGTTGTCAAACAGAAGTAATAGATATCGGACGTTCCAAGAAGTATAAAGTGACTTTGAAAGAAGATTCGAATAATATATTTCAATGTGTTGAAGTAGCTTATGGCACTGCGACGAAAGCCCTTACCGGTTCGGTTGCAGGAATTCGTATTCGAGGAAATGATAGCTTGTCTGATGAAAAATCTCCGCTTATCGTAGTAGATGGCGTGATCTACGACGGAACATTGGCTTCGATAAAGACGGCGGATATGATTTCTGTTGAAACGATTAAGGATGCTTCAGCGGTATCGATCTACGGATCGCGTGCGGTTAATGGAGTGATTATTATCAAGACCAAGAATGGTTCATTGTCTGCTCCAAAGATCGAAGATGTCGATGGGATGGAAGATGCCGGCAGTCAGCCGATAAGACATCATTTTAGCGATGAAGCCTTCTGGCAGCCTAGACTGACCACCGATCAGCATGGTAAAGCACGTTTTGAAGTGACTTATCCGGATGATATTACGAGTTGGAAGGCTTATTTTATAGCCATTGGAGAAAAGAAACAAGCAGCGGCTACGGCGTTAACGGTTCGTTCGTTTAAGCCGATGGCTGCCCAACTGTCGATGCCAAGGTTTGCCCTTTTAGGCGATAGCTTGAATGCGGTGGGACGATTGGTGAATTATGGCAAAGACAGCATGACCTTGGTGCGCGAGATTGTGGGTCCTGAAAAGAACGATCGTCGCTCGCTGACGATTTCTTCGTCGCATGTTGATTATATTCCCGTGAAAGCGGAGCAAGGAGATAGCTTGTCTTTGAGCTATACTTTAAAGACAACCGATGGTTATTTTGATGGAGAGAAACGTACGATTCCGATTTTTAATACAGGATTATTGCAAACAAGTGGCGATTTTAAGGTGCTTACGGCGCCTGGCGATTATCAGTTGACGGTCGACCGAGAACTCGGCGAAGTGACGTTACATGCTGAGGCTACAAGCTTGGAAACGATCCGTCGTGAACTCGATCGCGTGAAAAACTATCCGTACGATTGTAATGAGCAGATGGCCTCGAAGGTGAAAGTGTTATTGGCCAAGAAACGCTTAAGTCAGCGGTTAGGAGAGGACTTTAAAGAAGATCGACAGATTAAATCTCTTCTTAATAAACTTTGTAAGAATCAGAATCAAGAAGGTTTGTGGGGTTGGTGGAATAATCAATCGAGCGTCTTCTGGATTTCCCAACAAGTTATTTCGGCTCTATTGGATGCTGAAGAGGCGGGGTATCGTTTAAAGATAGATAAAGAATTGGTCTCGGCAACGCTACAACGTCAGGTCGATCAGGCTTTGAACGATCTGCATCTGGTTGGACATCGGCCTTTGCCTTTGGCTAAACGGGAGTTGCTCGAACATTTGATGACCTTGAAACGCTTGAACGCTACAATCGATTATGCGGATTATTTCCGGTCGATTGATGGAGCATTGAAGAGTCGTACCTCTGCCGATAAGTTGAAGACCATGGAGGCTCTTTTAACTCTTGGACAAAAGGAACGGATTAATCGTGATTCGCTGATGGCTTGTGCACAGCAGACTCTTTTGGGGTCGGTGTTCTTTGGAGAATCGTTTAAACCAATGGAATGGAGAATGATTGTCGAACATCCTCAAGAGAGTGTTGCCGAGCAAACGTTGGTTGGCTATCGCTTGTTGAAAGCAATAGGGGCACCCGATCAAGAATTGAACCGGGTTCGGAACTATTTCTTCGAATTGCGACGTGATGAAGGTTGGCGCAATACCTACGAGGTTTCGCGGATCATAGAAAACCTATTGAATGATTGGGCGGTCGACTGGAATCGGTCGACTGACACTTCGTTGGAGGCTGCCCGGTTGACGGTTGGTGGAAAACAGATCTCTAAATTCCCTTATACGGCAAAGGTGAGTGTCGATGAGGTCGCCTCATTGCGTAAAGAGGGACAATTGCCCTTGTTTATTACGGCTTATCAGCAACAGTGGAATGCTCATCCGGCGGTAGAGAAGGAAAAAGGGTTTGCCGTTCGTTCGGCTTTCATGGAGAAAGGGAAAGCGGTGGAACACCTGAAAGCCGGTCAGCCGGTGCAATTGGAAGTGATTGTCAAGGTTAAGGATGAAGCCGATTATGTGCAAATAGAAATACCAATTCCTGCAGGATGTAGTTATGAGAATAAGCGTCAGACGTCTTTTGGTGAAGAAGTCCATCGGGAATACTTCAAGGAAAAAGTGGTGATCTTTACTCATCGTCTGACTAAAGGTGAACATCGCTTCATCGTCGATCTACTCCCGCGCTTTAGTGGGGTGTTTAGTGTGAACCCGGTGAAAGTGGAACTCATGTATTTCCCTACATTCTATGGAAATGAAAAGGTAAAACAACTGCTGATCGATGAACTCAATTAATCGATCAGGTTCATTGCTTGAGCAACTTTAAGAGCCTCAATCGAACTGTTGACCTTGAGCTTTTCTAAGATATTCTGACGGTGACGATTCACCGTGTGTACGCTAATGCTGAGCTGAGAGGCAATCTCTTTGCTCAGCATTCCGTTATAGATCAGTTTTAAAACTTCTTTTTCTCTTTCCGAAAGAAGATCGTCTCCATTCCGAAGATCAGGACGGATCACTGTCCCGTCGGCTGTATTTATAATCATCCCATTGATGCCATTGCCTAAGCTCTTTTCGGTCGAAAAATTATAGAGACACATGTCGAGCCATAGACTACCATTCTGGGTGTTGCTCAGATAGAGCGTGCGGTGTCTGATGGCATGATATTCACCTTTATCATCTTTCATACGTATCAAACTTTGGGTATGATAGTGTGAACGTTCTGTTATTGGTAGCGATTTTAATAAGTGATAAAAGTGAAGTTCGAGGAGGTGGCGATCGAAAAGATCGTCGGGGTGGATCCGTCGAAAGATTTCTTCTTCCCAAATCGTCGGTATGGTTTCATTCGGTAGGATCGGAAAGCCTAGGGTGTTGGCCATGCTCCCTTTATAGATGTAACTTTGATTGGTACGTAGATCACTTAATACAGCGATGGAATGTTCGATAAGAGCATACATCTGAGCGACATTCTTGCATCCTTCTAAAACACTTTCTTCATTGGGATAAACGTCGAACGGTTGATTGAGCAGATGCTTCGCCAAGTCTTCTATGATGTCCATAAGCGGTTTGGAAAATGGTTATTAATCAGTATTGCCGCTCATTGGGCAGCGCTTTACCTTTGCAAAAGTAATGATTCAAAACAAAACAGAATGATGAAAGGAATAAAAAAAGTTGTTTTATTAGCAGGGATAATTGGACTTGCTTTAGGTGAAGAGAAGGCTATGGCTCAGAATTTAGAAAAAATGCAGTGGTTCAACGAACCTCAACACTGGGAGGTGAAGGATCGTCACACGTTTCAGATGACGACTCCGGCAAAAACCGACTATTGGCGGATTACTCATTATGGGTTTACGGTCGATGATGCTCCGTTCTATTATGGCGTATATGGTGGCGAGTTTGAGGTAAAGGTTAAGATCAGCGGAGCCTATCGGACGACTTTCGATCAAATGGGGTTGATGTTGCGCCTAGATCATGAACATTGGATCAAAACCGGTGTGGAGTTTGTGGATGGTAAACAGAACGTGAGTACGGTGGTCACTCACGAAACCAGCGATTGGAGTGTGATTGAGTTAGATCATTCCCCTAAATCCATTTGGATTAAGGCTGTTCGTCGATTGGATGCTGTAGAGGTCTATTATTCTTTTGATGATCAGGATTATCGTATGATCAGGACTTGTTGGTTGAAAGATAATTGTCCCGTGATGGTCGGTATGATGGCTGCATCGCCAGACGGTAAAGGTTTTGATGCTGTCTTTGAAAATTTCACGGTGACTCCACTTCCCGATGCCCGACGTTTGGAATGGGCAGCGAAACAATTAAAGAAATAATTACTCGGATTAGGGAAAGAAGAGAAGTTTTCAGGATACAAAAAATGCCGCTACTGCGGCATTTTTATTTTGAGCCTCTTGTCGGATTCGAACCAACGACCCCGAGATTACAAATCACGTGCTCTGGCCAACTGAGCTAAAGAGGCGGTTATTTCTCATTTGCGGGTGCAAAGGTAGAAATTTATTTTAAAATGACAAGTGGTTACCGAACTTTTTTTATATTTGTAACCTCAATAAATGGAGGTAAAAATATGGGAAAGATCACAACAGGCGTCGTAACTGTCGCATTATTAGGACTTAGTGTCGTGGGCTCAGCTTCAGAAAAAAAAGAAGTTAATAGTTCTGTTTTGCCTGAAAATGTCAATGTCATCGAGGAATCGGTCGATGTAAAACCCGATAGTACGGGGTATATTGTTAGAGTCGGTGATCTGGCACCCGACTTTGAGGTGACCTTGACTGATGGACGTTCGGTGCGTCTTTCATCGCTCAGAGGAAAGGTCGTGATGTTGCAGTTTACGGCTAGTTGGTGCGGCGTATGCCGGAGAGAGATGCCTTTCATCGAAAAAGATATTTGGCAGAAACATAAAGATAAGTCGGACTTCTATCTGATTGGTATTGATCGTGACGAACCGTTGGATAAGGTGGTTGCTTTTGGTCAAGCCACAAAGGTGACTTATCCGTTAGGCTTAGATCCGGGAGCTGATATCTTTGGCCGTTATGCGTTGAAACAATCGGGTATCACTCGTAATGTACTCATCGACCGTGAGGGGCGTATTGTAAAGTTGACCCGGTTGTATAACGAAGAAGAGTTTGCATCTTTAGTGGAGTTAATCGATCGGATGCTTGAAAAATAGGTGACTTTATTAAGCCTAAAGAATATCTTTTAATTTATAGAGATATAAGATATCCCTCAAAAGTTAAATTTAACTTTTGAGGGATATTTCAGATATGACTTCCGCCAGACAGGATGTTCTCGCGATAAGAAACTATCTGTCAATCTTTTAAACTCAGTTTAGCCAAATAGTCATAATGCTTCCCTTCTTTAATGAGTTCGGCTTTAAATCCAGATTCCGCGGCGTAGAAACTGAGGGTTTGGAAATCGACGTATAGCCAATCGAAGGTTTCTCCAACGATATCCTTGTACTGCATTTTAAAATCTATCTCACCGTAATAATCGCCTGCAATATCAACCAAAAAGCTACCATCTTCTTCTTCGAAAAGATATCGCAAGTCGCTTGAATCCATTAGAATGCAGCCTCCTGGGCGTAAAAGACGTTTCATGCGGCGGAAAAACTGATCCATGTGCTCTAGTCGTCCGATGATCCCCGAACCGTTCATGAGCATTAAGATCGTATCGAAAGTCTCATCGAAGGTCTCGTTGAAGAGATTGGTTAAGCGCACTTCTTTGACTCCACGTTCTTGCATGGTTTTTACCGACAGAGGAGAGATATCGATGGCGCACACCTCTTTACCCATCTCTTGTAGGGCGAGCGCATGACATCCGCTACCTGCACCAACATCCAATATACGTCCTTTAGCTAGTTTTAGTGCGGTTTTTTCGAGTACGGGCATGTTATGTTTGGTGCGGAAAAGCTGACTAACCGGAATCTCATCTTCGTCGAACTGAGAGGAGAATACACGTAAGTGATCCGTTTTCCGTTGGTTGAAAAAATCGGAGATCGCGGCTCCCATAGGATCCTTATCGACTTCTAAAATAGTCGTTTCCATATTAAAATCTGTTTATAGTTGAGTCTGCAAAGATAGGTAATTCGGCGAAAATGACTATCTTTGCGCCTGTAAATTGTCATTCTAAACAAAGACACTATGAATATAGAAGAGGTATTAATGGGGGGAATTGTCTTCAAAGGTAAGAAAGATAAGCCTAAAGAAGAGGAAAAAGTGAAAACGAAAGCAAAGAAGGCAACCTATATTCGTGGGCAACACGGATCTGGTGCAGCCAAGATGAAAGCTGACATTCGTAAAAAACGTGCCAATCGGCATAAAAAATAAAATGGCGTACTGTACTAAAGATGTTGCCATTGGCTAAATCGTCAAAGATGAACAGACTAAACCGATCGGGCTGAATTTCTATTAAAGAAATTCAGCCCGATCGGTTTCATTATATAAAGATCACAATTAAGAGGGTAACATTCAATGCCTTCCTCCATTCTAGAAAAAGGCGTTTTTTATTGATCGCTCTTATTTTCTGACGAGTAGTTTGACTATTTCACCCACATAAGTTCTCACTCCATTGGCCGGTTCTCCATTGGTTGGTGCTTTTTGGCAATGGATAATGACTTGAGGTTGGGTATTACCTTCACTGTAGAGTTTGAGAATATAGGTTTCTGCCTTCTCGATCTTGTCGAACGACTGATCGGGTGATAGTGAACAGAAAGCGACTGCTTTTCCCGACTGATACCCGATGGCTCCTCCTGAATTGGCTGTCATGGTGGTCATGTTGAATGGATCGGATCCGATGGTGATGACCCATTTGCTGCTTCCCATGTAAGCAAAAACTTCACCCGGGATCTGTTTTAAGTTGACTTCTAGGTAGCCTGGAGTCTCACTTGAAGGTTGCTCTATTTGTTTAGCCGGAACAAGAGGGGTTGCAGGAATTGTCTTCACTGTCGTTTCTGTATGAATGATGACCGGCTCGTCGTTTTTCACGGGAGTTTTTTTTGTCACCTTTGCGGCTGCTTCTATTTGTTCAACCGACTGACCTAAGGCTGTGGTGATTTCATTGAACGTTGCATCTGCAAAGTCTACGGTTTTACGACGCCACTTGGCTAGTCCGCGTACCAATTTGGTCTTCGATTTGTTAAGGGCATAGCGATCTGTGATCCATTCCTCGGCAGTATATTTTTCATCCTTTCCATAAGTGAATCGGATTTTCTCAATCTTAATCTCAAAACTTTCCGGTTTACATAAAGCAGTGAGTTGGTAGTTGATCAAGGTACGGTCGAGTGATAGAGCGGTTGATTTAAAAACGATCCATTCTTCGCCAATGCCGGCGATAGAGCCTTCTTGCTCGTTTGAATAGGCTATTCTGCTTATCGGATTATTATTTTTTTGTAGTCGTTTCTCCATCCAGTTCATGGCACGACGATAGATCTCGTCTTGCGATAAACCCGGAATTTGGTAGGTCTTTGAGAAGACCACTTTGCCGTTGACTTCCGGAACTGCACCGACTAGGTATCGGCTGTCGTCATCATCCCCACTTTCCCCTTCGGCCTTCACCGATAGTGGAAGAAGAATGAAAGATAAGAGTAAAAATAGTCCTGATAATTTATTCATAACCGTTTGCTTTAATTTGAATATTAGATGAATATTAGAGTTGCTTTCTTATTTAATTGCAATATTACGGATTATGAATTGGGATTGCAAAAGGATTGCAATAAATAAATATTTTTTAAGGGGCGAGACGACAGACGGTCCAATGGTGATCGGTGGTGAACTCGTATAGCATGCGGTCGTGCAGTCGGTTGGGGCGGCCTTGCCAAAATTCGATTCGATGAGGGGTTACTGCATAGCCTCCCCAATGGGGTGGGCGTTCGACTTCTTTACCGAGCCATTTTGCGGCTTCGCTGATAAAGGCTTTGACGAGCTGCATCCGACTTTTTATCGGGCGACTTTGTGGGGATATTCTTGCACCGATGCGACTTTTGTAGGGTCGTTGACGAAAGTAGGCATCCGATTCTTCCGGCGAGAGTTTTTGAGCTACGCCTTCGATGTGAACTTGACGCTCGAGTTCGTGCCAGAGAAAGGTGAGCGAGATATGGGGGTTCTGACTTAAGTGGCGTCCTTTACGACTTTCGTAATTGGTATAGAAGATGAAAGTTCCTTTTTCCAGCCCTTTGAGGAGCACTGTTCGTGTCGAAGGATAGCCTTCGGGTGAGACGGTGCCTACAATGACGGCTGTGGGTTCGTTGACTTTCTGTTCAATGGCGGTTTCAAGCCAATTTTGAAAAAGAAGAAGTGGATCATTGGGAAGCTGATCTTCCCTTAATCCACCTTTATTATAATCTTGACGTATGGAGGCTAAATTGATTTTCATTTTTAGGCTAAGTTAATTCCTTGATTATGGATTCCTAAATTTGTTCAATACTCAGTTGATTTATTGATCCTGAACAGAATCAGATCCTTTTCAGAATCAGATCCTGAAAAGATTCGAAATAGATTCTGAACAGATTCTAAATATAAATAGTCTTAAATATAGTCCTAAATCTTATTTTAATTCAAGTTCTAATTCAAGTTCTAAATCTGATTATTTTCTCTTCTTCGCTTTCTTCGTTTTTCTTTCTTTAGCAAGCAAACTTTCTTTCCTCGTTTCTTTACTTCTTTCTTTGCTTGCTTTCTTTTTCTTCGTTTTTGGGTGGATGAACGACTCGTTTATCTATTCTTCACTTCATTAACCAGTGGCTTTTGCAGCGTAAAGTCTTTGATGTTCTGCAGTGTGGTCGATGC
>JBKEDO010000107.1:0-50464 GCA_047975405.1 Bacteroides sp.
AAATTATGGAATTGATGGATGCTGTTGATACCTGGATTCCACTTCCTCCACGTGATGTTGATAAACCATTCTTGATGCCAGTTGAAGACGTGTTCTCTATTACAGGTCGTGGTACTGTTGCTACAGGTCGTATCGAAACAGGTATTATCCATGTTGGTGACGAAATCGAAATCTTAGGTTTAGGTGAAGATAAGAAATCTGTTGTAACAGGTGTTGAAATGTTCCGTAAACTTTTGGATCAAGGTGAAGCTTGAGACAACGTAGGATTGTTGCTTCGTGGTGTTGACAAGAACGAAATCAAACGTGGTATGGTTCTTTGTAAACCAGGTCAGATTAAACCTCACTCTAGATTTAAAGCAGAGGTTTATATCTTGAAGAAAGAAGAAGGTGGTCGTCACACTCCATTCCACAACAAATACCGTCCTCAGTTCTATTTACGTACTATGGACTGTACTGGTGAGATCTCTCTTCCAGAAGGAACAGAAATGGTAATGCCAGGTGATAACGTAACTATCAATGTAGAGTTGATTTACCCAGTTGCTTTGAACCCAGGTCTTCGTTTCGCAATCCGTGAAGGTGGACGTACAGTAGGTGCTGGTCAGATTACAGAAATCACAGACTAATAAATATAAGTAATCAGTTCTCGGCTTTTGTTGAGAACTGGTTCTTTATACGGGAGTAGCTCAGTTGGTAGAGCACCGGTCTCCAAAACCGGGTGTCGGGAGTTCGAGCCTCTCCTCCCGTGCAAATATTGTTGAGATGAAGAAGATTATAAATTATATCAAAGAATCTTACGACGAACTTGTTAATAAAGTATCGTGGCCTACGTATTCTGAACTAGCTAACAGTGCAGTAGTTGTTTTATATGCTTCCCTACTTATTGCACTAGTAGTATTTGCTATGGATTCTGGATTCCAGTTTTTCATGGGAAAAGTTTATCCACATTAATTTTAGGATTTGTAATGGCTGAGATTGAAAAGAAATGGTACGTTTTGCGTGCTATTAGCGGAAAAGAAGCTAAGGCTAAAGAGTATCTTGAAGCTGATATGAAAAACAGCGACCTTGGTGAATATGTGTCTCAGGTGTTGATTCCTACTGAAAAGGTGTATCAAGTTCGCAATGGTAAAAAAATTGTGAAAGAAAGAAGTTATCTTCCAGGCTATGTTTTGGTTGAAGCTGCTCTTGTTGGTGAGGTCGCTCATCGCTTGAGAAATACGCCTAATGTGATAGGTTTTCTTGGAGGATCGGATAATCCTATTCCTTTAAGGCAATCAGAAGTGAATCGAATACTTGGAACAGTTGATGAGCTACAAGAAACAGGGGAAGATTTAAACATTCCTTATATTGTAGGTGAAACTGTGAAGGTTACTTTTGGACCATTTAGCGGATTCAGTGGTATCATTGAAGAAGTTAATAGTGAAAAGAAGAAACTTAAGGTTATGGTTAAAATATTCGGACGGAAAACTCCGTTAGAATTGGGCTTTATGCAAGTTGAGAAAGAATAATGCAGGTGTTACGCTGTGCTATTCTTTAATTAATGTTTATATATAAAATAATAAGAAAATGGCTAAAGAAGTTGCTGGACTAATCAAATTACAGATTAAAGGAGGCGCTGCAAATCCATCACCTCCCGTTGGACCTGCTTTGGGTTCTAAGGGAATCAATATCATGGAGTTTTGCAAGCAATTCAATGCCAGAACCCAAGACAAGGCTGGTAAAATTTTACCTGTCATCATTACTTACTATGCAGATAAGTCTTTCGATTTTGTTATCAAGACTCCTCCTGTGGCTATTCAGTTGCTTGAAGTAACTAAGCTTAAGAGTGGTTCTGCTGAGCCTAATCGTAAAAAAGTTGCCGAGTTAACTTGGGAACAAGTACGTACTATTGCTCAGGATAAAATGGTCGACTTAAACTGTTTTACTGTAGAAGCTGCTATGAAAATGGTTGCTGGTACAGCTAGAAGTATGGGTATCACTGTAAAAGGGGAATTCCCGGTTAATAACTAATAAACTTCAATTGTAATGGGTAAACTGACAAAAAATCAAAAGTTAGCTGCAGAAAAAATTGAAGCAGGGAAAGCATACTCACTGAAAGAGGCTGCATCTTTAGTAAAAGAGATTTCTTTTACTAAGTTTGATGCTTCATTAGATATTGATGTACGTTTAGGAGTTGATCCACGTAAAGCAAATCAGATGGTGAGAGGTGTTGTTTCACTTCCTCATGGTACTGGTAAAGAAATACGTGTGTTGGTACTTTGTACACCAGATGCTGAAGCTGCTGCAAAAGAAGCTGGTGCTGACTATGTTGGTCTTGACGAATATATCGAAAAGATCAAAGGTGGATGGACTGATATTGATGTAATCATCACTATGCCATCTATCATGGGTAAAATTGGTGCACTCGGTCGTGTTCTCGGTCCTCGTGGATTGATGCCGAACCCAAAGAGTGGTACCGTAACTATGGACGTTGCTAAGGCTGTTAAAGAGGTTAAGCAAGGAAAGATCGATTTTAAAGTAGATAAGAGTGGTATTGTACATACTTCTATCGGTAAAGTATCATTTACTGCTGATCAGATTCGTGACAATGCTAAGGAATTTATTTCGACTTTGCTTAAATTGAAACCAACTGCAGCAAAAGGCACTTATATTAAGAGTATTTATCTTTCTAGTACAATGAGTGCGGGTATTAAAATTGACCCGAAATCAGTGGAAGAAATCTAATAAAACAGAGAAAAAATGAGAAAGGAAGATAAAAGTACGATTATCGAGCAAATTGCGGCTACAGTTAAGGAATATGGTCACTTTTACTTGGTAGATGTTACAGCGATGAACGCTGCTGCTACCAGTGCGTTGAGAAGAGATTGTTTCAAAGCTGATATCAAGTTGATGTTAGTAAAGAACACGTTACTTCATAAAGCACTTGAAAGTTTAGAAGAAGACTTTTCTCCTCTTTATGGTTCTTTGAAAGGTACTACAGCTGTTATGTTTAGTAACATTGCAAATGTACCTGCAAAGTTAATCAAAGATAAATCTAAAGATGGCATTCCAGGCTTGAAAGCTGCTTATGCAGAAGAAAGCTTCTATGTAGGTGCAGATCAATTAGATGCTCTTGTTGCAATTAAGAGTAAGAATGAAGTTATTGCTGATATTGTTGCCTTGTTGCAATCACCAGCTAAGAATGTTATTTCTGCTCTTCAATCAGGTGGAAACACCCTTCACGGAGTCCTTAAGACTCTAGGTGAAAGACCCGAATAAATATCAAAATCAATAAAGTATTAAATAATTAAAATCATACAAAAAATGGCAGATTTGAAAGCTTTTGCAGAACAACTAGTTAACTTGACAGTAAAAGAAGTTAATGAACTTGCAACTATCCTTAAAGAAGAATACGGTATTGAACCTGCTGCTGCTGCTGTTGCAGTTGCTGCTGGCCCTGCAGCTGGTGCTGCTGCTGCTGAAGAAAAAACATCTTTCGATGTAGTATTAAAAGGCGCTGGATCAGCTAAACTTCAAGTAGTTAAGGCTGTTAAAGAAGCTTGTGGACTTGGCTTGAAAGAAGCTAAAGACATGGTTGACGGTGCTCCTAGCGTAGTAAAAGAAGGTTTGGCTAAAGATGAAGCAGAATCATTGAAGAAAACATTGGAAGAAGCTGGAGCTGAAGTTGAACTTAAATAACATTAGCCTGGTAATCAGGTGTTTCGGTTAAGAATCCTTCAAAAGAGGGTTCTTAACCTTTTTGTGCATATATTTAAAATTAAGTTCTTCAAATTCATTGACAGATGTCTTCAAATACTGTAAATCAAAGAGTTAATTTCGCTTCAACTAAGAATCCACTTGAATATCCGGACTTCTTAGAAGTGCAATTGAAGTCATTTAAAGACTTTTTACAATTAGATACTCCGCCTGAGAAGCGTAAGAATGAAGGGTTATATAAGGTTTTTGCCGAAAATTTCCCAATCGCTGACACAAGGAACAATTTTGTTCTAGAGTTTCTAGACTATTATATTGATCCGCCGCGCTATACCATTGATGATTGTATAGAGCGTGGGCTTACATATAGCGTTCCATTAAAGGCAAAGCTTAAGCTTTATTGTACTGATCCCGATCATGAGGATTTCGATACAGTAATTCAGGATGTGTTTCTTGGACCTATTCCGTACATGACGGATAAAGCTACATTTGTTATAAATGGAGCTGAGCGTGTAGTCGTTTCACAACTTCATCGTTCTCCTGGCGTATTTTTCGGACAGAGTGTTCACGCTAATGGAACAAAGTTGTATTCTGCGCGTATTATTCCGTTCAAGGGTTCATGGATTGAGTTTGCTACAGACATTAACAATGTCATGTATGCTTACATTGACCGTAAGAAAAAACTGCCAGTGACCACATTGTTAAGAGCAATTGGTTTTGAGAATGATAAAGACATTCTTGAGATTTTTAACTTAGCAGAAGATGTGAAAGTTAATAAAACAAATCTTAAGAAAGTACTTGGGCGTAAACTGGCCGCTCGTGTTTTGAAAACATGGATTGAAGATTTCGTTGATGAAGATACAGGTGAAGTCGTTTCTATTGAACGTAACGAGGTTATCATTGACCGTGAAACTGTATTGGAGGAAGAACATGTAAATGAAATACTTGAATCGGGGGTTCAAAATATACTTCTTCATAAAGAAGAGTCGAATCAATCCGATTTCTCTATCATATATAATACACTACAAAAGGATCCTAGTAACTCTGAGAAAGAGGCTGTTTTATATATTTATAGACAATTACGTAATGCTGACCCTGCTGATGATGCAAGTGCTCGTGAAGTTATCAATAATTTATTCTTTTCAGAAAAAAGATATGATTTAGGAAATGTCGGTCGATACAGAATCAATCGCAAGTTGAATCTAACTACTGACATGGACGTTCGCGTTCTTACTAAAGAGGATATTATTGAGATCATCAAGTATCTTATTGAATTGATCAATTCTAAGGCTGATGTTGCTGATATCGACCACTAGATTAATCGTCGTGTTCGTACAGTTGGAGAGCAACTTTCCAACCAGTTTGCGGTAGGCTTGGCTCGTATGTCACGTACGATTCGTGAGCGTATGAATGTTAGAGACAATGAAGTCTTTACTCCTATTGACTTGATTAATGCAAAGACTATTTCTTCTGTTATTAATTCATTCTTTGGGACAAACGCTCTATCTCAGTTTATGGACCAAACCAATCCATTAGCCGAGATTACGCATAAGCGTCGTATGTCTGCACTTGGTCCTGGTGGTCTTTCTCGTGAGCGTGCCGGATTTGAGGTTCGTGACGTTCACTACACTCACTATGGACGCTTATGTCCAATTGAGACTCCTGAGGGTCCGAATATTGGTTTGATTTCTTCTTTATGTGTATTCGCAAAGATAAATGACTTAGGTTTTATTGAGACTCCATACCGTAAGGTTGAAAATGGTAAAGTTGATTTAGCCGAAGATGGTTTAATCTATCTGACTGCCGAAGAAGAAGAAGAAAAGATTATTGCTCAAGGAAATGCTCCATTGAATGATGATGGAACATTTATACGAAATAAAGTTAAGTCTCGTCAGGATGCAGACTTCCCAGTTGTGGAACCTGCTGAAGTTGAGCTAATGGACGTTTCTCCTCAGCAAATTGCATCTATTGCTGCATCTCTAATTCCTTTCCTTGAACATGATGACGCCAACCGTGCGTTGATGGGATCGAACATGATGCGCCAGGCTGTACCATTGTTGAGAAGTGAAGCTCCTATTGTTGGAACAGGTATCGAGCGTCAGCTTGTCCGCGATTCTCGTACTCAGATTACAGCTGAAGGTGCTGGTGTTATTGATTATGTTGATGCTACGACGATTCGTGTTTTATACGATCGTACTGAGGATGAGGAATTTGTAAGTTTTGAGCCGGCTTTGAAGGAATATAGAATACCTAAGTTCCGCAAAACGAATCAGAACATGACTATTGACCTTCGCCCAATTTGTGATAAAGGTCAACGTGTCGATAAGGGAGATATCTTAACCGAAGGATATTCTACAGAGAATGGAGAATTGGCTTTAGGTAAAAACTTACTTGTTGCCTACATGCCTTGGAAGGGATATAACTATGAGGATGCTATTGTTCTTAATGAACGTGTTGTTCGTGAAGACTTGCTAACTTCTGTTCATGTTGAAGAATATTCTTTGGAAGTACGCGAAACTAAGCGCGGAATGGAAGAATTAACCTCAGACATTCCAAACGTTAGTGAAGAAGCAACAAAAGATCTTGATGATAATGGTATCGTTAGAATTGGAGCTCGTATCCAACCTGGAGATATCATGATTGGTAAGATTACTCCGAAAGGGGAATCTGATCCTTCACCAGAAGAGAAACTTTTACGTGCAATCTTTGGAGATAAAGCCGGTGATGTAAAAGATGCTTCATTAAAAGCCTCTCCTTCTTTGAAAGGTGTGGTTATCGATAAGAAGTTGTTTGCTCGTGTCGTTAAGAGCCGTAGTTCTAAATTGGCAGACAAAGCTTTATTACCTAAGATTGATGATGAGTTCGAATCTAAGATTGCAGACTTGAAGCATGTTTTAGTTAGAAAGTTATTAAACTTAACGGATGGTAAAGTTTCTCAAGGCGTAAAAGACTATCTAGGTGCAGAGGTTATTGCTAAAGGTTCTAGATTTAATGCGTCTGACTTTGATTCATTAGATTTCACTTCTATCCAATTAAGCAATTGGACTAGCGATGATCATACTAACGAATTGATTCGTGATTTGGTAATGAACTTCATTAAGAAGTATAAAGAACTAGATGCTGAATTGAAACGTAAGAAGTTTGCTATCACTATTGGTGATGAACTTCCTGCTGGTATTATTCAGATGGCTAAAGTCTATATTGCTAAGAAACGTAAAATCGGTGTTGGTGATAAAATGGCCGGTCGTCACGGTAATAAAGGTATTGTTTCGCGTGTCGTTCGTCAAGAAGATATGCCATTCTTGGCTGATGGAACGCCTGTTGACATTGTGTTAAATCCGCTAGGTGTACCTTCTCGTATGAATATTGGTCAGATTTTTGAAGCAGTATTAGGACGTGCGGGAAAAACTCTAGGTGTGAAGTTTGCAACACCGATTTTCGATGGTGCAAAGATGGAAGATTTGAACGAATGGACAGACAAAGCTGAATTACCTCGTTACTGTAAAACTTATCTTTATGATGGTGGTACAGGTGATCAGTTTGACCAACCTGCAACAGTCGGCGTGACTTACATGTTGAAACTTGGCCACATGGTTGAAGACAAGATGCATGCTCGTTCTATTGGTCCATATTCTTTAATTACTCAGCAACCTCTTGGTGGTAAAGCACAATTTGGTGGTCAGCGTTTTGGAGAAATGGAGGTTTGGGCGCTTGAAGGCTTTGGCGCTGCACATATCTTGCAGGAAATATTGACAATCAAGTCTGATGACGTTGTTGGTCGTTCGAAGGCTTACGAAGCAATTGTTAAAGGTGAACCGATGCCACAACCTGGTATACCGGAATCTTTAAATGTATTACTTCATGAGTTAAGAGGACTCGGATTGAGTATCAACTTCGAATAATCTATAGAATATCTGACGGGAAATCAATAGATAATACTGTTGATTTCCCTTTGTCAGCTTTCGTTTTTAATGATTCAATTATCAAATCTCAAAAAATAGAGTATGGCTTTTAGAAAAGAAAATAAGACGAAAAGTAATTTCTCGAAAATTTCGATAGGTTTAGCTTCTCCGGAAGAAATCCTAGAGAATTCGAGTGGTGAAGTATTGAAGCCTGAAACCATCAACTACCGTACTTACAAACCTGAACGTGATGGTTTGTTTTGCGAACGTATTTTTGGTCCTATAAAAGACTATGAATGTCATTGCGGTAAATACAAACGCATTCGTTATAAAGGCATCGTTTGTGACCGTTGTGGGGTTGAAGTTACTGAAAAGAAAGTTCGTCGTGAGCGTATGGGTCACATACAATTGGTCGTTCCCGTTGCTCATATTTGGTATTTCCGTTCATTGCCTAACAAAATAGGTTATTTATTAGGTTTACCTACAAAGAAATTAGATTCAATTATATATTATGAACGCTATGTTGTTATTCAGCCAGGTATTAAAGCCGAAGATGGTGTGGCTGAATATGACTTGCTTTCAGAAGAAGAATACTTAGATATTCTTGACGCACTTCCAAGAGAAAATCAATATCTAGAGGATTCTGACCCCAACAAGTTTATTGCTAAAATGGGAGCAGAGGCTATCTACGATTTGTTGGCACGTCTTGACTTAGATTCTTTATCTTACGAATTAAGACACCGTGCAGGAAATGATGCTTCTCAACAACGTAAGAATGAGGCGTTGAAACGTCTTCAGGTTGTGGAATCATTCCGTGCGTCTCGTGGTCGTAATAAACCGGAATGGATGATCGTTCGTATCGTTCCTGTTATTCCGCCTGAATTGCGTCCATTGGTGCCATTGGATGGTGGTCGATTTGCAACATCAGACTTGAATGACTTATATCGTCGTGTTATTATTCGTAATAACCGTTTGAAGAGATTGATTGAAATCAAAGCTCCTGAAGTAATCTTGCGTAATGAAAAACGTATGCTTCAAGAAGCGGTCGATTCTCTTTTCGATAACTCACGTAAGTCGAGTGCCGTAAAAACTGATGCTAACCGTCCGTTGAAGTCTTTATCTGACAGTTTGAAAGGTAAACAAGGACGTTTCCGTCAGAACTTGCTTGGTAAACGTGTTGACTACTCGGCTCGTTCGGTTATCGTCGTTGGTCCTGAATTAAGAATGGGTGAATGTGGTATCCCTAAATTGATGGCTGCGGAACTTTACAAACCATTTATCATCCGTAAGTTGATAGAACGTGGTATTGTAAAAACTGTGAAGTCGGCGAAGAAAATTGTCGATCGCAAAGAACCGGTTATTTGGGATATTCTTGAGCATGTCATGAAAGGACATCCAGTGTTACTTAACCGTGCTCCGACTCTTCACCGTTTAGGTATTCAAGCTTTCCAACCTAAAATGATTGAAGGTAAAGCTATTCAGTTGCATCCACTAGCTTGTACAGCATTTAATGCTGACTTTGATGGTGACCAGATGGCTGTTCACTTACCTTTAAGTAATGAAGCTGTACTTGAAGCTCAAATGTTGATGCTTCAATCACATAATATCTTAAATCCAGCAAATGGTGCCCCTATTACCGTACCTGCACAGGATATGGTCCTTGGTTTGTATTACATTACCAAGTTGCGTAGAGGAGCTAAAGGCGAAGGATTGACATTCTACGGTCCGGAAGAAGCAATGATTGCTTATAATGAAGGACGCGTTGATATCCATGCTCCGGTTAAGGTGATCGTTAAGGATGTTGATGAAAATGGCAACATTGTTGACGTGATGACTGAAACGTCTGTCGGACGTGTGATTGTCAATGAGATTGTTCCGCCTGAAGCTGGATATATCAATGAAATCGTTTCTAAGAAATCTTTGCGTGACATCATTAGCAATGTTATCAAAGTGTGTGGTGTGGCACAAGCTGCGGATTTCTTGGATGGAATCAAGAATCTTGGTTACAAGATGGCCTTTAAGGGTGGATTGTCATTCAACTTGGGTGATATTATCATTCCTGCAGAAAAAGAAGCTTTGGTTCAGAGAGGATATGACGAAGTTGAACAAGTGGTTAATAACTATAACATGGGATTCATTACTAATAATGAACGTTATAATCAGGTTATTGACATTTGGACGCATGTTAACTCTGAGTTATCGAATATCTTGATGAAGACCATTTCTTCTGACGACCAAGGGTTCAACTCAGTATATATGATGCTTGACTCTGGTGCCCGTGGTTCTAAAGAACAGATCCGTCAGTTGTCTGGTATGCGTGGTTTGATGGCTAAACCTCAGAAAGCCGGAGCAGAAGGTGGACAGATTATTGAAAACCCAATTTTGTCTAACTTTAAAGAAGGTCTTTCGGTACTTGAGTACTTTATCTCTACCCACGGTGCTCGTAAAGGTTTGGCCGATACGGCATTGAAAACAGCCGATGCGGGTTACTTGACTCGTCGTCTTGTGGATGTATCGCATGATGTGATCATTACTGAAGAAGACTGTGGAACACTTCGTGGATTGGTTTGTACAGACTTAAAGAACAATGATGAAGTCATTGCTACTCTTTATGAACGAATTTTAGGACGTGTATCTGTACATGACATTATCCATCCGACAACAGGTGAATTGCTTGTTTCTGGTGGTGATGAGATCACCGAAGAAATCGCTAGAAAGATTCAAAATTCTCCGATCGAAAGTGTTGAGATCCGTTCTGTATTGACTTGTGAATCGAAGAAGGGGGTTTGTGCGAAATGTTACGGACGTAACTTGGCTACAGCTCGTATGGTTCAGAGGGGTGAAGCTGTCGGTGTAATTGCTGCACAATCTATCGGTGAGCCTGGTACTCAGTTGACTCTACGTACATTCCACGCCGGAGGTACTGCTGCCAACATTGCAGCTAATGCAAGTATTGTGGCTAAGAATAAAGCTCGTCTTGAATTTGAGGAACTACGTACAGTAGATATTGTTGATGAAATGGGTGCAAAGGCAAAAGTTGTCGTTGGACGTTTGGCCGAAGTTCGTTTCGTTGATGTAAATACAGAGATCGTTCTTTCTACACATAGTGTTCCTTATGGTTCTACATTATATGTTTCGGATGGTGAATTAGTTGAAAAGGATACGCTTATTGCAAAATGGGATCCATTTAATGCAGTAATTATCACTGAAGCTACAGGTAAGATTGAATTTGAAAGTGTGATTGAAAATGTCACCTATAAAGTTGAATCGGATGAAGCGACAGGATTACGCGAAATCATCATCATCGAATCTAAAGATAAAACGAAAGTTCCTTCTGCCCATATCATGGATGAAGATGGAAACTTGATTCGTACTTATAACTTCCCAGTGGGTGGTCACGTTATTATTGAGAACAACCAGAAGGTTAAGGCCGGTGAGGTCTTGGTTAAGATTCCACGTGCGGTAGGTAAGGCTGGTGATATCACCGGTGGTCTTCCTCGTGTGACTGAGTTGTTCGAAGCACGTAATCCATCTAATCCGGCTGTTGTTTCTGAAATTGACGGTGAGGTGACGATGGGTAAGATCAAACGTGGTAATCGTGAGATCATCGTGACTTCTAAGACAGGTGAAGTTAAGAAGTATCTTGTGGCGTTGTCTAAACAAATCCTTGTTCAAGAGAATGACTATGTACGTGCCGGTACTCCATTGTCTGATGGTGCGACTACACCTGCTGATATCCTTGCGATTAAGGGTCCAACGGCTGTACAAGAATACATCGTTAATGAGGTACAAGACGTTTACCGTTTACAGGGTGTGAAGATTAATGATAAACACTTTGAGATTATCGTTCGTCAGATGATGCGCAAGGTTCAAATTAACGAACCTGGTGACACTCGCTTCCTTGAACAACAGATTGTTGACAAACTCGATTTCATGGAAGAAAATGATCGTATCTGGGGTAAGAAGGTTGTTGTCGACGGAGGTGATTCTCAAACGATGCAAGCTGGTCAGATCGTTACTTCTAGAAAGCTACGTGATGAAAACAGTATGTTGAAACGTCGTGACTTACGTCTAGTTGAAGTACGTGACGCTGTTCCTGCAACGTCTACTCAGATCCTTCAAGGTATCACACGTGCAGCATTGCAAACATCAAGCTTTATGTCTGCAGCTTCGTTCCAGGAAACAACAAAAGTCTTGAATGAAGCAGCAATCAATGGTAAAGTTGATAAGCTGGAAGGTATGAAAGAAAATGTTATTTGTGGACATTTGATTCCTGCCGGTACTGGTCAACGCGAATTTGAGAAGATTATCGTAGGTTCTAAGGAAGAATATGATAGAATTCTTGCTAACAAGAAGACCGTTCTAGATTATAATGAAGTAGAGTAATACAATGCAATTATAATTAAATAGCTAAGAGGCTGTCTCAAACTTTTTTTGAGACAGCCTCTTTTTTTTTCTCCATTAGCGAAGCAAGCCTTCAAACTGACCTCTATGCTCTTCCATATCTAGATGTTTTTTTAGAAATATCTGCAACACTTCCACAGTTGAATCTAACAGTCAGATAATCTGAAGAAAAGAAGGTGGCAGATCGTTGTTGCAGATTGGTGACAGATGTTTGATCTGCCACCCGCGTTCCGGCTCCTATTAAAAGAGACCACATCTAAATGATATACGTGCATAAACGATTTTCAAGCCTTGGCACTACAAGGTTCTGCTTGGAATCTTCTAGTGCCATACGATGAAGCTTTCAGTGCCATACGATGAAGCTGATGGTGCCAAAGTGTAAACTGAAAGTTTCTCCTTTTGAAACTCATTTGATGTCCGTAGTCATTCTATTTTGGGCTGTAAGCTGTTGTGACTTTCTCTTATCCTGGAAATGGTAGACGGTTTATATTTTCTAGACGGTATTTAGTTGCCAATATTATTTATTATCCCTAAATCAGGTTGCCTCATTCGTTTCTTAAATCCGAATCAGGTTGACCTTTTTCAGCATACGTACTAAATCGGGTTGACTAAATCACGTTAAAAAGAAGATAGAAGAAAGAATACCTCCTTTTCCTTTTATTGATAAGATTGGTTGAATCCACTGATCTTAAATAATAAAAAGTCATCAAGTTGACTCATTAGCTCGTTAACTCTGAATCGAGTTGATCCGTTTAGCGTTAACACTAACCCCGGTTGACTAAATTATATTAAGGAAAAAAGTTTATTTCTTTTCCTTGATGACTTTGAGTGGGATAGATAAGGACAGACGGTCTATGAAGTATCGATGGGAGAAGTGTATTTAACCGTCGTTGGGAGATGAAGATCTACCACCTAATTATTCGAATCTATAGGAAATCTGTGTGCCGTTTGTCGGCTGTTGGGAGGTGTGTTGAAAAGAACGTTTATACAGAGAGCTAATCGACGATAGCCATGTCTTAACCTAAAGGAGGTTGCTCGCAAATAGAACTTGCGGGCAACCTCCTTTAGGTTTGGTTTATATTGCGGATGAGATTAAGGCCTGTTTTCGTCATGCCTCTAATCAGCTTAAACGCTTATACTTGCTTATGCATCTCCCTTCATTGGAGTGAGAGTAGGAGGGATTTCTAGTTCTGATACCCTTACTTGGCCAAACATGCTCTCGTATTTCCGAATATTGTCTTCTAAAGCAAATAAAAGACGTTTGGCATGTTCGGGAGCCATAATCACCCGAGACTTGACCCCGGCTTGTGGAATTCCTGGCAAGATTCGTGCAAAATCGAGTACGAACTCCGAACTAGAGTGGGTAATAATTGCCAAATTAGCATATGTTCCTTGAGCGACATCTTCTTTCAGCTCAATTTGAAACTGCTCTCCATTATTTTTTTGTTCTTCCATAATGATGTATAATAAATTTGAACGGCAAATTAAGGTTTAATTCTTTAAAATAGCAAATCAAGAGTCTAAGATTCTTCTGTGATTGTGAGAAAGAGTTTTCCTAACCTTATTCTATGTCGCTACTTTGTTACTTTAAGTAAGATAGAGATCTGCGAGAACTTGCATTGAGTGATAGTTACTCTTATGCCTAGCTAAAGTTCAATCATCTTGTCTCTAAGAAGCTTTCTGTCGGTTAATGTAGCTTGATCCGCTACGGATAACCTAAAATATAAAGGCAAAAACAAGTTTCGAAACCTAACTGCAGTATGATCGATTGCCCAATAACAGATTGAATAGCCAAATGATAATAAGGGCTTATTCTCTTAATATTGGGATTTTATAAGATAAAGTCTCAACTAATGACTAGCATAAAGTGTTTAATCGAGAGATGAGGGTTGTCGATTTAACCCAATGACTCCTATTTTATGCCGATTTTCCTCTTTGGAGAGAGGCATGAAACAGAATTTGTTGTTAATAAAACATAAATAATCATGGATCGATCTGTCAACTTGAAGTTTATGGAAATCTAAAATGACCGTTCAAGGACGAAAATAAATCTCATTTTTATAACATATTTCGCTGGCTAAGGTATTAATATTAAAAAATAAAAAAAGGATGTAGTGCATTGATTATTCAAATATTATTCGTATTTTTGCAGCCCAAAATGTATTGTCGCGAAATTAATATAACAAAATAATATAAATTAAAAAAAACAATTAAAATGCCTACAATTCAGCAATTAGTAAGAAAAGGACGTGAAGTTCTGGCAGAGAAAAGCAAGTCTCCGGCTTTGGATTCATGTCCTCAAAGACGTGGCGTTTGCGTGAGAGTATACACAACTACTCCGAAAAAACCGAACTCTGCAATGCGTAAAGTCGCTCGTGTACGTTTGACTAACCAAAAGGAAGTTAACTCGTATATCCCAGGAGAAGGACACAACTTGCAAGAGCACTCAATCGTGTTGGTTCGCGGTGGCCGTGTAAAAGACCTTCCAGGTGTACGTTACCACATCGTTCGTGGAACTCTTGATACAGCAGGTGTTGCCGGTCGTACTCAAAGACGTTCTAAATATGGTGCTAAGCGTCCTAAACCAGGTCAAGCAGCAGCTGCTACAACTAAGAAGAAGAAATAATCTTTGAAGCAGATTTTTAATATAGAATAAAATTATAACTTACGTTTTAGTTTGTTGGAGATGCTGAAGGTTGAGTAAATTTCCCGGTGGGGAAGTTGAAGAATTCAAAAAGTAACAACCAAAAACAAAACATTATTTTTCAAACAAATGAGAAAAGCAAAACCAAAAAAACGGGTTGTCCTTCCGGATCCCGTATTTAGCGATCAAAAAGTTTCTAAATTTGTAAACCACTTGATGTATGACGGAAAGAAGAATACCTCTTATGAGATCTTCTACGCTGCATTAGAAACTGTAAAAGCAAAGCTTGCTAACGAAGAAAAGACAGCTTTGGAGATTTGGAAAAAGGCTTTGGATAATGTGACTCCTCAAGTAGAGGTGAAGTCTCGCCGTGTCGGTGGGGCAACTTTCCAAGTTCCTACTGAAATTCGTGGTGAACGCAAAGAATCAATCTCAATGAAAAACCTAATCTTGTATGCTCGTAAAAGAGGTGGTAAGACAATGGCTGATAAATTGGCTGCTGAGATTGTTGATGCTTTCAACGAACAAGGTGGTGCTTACAAACGTAAAGAAGATATGCACAGAATGGCTGAAGCTAACCGTGCATTTGCTCATTTTAGATTCTAATTTTAAAGGAAGGAAGATAACATGGCAAAACATGATTTACATTTGACCCGTAACATCGGTATCATGGCGCACATTGATGCTGGTAAGACTACTACTTCTGAACGTATCTTGTTTTATACTGGTTTGACTCACAAAATTGGTGAGGTGCACGATGGTGCTGCTACAATGGACTGGATGGCGCAAGAACAAGAACGTGGTATTACTATTACATCTGCTGCGACAACAACTCGTTGGAAATATGCTGATGAAACTTATAAAATTAACTTGATTGATACTCCGGGACACGTTGACTTTACTGCTGAGGTAGAACGTTCTTTGCGTGTTTTGGACGGAGCTGTCGCTACATACTGTGCTGTAGGTGGTGTTGAACCACAGTCGGAAACTGTATGGCGTCAAGCTGATAAGTACAATGTACCTCGTATTGGATACGTAAATAAAATGGACCGTTCTGGTGCTGACTTCTTTGAAGTAGTACGTCAGATGAAAGCTATTTTAGGTGCTAATCCATGTCCGATCGTTGTGCCTATCGGTGCAGAAGAAACATTCAAGGGGTTGGTTGACTTGGTAAAAATGAAAGCTATTTACTGGCATGATGAGACTATGGGTGCAGACTACTCTGTTGAAGAGATCCCTGCAAACTTAGTGGATGAATGTAATGAATGGCGTGACAAAATGCTTGAAAAAGTAGCTGAGTTCGATGACGCTTTGATGGAGAAATTCTTCGATGATCCTTCAACAATTACAGAAGAAGAAGTTTTAAGAGCACTTCGTAACGCTACTATTCAGATGGCTATCGTTCCGATGCTTTGTGGTTCTTCATTCAAGAATAAAGGTGTTCAGACATTGCTAGACTATGTTTGTGCATTCTTGCCTTCTCCAATTGATACTGGTGATGTTATTGGTACAAATCCTGATACAGGAGAAGAAGAAGCTCGTAAACCATCTGATGATGCAAAAACTTCAGCTTTGGCATTTAAGATCGCAACTGACCCTTATGTAGGTCGTTTGACTTTCTTCCGTGTTTACTCTGGTAAAGTTGATGCAGGTTCTTACATCTACAACACTCGTTCTGGTAAGAAAGAGCGTGTATCTCGTTTATTCCAGATGCACTCTAACAAGCAGAACCCTGTAGAAGTAATTGGTGCTGGTGATATCGGTGCTGGTGTTGGTTTCAAAGATATCCGTACTGGTGATACACTTTGTGACGAATCAGCTCCTATCGTACTTGAGTCAATGGACTTCCCAGAACCGGTAATTGGTATCGCAGTTGAGCCTAAGACTCAAAAGGATATGGATAAATTGTCTACTGGTTTGGCTAAGTTGGCTGAAGAAGATCCAACATTTACAGTTAAATCTGACGAGCAAACAGGACAAACAGTTATTTCTGGTATGGGTGAGCTTCACTTGGATATCATTATCGACCGTTTGAAACGTGAGTTCAAGGTAGAATGTAACCAAGGTCGTCCTCAAGTAAACTATAAAGAAGCTATTACTAAAACAGTAGAGTTGCGTGAGGTTTACAAGAAGCAGTCTGGTGGTCGTGGTAAGTTTGCTGATATCATTATCAAATTTGGTCCGATCGATGAAGAATTCGTTCAAGGTGGGTTGCAATTTGTTGATGAGGTTAAAGGTGGTAACATTCCTAAAGAATTTATCCCTTCAGTACAAAAAGGTTTCCAAGCAGCTATGAAGAATGGTGTATTAGCTGGATACCCAATGGACTCTTTGAAGGTTGTTCTTGTTGATGGTTCATTCCACCCGGTTGACTCTGACCAGTTGTCGTTCGAGATCTGTGCGATCCAAGCTTATAGAAGTGCTTGTGCTAAGGCGGGTCCTGTTTTGATGGAGCCTATGATGAAATTGGAGGTTGTTACTCCAGAAGAAAACATGGGTGATGTTATCGGTGACTTGAACAAGCGTCGTGGCCAAGTTGAAGGTATGGAATCAAGCCGTTCTGGTGCTCGTATCGTAAAAGCAACTGTGCCTTTGGCTGAAATGTTTGGTTACGTAACAGCTTTACGTACGATTACTTCAGGTCGTGCAACGTCTTCAATGACATACTCTCATCACGCTCAAGTTTCTTCTTCTATTGCTAAAGCAGTATTGGAAGAGGTAAAGGGACGTGCTGATCTTCTTTAATAAGAAAGAATAAGCAGCAGGCTAGCGAATGACTCTTAGCCTGCCGCTTTACTATTTATAAAAACAAATTAATTTAAATTACTAATGAGTCAGAAAATTAGAATCAAATTAAAATCTTATGACCACAACTTGGTTGATAAGTCAGCTGAGAAGATTGTAAGAACTGTAAAAGCTACAGGTGCTATTGTTAGTGGCCCGATTCCTCTCCCTACTCACAAACGCATCTTTACGGTGAATCGCTCAACTTTCGTAAACAAAAAGTCTCGTGAGCAGTTTGAACTTTCTTCATACAAGAGATTAATTGACATCTATAGCTCTACTGCTAAGACTGTTGACGCTCTTATGAAGTTAGAATTACCAAGTGGGGTAGAAGTAGAAATTAAAGTTTGATAATTAAAATTTAGTGAAATGCCAGGATTATTAGGAAAAAAAATCGGAATGACATCCGTTTTCAGTGCCGATGGTAAGAACGTACCATGCACTGTTATCGAAGCAGGTCCTTGTGTTGTTACTCAAGTTAAGACTGTTGAGAAAGATGGCTATGCTGCAGTGCAGTTGGGTTTCCAAGACAAGAAAGAGAAACATACAACTAAACCGTTGATGGGCCACTTCAAAAGAGCAGGAGTAACACCAAAGAGACACTTGGCTGAGTTCAAGGAATTTGAAACTGAGTTGAATCTCGGTGATACGGTTAACGTAGAATTATTTAATGATGTTGAATTTGTTGACGTTGTTGGTACTTCTAAAGGTAAAGGCTTCCAAGGTGTAGTTAAAAGACATGGTTTTGGTGGTGTTGGTCAAGCAACTCACGGTCAGCACAATCGTGCTCGTAAGCCGGGTTCTATTGGTGCTTGTTCTTACCCTGCTAAAGTATTCAAAGGAATGCGCATGGGTGGACAACTTGGTGGTGACAGAGTGACTATTCAAAACTTAAAAGTGTTAAAAGTAATCGCGGAGCATAACCTTCTTTTGATTAAAGGTTCTATCCCGGGTTGCAAAGGTTCAATCGTTTTAATTGAGAAATAATGGAAGTTAACGTATATAACATTAAAGGTGAAGACACTGGGAGAAAGGTTACGTTAAACGAATCTATCTTCGGAATTGAGCCCAACGACCACGCTATCTATTTGGACGTAAAACAATTTATGGCCAACCAGCGTCAGGGTACTCATAAGTCAAAAGAAAGAAGTGAAATCAGTGGTTCTACACGTAAGATCGGTCGCCAAAAAGGTGGTGGCGGTGCTCGTCGTGGTGATATGAACTCTCCAGTATTGGTTGGTGGTGCACGTGTATTCGGCCCTAAACCAAGAGATTATTACTTCAAATTGAACAAAAAGGTTAAAGCATTGGCTCGTAAGTCTGCTTTATCTTACAAAGCTAAAGAGAATGGAATCGTAGTTCTTGAAGACTTCGCTTTTGAAGCTCCTAAAACTAAAGATTTCGTTGCTATGACAAAAAATCTTAAAGTTTCTGATAAAAAGCTACTTATGATTTTACCAGAAGCAAATAAAAACGTATATTTGTCAGCTCGTAACATTCAGGGAGTTAATGTACAGACTATCTCAGGCTTAAATACTTACAGAGTATTAAACGCCGGAGTTCTTGTGTTTACAGAAAACTCGTTGAAGGCTATTGACAATATCTTATCTTAATTAAAAAGGAGGCTTAAGTAATGGGAATTATCATTAAACCGTTGGTGACAGAGAAAATGACTGCAATCACTGATAAGCTAAACCGTTTTGGCTTTGTTGTACGTCCTGACGCTAATAAACTAGAAATTAAGAGAGAGATTGAAACCTTATACAATGTTACAATTGTTGATGTAAATACGCTTAAGTATGCTGGTAAGAATAAAAGCAGATATACTAAGGCTGGTATTATCAATGGGCGTACAAACGCTTATAAGAAAGCGATTGTGACTTTGAAAGAAGGAGATACTATTGATTTTTATAGCAATATTTAATTAAAATGGCAGTACGTAAATTTAAGCCCACTACACCGGGGCAAAGACACAAAATTATTGGTACTTTCGAAGAGATTACTGCACAGGTACCAGAAAAATCTCTTGTGTTTGGTAAGAAATCATCTGGTGGTCGTAACAACGAAGGTAAGATGACTATGCGCTATATTGGCGGTGGTCATAGAAAGATGATTAGAATTGTTGATTTCAAGAGAAATAAAGACGGTGTTCCAGCAGTAGTAAAAACAATTGAATACGATCCAAATCGTTCGGCTCGTATCGCTTTGTTGTTTTATGCTGATGGAGAAAAAAGGTATATTATTGCTCCCAATGGATTGCAAGTTGGTACGACTTTGATGTCGGGTGAAAATGCAGCGCCAGAGATTGGTAATGCTCTTCCTCTACAAAACATTCCGGTGGGTACTGTGATTCACAATATTGAGTTGCGTCCTGGTCAGGGTGCTGCTTTAGTTAGATCGGCTGGTAATTTTGCTCAGTTGACTTCTAGAGAAGGAAAATATTGTGTAATTAAGTTGCCTTCAGGTGAAGTTAGACAGATTCTTAGTACTTGTAAAGCTACAATTGGTAGCGTAGGTAACTCGGATCATGGATTGGAAAGTTCAGGTAAAGCTGGACGTTCTCGTTGGCAGGGACGTCGTCCTCGTAACCGTGGTGTTGTTATGAACCCAGTTGATCACCCAATGGGTGGTGGTGAAGGACGTTCTTCTGGAGGACACCCAAGATCTCGTAAGGGTCTTTACGCTAAGGGTCTTAAGACAAGAGCTCCTAAGAAGCATTCGTCTAAGTACATTATTGAGAGAAGAAAAAAGTAATCTGATTAATTGAGTAAATTATGAGTCGTTCATTAAAAAAAGGTCCATACATTAACGTTAAACTTGAAAATAAAGTTCTTGCCATGAACGAAAATGGCAAGAAAGTTGTAGTTAAGACTTGGGCCAGAGCTTCAATGATTTCGCCTGACTTCGTAGGGCATACTATTGCAGTTCACAATGGAAATAAATTTATTCCTGTATACGTTACCGAAAACATGGTCGGACACAAGTTGGGTGAATTCTCTCCAACTCGTACATTCAGAGGACACGGTGGTAATAAGAAGAGATAACAGGATTTATTTGAAATAATAAAGTAATAATATAATGGGAGCTAGAAAAAAAATATCGGCTGAAAAAAGAAAAGAAGCCCTAAAGACCATGTATTTTGCTAAATTGCAAAATGTTCCTACCTCTCCACGTAAAATGCGCCTTGTTGCTGACATGATTCGTGGTATGGAGGTGAACAGAGCACTTGGTGTTTTGAAGTTTTCTTCTAAAGAAGCTGCTGCAAGAGTGGAAAAATTGCTTCGCTCTGCAATTGCCAATTGGGAGCAGAAAAACGAGCGTAAAGCAGAAAGCGGAGAGCTATTTGTTACTAAGATTTTTGTTGATGGTGGTGCTACATTGAAAAGAATGCGTCCGGCCCCACAAGGAAGAGGTTATAGAATCCGCAAGCGTTCGAATCACGTAACATTGTTCGTTGATTCTAAGAGTAATAACGAAGATCAAAATTAAGGTAGATGGGACAAAAAGTTAATCCAATAAGCAACCGTTTAGGAATTATCAGAGGATGGGATTCTAACTGGTACGGTGGAAATGATTACGGTGATTCATTGCTCGAAGATAGCAAGATCCGTAAATATCTTAATGCTAGACTTGCTAAAGCAAGTGTTTCACGAATCGTGATTGAACGTACATTGAAACTTGTTACTATTACGGTTTGTACTGCTCGTCCGGGAATCATTATTGGTAAAGGTGGTCAAGAAGTTGACAAGTTGAAAGAGGAGTTGAAGAAAATTACCGATAAAGATATTCAAATTAATATTTTTGAAGTTAAAAGACCTGAACTTGATGCTGTGATTGTTGCTAACAATATCGCTCGCCAGGTTGAAGGTAAGATCGCTTATCGTCGTGCTATCAAAATGGCTATCGCCAACACTATGCGCATGGGAGCTGAAGGTATCAAAATTCAGATCTCTGGTCGTTTGAATGGTGCTGAAATGGCTCGTTCTGAAATGTATAAAGAAGGAAGAACTCCTCTTCATACTTTTAGAGCTGACATTGACTATTGCCATGCAGAAGCATTGACTAAAGTTGGTTTGCTTGGTATCAAAGTTTGGATTTGTAGAGGTGAAGTGTTTGGGAAAAAAGAGTTAGCTCCAAACTTTACACAAAGCAAAGAAAGTGGTCGTGGAAATCATAATGGAAACGGCGGCGGCAAGAACTTCAAAAGAAAGAAAAATAATCGCTAACGAATTTGAATTTTAGGAACTATGTTACAACCGAAAAAGACAAAATTCAGAAGACAACAAAAAGGCCGTTCTAAAGGTAATGCCCAAAGAGGCAATCAGTTGGCTTTCGGTTCTTTTGGAATAAAGGCTTTGGAAACAAAATGGATTACAGGCCGTCAGATTGAAGCTGCTCGTATTGCAGTAACAAGATATATGCAACGTCAGGGACAGATATGGATTCGCATATTCCCGGATAAACCTATTACTAGAAAACCAGCCGATGTACGTATGGGTAAAGGTAAGGGTAGTCCAGAGGGATTTGTGGCGCCTGTAACTCCTGGTAGAATTATTATTGAAGCGGAAGGCGTTTCTTATGAAATCGCAAAAGAAGCTTTGCGTTTGGCTGCTCAAAAACTTCCTATCACTACGAAGTTTGTTGTGAGACGTGATTATGATATTCAAAATCAAAATGCGTAATATCTATGAAAATAGCAGAAATTAAAGAGATGACTACTACTGATTTAGTAGAAAGAGTGGAAGCAGAGGTTATGGCTTACAACCAAATGGTTTTAAATCATTCTATCTCTCCTATGGAAAATCCTGCTCAGATTAAGCATTTACGCAGGACTATTGCGCGTATGAAAACTGAGTTACGCCAAAGAGAACTTAATAATAAATGATCAGCTTGATGGAAGCAAGAAATTTAAGAAAAGACAGAACAGGGGTTGTGTTAAGCAACAAAATGGATAAAACCATTACAGTTGCTGCAAAATTTAAAGAAAAACACCCTATCTATGGTAAGTTCGTTAGTAAAACGAAAAAATACCATGCTCATGATGAGAAAAACGAGTGCAACATTGGTGACACTGTGTGTATCATGGAGACTCGTCCTTTGAGCAAGACTAAAAGATGGAGATTAGTTGAAATAATCGAAAGAGCTAAGTAATTATGATACAAGCAGAATCCAGACTTACAGTATGTGATAACAGCGGGGCTAGAGAGGCTCTCTGTATTCGTGTATTAGGCGGTACAGGTCGTCGTTATGCTTCAGTTGGGGATGTAATTGTCGTTTCTGTAAAGAACGTCATCCCTTCTAGTGATATTAAAAAAGGTGCAGTGTCAAAAGCTTTGATCGTGCGTACTAAGAAAGAAATTCGTCGTGCAGACGGTTCTTATATACGTTTTGATGATAATGCTTGCGTATTGTTAAATAATGCGGGTGAAATTAGAGGTAGTCGTATTTTCGGTCCTGTAGCAAGAGAACTTCGTGCTACAAACATGAAAGTTGTGTCACTTGCGCCTGAAGTACTTTAATTTTGTAAAAGATTTAAGTAATGAGTAAATTACATATAAAGAAAGGCGATACAGTTTATGTGAATGCTGGTGAAGACAAAGGTAAAACTGGTCGTGTATTGAAAGTTCTTGTTGAAAAAGGACGTGCTTTTGTTGAAGGTATCAATATGGTATCTAAAAGTACAAAACCTAATGCAAAGAATCCTCAAGGAGGTATTGTGAAGCAAGAAGCTTCTATTCACATTTCTAACTTGAACCCAGTTGATCCGAAAACCGGTAAACCAACTCGTATTGGAAGAAGAAAAAGTTCGGAAGGAACTTTAGTGCGTTATTCTAAAAAATCAGGAGAGGAGATTAAATAATGAGTAATACTGCTAGCCTTAAGAAAGAATATGCAGAGCGCATTGCGCCTGCATTGAAATCACAGTTCCAGTATTCTTCTTCTATGCAAATTCCTGTACTTAAAAAGATTGTAATCAATCAAGGTTTAGGTATGGCGGTTGCTGATAAGAAGATTATTGAAGTGGCAATGAATGAAATTACAGCTATTACCGGTCAAAAGGCGGTAGCTACAATTTCTCGTAAAGATATCGCTAATTTTAAATTGCGTAAAAAAATGCCTATCGGAGTTATGGTAACTCTACGTCGTGAAAGAATGTACGAATTCCTTGAGAAATTAGTTCGTGTTGCTCTTCCACGTATCCGTGACTTTAAAGGTATTGAAAGTAAATTCGATGGCAAGGGTAATTATACTCTAGGTATTCAGGAACAAATCATTTTCCCTGAAATTAATATCGATAGTATAACTAGAATTTTAGGAATGAACATTACCTTTGTAACTTCTGCAAAAACAGATGAAGAAGGTTATGCTTTATTGAAGGAATTTGGTTTACCTTTTAAAAACGCTAAAAAAGATTAAGAGATATGGCAAAAGAATCAATGAAGGCTCGCGAAGTAAAGCGTGCTAAATTAGTAGCCAAATATGCTGAAAGAAGAGCTCAACTGAAGAAAGACGGAGACTATGAAGGATTACAGGCTTTGCCTAAAAATGCTTCTCCTGTTCGTTTGCACAATCGTTGTAAACTAACTGGTCGTCCTAAAGGATATATTCGTCAGTTCGGCATTTCGAGAATTCAGTTTCGTGAAATGGCATCTAGCGGTTTGATTCCAGGTGTTAAAAAAGCAAGCTGGTAATTTTTTAAATATTGTCAGGGAAGTCCTGATTAATTTAACTTATATAATATGACAGATCCAATAGCAGATTATTTGACAAGGTTGCGGAACGCAATTGGTGCAAAGCACAGAGTTGTAGAAGTTCCCGCATCTAACTTGAAAAAAGAAATCACTAAGATTCTTTTTGAAAAAGGCTACATTCTTAATTATAAGTTTGTAGAAGATGGTCCTCAAGGAACAATTAAAGTTGCCTTGAAGTATGATTCAGTTAACAAAGTTAACGCGATCAAAAAGTTAATCAGAATATCTACTCCAGGTATGCGTAAGTATACTGGTTATAAAGATATGCCGCGTGTAATTAATGGGTTGGGTATTGCTATAATATCTACTTCCAAAGGTGTAATGACAGACAAAGAAGCTGCTGATTTGAAAATCGGCGGTGAAGTTTTGTGTTATGTATATTAATTTTAGGAGGAAAAAGCAATGTCAAGAATAGGAAAATTACCCATTAGTATTCCTGCAGGAGTAACAGTTACTCTTAAGGATGATGTGGTTACCGTTAAGGGGCCAAAAGGCGAATTAAGCCAATATGTGAATCCTGCTATCAATGTTGCCATTGAAGACGCACAGGTAACTTTATCTGAGAATGAAAGCGCAATGTTGGATAATCCAAAACAAAAACATGCTTTTCATGGCTTGTACCGTTCTTTGCTTCACAACATGGTTGTAGGAGTATCTGAAGGTTATAAGAAAGAAATGGAACTTGTTGGTGTAGGTTATCGTGCTTCTAATCAAGGAAATATTATTGAACTATCTTTAGGATATACTCATAATATTTTCATTCAGTTGCCACCAGAAGTAAAGGTTGAAACAAAATCTGAAAGAAATAAGAATCCTCTTATTTTGTTGGAATCGTGTGACAAACAGTTGCTTGGTCAAGTTTGCTCAAAAATACGTTCTTTCCGTAAACCTGAACCATATAAAGGTAAAGGTATTAAGTTTGTTGGTGAAGTTATTCGCAGAAAGTCTGGTAAATCAGCTGGTGCTAAGTAAATGACGTAAATTTATATTATTATGACAACAAAAATAGAAAGACGAGTAAAAATTAAATATAGAGTACGCAATAAAATTTCAGGTACTTCTGAATGTCCGCGTATGAGTGTATTTAGAAGTAACAAGCAAATATACGTTCAGATTGTCGATGATCTTTCTGGAAAAACATTAGCTGCTGCTTCTTCTTTGGGGATGACTGAAAAGGTCGCAAAAAAAGAACAAGCGGTTAAAGTTGGTGAGTTAATTGCGAAAAAGGCTCAGGAAGCAGGTATTACTACTGTAGTTTTCGACCGTAATGGTTACTTGTATCATGGGAGAGTTAAAGAAGTGGCTGATGCAGCTCGTAACGGTGGACTTAAATTTTAATCATTATGGCAGGAGTTAATAATAGAGTTAAGATAACTAACGATATAGAACTTAAGGATAGACTAGTTGCTATCAATCGTGTAACCAAAGTGACTAAAGGTGGTAGAACTTTCAGTTTTTCTGCAATTGTCGTTGTTGGTAACGAAGATGGTATTATCGGTTGGGGTCTTGGTAAAGCAGGTGAAGTTACAGCTGCTATTGCAAAGGGCGTAGAATCAGCTAAGAAGAACCTTGTTAGAGTACCTATTTTGAAAGGTACTGTTCCTCATGAACAATCTGCAAGATTTGGTGGAGCTGAGGTATTTATTAAACCAGCTTCACACGGTACCGGAGTAGTAGCCGGTGGTGCGATGCGTGCCGTATTGGAAAGTGTTGGTATCACAGACGTTTTGGCTAAGTCAAAAGGTTCTTCTAACCCACACAATCTTGTTAAGGCTACGATTGAAGCTTTAGGTGAAATGCGTGATGCTAGAATGGTTGCTCAGAATAGAGGAATCAGTGTTGAAAAAGTATTTAGAGGATAAGGAGGAAGTATGTCAACTATTAAGATCAAACAAACTAAAAGTAGAATTGGTGCTCCGGCAGATCAGAAAAGAACTCTTGATGCACTGGGACTTCGTAAGATGAATCGTGTGGTTGAGCACGAAAGTACTCCTTCAATTCTTGGAATGGTAGATAAGGTAAAACACTTGGTTACCATTATTAAGTAATTATTTGTTGAATAAAAAAATTAATTACATATGAATTTAAGTAATTTAAAACCTGCTGCAGGATCTACTAAATCAAGAAAGAGAATTGGACGTGGTGCCGGTTCTGGTTTGGGTGGTACATCTACAAGAGGTCATAAAGGAGCTAAGTCAAGATCAGGATACTCTAAAAAAATCGGATTCGAAGGTGGACAGATGCCTCTTCAACGTCGAGTTCCTAAATTTGGCTTTAAGAATATCAATCGTGTTGAATATAAAGCAATCAACTTAGATACTATTCAAAAATTGGCTGATTTGAAGAAAGTGGATACAATCTCTTTAACTGATTTTGTAGAAGCTGGATTCGTTTCATCAAACCAATTAGTGAAGGTTTTAGGAAACGGTGCTTTAACTTCAAAGGTTAGTGTAGAAGCTCATGCATTCTCAAAAACAGCTGCTGCTGCAATTGAGGCTGTTGGTGGAAATGTAGTAAAACTCTAATTCAATGAGAAAAGCTATTGAAACATTAAAGAATATATGGAAAATTGAGGATCTGAGACAACGGATCCTCATCACCATATTGTTCGTGGCAATTTACCGTTTCGGTTCATATGTTGTATTGCCGGGTATTAACCCTGCAATGCTTACAAAGTTGCACGAACAAACCAGTGAGGGCTTATTAGCCTTGTTGAATATGTTCTCTGGAGGAGCATTTTCTAATGCATCTATTTTTGCATTAGGAATAATGCCTTATATCTCTGCATCTATTGTTATTCAGTTATTAGGAATTGCTGTTCCTTATTTTCAGAAATTGCAACGTGAGGGTGAGAGTGGTAGAAGAAAGATGAATGAATATACTCGCTATTTAACGATAGCTATATTGTTGGTTCAGGCTCCTTCTTATTTACTTAATCTTAAGATGCAAGCTGGACCTTCCTTAAATGCTTCATTAGATTGGACTCTGTTTCTAATTACCTCTACTATTATTTTAGCAGCTGGTAGTATGTTTATTTTGTGGCTTGGTGAAAGAATTACCGATAAGGGTATTGGAAATGGTATTTCATTTATCATTTTGATTGGTATTATTGCTCGTTTCCCTAATTCTTTAGCACAAGAATTTATCTCTAGAACAGATAAGAATGGTGGATTGATCATGTTCTTATTTGAGATTGTATTCTTGTTGGCTGTTATTGCAGCAGCTATTCTATTGGTACAAGGAACACGAAAAGTGCCTGTACAATATGCTAAAAGAATTGTTGGAAATAAACAATTTGGTGGCGCAAGACAGTATATTCCTTTAAAGGTTAATGCTGCAGGTGTTATGCCTATCATTTTTGCTCAGGCAATAATGTTTATTCCAATTACCTTAATAGGTTTTTCTAATGTAAATACAGCGGGTGGTTTTTTACACGCGTTTACTGATCATACAAGTTTTTGGTATAATTTTGTTTTTGCAGTAATGATTATATTATTCACTTATTTTTATACTGCGATTACAATTAACCCAACTCAGATGGCCGAAGATATGAAGCGTAATAATGGTTTTATACCAGGTATTAAGCCGGGAAAAGCAACAGCAGATTATATCGATGACATCATGTCTCGTATAACTTTGCCAGGTTCGTTCTTCTTAGCGATTATAGCTATTCTTCCAGCTTTTGCTAGCATCTTTAATGTGCAAGCAGGGTTTGCCCAATTTTTTGGTGGAACATCTTTGTTGATTCTTGTGGGTGTTGTTCTTGATACTCTGCAACAAGTTGAAAGTCATTTGTTGATGAGACATTATGACGGTTTGTTGAAATCAGGTCGTATTAAAGGACGCACAGGGGTCGCTGCTTATTAATCTTTTGAAAGAATGATATTTCTTAAAACTGAAGATGAAATAGAATTGCTCCGCCAAAGTAATTTGCTTGTTGGAAAAACACTTGCAGAAATTGCTAAGGTGATAAAACCGGGTGTCACGACTCGTGAATTGGATAAAGTAGCAGAAGAATATATTAGGGATAATGGGGCTATTCCCACATTTAAGGGATTTCCCAATCAATATGGAGCCCCATTTCCTGCTTCTATCTGCACTTCAATAAATGAGCAAGTCGTTCACGGAATACCAAATGATACCATCCTCAAAGATGGTGATATTGTGTCGGTAGACTGTGGAACATACATGAATGGGTTTTGTGGTGATTCAGCATATACCTTTTGTGTTGGTGAGGTTGATACAGAAATTCTCAAGCTATTGAAGACAACAAAAGAAGCATTATACATCGGCATCGAGAATGCTGTTCAAGGCAAAAGAATTGGAGATATTGGATATACTATACAGCAATATTGCGAATCTCGTTCTTTGGGTGTTGTGCGTGAATTTGTTGGACACGGTATCGGTAAAGAAATGCATGAGGATCCGCAAGTACCTAATTATGGAAAGCGGGGATATGGAACAATGTTGAAAAAAGGCTTGTGCATTGCTATTGAACCAATGATAACGTTAGGTGATCGTCAAATAGTGATGGAGAATGATGGATGGAGCGTGAGAACAAGAGATCGGAAATGTGCTGCTCATTTTGAGCATACTATTGCGATCAATTCAGGTAAGGCTGATATTTTATCATCATTTGAATTTATAGAAGAGGTTTTAGGAGATAAAGCAATATAATTAATATGGCAAAGCAATCTGCAATAGAACAAGATGGAGTTATAGTTGAAGCATTGTCTAATGCAATGTTTCGTGTTGAATTAGAAAACGGGCATGAGATTACAGCTCATATCTCAGGTAAGATGAGAATGCACTACATTAAAATCTTACCAGGTGATAAAGTTAGAGTCGAAATGTCTCCTTACGACTTATCGAAAGGAAGAATTGTATTTAGATATAAATAAAATTAGATATGAAAGTAAGAGCATCTTTAAAAAAACGTACGCCAGAATGTAAAATCGTTAGACGTAATGGCCGTTTGTATGTTATTAACAAGAAAAATCCTAAGTATAAACAACGTCAAGGATAATTTATTATTTTTGCAAAAAAAATAATTTAGTATATGGCTATAAGAATAGTTGGTGTAGATTTACCTCAAAATAAGAGAGGTGAAATTGCGTTGACCTATGTATACGGAATAGGTCGCAGTAGTTCAGCTAAGATTTTAGATAAGGCTGGTGTAGATAAAGATATTAAAGTAAAAGATTGGACTGATGACCAAGCTGCTAAGATTCGTGAGATTATTGGCGCGGAATTTAAAGTAGAAGGTGATCTACGTTCTGAGGTCCAATTGAACATTAAGCGATTAATGGACATTGGTTGCTACCGTGGAGTTCGTCATCGTATTGGCTTGCCTGTAAGAGGTCAAAGTACAAAAAACAATGCACGTACTCGTAAGGGTAGAAAGAAAACCGTTGCAAATAAGAAAAAAGCTACTAAATAATAATTGTTGATATGGCAAAAAAAACAGTCGCAGCTAAGAAGAGAAATGTGAAAGTAGAAGCTAATGGACAGTTACATGTTCATTCATCTTTCAACAATATTATTGTTTCTCTTGCAAATAGTGAAGGGCAGATTATATCTTGGTCATCTGCTGGTAAGATGGGATTTAGAGGTTCTAAAAAGAACACTCCTTATGCAGCACAGATGGCTGCTCAAGATTGTGCTAAAGTGGCATTTGATCTTGGTTTAAGAAAGGTTAAGGCCTATGTTAAGGGTCCAGGTAACGGACGTGAGTCTGCTATTAGAACTATCCACGGGGCAGGTATTGAAGTTACAGAGATTGTTGATGTAACTCCACTTCCACATAATGGTTGTCGTCCTCCAAAAAGACGTAGAGTTTAATCATTATCTTTAATTTAAATGAGACTTGATTTTGTTTAGGATTGCATTAATTTCTTCTCTGTAATCGCGGCTGCAACAAATTAAGTTCATGAATAAACAATTAAATATTTAAAAAAAATGGCTAGATATACTGGACCAAAATCAAGAATCGCTCGTAAATTCGGTGAAGGAATTTTTGGAGCTGATAAAGTTTTATCTAAGAAAAACTACCCTCCTGGACAGCACGGAAACTCTAGAAAGAGAAAAACATCTGAATATGGTATTCAGCTTCGTGAAAAACAGAAAGCTAAATACACTTATGGCGTTTTAGAAAAACAGTTCCGTAACTTGTTTGAAAAAGCTGCTACAGCTAAAGGTATTACAGGTGAAGTGTTGCTTCAATTGTTGGAAGGTCGTCTTGATAACGTTGTTTATCGTTTAGGAATTGCTCCTACTCGCGCAGCTGCTCGTCAATTAGTTGGTCACAAGCACATTACCGTAGATGGTAAGGTGGTAAATATCCCTTCATTTGCTGTAAAACCAGGTCAATTGATTGGTGTTCGTGAAAGATCAAAATCTTTGGAAGTGATTGCTAATTCTCTTGCTGGTTTTAATCACAGCAAATATGCTTGGTTGGAATGGGATGAAGCTACTAAGATTGGTAAATTATTATATGTACCTGAAAGAGCAGACATTCCAGAAAACATTAAAGAGCATTTGATCGTTGAATTGTATTCTAAATAATAATTAATTTCATGGCGATATTAGCATTTCAAAAACCTGATAAAGTATTAATGTTGGAAGCGGACGCTAAATTCGGTAAATTCGAATTTCGTCCGTTGGAGCCGGGTTTTGGTATTACTGTAGGTAATGCATTACGCCGTATTCTTCTTTCTTCATTAGAAGGTTTTGCGATCACAACTATCAAAATTGATGGTGTGGAGCATGAATTTTCAAGTGTACCGGGAGTTAAGGAAGATGTTACCAACATTATCTTGAATCTGAAACAAGTTAGATTCAAGCAAGTAGTTGAAGAATTCGAGAGCGAAAAAGTGAGTATCACTATTGAGAATTCAAGTGAATTTAAAGCAGGTGACATAGGTAAGTATTTGACTGGATTTGAAGTGTTAAATCCGGAATTAGTTATTTGTCATTTAGATTCTGAGGCAACTATGCAAATTGATATTACAATTAACAAAGGCCGTGGTTATGTTCCTGCTGATGAGAATCGCGAATATTGCACAGATGTTAATGTAATTCCAATTGATTCCATTTATACTCCGATACGTAATGTTAAGTATGCTGTAGAAAACTTCCGTGTAGAACAGAAGACTGACTATGAAAAGCTTGTACTTGAAATTAGTACGGATGGTTCCATTCATCCGAAGGAAGCATTGAAGGAAGCTGCTAAAATTTTGATTTATCATTTCATGTTATTCTCTGATGAGAAAATTACTCTTGAGACTAATGATGCAGATGGTAATGAAGAGTTTGATGAAGAAGTTCTTCATATGCGTCAATTATTGAAGACTAAGTTAGTTGATATGGACTTGTCTGTTCGTGCTCTTAACTGTTTGAAAGCGGCTGATGTAGATACATTAGGTGACTTAGTCCAATTTAATAAAACGGACTTATTGAAGTTTAGAAACTTTGGAAAGAAATCGCTTACCGAGCTTGATGATTTGCTGGAAGGTCTGAATCTTTCGTTTGGAACTGATATTTCTAAATATAAATTAGATAAAGAATAAAAAATGAGACATAATAAAAAATTCAATCACTTAGGTCGTACTGCTTCTCATAGAAATGCGATGCTATCTAACATGGCTTGTTCTTTGATTAAGCACAAAAGAATCACTACGACTGTTGCTAAGGCTAAAGCGTTGAAAAAGTTTGTTGAGCCTTTACTTACTAAGTCGAAACAAGACACAACTAACTCTCGTCGTGTTGTGTTTAGCAACTTGCAAGATAAATTTGCTGTAACAGAATTGTTCAGAGAAATCTCTGTGAAGATTGCTGACCGTCCGGGAGGTTATACTCGTATCATCAAGACAGGTAATCGTTTAGGTGATAATGCTGAGATGTGTTTTATTGAACTTGTTGATTTCAACGAGAACATGGCTAAGGAAAAAGTGGCTAAGAAAGCAACTCGTACTCGCCGTTCTAAGAAAACTGTAGCAAATGCAGAAGCTGTTGAAGCTGAAGCTCCAGTTGCAGAAGAACCTAAAGCTGAATCAGCAGAATAATTTAAGGTTATTCTTATAGATACAAGTATAAAGGGAGTCCATATGGGCTCCCTTTTTATATGTCTCCAATCTAGCTCCTCTTATCTTTTGACGCTCGTGTGACATATCTATCTTCTGAGATCATTAATGATTCAATGTTTTGCACGCTCTGTCGAGATTTACAGACTCTAAAGTACAGGTGCTACCAAAAGCAACCGCCAAGGTCAACTTCGACTGGAGTAATTTGACTCTCTCAATTTGAAGAATTTTCCATTCCAGGCGTTCCTCCTGAAGGAGCTGTACACGACTTCCAGTTAGCATTTAGTGAAGGAAGTTCAGGCGACCGTTTTTCAAGAGAAAGGCCTCTAAAACCCGATTGGGTATTTGATGTATGCATCCAGTTTCCAAACCGACATTTATCAATTAATTGCCCCGTGGCAGTGATGAGTACGAGTATTCCATCTGAGTTATTTAAAGGAGGGAAATTGCTGATTTCAACGAGAGATTCATTGGTCACGTTATGAGTTCTCTCTAGCTTTTCGATTGATTTGGTAAAACACAGGTAGTGATGTGCAAGAATAGTACGTTTGGCATTGCCAGTATAAAGCCATGTTTTGCTCATGTATGTACCATCTTCACGAAGTTTACCCAAATAAAGTTCATCTATGGGAAAGGCTGCATTAGTCGGATTATAAATCTCTACATATTCTGCACCGTCACTTTTTGCATCGTACATGACTTCATTGAACAACAATATTCCTCTAACTTGGTCCGGTAAATCGGGCGTTTCGTCTGGCTGATCCGGTTTCGTTCCAGAAGTATCCGAGAAAGTGGGAACTCCTTTGGTTAAACAAATATGATGAAAGCGAAACCCTTTAGAGCGTGAGGAAGTATAGACACATAGTAATCCGCAACAAGAGGTTGTTGTGATTTGAGTATCTTTCATCCTTCCTTCAATAAAATAATCTTTTTCTTCCGCTTTGTGAATCCACAAGGACCAAACCCCATTGACATCACATTCCACCTTAATGGCAATATTAGGTGAGTTATCTCCCTGCATAATCATCCGTCCACTGATTAGCAACGTACAGTCATCACTTTCTTGCCGATAGAGCGAGACGTTATCACTCACTCCTCCGATTTCTAGAAAATAGCCATTCAGCTCTTCGTTTAAGATGGGAGAGGAGGACGTTAAATAGAAACGCGCAAAATTCCTTGAAGAGGGATTAAACTTAAGTGCGACCTCTAATTCCCATCGTCGATCACAGATTTCATCTAATGGGGTGGATAGATAAGCGACTCCTTCTGTTTGTTCTTGAGCATTAAGTTGAATACCCTTTTGTGAATCAATGACAAACTCTTCCTTATTGCCCGACCACTGAAGATCTGCTGTATGATCAGTAGAAGATTCTTCACTCTCTTCGTCTAGAGGTAAACTACAACTGAGAAGTAGGGACGAGAGTGAGGTCAGTACACATAGAATAGCGTGATTAACTTTCTTATAGTACAACACTTCTGTATTAGAATTTGGTTCTCTTTCCTACAAAATTAGAACTAAAACGTGAGAACGGTCTATTTACTTGTTTATATTTTGTTAAAAGTGAACCTTCTAGGCAAACTAAAGTGGTAATGACCTTTTGAAATCTGTAGCAAGTAGATGGGCCTATTGTAGTGTGATGATGCCCTATGCTTATGGTTTATTCTTGATGAGCCTTGAGTCATGATCTATGGTTCACGATCCACGATCCACGGTTCACGACTCACGGCTTTTGCTTGATGCTTGACAATTTTTGTCTCATGAGTAACGTGAACAGTCCGGTAGACAGAAAAAAGATAATTGGAAGCCTCCTTTAATCGTATTTCTTACTTCCTTACCCAATAGTGATTATCGTAATGGTGATTATCATAATAGTGATAATGATAGTTTAATACTAATACAAATGCAAATACGAATTAATGCTAATGATGCTAATAACGTTAATAACTCTAATACTAATAAGCGGTGCTAAAGTTCCTTTCTATTGCTAGTCCAAAGAGGTTGTCTCAACAACGGTGAGTCCCTCAAAAGGTTGCGGAAACTTTAGCAGCGCCTATCGCTAAGATTTATGATACTAAGACTTATTGACTATTTAAAGAATCAGTCCGTTGAGCGCCTCAAGATAGAGCCCGATTGCCTCTTCAATCTCTTTTAGCATGATGTATTCATCCGCGGTATGCGATCGTGAAGATCGTCCCGGTCCCATCTTTATAGACGGGAAATTCATTAATGCTTGATCAGATAATGTTGATGAGCCAAAAGGAATTCGTCCCATGCCAACCACTTTCTTAACAAATGGATGATTAGGATCAATCCTAGAAGAGTTGAGTCGGAATGAGCGTGCTTTAGCTTCACAACCAATCTGTTTTCTGATGTCATCGTATAGCATCTCATTGCTATAAAGCTCATTACTTCTGATATCCACCACAAAAGAACATTTATCCGGTACGACATTATGTTGAGTGCCGGCGTTGATCATCGTTACGCTCATGGTTACCGGACCCAATAATGGAGATTCCTTTTCAAATTGATGATCACGGAACCAAGCGATATCATTCAGCGTTTTATAAATAGCATTGACCCCTTCTTGGCGTGCGGCATGTCCTGCTTTTCCTGTAGCGGTGACGTCCAGAACCATTAGTCCCTTTTCCGCAATGGCGGGTTGCATCTCTGTTGGTTCACCCACAATGGCGAATGAGATAGGAGGAAGGCCCGATAGAACAGACTCTATTCCTTCCTTTCCGGAGATCTCCTCTTCGCAAGAAGCCAAGAAGATCAAGTTATAATGTTGGGTGGTCCGACAAAGTTGTAAGAAGACCTGTAGTAATGAGACGACACTAGCGCCGGCATCGTTACTCCCTAGTCCGTAGAGCTTTCCATTCTCTTCGTGCGGCATGAAAGGAGATTTCCGCCAACCGTTGACCGGTTTTACGGTATCGATATGAGAATTAAGTAAGATGGTCGGTTTATTTAAATCGAACATTGGACTCAAGCACCATACATTATTCCCTTTTCGTCCGGTTTGCATACCTTCGGCTTCAATATAGTTCTGCAAGAAATCGGCCGCTTGTTCTTCTTCCCGGCTAATAGAGGGAATAGCTATTAACGACTTTAAGAGGCTAACAGCTTCATTGGTCATATAAGGAATGTCATATTTCATACGACAAAATTACTGATAATTATCTAAAAAGACGATAGTTTCAAATAAAACCAATAACTTTGCACTGATTTAATAAAAAGAACAATATGGTTTATCATCATTTATCTGTCTTGGTTCATCGCCAAGCCCAAAAGTATGGCGACAGAATTGCTTTGAAATATCGCGATTACGAGTTGGGGCAGTGGATTCCGGTGACCTGGAATCAATTTTCGAAAACGGTTTCTCAAACGGCTAATGCTTTCGTCGCTTTAGGAATTGAGGAAGAAGAAAATATTGGAATTTTCTCTCAAAACAAACCCGAGTGGTTCTATACTGATTTTGGGGCTTTTGCCAACAGAGTGGTCACCATTCCCTTTTATGCGACAAGTTCACCTGCACAAGCACAATACATCATCAATGATGCTCAGATCCGTTTCTTGTTTGTGGGCGAACAATATCAATATAATGCAGCTTTCAGCGTTTTTAGCGTTTGTCCTTCATTGCAGCAGATCATCATCTTCGACTCTTCCGTAGTCAAAGACCCGCGTGATGTTTCTTCGATCTATTTTGAAGATTTTCTCAAAACGGGTGAAGGCTTACCCTTTAATGCTATTGTTGAAGAACGTACAGCTAAAGCTTCTGAAGATGATTTAGCCAATATCCTTTATACATCGGGTACAACCGGTGAACCTAAGGGCGTGATGTTGCATCACTCTTGTTATTTGGAACAATTCCGTTCACATGACGAGCGACTGACAACAATGTCTGATAAAGATGTATCGATTAACTTCCTACCGCTAACTCACGTCTTTGAGAAGGCTTGGTGTTACTTATGTATCCATCGAGGTGTGCAGATCTGCATCAATCTTCGTCCGGCAGATATCCAAACGACCATTAAAGAGGTCCGCCCTTCGTTGATGTGTAGTGTTCCTCGTTTCTGGGAGAAGATTTATACCGGTGTTAAAGAAAAAATTAATGAGACGACCGGATTGAAGAAGACCCTAATGCTCGATGCGATTAAGGTGGGTAAGGTGCATAATATTGACCATTTGCGTTTAGGAAAGACGCCGCCATTATTGAATCAGTTGAAGTATAAGTTTTATGAGAAGACCATTTACTCTTTACTGAAGAAGACGATTGGTATTGAAAATGGTAATTTCTTCCCAACGGCAGGTGCGGCAGTACCTGATGAGATTAACGAATTTGTGCATTCGGTAGGGATCAATATGATTGTTGGCTATGGATTGACAGAATCTACGGCGACGGTTTCTTGTGCTTTGCCGACCAATTACCAGATCGGATCAGTCGGCGTGCCACTCCCTAATGTGGAAGTTAAGATTGGTGCTGATAATGAGATTCTTCTTCGTGGTAAAACGATCACTAGAGGTTATTATAAGAAGGCAGAGGCTACAGCAGCCGCGATTGATGCCGATGGATGGTTCCATACCGGAGATGCCGGGTATATTAAAAATGGAGAGCTGTTCTTAACCGATCGCATCAAGGATTTGTTTAAGACGTCGAATGGAAAGTACATTGCGCCACAAGCCCTAGAGACAAAACTTGTGATTGACCGTTACATTGACCAAATTGCAGTTATTGCCGATCAACGTAAGTTTGTTTCCGCCCTGATTGTGCCGGTTTTTGAGTTCGTCGAGGAATTTGCAAAGAGCAAAGGCTTGCCATATGCCGATCGCAAAGAACTGATCAGTCATCCTGAGGTGATTCAGTTGTTCCGTACGCGGATTGATACGTTGCAGCAGCAATTTGCCCATTATGAACAGATCAAACGTTTCACTTTACTTCCCAAACCATTTAGCATGGAGCAAGGAGAGGTAACCAACACCTTGAAACTTAAACGTTCGGTGGTGGCTGAAAACTATAAAGAAGTGATTAATAAGATGTATGAGGAATAAAATCTAACGGGTTTTAATCCATTCGAAAATAGGATCCTATCATATTGCCCTGGCTTGTCGAGAATGCAAGCTAGGGCAATTTTCTTTTCTGCATTGTTGAATCCCAATTCCGAGACGTTGATGAGTTGGCGTGACCCTGTTATTAGCTGCTGGCGCAATTGAAATAAAGCCCTATTGCCGTTGCTTTTCTTGAGCCCTCGAACGAAGGCCGATCAGCCCTCGAACGAGAGCCGAAGAGCCTTCGAAGGAAAACCGTTGAGCCCTCGAACGAGGGCTCAAGAAAGGAAGCGACGAAAACGATTAATGATTATAGGAAAACCGTTAAATGCATTAAGATGGCCGCTCATGCCCTGCTGCTTTGGTTTTATTTCATAGGCGAATGAGAGTTATACGTTAAGGTCGGCCGGGTTTAAATCAATAAAAGAGCACCATCGACAACCAATCGTTCATTATTGGTTTGTCAATGGTGCTCTTTCTATGTTCTAAATTCTACGTTTTCAATCAGAGGAGAAGGGAGCTTAATGCTTCCCTTCAATGCCCCGGTTTATGAGTGTTCTTTTTCTGATGAACAATCAAGAGATGTACGGCTTAGTAACCAAAGATCTGTTCTTGTGTCAGTTCTTCGATAGGGCCAACTTGTTTGAGTTTCTCTAAATCCAAGTCTTTCTTATCTCCAAGGATACAGTAAGTATAGGTGCGTCCCTTTACCCATTTCTGTTGGAAGTTGATGATATCCTTCAGCGTTAAATTCTGTACCTCTTTATATAGAGTGCTTCTTGAATCGACATCCAGTCCTAAATCTTGAGCTTCAATGTAAGCCCAGATGACATCTTCTTTAGTGGTGCGATCAGTGCGTAAACGATTAATGATTCCATCTTTGGCTAACTTAAATGCGGCTTCTGATTCCGGCATCTGATTGATGATTTCATTGAACGTGTTGATCGCATCAATCATCTTGTCGTTCTGAGTAGCAATGTATGTTTGAACAATATAAGGATACTTCAAGAATCTAGGCTTAACCATGCCGGCCCAAGCTGAGTAGGCGAGCCCGCGGCTTTCACGCATTTCTTGGAAAACGATTGAGTTCATGCCACCTCCGAAATATTCATCGTATAATTCGCGAGTCGGCTCTATTGCCGGATTGAACTTTTCATCATTGTTGGAGACTTGAGCCATATAGATTTGCTTAGCTTCGTATGGGGCAATCAGTACCTTGTTCTGACGAGTCGTGAAATAAGGAAATACTTTCCCTGCCGGAATCTCTTTCAGTTGTTTTGGAGTGCGATGATTTTCCTTAATGATAGCTAGTACTTCTTGCTCAGCCTTTGGTCCGTAATATAAGATACGGTGGTTGTAAGAGGTTTGTGCATGAATACGGTCGACCAATTCTTGCGGATTCATCTGCTTGAGTTCGCTTTCCGAGACTAAGTTTGTAGTCGGCGAGTTTTGGCCATACATGCCGTAGCTCATTAATCTTCTGAAGTTTTGAGCCTGATTGAGTTTGCTGTCTTTACGGGCTTTTAGGATATCTGCCACCATATTGGTGTAGGCCTCTTGGTTCACTTGGGCATCAGCCAATAGCTTTTCGAAAAGGCGCATGGCCGGTAGCATGTTTTCACTTAAACCTGATAGGGTTACATACGTGCGTTCATTGCTTGGGCTAACAGAAAAGTTACAAGCCAATCGGTAGAATTCGCTTTTTACTTCTTCAGGCGTCATGTCTGAGGTTCCTAAATATTCAAGATAGTCGAATGCTGTACCAAGTACTTTATCGTTGTTATTACCCATCTCGAAGACATAAACCAATCGGAAAAGATCGTTAGTGGTGTTCTTCTTGTAGAGTACAGGGAGGCCTAATTGAGCTTGTAACTGGCTTAGATCTGTTTTGAAATCTAAGAATTTAGGCTCGATAGGACTAACTGCGCTGTGTTGAATCTCTTTTAAGAAAGGACTGACAGCATCTCTATTCATGGCTATCGGAGTGATGGCCGGTTTAGACATCTTCTTCTCATTAAGGTCTTTGCCTTGCTTTTTGTAGATAATCGCCAGGTTATTCTCTTTTAGATATTTCTGAGCGAAGTTGACAATGTCATTCTTGTTTAACTTGCTCATTCGTTCGATAGAGTTGACTTCGTCAGCCCACTTGCTTCCGTTGATGAAAGAGTTGACAAACATATCAGCACGACCTTCGTTGTTCTCAAGTTGCTTCATTAGGTACATCTTGAAATTGTTGATGTTGGCTTGGAGCATTTTCTCATCAAAATCGCCTGCACGTAATTTCTTAAGTTCGCCAAATAGTAATTGCTTGAGTTCATCTAAAGTTTGTCCCTGTTTTGGACGAGCTTGCATGAATAATACTGAATAATCGGACATTCCCATCGGATAGCAATAAGCCGATAAAGCTTTCTGTTGTTGATTGATGTCTAGGTCGATTAACCCGGCTTTGCCATTGTATAGAATTTGAGAAACAACTTGTAGGATTTCATAATCTTTGCTAGCTGCTCCCGGGAAACGCCAAGCTAAGGTTAGGCTTTCGGCATCAGGTCCAAGGATCTCGCGGACAACCGGTTGCTTGATTTCGCTTTCTTGTTGACGTTTCAACTTTGGAAGTTGTTGGTTTGGATGCATCTTTCCAAAATAGTGGTCAATGGTCTTGATGGTTTGATCAGGATCGAAATCACCCGACATACAGATGGCCATGTTATTGGGCACATACCATGTTTTATGGTAATTCTTGATATTCGTGATGGATGGATTCTTCAAATGCTCTTGTGTTCCCAAAACGGTTTGTTGTCCATATGGATGGTGTGGGAACAATGAAGAGAGTGTGGCTTCATAGACCTTACGAGGATCTTTGGTTAACGACATGTTTTTCTCTTCGTATACCGTTTCCAACTCAGTGTGGAATCCGCGGATCACATTGTTCTCAAATCGGTCGGCTTGGATCTTGGCCCAATTATCGATCTGATTGGATGGGATGTCCTCTACATAAACAGTTTGATCGAAGCTGGTGTAGGCGTTAGTTCCTTTAGCTCCGATGGCTGCCATAAGCTTGTCATACTCGTTAGGTATGGAATATTTTGAAGCTTCGTAAGATAAACTGTCAATGATGTGATAAATCGCTTTCCGTTTGGCTTCATCTTTTGTTTGGCGGTAGATCTCGAAATTCTTTTCTATTTGGTCGAGTAAAGGTTTCTCTGCCGCATAATTTTGAGTTCCGAATTGTTGACTTCCTTTAAACATAAGATGTTCAAAGTAGTGAGCTAGTCCGGTGGTCTCTGCCGGATCATTCTTTCCGCCTACGCGTACGGCGATGAACGTTTGGATTCTTGGAAGCTCCTTGTTTACAGTTAGATAGACTTTTAATCCATTGTCCAACGTGTAAATACGTGCCTTCAAAGGATCGTTTGGAACAGTTTCGTAGTGATAAGTTTTTTGAGCACTACATAGGCTTGAAGCTAACATAAAGAGAACTGTCAAGCTGTAAAAAATTAGACGTTTATTCATAATGAAACTACATTTTGGTTATAAAAACAAAGGTAAAAGATTTTTGTGTATATTTGCATTTTTAATTATAATAAACCATAACGTCATAAAAAAACGTGGTGTTTATTGATAAATTCTAGACAAACAAGATGATTACAATTGAACAATTAAAAGACATGAAAGAGCGCACTGATGCGCTGAGGAGGTATCTTTGACATCGACGGGAAGAAAATACAAGTCGAGGAAGAACAACTGAGAACTCAAGCTCCGGGCTTCTGGGATGATCAGAAGAGAGCTGAAGCTCAGATGAAATTGGTGAAAGATCTTCAGAAATGGATCGAGGGGTATACGAGTGTCAAAACGTTGTGTGATGAATTGGCCTTGGCTTTCGATTTTTACAAAGAGGAGCTGGTCACTGAGGAAGAGGTGGATGCGAATTATGCCAAGGTTTGTGAGGCGGTTGAAGCTTTAGAACTTAAGAATATGCTTCGTGAAGAGGCCGATCAGATGGATTGCGTCTTGAAGATTAACTCCGGAGCGGGGGGGACTGAGAGTCAGGATTGGGCCTCAATGTTGATGCGTATGTATTTGCGTTATGCTGAAATGAATGGCTATAAAGCTTCGGTTGCTAACTTGCAAGAGGGTGATGAGGCCGGAATAAAGACCTGTACCCTTAATATTGAAGGTGATTTTGCTTACGGTTATTTGAAAGGAGAGAACGGGGTTCATCGTTTGGTGCGTGTGTCGCCTTATAATGCCCAAGGAAAACGAATGACCTCTTTTGCTTCAGTATTCGTAACGCCATTGGTCGACGATTCTATTGAAGTGAACATCGAACCGGCTCGTATTTCATGGGATACTTTCCGATCGGGTGGTGCCGGTGGACAGAATGTCAATAAGGTGGAGTCGGGTGTGCGTTTGCGTTATCAGTATAAAGATCCTTATTCGGATGCGGAAGAGGAGATCTTGATTGAGAATACCGAGACTCGTGACCAACCGAAGAATAGAGAGAATGCAATGCGTCAGTTACGTTCGATCTTATACGATAAAGAACTCCAACACCGTATGGCCGAACAAGCTAAGGTGGAAGCCGGAAAGAAAAAAATCGAGTGGGGGTCGCAAATCAGAAGTTATGTGTTTGACGACCGTCGTGTAAAGGATCACCGTACGAATTATCAGAGTTCTGATGTGAACGGGGTGATGGATGGAAAACTCGATGGCTTTATAAAGGCTTATTTGATGGAATTCTCTTCAGAGGAGATTTGATTCGAGTTTTATATATTATTCTTCTTGGATTCTTTGAAAAAAAGTTCTTACTTTGTTTATGTTGAACCTAAAAAACTAAAGTATGAATAGTAACAAGAAGAAGGCAAAGAGCAAGAAGGAAGAGCAGAAGGCTAAGCGGTTGATTACAACGGTTTTTATATCGTTAGTTGTATTGGCTTTTCTCATGATGGTTGTTTTTTCTGTCTTTGCTTAATGGAATTCGCTACAGACCCTAATGTCTTACATTGTCCTTATTGAATAGGGGCAAAGGCGTAGGATCTGGAGCGATTTTTTTGTTATTCTGTTTTGGAGGGCTTTTCTACCAATGTGTGTTGCCTGGTTTTAAGTCGGTTTAAATAGAATTTAATAGCGCGGTATTAACATTGTCATATGAATCGTGTTTTTTTGTATCAACAGTGGAAGTCATCATCGGCATTGCTTCTCTATACTCTTTAAATGTCTTTAAGTAATAATCTATGGCTATAGAAATAGAACGTAAGTTTCTGGTACAAGGTGATTTTAAATCACAGGCTTTTTCAAAAAGCCGAATTATTCAAGGTTATATTAGCTCGTCTCACGGGCGTACTGTTCGGGTTCGAATCAGAGATGATAAAGGATACTTAACGATTAAAGGGCCTACGGACTTGTCGGGGATGAGCCGATATGAGTGGGAAAAGGAGATTTCGGTGACAGAGGCGCAGGAATTAATGAAGTTGTCCGAACATGGCGTTATTGATAAAGTACGCTATTTGGTGCGAAGTGGAAAGCACATCTTTGAGGTGGATGAGTTCTTGGGTGATAATTGGGGACTCATTATTGCGGAGGTGGAGCTTGACGATGAGAATGAAGAGTTTCTTAAACCTTCTTTTGTTGGAGCAGAGGTGACCGGTGACAAACGTTATTACAATTCCTCACTAATGAAGAAGCCTTTTAAAAACTGGAGCTTAGATAAAGATATTTAAGGAATTAGGATGCTGTTGTTTTCTTGTTGTTTATTTCTACTTTATCAAAAAAAGTCCTATATTTGTTTCTGTTGTTGTTTGGAAAGGAGACAGTATGGAACAATTATATCATTATCTTCCTCAAGAGTTGGTGACCTTTATTTTGGTCACTCTGTTCTCTTTACTTATTGGCCTTTCGCAGCGGCGTATCAGTCTAAAGCGTGAGGGAGAAGCAACCCTTTTTGGGACAGATCGCACGTTTACTTTTATTGGCATATTAGGCTATTTGCTCTATATTCTTGATCCTCAAGAAATGCGCTTATTTATGTTAGGTGGTGCCATTCTTGGGGTTTTATTGGGGATAAACTATTATGTTAAGCAATCTCAATTCCACGTATTTGGGGTGACTACTATCGTTATTGCACTCATTACCTATTGCATTGCGCCTATCGTTTGTACGCAGCCTTCATGGTTTTATATTATGGTGGTGGTGACCGTTCTGTTGCTCACCGAACTTAAACATACATTTACCGAATTGGTGCAGCGCATGAAGGGAGATGAGATGATTACTTTAGCTAAGTTTTTAGCCATAAGTGGCATTATTCTGCCAATTTTGCCAAACAAACCGATCGTTCCGGGAATTAATCTAACTCCTTATTCTATTTGGTTGGCCACTGTGGTGGTTTCTGGTATTTCTTATTTATCTTACTTACTGAGAAGATATGTGTTTAAGGAATCCGGCATTTTAGTGTCGGGCATTCTGGGAGGATTGTATAGTAGTACTGCTACCATATCTGTTCTCGCTCGAAAGAGTTGTAATGCTACGGAGCAGAATGCTACTGAGTATGTTGCAGCGATGTTGATGGCCGTGAGTATGATGTTTCTCCGTTTCCTCGTTTTGATTCTGATCTTTAGTCGGGAGGTTTTTGGAGCTATTTATATTTACTTGCTGATCATGTCTTTAGTGGCTGCTCTCGCATCGTGGTATTTGCATTCAAAGCATAATGTCATTAAAGGTGAACTCGAAGAGGAAGATTCGAGTAATCCTTTAGAGTTTAAAGTCGCCCTAATTTTCTCTTTATTGTTTGTCGTCTTTACACTTTTGACTCATTATACGCTTATTTATGCGGGAACTGAGGGGTTGCGTGTTTTATCGTTTGTCTCTGGATTGAGCGACATCACTCCATTTATTCTCAACTTGTTACAGGGCACGGGAAATATTACTGTGACTATTATTACGGCCTGTACACTGCAAGCTATTATTAGTAATGTCATTGTAAATATGGGTTATGCGATTTTCTTCTCTGGACTTAAAAGCCCTTTAAAGCGTTGGATCTTGAGAGGTTTTGGCTTTGTTATCGGAGTAAATCTGTGCTTACTCATCTTGATTTACATCCTTTAATTCTTTTTTTAAGACTTATTTTATTACTTTAAATGTCGTGTGTGTAATGAAGTAGGCGATTTTGCGTCTATTAATGTAATTATGGACTAAAAATATAGATATGAGAAACTACTTGCTTTTTTTACTGTTCTTGCTAACGTCTGGAACAGCTCTTGCCCAATCTCCAAGTATCTTCACCGTGAAAGGAGTCCTTGTTGATTCGTTGACAAACGAGGGAGAACCTTTTGCCACTATTCGTATTGTCAATAAGAATACACCTAATAAGGCGGTTAAGATGGGGGTTACTCGTAATGACGGGCGATTCCAAGAGACATTATCGACTATAGAAGGTCGATATGTCCTGACGATTACTTCTATTGGTAAAACGACTGTGGTTAAAGAATTTGCAGTATCTTCCAAGCAAAAAAAGATCGATTTAGGAACTTTGTATACAACAGAGGCAACGAACCAGCTGAAAGGGGTTGAGATCGTAGCTCAAAAATCTTTAGTTAAGGTGGATGTTGATAAGATCGAATATAATATAGAGGATGATCCGGATGCAAAAACCAATAGCGTATTGGAGATGTTGCGTAAGGTGCCTTTGGTGACTGTTGATGGAGAAGATAACATTCAGGTTAATGGCAGCAGCAGTTTTAAAGTGCATGTTAATGGGAAACCGAATACGATGATGAGTAATAATCCAAAGGATATTCTTAAAAGTATGCCGGCTAGTTCGATTAAACATATTGAAGTGATTACCTCTCCTGGGGCGAAATATGATGCAGAGGGTGTAGGAGGTATCTTGAATATTGTGACTGTAGGAGGTGGCTTTGAAGGCTATACGGCTAATGTACGTTCGGATGTGAGAAATGATGGATTTGGACTTGGGGGATATGCCACAGTGAAAAAAGGAAAGCTGACGGTATCTGGTAATTATAACTATTATCACCGGAATTCTCCGACGATTTATTCAAGTAGTTATCGTGAAAATTATAATTCAGACTCGGAAAAGTATTTAGAATCGGATCGCAGTTTTAAGAGTAATGGTGAGTTTCAACATGGCAATTTGGAAGCTAGTTACGAAATAGACTCATTGAGATTATTAAGCATGTCTTTTGGAATTTATGGTGGGGCTAATAATAGCAAACCTTATGGAACAACGACGATGTATAACTCCAGACGTACTCCGGTTTATGGATATAATTCTGCAGGTGTTGATAATGGTTCTTGGTATTCGGTTTCTGGAAATATCGACTATCAGAGAGTCTCAAAAAAGAATAAGCAGAGAATGATTACCTTGTCGTATCGTATAAATTCGAATCCGCAAACTGGTAAATCATCTAGCGTCTATACAGATATCACACCGGAAGCTGAGAAGAATGAAATTGTTGATCGTTTGAATTTGTATAATTATCGATCTAATAATAAGCAAAATACGATAGAACATACTTTTCAAACGGACTATACAACCCCTATAGGAAAATATCAAACAGCGGAGGTTGGGGTTAAGTACATCTTTAGAAACAATACGAGTGATGATAAGTATTATGATGCTAAAGCAAGTGAGGATGTTTACAAGTATAATGAGGATCGGAGTAGTAAGTATGAACATCTTAATCAGATCCTTTCGGCTTATGCGGGATATACGTTACGTTACAAAGCTTTGTCGTTTAAACCCGGCTTACGTTATGAACATACCAAACAGAACGTGAAGTTTCATGTTGGATCAGGCGAAGACTTTAACTCAAGTTTTAATGACTTGATTCCTTCTGTATCGCTAGGCGCGAAAATCGGCAAGACTCAAAACCTGCGTTTGTTGTATGATATGCGAATTTCTCGTCCGGGAATATGGTTCTTAAATCCTTATCTAAATTTTAATAATCAGAATCGAATGATCATCTCACAGGGTAATCCTGATTTGAAGAGTGAAAAAATGCATTCATTCGATTTGAGCTATAGCAGCTTTAGTGCAAAGTTCAACTTGAATTTGGCCTTGAGACACTCTTTTGGAAATAATGGTATCGAACGAATCAGTCGATTGATCACAGCGGATGGTGGTGAGACAATCGGTGAGCACGTACTGCCTCAAGGAGCGATTTATTCGACTTATGAAAATACTGCAAAGAATAATGAAACAGGATTAAATGTGTATATGAATTGGAATTTGTCTCCTAAAACTCGCTTTTATATGAATGGTCGAGGTAGTTATAAAGACATTAAGAGTGATGGTCAGAATTTGCATAATTATGGTTGGATGGGTTCTGCTTTTTGTGGAATTCAACATACCTTACCGTTGAAATTGAGGCTGAGCTTGAATGGAGGGGGAAGCACGCCAATGGTTAGCTTGCAAGGGAAGAACTCCGGATATTATTTTTATAGTTTGAGTGTGAATCGTTCTTTCTTAAAAGAGGATCGTTTGACTGTTAGTGCGTTCTGCGGAAATGTCTTTGAGAAGTATCGGTCATTTAATAATACGACGATTGGGGGTAATTTTATCTCAAAGGATGTAACTAAGTATCCGGCTCGTCGATTTGGATTTTCTGTTAGCTATCGTTTAGGTGAACTTAAAGCGAGTGTTAAGAAGGCTGTGCGTAGTATTAGCAATGATGATGTGAAATCGGGTGGAGATTCCTCTCAAGGTAAAGAAAGTTCTTTATAAGACAACTATTTTTTATAATGTAAGTGAGCCGCCTTCTAGAAAATAGAAGGCGGCTCACTTTGTATGAATTAAACATTTGAAATCTTTATGAGGTCGTTTATGGTTAACGTCGAAAGTCTTTTTGGGGATCGGGATTCATTATGATTCGTGAAGAATCTTTTTTTGAATAAAGAAACAGCGCAAATACTTTGTTAAAGAGTACTTGCGCTGTTTGTTGTGCGGGTGATAGGACTCGAACCTACACGTCTCTCGACACCAGATCCTAAGTCTGGCGCGGCTACCAATTACGCCACACCCGCATTTTTTGTTGTAGCTTTTCTTGTTTGCGGTGCAAAGATAGAAAGAATATTTGAACTGGCAAACTTTTCCAGTCTATTTTTGTTGATTAATTAATTTTCTTGCTGTTTCTATCAGTGTATCTTTATCCCTTTTTTCATCCTCAACGGATAAGTTAACCTTATAATCCGGATCTATTCCGAACTCTATTTGTTCTTTGTTTCTATCTAGCATAGGGCTGGCAGAGAAGCGTATACTCCAACCATTCGGGAGTTCAGAACTAAAAGGAAGTCCAGAACCTCCACCCGTTTTATCGCCTACTAGGATCGTGTTTGGTAATGCATTCATGGCATTAACAAAATCGTTGGTTGCACTGTAACAACGTCTGTTGGTTAATACAACAACTTTTTTCTGCCAACGTATTCTTTTGGATGGTTCTAGATAGATGGCGTTTGGCTCAGAAAAATTATCATGCTGTGTCCCCGTTTTATGATAAATATATCCTGTAAGCACCGATTTATTGGTAAATCTGGCTGCTATCCTTGTGGAGTTTGATAATTTCCCACCACCATTATCTCTCACATCGATAATTAAACCATTGCATACTGCTAAATAAGAGAGTACTTCGTCTAGATTTCCTTCTCCTATGTCATTGCTGAAACTCTCATATCGGATATATCCTACATTATCATTTAAGATTTTGTATTTCATACCGGCCGATGTGCGAAAGTCGCTGCTAGCTTTCCCTAAGTAGTAAGTTGACACAATATCTTCTCTAAAGTTCCATGGATAATCTTGATACCATGCATCATAAAAAGAGACTTGACCTGCTGAAGCTAAATTGACGTGTCCGTCTTTTAGTTCATATAACATGCGACTAAGGACTTCAAATAACTCACTATCGGTCATGGACGGAGTGATGAATTGTTTGTATTCGTCGTGAACAGCCTTCCAGTCAATATCTTTATAACTAAAGAAACAATATTTCTCGTCGATAATTTTCCATAACTCCTCAAAATTACCCAGAGGATCGTTTGTGTAATTCTCTTCTCTAATACATCCAACTAAAGATAATAATAGGATATAAATAGCAAGGTGATAGTTTAGGATTTTGTATCTCATTGTTATACCTTCTTTGTTTTAGAAATTTAATAGGCTTTTATGGATGCCGGAAATTTATCCATAGTCTTGTGACTGATTTTATAGAGGTTCTTCACCCATCCCAGCATAAAGACGTGAGAGTATGTATGCGATTTGACCCCATTGATATGAGCTTGTTGTATGTCGGTGATATAACTTACTCTCATTTTAATGTTTTTGATTGGGAAGTCTATAGATAACATTTGACGTAGAGCTGGCTGGTTGAATGGAGTCGTGAATTTTACGACTCCATCGGAGTTCTTAAGACTAAATATTTCATAGTAAGACTGTCCGTAGTGTGGGGAAAACATAAGTCCTACAACTGGAAGATTGGCCTGATAACGTAAAACTAAGGGGTATTTCTTTATTCTAATTTTCCAAATAGCCATTCCTGAGAGATCGAGGTTTATGTATGCTCGAGCAGATGCGGGATTGTTGGTATTCCGTAGGTTGTACACAAAGCCGGCATTTACATCGGTCAGTCCTCCGGCTAAAAGCTTGAAGTTATCAGTTAGTCGGAATTGGTAATGAAGACCGTAATTCCAGTTAACTAATCCGGAGAATGTATTGTTATTGTCAGCGATATTGTGGGTATAGCCGACGTGAGCCTGAAAAAGGTTTTGAACAGAGATATTCCCATCGAAAAGATTAGTCATCCGGATACTTTCGCGTAGAAAGCGAAATTCGGTACCTTGATATTCCTGCGGAGATAGATACGTGTCGAAAACATTGGTGTATCCCGCTCCATACATGATGGCGCGGGTGATGCATTTGGGGGCTTGTATGGTGTCTACAACCTGAGCATTCAAGTGAGTACCTAAAAAGATGAGCAATCCGGCAATGATGGTTGATCTAACCGTAATTTTCTTTCTCATTGGCTAATGTGTTTATTGCCAGATGTCTTTGCTTTCTAAAAAAGTTTCATCTGACCGGTTATCTCGTCAATAATATCTTTTTCACTTTTCCCTTGGTCTGGGTCTAAATTCTCCGGTTCGTCTTGCTCCTCTGATTCCGATTTTGGAGGTTCCGGAAAACGAATAGGTTCTAATTCATTAATGGTGTCAATGGTGTAGGTGGTTATACGCTTCCCTTTGGCTTTAACTCCTTTCACGGCGATAAAATCTTCGGCATCAATGATTAATGATTCTCTAAAATCATCGTGACCGCCAAAAAGGACTTCCAATCTAGGGAAGTGCTCATCAGTTAACAATATTAATCGACTGTTGTCATTTTCACCTAAATAGTTCATCTTCTTAGATGAGGCCTCAAAACAGAATCGCTTGATATATGGATAGTTCTGTTGGTCTGCATCGTATAGAGCAGCTGTCCAAATTTTATTAGGATCGAATTTTTCAATAACCCGAATATCGTCATCGTAGTGATTGCTTAAATCAAAGCCAGAGGTGTAAAACTCCCCGTTGTTTTGTATTACGAGGATGCTATCATTACTTTGGAACTCGCCTAGATACTCTCCACGACCATCATAGTTGAGGCGGAGTACATCTCGGTCAAACCAAACTTTACGTCCGCCAAGAGTTGAACCTCCTTTTTGCTTCAATGTGATTTTATGAACCGGTAGACGGGTTAAGATAATTCCCATGGCTTGTCTTGATCGGATACTGAGCTCACTAAAGTCGCGTTCGAATATGATGCGTCGGACTCTAGGGTTTGGTTTTAAAGTAACCTTAATAACCTCTGCTTCACCATTCGGGTTAGCACTGAAATAGGTAATCTTAGAATCTGGAGTACCTTGAGTTAAATCGTATTCCTTATCACGAATAACTGAGGTTACTGCAAATCTCTTGATGTAGGTGGTTCCTTCTTTTCCGTCCCTATAGGCTACATTATAAATGGTTCGTTTATCGGTTATCCTGAAAACAGCACTGTAAAGGATATTAGTGCCGACAAACTTTTTGTCCGCGACAGGGGTAATCATGGATTTCCCGTCTCTGAAGAAAATAATGACATCGTCAATGTCTGAACAACAAGCAATAAATTCATCTTTCTT
>JBKEDO010000047.1:0-4843 GCA_047975405.1 Bacteroides sp.
CATTAAGTTGATGCTTCGTAGTCATAAGACGACCGGCATGATCATAGGTATACGTGTAACGTTCCGTCTGGGTCAGTTTGCTTTTGGCTGAATGCACATGTTGCATCATTATCGGTTGATCCACGAAATTATAGGCAAAGTAAGTCTGATCATAACCATCAAGGTGATTCGTACTCTTCTCCTGAACGACTCTTGAGCGTTCATCATAATACTTGACGGTATAATCGTAGCTTGGTATAGTACCATCGTTCAGTCTTGCGGTTATCATACCGGTCAGAAGTCCTTTGGCACTGGCCGTATAACGCTCTCCGTAGGGAGAAAGACTTTTGTAAACGAAATTAGTGTCAGTAACTGCGGGAAAGCTGTTTGTACCCAAAAAGTCGTAATTATCATAATAGTTTGCCTTATAAAAGATGACATTCGAGAGTGCAACAGGAGTTTGATCCAACAGGATGCGGTATCCTTTATTCTCTGTCGATGGCAAAAACGGTTCGGCCAAAAGCAAACTATTAGAGAACCGTTCGGCAGTGATAGAAAAGTTTTTGTCAGATTTACAAGTTCCTTCTAAAACCACACGGCTAAAAATATCGGAAATGGAAAAAGTCCACTCTTCACTATCACGTTCGCGTTGAGCGCCGGTTTGCGTAAAAATCAACCGATCCCCACGGTCATAGATCATTTTGATCCAATCGCTACCGGGAAGTTTCTTTGCGATGCAACGGTTACGATTATCGTACTTGTAAAGATAGGCATAATCCGCTAAAGCAAGGGCATTCTCTCCCCAAGAGCCGGAGGTTAAAGCTGCAGAAGCTTGAGGGGGCAAGACAATACGCAGATTACCAAAACTATCATAAACGAAGTAGGTGTCATAGAGTTGATCCTTATTAATAGCACGCTTGAGGACAACTTTATCGAGTTTGTCTTTAAACTCATAGGATTTATTACCGTTCTCGTCAATTGTTCGAGTAACATAAAGTTCACAAGGTGCATAGTTTTCTGTGCAACGAAGGCTGTCGACATCTTTTGTATCAGGAACAATATACATCCGACAAGCTAGAGAATCGGACAAAGTAAAACGACTATTGACCGAAGCGCAATATACCCAGATCAACGGTAAAGCTTCTGTCTTCTCTGCCTTTTATGGATATGACCCTCATGGTAACATTACCGCTCTTAAACGTTTCGGTCGCATCAATGACTCCTATAAAGCGATTGATGACTTAACATTGAGCTATAAAGGGAATCAACTCGTTAAGGTTGATGATTATACTCCTTTGTATAAAATCTCCGAATTGACCAACTTTAAAGATGGTGTTAACGAAGCGACAGAATATATTTACGATCAAAATGGTAATTTAACCAAAGATTTTAATAAGGGTATAAACATTATTTCATATAATTCATTAGATTTGTTGATATCATTATCCATATCAAACTCTTTTGATTCTGCACTGAACAACTATACTTACTCTGCCGATGGGCGGAAGTTAAAAGTCGAGATGAAGTATGGTGTTAATCGTGCGAACATAAAGACGGCTGATCATGTGGGTAATATGATTTACGAGAATGGTTCTTTGAAACGTATCTTGGTCGATGGTGGTTATATTGAAAATGACAAGTATTACTACTATATCCAAGATCATTTGGGTAATAACCGTGTGGTTGCTCAAGCCGAAAGGACTGGTATGAAACTAACAACGGAGAAATAATTTGGACAGATTACACAAGTCAGAAAGATTTAGACAACAGCAAAATTGAAGGAAAATACTTAGGGCAAGCACACGTCGTTTTTAATGGTTCAAGAGATGAAAAGTTAGGAACTAAAAATGGGAAAAGTGGATATGTTGATGGTGATGGTGCGGTTACGGCAAGTGTAATGCTTTACGGTCCAGATGGTGTTGATGATGTTACTGCAATGACAGGTTTTACAATGACTTCTGACGCAGATAAATATGGTGCGATTGCCGAAGGATTATCTGATGCAAATTATGATGCCAAAGGTAAGAGCAGTGCATTAAAATCTAACTGGGTGTTGAATGAGAGAGGAACTGTCCCAACAATGGACAACGAGCCTAATTTAAGTCCTTATGCTGACTATAATTACGGCAAACCCGTTAAAGACGGCATTTTCATTCATTTAACAAATTTTACGGGATATGCAGGCGGAACAGTATCTACAGGTCGTTTATTGTTAGCCCCGCAAGACTTTAAAACCTTTAACACCACTATGTCTAGGGTAAAGAATTTTACAGTGCGAGTTGTAAGACAACAAACTGCAAATGTACCCCTTCAAGGGGTTGCAGGGATAGTGTCAACTATTTTTATTCGACAATCAATAATCAATAATAAGAAGATAAATTATGCGCACACTCTTCTATACAATCGCAATCACGTTAGTATTATTTTCTTGTGGAATTAAAAACACAAAAGCAAAATTTCAAGATAGCAAGCAAAATAATGGAAAAATACTCGTGTGTAATGACACAAGTTTTGTTTCAGTCTTTTTAGATATTGACTTTTCGGACGAGATTCAGATTTTCGATAAGCCAAAAGGTAAGGTAATTAAAATGTTGAAAAACAATGTAAATGAGCAAGATTTTATAATGTTTGGTTTGTTGGAAAAGAACGACAGTATGTTTCGTGTTGTTGCCTATTCATCTATGGATGATACATTTATAATGAAAGGTTGGATTTATAAAAATAATCATTTAGGAATTTATTCCTCAACATATAGCCGAAATTTTATATTATACAAAACACCGCATAACAAAAGAAAAATTATGGCTATTGATAAAGAATATAATCCCAATATGTATGAGGTTATTGACTTTGATGGCAAATGGTTAAAAATTAAAACTAAAATAAAAGGCGAAAAATACGAGGGTTGGATATCACCCGATGAACAATGTAGCAATGTTTATTCAACCTGCAATTAAATAAAATAACCCCGCAAAATTTAAATACTATGAAGTGACCCCAATAAGTTAGACGGGTTAAACATTAAAATATTTATTGGCAAAGAGTTCGGTATTGCACCGGACTCTTTCCTTTTAATCTGGACTTAATTCTTTTATTGTTGTAATATTCTATATATTCATCCAAAGCTTTTATGAAGTCTTCGAGCGATTCAAATTTTTCGGCATATAAAAATTCAGACTTCATTATACCGTAAGCCCCCGAGAGCCTGTGCAAAAACCTTAGAAGCTATATTGAATTATCATTTATTTTTCGTATATTATTGGAAAGAAACTAAACAATATATCTATGAACTACACAGTAGGAAAATAAAAATCAAATTCAAATGATAGCTCTTGAACAATTGCTTGCTCCTGATTCTTGGGCAAGGGTTATCGATTTATTTGTGGATATCTTGCCTATAGTTTGTGTGCTTCCCTTCAAATCGGACTGTTTTAAATTAGACAAATCTTATTAAATTTGTCAAGGAGGAATAAAAGATGAAAAAGTCAAAACACAGTGAGACTGAAATCGTAAAAGCAGTCAATCAACTTGATAGTGGTCTATCTACTGATGTTATCTGTCGTGAATATGTTATCTCTCGTGCTACTCTTTATAATTGGAGATCAAAGTACAGCGGGATGGATTCAAGCCATATTAAGCGCTTGAAAGAGCTTGAAGAAGAGAATCGGCGCCTAAAGCAGATGTATGCTGATTTAGCTTTAGACAATAAGATCCTAAAGGATGTCATCGAAAAAAACTATAGAGCCCGAGGTAAAGAAAGAGATTGTAGTAGAAATAATAACGGATGGCGACATCAGCATCACTCGGGTATGCAGGTTAGTATCGATTCATCGTGTATATTTCTATTATACTGAAAATGAGGATAATAATGAGTTAATAGATTACATTAGAGAAGCCTCAGAGTTTGGTGACGGATTCAGAAAAATCTATTCAAGATTACGTCGAGAAGGCAAAAAGTCGAATCATAAACGAGTGTATAGGGTTTATAAACTGATGAGGTTTAATAAGTGCTCAAAGCTAAAAGAACAATTGCCGGCAAGAGTTAAGCAACTTCTTGTGACTCATGGCCTTCCCAATCAAACTTGGTCTATAGACTTTGTAAGTAATAGCTTGAAGTGTGGTCGTAAGTTTCGTGTATTGAATATATTGGATGATTTTGATCGTTCTGCCTTAGCTCAAGATATCTATCTCAATGCCGACAGAGCGTGTTATAAGAATATTGGAGAAAGTAATATGGTTTAAGGGAAAGCCCGAAGCTATAAGATGTGATAATGGCCCTGAGTTTATTTCAAATAAATTCCAAGGTTGGTGCAAAGCTAATGATATAACAATAAAACAGACCCAACCGGGATGTCCTGCACAAAACAGTGATGTAGAACGTTTCAACGGTAGTTACCGAAGAGAGGGGTTAGATGCATATATCTTTAGAACACTAACTGATGTTAGAGAAATAACCGAGAAGTGGATGGAGGACTATAATGAGTGTCGTCCGCACCATTCATTTGGTGACATGTCACCAAATGAATACAGAATAAAGTATGAAACTGATAATAATATTACTAATTTAGCAGTCTAATTAATTACCGTCCTAAAAAAGGGAAGCTGACACATGGTTGACTCAACCTGACGGAGAAACAATAGCACAATCGGAAAAATATGCTACTCATATGGAAAACTTGATGAGAGCCGATAAGGGTTTGTTTTTAAGAACTCATTATGCAAGCCAAGGAACAACTGGTGGCTACGAACCTTCCCGAGTCTTAAATGCGGGAAGCAGGGTTAGTACATATTATGGAATAACTTATAGATCCACTCCTCGACTGGTATCACCTCCACCGCTTCCATTACCCCAATTTAGATTACG
>JBKEDO010000031.1:0-141697 GCA_047975405.1 Bacteroides sp.
AAGAGATCTTAGAAATTATCGGTAAGCCGTTTGGAATAAAATTTAAAATCAACTAATTGAAAGCAATAATCGTCTGTTTAATCTTTGGTCTCCTGAGCCTCTCTTCAGTTCAGGCCCAGGAGATCAGAGTCAAAGCTTCAAAGCAACCTCTGAGTGAGGTTCTAGAACATTTAGGAGTCGACATCTCTTTCAATAGCCGTGCGCTTTCGGTTTACCCCATCAGTCTCGACCGTACCTTTAAATCTCCCCTAGAAGCCATTACATTCTTATTATCCGAGACGCCATATCAATGCGAAGTGATCAATAAAGTCTATGTCATTAGTCCCAGACCAACCTCACCTCCATCGCGCCCTTCGTCCCCAAAGCCAAAGAAGAAAGAAACTAAAGTGAAGTATCAACCGACAACTATTGCCGAAATCCATATTGGTGAAATCACCATCACTGCTCCTCAAATCGCTTACCCCTTATCGACGACACAATCGGGTGAAATTGCCGTAGGAGGAAAAACCGCTAAACAACTACCCGGAAGCCTTGATAACGCCACCTTTAACCTGCTCAGGCTCTTACCCGGAGTCAGAGCCTCAGGTGAACCATCCGATGAGCTAATTGTCTGGAGCAGCTCATCCGGAGAGAGTCGAATCTTTTTCGATCAAATCCCACTTTTTGGTATGAAAGGTTTCAACGATAATATCAGTTTTATCAATCCTTATCTGGTCAACAAAGTTAAACTACTGAAAGGAGGGTACGATGCATCATACGGAAATCAAACCGGAGCAATAACCGAGATTGAGACGGTAACCCCCGACACCACTAAACTTTCATTAAAAGGGATGATCAGCACACTAACAGCCAATCTGTATGGCAGTGTGCCGATTGGAAAACGGTCGGCACTTTCAGTAGCCTATCGACGCACCTTCTACGATCTCTACGATAGTGGTCTGTTCAACCCCTATAATAAGAAGAACAATGCCTCGCAAGGGCAAGGTTCCTTGAACGAGAGCGGGAATGGGAATGGAAATGGAAGCGGGAATGGAAAAGGCGACACCAATGGGAACGCCAATGGGAATATTAATGGAGGCAATCCTCCCACGACCGAATGGGAGATCTCACCTTCTTATTTTTTCAACGACCTCAACATCACCTATGCGGGATACGCCTTCGATAACGATACCTATCGTTTTTCATTCTACAACGCAGACGATCAATTTAAATATACAGCACAGTCCACGACCGACCTCCCCATTGAGGGCCTTCAGCACAATAAACAATTGGGAGCCTCGGCCACGTATCACCGCCAATGGAACAGCCGACAGTCCACCAAGCTATCATCGATCTATTCGCAATTAAACAGTATCCATGAAGAGAGCAACAACTATTCGTTACAACAAAATCTCCGGCAATTTACCGTTAAGGCCGATCATCAAGTGAATTGGGGCAGTCAGCAAACGCTCAATGCCGGAATGGAATACCAGCAGTTTATCTCTCCGGAAACCACCTTTCGCACCACCACAGCCTACCTTTCCAACCAATTTGTTTGGAAAAACCTATCTCTAAAAACGGGGATCAGAACCGATTTTACTTCAGATGGACTGCATCTACAACCACGCTTCTCACTGAACTACGACCTCTCTTCCCATTGGAAAGCCGGCGCTTCATGGGGACTCTATCGACAATATATCAGTCGCCTGCCCGAAGCTGTATCCGACCAAACCTTTGTTTATCATTGGGGAGTCCACCCCAATCTTCAATCGATGCACACTCTTGCAAACTTATCTTATCGATCCGACAAAGGCTTCTCGGCACACGTGGAAGGCTATTTAAAGAAAAACAAAAATGCCATACGACTCATCGACCAAGCCATCACCTCTTCTGACGAACAGATCATCGGCTTGGATCTCCTCTTGAAACAATCGCTTCCTCACGGTACACTCTTCGGCTCTTATTCCGTAAGTTCAATCGACGGTGCTTATCAAGAAACCGGACAAGAGATTAAGCTTGGAGCCATCTATACGATCCGCCCTTTCGTCCTCTCAACGAGTTTCGTTTACGGAACGGGGTTCACCGTACCCGACTATAGCGGGGCAAATCCCCAAGGAAAAGGCATCGGATTAACTAAAAAAGATAAAGATTCGACTCGTCCGTACAGCCGGTGGGACCTCTCTGCAGTCTATCGCTTCACCTGGAACACCGTTCAGTTTCAAGCCGGAGGAAGTCTGATTAATCTTTTAAATACGGAAAATCTAAAATACAGCTACACCATTCAAGAGAAATCGGACCCGGTGACTTTCTTCTCAACAGCCATGCCTTTCACCCCAATGTTATTTTTTGAAGTGATTTGGTAGGGTAAATTTCCTCTCATACGGTTTATAAAACAAAGAACGATATTATTAACCATAAAAAGGAAAAAGTATGAAAACGAAAGTATTAATTGCAAGCTTATTTTCAATCATCGGTCTATTGACCATTTCATGTAGTCAGTCGGAAGGTATTGAAGAAAATGCAAGCTCACAGACGTTATTGGCAGTCGAAAGTGACGGTGTAAGTGCAATAACGAGAGCCGCAATCTCCAATATCTTCACAGTAACATCTGCTCTAAATGCCGATGAAATCGAATTCCTGTATGCTGTTCGGGAAGATGAGAAACTAGCGCACGATGTTTATAGCGTTTTTGCGGATAAATATCCAACCGCTCCACAAATTGAACGCATTATGAATGCCGAAAGCACTCATATGGCAGCCGTCGATTCCTTATTTAAATATTACGAAATTGATTATGTTCCGACAACAGAAGTCGGCGTATTCGCTTCACCGGAACGTCAGGAGCAGTTCAACACCTTAAGTGCACAATCGTCCACTCTAGTAGAAGCCTTTAAGACCATGGCTTTCATTGAAGAAGAAGGTATTGCTGCTTACAATGCTGTGGTAGGAGATATTGAGAATGTAAATATCAAATTGGTCATCGAACATCTCACCAAAGCTTCAGGTAATCATTTGAAAGCAGTCGATCGCCAGATTAAGTCGCTAGGCGAGACTTACACTCCAGCCGCTCTAACACAAGAAGAATATGATGCCATTATCAATGCACCGTTTACTCATGGAAATGCTTACGGACAAATAAAAGGTAATGGAGGTCATACAAACAGTCAAAAAGGAGGAAAAGGACAAGGGAATAAAGGATCGGTAAACAAAGCAGGCGACTGTACCGGAACGACTAATGGCCAGGCTCCGGGGACCAATAGCAACAAGGGCGTTGGCAAAGGATACCGCGGTGGAAAATAAATAGATCAACAAGTCGATAGATAAATAGCTCAACGGATCAGCAGATCAACAGATCAACAACAATAATAAGAGTCGGTTCTTTAATTGGAACCGACTCTTATTATTTATATTATTGTTATTGTTTATCTAGAGTAAACAATCAAATGAAACTCCCATTAATAAAGTTCGAGACCGAAGATCTCCTTAAGTTCCAACAAGGCGCTATTCTTTTGTGCCAACAGCTGAAACTTCTCTACCCGTCCAAAGGCACGAGGTCTTTCGTTCGCTTCGCTAACCCTTACAGTCATCTTGACTCGACGATTCTTGAGTCGTTCTTGAAGAAAAGGCTCAATAGAAGAGGCCTGTGCCGTAAAGTCGCGAGCAGAAAACTCATTATCGACTAATAACTCAAAAGTGGTGCCATCTTTCAGCAACGCTAGCTGAGAGTTCTGCATTCGCTTTGCCAACGCCACTTCCTCCTTCGGTAGTCGATTGGCAAACTCCATCCAATAATAATTCAGATCACGTTCATTGAACGGATGATCTTCTTCTGTCGACGGCAGAACTACTTTAGTCGCATGCTGTTGCTCATCGACTGCCTTACGCGGATGCTTAATCGAAATGCCTAATCCTCCTTTCTTCAAAACAGGAGTCTTCGACTCTGTAGACAAGATAGAATCTTTCATTCCGACATAACCGGTCGGTTGTTCAGTTGGCTTTGTTGGCTGAGGAGCAGCCGTAGAAACCGATTTAGGAGCAGTCGTCACCGATTTAGGAGTCGGCGAAGTCACATGATGAGCCAAAGAGGCTTGTGCAGGAGCCGCTTGTATAGGTTGAGCGGTCTGATTGAATACGGGTTTTATAATCTGCTTAGGGCCACGCCCACCACTCAGATCTTCACCTTCAGGGGTCAACTGTGCCACCTGAATCAAGGTTAGTTCGACCAATAAGCGTTTATTCTTACTCGTTCGGTAGTTCAAATCACAATCGTTGCATAGCTTTATGGCTCGATACAAGAAGGGTACCGAACACTTTGTAGCCTGTTCTTGATACCGCTGACGGATACTAGCGCCGACTTCAAGCAAAGGTAAAGTCACAGCATCACGGCTCACCAATAAATCACGAAGATGTGAAGAAAGTCCCGTGATAAAATGATTCCCATCGAACCCTTTACTCAGCACCTCATTGAAGAGTAACAAACAATTGCTAATCTGATGCTCAAGAAATTGATCGACCAAACGGAAATAATAATCATAATCGAGTACATTCAAATTCTCAATCACACTCTGATAAGTGATATGGCCGCCCGTGAAGCTCACCACCTGATCAAAAATAGAAAGCGCATCACGCATTCCGCCATCAGCTTTCAGTGCAATCACATTCAGAGCTTCCGCTTCGGCTGTGATTCCCTCTTTTTGGGCAACCCCCATCAGGTGTTGAACCGTATCTTCGACACTAATCCGATTGAAATCATAGATTTGACAACGCGATAAGATCGTTGGAATAATCTTATGCTTTTCGGTCGTAGCGAGAATAAAAATGGCATGGTGAGGAGGTTCTTCAAGCGTTTTTAGGAACGCATTAAAAGCCGAAGTCGTTAGCATATGAACCTCATCAATGATATAAACTTTATATTTCCCAATCTGAGGCGGAACACGAACCTGTTCGACTAATTGCCGAATATCATCGACCGAGTTATTCGAAGCCGCATCCAACTCATGAATATTGTAGGAGCGTTGTTCGTTGAAAGCCACACACGACTCACAAGCATTACACGCCTCTCCCCCCTCAGTGGGCAAAAGACAGTTGATCGTTTTGGCAAAAATACGGGCACAAGTGGTCTTGCCCACCCCACGAGGACCGCAAAACAGATAGGCATGTGCCAGTTTTCCGGTAGTGATAGCATTTTTTAGGGTCGTAGTCAATGCCCTTTGTCCCACCACCGATTCAAAAGTCGACGGACGGTACTTACGAGCAGATACAATATAGTTTTCCATAACGAAAGTTTGCTTTTTGAGTTTTTGCAAATGTACACAAAAAAGTCTGAAGTCGTAAGCGATGCTATAAGTTTTAAGTCGTAAACCATCAGATTTAAGTTATTAATTTTATCTTTGCAACAAGTTTAAAAGGCCAAGGATATGAGTAAACTTTTAACCGTTTGGAAATTCATACAACACCATAAATATTTGATTACGATCTGTATTTTTGGAGTAATCATCGGTTTTCTCGATGAGAACAGTCTTTATCGCCGGATTAAATATGCCCGTGAGATTGTCCTACTAGAAGAAGAAATCGAAAAGTACCGAAAAGATTACGAAGAGAGTACCCGACGTTTGAATGAGTTAAACAGTAATCCCGAAGCCATTGAGAAGGTTGCCCGTGAGAAGTATCTCATGAAAAAGCCAAACGAAGATATTTACGTATTTGAAGATAACACCGCACAATGAAACCATTGATCACTGCACTTTTTGCCATAGGAGCTGTCATGACCCTTGCCGGGGCAGCTATTTTTATCACCGGATGGATCTACGCTCCCTATATTTATACCATTGGAGCCGGCTTTTTTGCCTTAGCTCAGATCAACACGCCTGTAAAAGGAAAAAGCCCGTCTTTACGCCGCTTGCGTATCCAACAAATTTTCGGCGCTATTGCTTTGGTGTTAACCGGTGCGTTTATGTTTACCACAAGAGGTAATGAATGGATTGCCTGTTTGACTATCGCTGCCATACTTGAGCTTTATACTGCTTTCCGCATTCCTCAAGAAGAGGAAAAATGCGAAAAGTAGTCATCTATTAAATTGTTCAGTTAGACTATCCAACCAGATATTTACTCTTTGGAAGATAAGAGAGTAATTTTGCAAGCACACAACATGCCATAAAGGTTGTGGTGCCCACTAAAACAATGGTGATCGGGGTTGAGAAGTAACTGCCTAGAAGTTTATAGCTGAATCCGAGTAAGAAGATATGCATGAGATAAATACCATAACTCAATCGGGAAATCTCACGAACCACCGCATATAGCCCTTTACTTTCAAAATGGACATGCCGAAAGATGAGAAAGAGTCCAAAAGTCATCAGGACCACATTGAATGAACAGAATCGCCAACTCAACTCCAGCTCTTGTAGTTGTGTGGCTGTAAACGTGCGTTGATAGTACACCATTGATGTGAACAGATAGCCGGCGATAAACAAGATCGAACCCATCCATAAGCTTTTTCTCACCCCCCAGTGAATATAAGTTCGAATATAGTGAGCCAGCACCAGATAGCCGATAAATCCTGAAAAGTACCAGAAGGTATGAAACTCATTCCAATAACACTCTCCATAGATATCACCCGTCCACAACTTCAAATAATGCCAGAAAGTGGTCACGAACCAGACTCCTAAAAAGTACTGTTCGCCTTTCTTCGAGACCTTACTCAACCATGGGGATAAGATTGGCATAAACAGATAGAGTCCAATGAGCATATAAACAAACCAGAGGTGTCCGCTGGCCCCATTAAAGTTAACCAATAAGTGAATCAGGTTCTCTTTGACTTGTACACCCGTCAACTCTCCCCAAGTAAAGGGCAGAACGGCATACAATAGCGACCAAATCGCAAAAGGAATCACCACGCGGACAAATCGTTTTTTAAAAAAGACCTCTGTACTTTGCTTTAAAGGTAGGAGCAAAAAAGAAGAAGCCATCACAAACAGCGGGACGGAGGGTCGAAAAGCACTATCGATGACACTTACCCAGAACCCATCGGAAGCTGAACGAATGCCAATGGCATCCCCGTCGATAAAGAAGAACTCACAAGAATGGACCATAATCACCATAAAACAGGCAATGACCCTCAGATAATCAAGAAAGACGATGCGTCCGTCTTGATTTAACGTATTCGAATGTTGCATAGTAGTTTGTTATTACAAAAAATATGCGCGAAAATACGGTTTAAGGATTAATCGATCAATACTGATTTATAACCATTTTTTCAAATAATCAACAAAAAAAATCCCCATCCGAAGAGTATCGGATGGGGAAGGCAGTCCATAACGATCTGACTTTATTTCTTTGAAGAAGAGTAACGAGCATTTAAGCCGTCTACGATCTCCTTAGTGATGTTAAATGCGCTATCAGCGTACAATAAGTTATCAAATCCTGTGTTGCTGAAGATCAAGCTATAGCCATGAGTTTGATTATAGTTTTTCAAGAAGGCATTGATCGAATCACGGAACATTAAACTGTTCTTTTCGTTCTCACGCATCAATTCACCTTGAAGTTTGTTGCTCAAGTTTTGAAGTTCTTGTTCTTTTTGTGCCAAGCGAGCATATTGAGATTCCGCGCTTTCTTTAGATAAAAACGCATTATTCTCATATTTCTTTTGGAATTCTTGTTTTTCTTTAGCCAATTCATTGGCTCTTTGGTTCAACTGCAAACGAACATTCTCACTCTTTTTCACCATCGCTTCGTTCAAGTCGATACAGAAGTTGTATTTTGCCAAAAGTGTATCAATCTCTACATAAGCAATCTTCATCCCGGATAATCCAGCTGTAGCTTGAGTTGGATTAGCTGCTGTTTGATTGTCAGCCTTTCCTGCACATTGTGAAAACAAAACAATAAAAGCAAGCGCAGCAAAACCGCTGATGAAATAATTTATTCTCTTCATAACTGTTATTTGGTTTATTAATTTTTAGTTCATACTATCAGTTAAGGTCTTTTCAATGTCTTTAATAGAAAAACGTGTTTTTTTCTGGGCTTCCCGATCCTGAGATTGTGCACAACCGATTCCCTTTTGGCGCAAGGCACGATTTCCACTCACATGACTACTTGGGAATTTTCCTCCCTTTACAAAAAATATTTTTATCCCCAATAATAGTAAACAAATAGCAACTATTAACAAAGTTATCAGTATAGTCTCAACCATTTCTATTAAATTTGTGAATGCAAATATATGTTTTAATGAGAAACGATTTAAGTTAAGTCAATTAAATTAACCATATTTAGCAATAATAAGGGCTAAGGAAGCCTTATTATTCCTAAAAAAAAGAAAAAAAGATGGAAAAAAAAGATTTGAAGCCGATCGGCGTATTTAAGTATTTCGAGGAAATATGTCAGATTCCACGCCCATCGAAGAGAGAAGAAAAGATGACAGCTTACTTGAAAGCCTTTGGTGAGAAGCACAATCTGGAAACTAAAGTAGACCAAATTGGAAATGTTTTGATCAAAAAGAATGCTACTCCGGGTAAAGAACATCTAAAAACAGTGATCTTACAATCGCACACCGATATGGTTTGTGAGAAGAATAATGACGTGCAGCACGACTTCCTAACCGACCCCATCGAAACGATCATTGAAGGAGATTGGATGAAAGCGAACGGCACCACATTGGGGGCCGACAATGGTATTGGCGTAGCCACAGAGCTAGCCATTCTTGCCGACGATAGTATCGAACATGGTCCGATCGAATGTTTGTTTACCGTTGATGAGGAAACCGGACTTTCGGGTGCTTTTGCGTTAGAAAAAGGATTTATGGAAGGCGACATCCTACTCAACTTAGACTCAGAAGATGAAGGCGAACTTTTCATCGGATGTGCCGGAGGTATCGATTCAGTCGGTGAGTTCACTTATAAAGAAGTTGAAGTGCCTGAGGGTTATTTCTTCTTTAAAGTACAAGTTAAAGGACTGAAAGGCGGTCACTCAGGTGGAGATATTCATTTGGGACGCGGTAATGCCAACAAGATCCTGAACCGTTTCTTAAGTCGCACAAACGCTAAACATTATATGTATCTTTGCGAGATCAACGGAGGTAACCTTCGGAATGCCATTCCACGCGAAGCCTATGCCATTTGTGCTGTTCCGGAAGATGCAAAGCACGACTTACGTGCCGACCTCAATATCTTCGCTAGTGAAGTTGAAAACGAGCTTAGTGTCACAGAACCGGATTTAAAGATCATACTTGAATCGGAAGAACCTCGCGCCACAGCCATTGATCAAGAGACTAGTCGTCGCCTAATCAAAGCCGTTTACGGTGCTCCTCATGGCGTTTATGCCATGAGTCAGGACATCCCGGGGTTAGTGGAGACGTCTACTAATTTAGCTTCGATTAAGATGAAACCCAACCATATCATCCGCATCGAAACCAGTCAACGCAGCTCCATTCTTTCGGCTAGAAACGACATGGCCAATACGGTACGCGCCGTCTTCCAATTGGCCGGAGCAAAAGTGACCTCAGGTGATGGTTATCCGGGTTGGAAACCAAACCCACACTCTGAAATTCTACAAGTGGCTTGTGAATCATACAAACGCCTCTTCAACGTTGATCCTAAAGTGAAAGCTATTCATGCCGGTCTGGAATGCGGGCTGTTCCTCGACAAATATCCTGCTTTAGATATGGTATCGTTTGGACCGACGCTTACCGGCGTACACTCACCGGACGAAAGAATGCATATCCCATCGGTAGAAAAGTTCTGGGATCATCTGGTGGATGTCTTAGCACATATCCCTGCTAAAGGATAAGTCGTCGATCCTCGGAAGACAACCTCATAAATGACCCTTTCAGAAAGTGGACATTTTAAACTTAAACGAAGCAAGAAGCTCCTTCAGAAGTTTCTTGCTTCGTTCTTCATCAACTTATTCATCTTAATCCTACTTCCGTCCTCACTCCACGGACAATCATTCAACGTCATGTGGTGGAATGTTGAAAACCTATTCGACACCTCGCACGACTCCTTGAAGCACGATGAAGAGTTCATGCCTGAAGCTATGCGCCATTGGCATTACGGAAGATATAAAAAGAAACTGGATGATATCGCCACAGTAATAGTGGCCGCCGGTCAATGGGAAATCCCTGCACTGATCGGGCTCTGCGAAGTTGAGAACGACAGTGTACTGATCGATCTAACTCGCTACTCCGCCTTACGGTCGCTAGGTTATCGTTACGTGATGACTCATTCGAACGATGTCAGAGGGATTGATGTCGCTTTATTATATCAGAGAGATCAATTTAAACTCCTCCAAAAAGACACGATTCGAGTCAGCTGCCCTCACCATCGTCCCACAAGAGATCTGTTGCACGTTGCCGGGCAACTCATCAGCGGCGACACACTAGATGTGTTACTCGCTCACTTCCCGTCACGAGCCGGAGGATCTTACAAACAATCAGAACCCTACCGACTACTCGTTGCCCAAGCCCTCCGCCAAGAGGCCGATCGTTTGATGCAACATCGCCAACACCCTCTTATCCTTATTATGGGTGATTTCAATGACTATCCGACTAACCGCTCAGTAACCAAAATCCTTCAAGCTAAAGCACCCCCAACCCTTGTCAGCCCGCACCAACTCTATCATCTATTGGCACGCCAAGCTCGACATCCCGATATCGGGACTTATAAATACAAAGGACAATGGGGATTGCTCGATCATATCATTGTTTCCGGGGCCTTACTACAACCACAATCGCCCCTATACACCAATGAAAAACAGGCAGAGATCGCCCAACTCCCAATACTACTCAAAGACGACACCGCCTATGGCGGTCGCCAACCCTTTCGCACCTATATTGGACTAAAGTATCAAGGAGGCATCAGCGATCATCTCCCACTCCTATTGCATTGTAGAATAACGATCAAGCCTTGACAACCCAACCGAAAAGGATCCAACCGAAAAGGACGTCACTTTAGAAAGTAACAAGAAAAGAAAGTTATTAAAATAAGATCACTAAACAAGATCATTAAAACAAGAATCTGATTCATCGATAAAAAGCCATCACCATCGATTAATAATGAAGACGAAGGAACTCCTCAGCCAAAGGCAACGTCTCCGGCTTTCCGATATCCATCAACGAAAGATGATCCAACAAGTAACCCGACAAATTAGCTTCTCCACAAATCGCCAGATAAAAATCGATTATAGAAAACTTCCCTTCAAAATGAAACCGATCCATGTATTCAAAGACCGCAGGCGACAACACATGCATTCCACTGAACGCATAAGCATTCAACGCTTCTTCGTCGTAAACCAAGCCCTCCGGCTTTGTCTGACCGGTCGACCGATTGATCCAACCACGCAACCTCTTTTCTTCATCGAAAAGTAAATAGCGAGACGTCTCTCGTCGACTAGCGACCAACGTGACTAGACTTTGTGAAGCCACATGTGCGCGGTAAACCTCCCCCAAATCGAGATCGGAAAGAATATCAACATTATGCACCAAAAACGGTCGCTCATCACGAGCCAAGAACTCACGTGCCTTAGAGATTCCTCCTCCCGTGTCGAGCAAAGCCCCACGTTCATCAGAGATATGAATGGTCAGTCCAAAGTCCTGCTTCTCTTCCAAAAAGGCCACGATCTGTTCGGCAAAATGATACACATTAATCACCACCTCCGTAAATCCGGCCTTTTTAAGTTTCAAAATCACATGTTCCAGCATAGGTGTTCCGCCCACAGGAACCAATGCCTTAGGCATCGTATCCGTCAAAGGCTTAAGCCGAGTGCCCAAGCCTGCTGCAAAAATCATCGCTTTCATACGTCAACTCTACTACTCTACTGATGAACGTGCTATACACGCACTTTAAAAACCTGTTCAATATTCTGTTCACGATGAACCAATTCCACCTTCACCCCAAATGTACGACTCAAATGTTCCGCCATATGCTGTGCCGAATAGACCGAACGATGTTGTCCACCGGTACAACCAAAGCAAACCGTAAGGCTCGTAAATCCACGCTCCATATAACGTTTCACAGAAGCATCGACCAAAGCATAAGCATGATCCAAGAACGAAAGAATTTCACCATCCTCTTCCAGAAAACGAATCACCGACTCATCTAATCCCGTAAATGCCTTATAATGCTCATATTTACCCGGATTATTTACAGCACGGCAATCGAAGACAAAGCCACCTCCATTTCCTGTAGAATCGTTAGGGATACCTTTCTTATAAGCAAAGCTCATCACTTTAACCGTCAACTGTCGCTTCTGCAACTCGTCGGCAAACTGTTTCAAGTCCGTCAGCTCGCGCAAGACCCGACAGAGATAAGGATACTCCGAGAACTCTTCCTTTAACAAATCACGCAAGTTAGCAATGGCAAACGGCACACTTTGAATGAAATGTGGTTTCTTCTCAAAATACCCTCGAAAACCATAGGCCCCCAATACCTGCAAGGTACGGAACAACACAAAGTGACGAAGTTGTTTAAAGAAATAAGCCTCATCGATAGGTTGATATTTGCGAAGCGCATCAATATATTCATGCAAAAGTTCCTGACGCAAGCTATCGGTATATTGCGCTTTAGCCTGCCAAAGAAACGAAGCCACATCATAATAGAACGGGCCTTTACGTCCCCCTTGAAAATCGATAAAATAAGGCTCACCATCTTTAATCATCACATTGCGACTCTGAAAGTCACGATACATGAATGTAGCCGAAGAACTTCTTAAAAGGACATCCGCCATTTTCTGAAAATCATCCTCCAACTTATCCTCTTGAAACTCCATTCCGGTCGCCTTCAAGAAACAATATTTAAAGTAGTTCAAATCCCACAAGATTGACCGAAGATTAAACTCCGGTTGAGGGTAACATCTTGAAAAGTCAAAGCCATCGGCTCCACCAAACTGAAAAGCCGGTAATAACCGGATGGTCTTCTTCAATAGTTCCTTCTCCTCTTCAGAGAAAACGCTCGTCTGCCGTCCCTTCTCGATTGCATTAAACAGCAATGTATCGCCTAAATCCTCTTGAATATAATACGTCTCATCTTTCGATTCAGCATACACCTTAGGCACAGGCAAGCCACAACGGTAAAAATGTTCGGCCATATAAAGAAAAGCTCGGTTCTCATCGATCGATGTTCCGCAGACTCCAATCAGATTTTGCTCACCGGTTAAGCGGAAATAACGTCTGTTAGACCCCGAAGAAGGAAGTTCGGTAATATCATCTGCCTTTTTTCCGGTATAAGTCCGGTATATATTTTGTAAGTTATCGTTGATCATAATCTATAAATTTAGAGCAAAGGTAAGCAATGTCGACAAGAAAGGATCTTGCCGAAGCCTAGTTTTTCTTCATAACGAGTAAAAAAAGGTTCACGATAACGCCAACCCATCAGTTACTAACCGTTAACCCGCTTATAATCTTCAAGGAAAGTTTTTAATCCGGAATCCGTCAACGGATGTTTGAGCAGCCCTTTTATTGCCGTAATCGGACAAGTCACCACATCAGCACCGGCAGCCACACAGTCGGTGATATGTTTCGTATGACGAATAGAAGCTGCCAAAACCATGGTTTTAAAATTATAATATCGGTACATGTTCACAATATCTTCCACCAACATGATACCATCTTCGCAAATGTCATCCAACCGTCCAACGAAAGGTGAAACATAAGTTGCCCCGGCTTTAGCCGCCATCAGAGCTTGTCCCAAAGAGAACACCAACGTACAATTGGTCCGTATCCCTTTCTCCGAGAAAAACTTCACCGCTTTAATCCCCTCAGCCGTACAAGGTAGTTTGACTACGATATGCGGGTTTAGTGCTGCCAGCTCTTCACCTTCACGCACCATCCCCTCAAAATCAGTGGCAATCACCTCGGCACTCACATCCCCCTTAACGATCTGACAGATTTTCACATAATGAGCATGTTGATTCTCCAAGCCCTTAATCCCCTCTTTAGCCATTAACGAAGGATTGGTCGTCACTCCGTCCAATACGCCGAGATCATAAGCTTCTTTTATCTGTTCCAGGTTGGCCGTATCTATAAAAAACTTCATAGTGATAATTATTTAGTAGTTAACAATATACACCAAAGGTAAAAAAATAAATTAAAAAGAACCACAGAATAAAAGATAAAAAAGCGCGAATTATTGGTGAATAATCAAGGCCGAATAAGCCGGAACATAAATCTCCGGTCCATACATCGTTCCCATCATACCCGATCGGTCGATCTTACCATTCTGACAAACCACAAAATACTTACCCGCAGGTATGGTAATCTTTGCCGTCGACGGTCGCGCATTAAAAGCCACAATAATATTAGCCCATCGGTCGCCATTCGGTCGCCCTTTAATTCGGAACGCCACAAGATTAGAACCTTCCACCTTCAAGAACTCCAGATGCTTCCTCACCATCTCAGCATCCCCCATGCGGAATGCCGGATGCGCCTTACGCATAGCAATCAACTGCTTATAATACGTAAACAGATCGACGTTAGTAAACTTACGACGCCAATCGATGGCATTCACCCGATCCGGACTTTCATAACTATTATGCACCATCTGTTTGTCGCGCATCACCTCTTCACCCGCGTAAATAAACGGAATGCCCTGAGAAGTGAAAACCACAGTCTGTGCCAACTTATCGAGACGCACCAACAAATCGGGAGTGATTCCGGGAAGACTACTTTTCAATCGGTCGACCAGACACATATCGTCGTGACAAGAGACATAACTAATCAGCTGCGTCGGCTCGTCTGCCCATGCTTTTTTGCTATAGTTTACCGAATCACTAGCCACCTGCGGATGACGAATTCCACCAACGATACCAAATTTAAGACTCATCTCCTCGCCCGCTACTCCGGCAAGAAACGCTCCCTTGTGGTTATTATTAAACGGACCACGCAACGCATCACGCAGTTCGTCAGAAAAGACCGCAATACCCGGCATCTTATACGCATTAGCCTTCATAGCCAAACTATCAGCAGGATATTGAGGCGCTTCAGCCGCCCAACCCTCACCATAAATCAACACCGTAGGGTCGACTGCCGTAGCCGCCTGACGAATAGCATTCATTGTCTCAATATCGTGAATACCCATCAAGTCGAACCGGAAACCATCGATATGATACTCCTTCATCCAATAAAGCACCGATTCGATCATATATTTTCTCATCATCGGCCGTTCACTAGCCGTTTCATTACCACAACCAGAGCCATTGGCCAATGTCGTATCAGGTTTGTGACGATAGAAATAACCCGGAACAGTGCGTTCAAAACAACTCTCGGCAGCGCTATGTGTATGGTTATAAACCACATCCATCACCACTCTAATGCCTGCCCGGTGTAAAGCCTGCACCATCAACTTAAACTCCTTGATTCGAGTCGCCGGATGATAAGGATCGGTCGCATACGATCCGTCGGGCACATTATAGTTTTTAGGATCATATCCCCAATTATACTTATTCTCGTTCAGCTTCGTCTCATCCACCGAAGCATAATCGAACGACGGCAACAAGTGCACATGAGTCACCCCCAATTCAATCAGATGATCAATTCCCGTCGACTGCCCGTTAGAATTCTTTGTACCTCGTTCGGTCAGAGCCAAAAACTTTCCTTTATATTTAATGTTAGAAGTTGAATCAATAGAAAAATCGCGATGGTGCATCTCGTAGATCACCACATCCGCCGGCGATTTCAATGGTGGCCGTTGATCACTCTCCCATCCTTCCGGATCAGTAGCTTTCAGATCAATCACAGCCGCACGATTGCCATTCACACCAACAGCACGAGCGTTAATACCGGGGGTATCGCCCAACCATTTATCGTCCACCTTCACATTGAACGTATAAAACTTATTCAGCAGATTTCCATCCACCTTAACCGTCCACGAGCCATCACTCTTGGCCGTCATCGGAATCGTTTTATAAGCATGTCCACCCGTTGCAGCATCGTAAAGCATCACCCTTACCTCATCCGCCGTAGGTGCCCAAAGCATAAATGTTGTAGCAGAAGGTTCATAACTCATCTCAGTCAACTCACCCTCACGAACAGGATATAACTCATACGACTTATACTCCTTTTTGACAGAGGAACAACTCATCACCGTTGCAGTTGCTACCACTCCTAAAACAGCCCAATAATTCATCCTCATACTTACCCCTTTTTATCGTTTAACACATCATTATTTTCTCACATAACCATTTTCTCACGCATTCTCCGCCACACTACTTCACCCGATCCGGGTTCTTAGAAATAAAATCCTTCCAGCTCCGACAACCATGCTCCTGAGCAGGACGTCCCATCTGCAAATAATGACAATACGCCGCCGCCAATCCGTCGGTTGCATCCAAAAAAGTCGGCATCTCCTCTTTCGAGAAACGCAAGATCCGTTGCAACATATCGGCCACCTGTTCCTTCGAAGCCTGTCCGCTACCCGTGATCGCCATTTTAATCTTCAACGGAGCATATTCCGTGATCGGAATATCCCGACTCAACGCCACAGCCATAGCCACTCCCTGCGCCCTTCCAAGCTTCAACATCGATTGCACATTTTTTCCAAAGAAAGGCGCTTCAATAGCCATTTCGTCAGGCAAAAAACTCTCTATTAGACTCATCATCCGAGAGTGGATATGACGAAGCTTGAGATAGTGATTGGCAAATTTTCGTAAATCAATAATCCCCATCGCTACCAACTCCACCTTGGTACCCACTACTTTTATGACACCATAACCCATAATCGTTGTACCCGGGTCGATGCCTAAGATAATTTTCTCTTTAACCGGTTGAATCACTCTACAACCTCCATCAACGTGGGAAATCCCACAACCTTCTGTTTAAAAATCTTTTCCATTTCCTCATTCAAGTGCACGCCTTGGTCGATATGCCAACGATGCAAAAGCGTACTATTCTCCACCTCCCACTGCAAAGAGAAGCAACTTCCCTCCTCACGGTGACTAAGGATTCTACAAATACGCGGAGCCTTCAAGAGACCTTTTTGCTCCACCTGAGGAATGTAACACTCTTTTATCCAAATCAAGAAATTCTCGCAGATCTCATCATCCACTTGAAACGTTGTATTGTAAATCAGCATTTTACTTAAAATATAGAATTATTTACGCAAACATAATCATTATTTCAGAATATTGCATTATATTTGATCCATCAAAAGCAGTTAAATCTGCAATCGTTTTCAAGGGGCATTAGCTCATCTGGCTAGAGTGCGACACTGGCAGTGTCGAGGTGACCGGTTCGAGTCCGGTATGCTCCACATTGAAGACTTCTATCAAAGATGATCAAAATTCTTTTCAATACATCAATCCTTTACACTGCTTACAAAATTTATCTTTTTAAAGTGTCTTCATTGATGCATTTCTTCGGGGTAACAAGACAAAGCAGGCGTATTCGTAAAATAGCAAAAATCCCGTTAGCCATTTGCAGACCAACGAAATTCTACCATTCAAGAGTTTTGGAAAGACCGAAACACAAACTTGCCATTCATTCTACCCTCCAATATGCAGGAGCATTGAGTGTGTCAAAGACAGAGAAATGGCCAGTTCCCCGAGGATCAGTAATTGATATCCCCGGAATATCTTTTATTTTATAATAAAAAGTAGTATCTACTATTTTTCTTTGCGAAAAAAGAACCGTATCTAAGGAAATTAAACGCAATTTAATTTTAATACTATCTTTATTCTGTTTATTAAAAGAAGCGACCTCCATTCCCCAAATATCATCAATATTCTCCTCAGAGAGATCAGTAAAATAAGAGCCACTGAACAATAAACTATCATTAACCCTCAATTTCACATAATCCTTGCCACTTCGACTATTATCAAGCAGATTCACAAGTATATAAAAGGAATTCTCGTCTGACTCTTTCTCTCTCTTAGAACAAAAAGAAAATAATAGGATACATCCTAATGATATAAATATTACCTTCTTCATTTTACAATATATCTTTTAAACCAATCATTGCGTATCGGGGAATAGTGGTTTTATTTGTTATTTATATAATTATCTCTTAATAACTTTATTTGGGTATTGTCAAGTTGAGTAGATTTGCTATAATCTCCACCTTGCTTATTTGCTTCAACCGCTTGTGTTATTAAATTATTACATTATATACCCTCATACGATGCTGTAGTCCACCATAATCATAAACATTTAATCCACATTTACCATCAAACTCCTTGCCGTTGTATTTATAAGGCTGAACCTTCGAATCCCCCATATTGCTTTCCGTAAATATTATACCAAACGGATAGTCTTTCAATTTCTCGTCATTTGCAGAATAAGTATAATTATTCGTCGAAGAGCCTAAAGAGTTTGATATGAATAACGACATAAACAAATGAATGAATTATATAAAATATAATTTATACTCCTATTATTTTTTTATTAAATAACCATTCCCGATCGTAAACATATCTTACAGAAGGTACTTTCATTTTTTTTAATCCACCGATTCGGAGATAGCAAAGATCAAAACAACGTCATGTAGTTCAATAAATGATCAACTAAATCCAAAGATAAGATATATCTTATATAAGACCAAACACATTTAGTTACTTTAGAAGATTGAATACATAAAATATTTAGAGACTACTCATTTCCTAAAAATCAACATATTTATCAAAAAACATTTTGTCATTATCATAATAATATTTAGTTTTGTAATTCTCATAATGAACATTGTATAACCTACAAAAAAACAAGAATAGTATGAAAAAGATTATTTCATTAATTAGTTTAATGCTAATTTTTACAACAACTCTATCGTATGCCCAAGAAGTAACAGTCACAGAGCCTGAATTTTCTGAGGAAATTTTGCTTTTAACTTCAAACAGTGAGGGTATAAAGCTTAACCGTGAAAATGGAACAATCAAGACGAAGGCTGGTGCTAGTTTGTATTTGACCGGTATTGGTAAAGTAAAATCCAGATTGACTCTAAAAGGAACACAATCACTTAGCAAAGAAAAAGGTGCTTCAACAACAAAGTTAATAGTAAAAGCCGCCGATAATCAAACAGACCCAAATTCTTTTATTAGCATTTTTAAATTTGAAATCAAAGGAAAAGAGCGTAGATATCAACTTGCTGAGACCGGAACACTTTCTAAAACAGAAACGAATAATTTATCTAGCGTAGATTTCAAAGCAAAAAAATATGGCCAGAGTTCATATTACATCGTTATGGAAGATCTAACACCGGGTGAGTATGGTATAATAATGGGTGATCCTAATAATGCTAATACAAAAAATGGAATGAAGGTTACAACATTCACAGTAGAATAACTATTGATTCTATGATATGGTTTAAAAAAGGTGTGTCAAGAAAGTGGCATACCTTTTTTATTTTGACTTACGACGACACCATCCCATAAATTGTAAACTATAACTTATAATTAGAATCTTGTTATTCGAGTTCTTTTTCACCTTTAACGAAGTATTATAAGAAAGTTAAAAAGCTCTAAGCTATGCCTTCAGATGGCCTAATCACTATATGAGGCTTCTTAAATGCAGAGCGATTTACTTTAAAAACCCGAGGCTATATATACCCCAACATAGGAGCGTGAATGCCACTTAAAAAAAGAGTTATAGAATTTAATAAAATTATAACAGATCGGCTTGAGCAGTTTCTTTATAAAAATAAATTGCATGTCATAGAACAGTTTAATAATTACGCAAAATAGAATCTGACAACATCGTAATTACTATTAGCCACGATAAAAGAGGATAGCAAAGATCAGGACAACGCCATGTAATTCAATAAACGGTCAACTAAAATAGTTAACTGACACATGCCAATAATACACTACTGCTGAGGTAGGGTCGTCGGAACGTTGGAGTACGCTCGTTGTAACGCTGGAATACGGTGCTTATTATTCTGGAGTGCGGTCGTTATTCCACTAAGGTACAGTATTCATGCCGCTGAGATACGGTTCTCTTTTCTCATATTTACGATAAAGAATCTTAAAGTTAGTTTTCTTCATTCTCTCCCTGAGAATTCGATTTTGTTGCTTATCCCACATCTATACACTCTATCACTCTAAACGCCTATGAATAGGAAATTCTAGAGATGATCGTTTTATGATCGGAGCATTTGTTTTTTGATTGATAATTTACAACTACTGTTATCGTATAGATCATTAAAAATAGAACAATGTGATAAATTAATGGGGCGATGTAACAAATTAATAGCGCAATGTCGTAGTAAAATAATGCAATGTCCTAAGAAAATAACACAATGCGTTAGGAGCATGGCTTTATTAGCAATTTTTCAATGTTGCAGATACTTGATCTGCAACCATCTGCAACAGGTATCTGCAACAGTATTAAAACAAAGAATATCAAACATTTAACGTCAAAAAGGTGACAGATGGCAGATCAAACTAAAAAAATAACTTCTAGGTAGAGAGTTGAATTTTGAAATCACGACCACAAACCCTCTTTTTTTATCCAACAATTTTTATCCAACAATATATCTTCGTTATTAGTCGATTTTAATTAAGTTTGCACTGTCCGAGGAAAATCCTCCAAACGACATTTAACTTTATCTAATTATAAAGACACAGATTATGGATTATCAATGGGCTAAAGAGATGAATTGTGCCGTTACTGTATGCGACACCCAAGGAATCATTCTGTTTATGAATGACAAAGCCAAACAAACCTTCGCTAAGCATGGCGATCTGATCGGGAAGAATCTATTCGACTGTCACTCCCCATCTTCACAAGTCAAGATCAACGAACTTCTTGCAACTGGTGGTAGCAATGCTTACACCATCGAGAAAGGAGGCATTCATAAAGTGATTTATCAAACCGCTTGGTTCAAAGAGGGGATCGTAGCCGGTTTAGTCGAAATATCGATGCCGGTACCTGCCACTATGCCACATTTTGTGCGGAAATAGAATTTCCGAACGAGAGTCATCGACGTCAATAAGTAGACAAAGAGACTCTCGTCCGGAGATGAGAATGTTTTCCCAAACGGTTAACGGATAAAGAAGCGAACCTCTTTATTTATTGCGTGAGGCTTCCAACACCGGAAGATTCGTTTCTATTGGGATATGAATCACAAGCGACAAGCTGCTTCAATCCGTTCTAGCTCCTCGGCTTCAAACCGAATATTCGACAATCCTTTGAGGTTATCTTGCATCTGTTCCACAGAACTCGAACCGATGATAACCGAAGAGACAGACTCGTCTTTGAGTAACCAGGCCAAAGCCATCTCGGAAAGGGTCTGCCCCCGTTCTTGCGCCAATCCGTTGAGTGTTCTGATCTTGCGAAGCACATCATCAGTGAGCTGTTCCCGTTTCAAGAATCCTCCACGGGCAATGCGCGAATCTTCCGGAATGCCATTCAGATAACGGTTGGTCAGCAGCCCTTGGGCCAAAGGAGAAAAAGCGATGAATCCCGCTCCGGCTGTCTGAGCCTGATCTAGGACACCATTCTCCCGTACTTCCTGATCGAATAGGTTGTATCGTCCCTGATAAATCAGACAAGGCACATCATGTTCATGAAGATAGCGATAAGCCACCTCAGCCGCTTCTTTAGGATACTTAGAGATCCCAACATAAAGAGCTTTACCTTGACGCACAATATCGACCATCGCTTGAAGGGTCTCTTCCAGCGGAGTAGAAGGATCGTAACGGTGAGAGTAGAAGATATCGACATAATCGAGGTTCATTCGCTTCAAACTCTGATTGAGACTACTGATGAGGTGTTTACGTGACCCCCAACTGCCATAAGGGCCGTTCCACATATCATGCCCGGCTTTAGTCGAAATGAGCAATTCGTCACGATACGGAGCCAATGATTTGTTCATGATCTGTCCGAACGTTTCCTCGGCTGAGCCGAACGACGGTCCGTAATTGTTGGCCAAGTCGAAGTGCGTGATCCCATGATCGAAAGCATAATGTGCCATGCGGAGACTATTAGAGAAGAGATCTACATCACCAAAGTTATGCCATAGTCCGAGAGAAACCTCCGGAAGCATGATGCCACTTTGACCACAACGCCGATAACGCATACCGTTCGTATAACGGGTCTCTGACGGAGAATAGATTGAATTTATCATGATTTACAGTTTTAATCTTTTTTCTTAGAAACAAAAATAAGTTTTTTAGATAAAGAATGATCATTTAAAGGCCTTTTTTGTTATATTTATGAAACATCCTTATGACAAAAGTCTACTCAATGAGCAACAACCCTTAATCACAGAAGCCATGGAAAACCTTCATTTCTCGACATTAATACACCGTCAAGCCAAAAAATATGGAAGTAAGGTGGCTCTCAAATACAAACATAACGGGCATTGGATGCCTATCAGTTGGAACGAGTTCTCGGCTCAAGTCAAACTCAATGCTCAAGCTTTAGCTTACTTCGGGGTGCAGGAACAAGAGAATATCGGTCTTTTCTCGCAAAACAGACCGGAATGTTTCTATGTTGATTTCGGTGCCTATGGCAATCGCGCCGTCACCGTTCCGTTTTATGCCACCAGCTCTGCCACACAGATTTGTCACATCATCAATGAGGCCCAAATCAAAATCATGTTTGTAGGCGATCAGGAGCAATACGATACGCTTTATCGGGTGATTGACCAATGTCCGACGCTAAGTAAGATCATTGTCCTAAACACCCAAGCAGTACTGCATTTTGCCGACGGCATCTCCATGCATTACCAGAACTTTATCAAATTAGGGCATGCGCCTTATTATTCCAACACGGCCATCAATCGAGCAGCATCGGCACAACTCGACGACATCGCCAACATTCTTTATACATCGGGAACAACGGGACTTTCCAAAGGCGTTATCCTGACCCATCGAAACTACATCGAGCAGCTGAATAATATGCAGAATGTGATTTCCGACTTATCCGACCAAGATATATCGATCAACTTCTTACCCTTGTCGCACGTCTTCGAAAGAACATGGTGCTACCTTTGCTTCATCAAAGGGATACAAGTCTGCATCAATCAATATCCTACTGAGATACAAGAAACGTTGAAAGAGATACGTCCCACCATTATGTGTGCGGTTCCCCGCTTTTGGGAAAAAATCTACTCCGGCGTACAAGATAAGATCCGTACGAGTCATTGGATTAAAAGACTGATCATGCGACATGCTTTGAAGATTGGGCAGACTTATCAGATCGATTATCTAAGAGAGAACCGACAGCCTCCGCAACTGCTTCAGTTGTTGTATACCTATTATGAGAAAAGAGTGTTCTCTGTCTTAAAAAAGACGATCGGACTCGATCGGGGACGCCTCTTTCCCACCGGAGGAGCAGCTATCCCTGATGAAGTGAATATCTTTGTACATGCCGTCGGCCTTAATCTATTGATCGGTTACGGGTTGACTGAATCGACGGCTGTGGTCTCTTGTACCTTAGAAAGGGGCTATCAGATCGGATCGGTCGGACAAGTCGTACCGGGCGTCGAACTGCAAATCGGACGGGATCATGAGATTTTGATTCGCGGTAAGAGTGTGACACAAGGTTATTATAAGAATCAAGAGGCAACCGACGCCGCGATCGACCATGAGGGATGGTTTCACACTGGTGATGCTGGCTATCTCAAAGATGGTCACCTCTTCCTCACCGAGCGACTGAAAGATCTGTTTAAGACTTCAAATGGGAAATATATTGCTCCACAAGCTCTAGAGACCAAGTTAAGCATAGATTCTTATATCGATCAAGTGGCCATCATCGGCGATCAGCGCAAGTTTGTATCGGCCCTGATCGTACCGGCATTTCCTGCTCTGGAAGACTATGCCTTGGAAGAAGACATCACTTACAGCTCGATGGAAGAATTGCTCAAGAACGACCGGATCATCCTATTCTATACCAAACGAATGAATAAACTGCTGAACGACTTTGCCGGGTTCGAAAAGATCAAGAAGTTCAAACTTCTCACCACCCCTTTCACCATAGAGACTGGGGAGTTGACCAATACGTTGAAGCTAAAAAGAAGGGTTATAGAAGAAAAATATAAACAGGAAATCGAAGAAATGTATCAGGAGGAACCGATATTCCGATAGTGGGAAATTAGGCCTCCACCAGAGTCGTATCTGGAAACCCTCCATTCTCTGAGTAATAAACGGAATGGAGGGTTGTATTTGATTTCGGATCGGCCCCGATCCGGTCTAAATAATATCCATCATCAACGGAAGATCATCTTCCGGAACGCCTTGACGGATCAGATAACTTTCGTCCTTATGGAACATCTCCAAGAAAGAGGATTTATTGCCACATAAGGCTAAAGATTGAGCATATTGTTCAATGGCTTTTTCAAAATGCCCCATCACCCAAAGCACATGCCCCGCATTCATATAGTCAACCGCTGTCGGTTTATGTTGCGCAATCTTTTCATAATATTTCAGAGCTTGTTCGTGCTTGGCCAAAACAAATGAACACCAAGCTACGCCTCGCCAGGCTTTGACAGACGATTCTTCTAAGAAATCGAGTTTGAAAAACATGTTCAGCGCCAGATCATACTGTTCCAACTCAACCAGACAACTTCCGATATTAAAAAGAACCGTTTTATTGTTCGGCAAGACTTGCTCGACTTTCCGGTAATAGTTCAAGGCCTGATCAAAACGATGAGTCAGACGGTAACAATTGGCTAAGTGTCGGTTCAACCAGAGCTGATCGGATTTAATCATGTCTGCACGCAAATAAGCTTCAATAGCCTCTTCATAGCGATTAAGCTTCTGATAGGCATATCCCACTTTCTGATAATAGTCGGAGCTAATGACCGATTGATGACCTTTCAGATGAACCACTTCAAGATATAAATCGAGAGCCTCCAACCAGCGCTCCTTCTTGAAATAGAAGTCGCCTATGCCCACCAAAAGTTCTTCATTGGCCAACAAGTCAGACAGCACGGGAACATGATACAGGTCGAGTTCCTCTCTGAAGAGATCTCTAAACTCATGACGACGCATGTTGAGCTTAAAAAATCGATAGAAATCGTGCAGATATTGATTGCTTAAAGTTTCCGGTCGATCGGCATATTTCTTCAAGGTTTCCGCATTCGCCTGATCGCCCATCTCTTCCAACTGTTGGTCGGTAAGCTGACTCAGAAGCACTTCTCTCTGAGACGCCGGCAATTGATCGATCGTAAAGAACAGTGAGTACTTATCGCTATTGCTAAAAAATCCCGAATGGATAATAATATTTAAGAAGCTATTCTTCATCTCTGTCTCTTTCAAGATATTGACCACCGCAGAGTGATTCTCTTCAAAAGGCAAAAACCAGTTCTGAATCTCCCTAAAGAAAGGATATCCCTTCAACGAAGAGAAGGTACTCATATAAACATCCGCTCCCTCCATCTGCAACTCTCCCATCTCACGCAACTTATCTTCCAGTCCCGAACGTTTGAGTTGTTCTTCCCATTCCGGGTTACGGTCATCCCCTTCTTCATCCGATTCATCAAATCCGAATCGAAAGTTACGCACATTAGGCGTGTTCTTGATCACTTCCGGAATGATTTCTTCACGCATCTTACGGTCAATTTTCTCAGTCTCCTGACAAAAGATAAGTTGCTTATAGATTCGAGCCACATCGGCAGAAAAAGGCACTATCTCTTTAAGTAAGCCAATCTCGCGACTCACCTCGGGATAGATAGATAAACGTTCACGATAGGTGTAGAGCACAAAGACGATGCCCACGACCGAACGTTGTGACACTTCCGAATGGCTATGTTGGTAGGCTTGTAACAGCCAAAGAAATTTGCGACTATCGAAACATTGCAGAAGACTCATGGTGACGGCACTGACCAATAGACAGAGGTCGTGTGAACGAAGCGTATCAGATCCCAGTGTTGAGTTTGCCAACACCTGGTCGTCCGAACTCCATAAGCTGTTGGTCCAAACCATCAGGAACAGATTTTTCAAAGCTTCTTCATGACGCAAAAAGACCTCTTGTTGTTTCTCGTCCGACAAGAGGCGGCTAACAGATAGATCGTCTCCGAACGACTCCAACACGAATAAGGGTTGCTTAAGGTCGAGCTGTCGGCTACCGGCACGAAACTCACGTCTCAAGGTATGATAGTAGTGAGAAGAGACACTGTCTAGAGCCTGCAATCGGGCCTGATCGGTGATCTCTAAGGCCTCTCTTAGCAATTGATGATAGAGCACCCCACGTTGAGGATCGGCCACTCCTTGTTTCATATACTGAAGCATATAAGTATAAGAGACTTTCAGGTTATCCAAACGCGTCCGTAATCCCCAATCAGGATACTGGAAGGATAATGACTCCAACTGTTCGAGGACTTCCTTCAATCTCTTCTCTCTAATGAGAGCATAGACATATTTATATTGTTCTTTGACCGATTGTTCATTCATCTTTCTTATACTTTTACCACTCGTTTAAAATAGGGTTATTTAGAAACGAAAAATTCTACTTTCGTAAATACAAATATAGTACCAAAAAACGAAAAAGGCATCTCTTTATAAAAAAGAGATGCCTTCACGATATCTATTTATGATATTTTATCGTCAATTATTCTTTGATCGCTGCGATACCCGGTAGAACTTTACCTTCGATAGCTTCAAGTAATGCACCACCACCTGTCGATACATAAGAAACGCCACTAGCCAAACCGAACTTGTTTACACAAGCTACAGAGTCACCACCACCTACTAATGAGAAGGCACCGTTCTTTGTAGCCTCAACAATCGCTTCACCTACAATGCGTGAGCCTTGAGAGAAGTTCTCGAATTCAAATACACCGGTAGGACCATTCCACAAAATAGTCTTAGAATCTTTGATCACTTTCGAGAAGATTTCCATCGTTTTAGGACCGATGTCAAGACCTTGCCATCCATCAGGAATAGCTGTCTCGTCAGCATATTGAGTATTAGCGTCGTTAGAGAAAGCATCAGCTACTTTTGAATCTACAGCCAATACTAAGTTAACGCCTTTTTCTTTAGCTTTTTTCATCAATTCGATAGCCAAATCCAATTTGTCGTTCTCACAGATTGACATACCGATTGTTCCACCCATTGCTTTTGCAAAAGTGTAGCTCATACCACCGGTGATAATCAAGTTGTCTACCTTGTCCATCAAGTTTTCGATGATCTCGATTTTAGAAGAAACTTTAGAACCACCCATGATTGCAGTAAACGGACGACGAATATCGTTCAATACTTTATCGACAGCAGTAACTTCTTTTTCCATCAAGAAACCGAACATTTTATGATCAGCATCAAAATACTTAGCAATCAGCGCTGTAGAAGCATGAGCACGGTGAGCTGTACCAAACGCGTCATTCACGTAGCAGTCAGCATAAGCAGCCAATTTCTTAGTGAACTCTTTTTGGCTCTCTTTTACAGCCTTTTTAGCAGCAGCTTTTTCTTCGTCTGTTGCATCTTCAGCCAAACCTCTTGGTTTACCTTCCTCTTCAGCATAGAAACGAAGGTTTTCAAGTAGCAGAGCTTCACCTGGTTGCAAAGCAGCAGATTTCACAGCAGCTTCTTCACCCATACAGTCGTTAGCAAACTGAACTTCAACACCCAAAAGTTCTGAAACATGTCCAAGAATATGTTTCAAAGAGAACTTATCAGCAACACCTTTCGGACGACCTAAGTGAGATCCGATGATCAGACTACCGCCATCTCCCAAAATTTTCTTCAAAGTAGGAAGAGCTGCGCGAATACGAGTATCGTCTGTAATGTTAAAGTTTTCATCCAAAGGCACGTTGAAGTCAACGCGAACGAATGCCTTTTTACCGGCAAAATTGAATTTGTCAATTGTTTGCATAATACTTTATATTTTAAAAGTGATAATTTATCTTTTTGATAGACTGCAAAGTTACTATTTTATTTTTTTGTTCGGCACGAATTCTTAACTAAATCTTACGCTTTACAGTCCCTTTTTCTTTATTATAATCTTTTTGAACGTATTTACAGAATGTTTTCAAACCACACGATTCACATTTCGGAGTTCGAGCCATACAAACATAACGACCGTGCAAGATCAACCAATGATGAGCAATAGGTAAAAGTTCTTCCGGGATATGCTTAACCAACTCTTTCTCTACACTTAAAGGGGTGGTACAACGAGATGAAACGAGTCCCAACCGATGGCTCACCCGAAAGACATGAGTATCGACGGGCATAACGCCTTTATGGAACACCACAGATTGAATAACATTCGCCGTTTTTCGTCCCACACCCGGCAGTCGGGTTAGTTCCTCCAAAGCATGAGGGACTTCACTCTTAAACTCGCTCACGAGAAGACGAGCCATGCCAACTAAATGCTTTGCTTTATTGTTGGGATAAGAGACACTCCGTATGTACTCAAACACCACTTCTGGAGTCGTAGCAGCTAACGCTTCCGGAGTCGGAAAATCGTAAAACAACTTCGGCGTGACTAGGTTGACCCGTTTATCGGTACACTGTGCCGATAAGATAACGGCCACCAAAAGCTCGTACGGATTTGTATAATCGAGTTCTGTCTCGGCTACCGGTCTATTCTCTTTAAACCAAGCAATCACTTTCTCATAACGTTCTTTGATCCTCATCTCAATCTGTTTTTGTTATAGTGCGGAATAACTTTCGCTCTAAAATAGACGAATGAAATAACTGTCAGACAGGCCCCCCAGAAGTAAGCTCTATCAAACGTACCGACATCGCCCATACAACCTCCCATCAACATGCCGATACCCAAACCGATATCCCATGAAGTCAGATAGGTCGATGTTGCCGTTCCACGTCGATTGTTTGGTGCAAGATTAACAAACAGCGTATTGAACGCCGGGAACATGATACCAAATCCCACACCGAGCACCAAAGCTATAAAAAAGAAAACAATCAGACAAACAGTGGGGTTCCACCGGACAATAAAAACACAAAAAGATAACAGAAAAAAAGAAAAAATAACAAGTAGCAAACCAATAGAGATGGCTTGAGTCAGACGGCCTCGATCGACTTGTTTACCGGAGAAAATACGCGACACGGCCATTCCAATGGCCATCAGCGTAAAAAAGAAGCCAATAGGAGCTTGTAAATTGAGATCACGAGCATACATCGCTACATAGTTCGTCGTCATCCCATAAGGAACAGACAACAGCAACAAACAAATACCGGCCGGTACGCCTTTCAATAAAATAAAACGATCAAACGACAAGGCTTCCCGCTTTAATGTTGGATGATAAGGAACTTTCACCAAAGAAGCTGCCAAAAGCCCCAAAAGGCAAACGCCCAATCCGAGGGCAAAAATGGAAAGAAACGGTACCCCTCCATCATGTAAAAAGAGCCCGGTCATAGGTCCTACCGACATGGCCGTATTGTTAGTCAGCCCGTAATAGCCCAATCCTTCTCCACGACGCAAGGCCGGGATGATATCGATCACTAAGGTGTTTCCACCAACCGTAACCATGCCAAAGGCAACGCCTTGAATGACCCGAAACAAAATGAAAAATGAAAGGACTCCGGCTAGAATATATCCCATGAACATGGATGCAAAGAGAAAATAGGCAAACAGATAGAATGGCCTTCGCGAAAACGTATCGAGTAAATAACCAGAGAACGGCCTTATGCACAAGGCAGCAATCGAATAAGACGAGAGGACCAACCCAATGGTCGAACCACCTGCTTTAAAAAATTCAGAGAGATAAAAAGGGAAAACAGGAATCAAAAGCCAAAAGCCAAAATACAACAAGAAATTGGCTATCAGTATGAAACAATAGTTTCGACTCAATAATCGATCTTTCTCCATAATCATCTGTATAAAAAAAGTTTGCCAACCCATCAATGTTTTGATGGATTGGCAGGACCAATATCTAAAAAACGAAGCTCTTAATAGGCTGCTTCAAATTCTTTCAAGAAACGCGTATCATTTTCCGAGAACAGACGTAAATCCTTCACTTGATATTTCAAGTTCGTAATACGTTCAACGCCCATACCCAATGCATATCCACTGTAAACCTTGCTATCAATTCCATTCGATTCGAGAACATTCGGATCGACCATACCACAACCTAGGATTTCCACCCAACCAGTGTGCTTACAGAACGGACAACCCTTACCTCCACAGATGTTGCAACTGATGTCCATTTCGGCACTTGGCTCTGTAAATGGGAAATAAGAAGGACGCAAACGGATTTTAGTTTCGCTACCAAACATCTCTTTAGCAAAAAGCAACAAGACCTGCTTCAAATCGGTAAACGAAACATCTTTATCGATATAAAGAGCCTCTACCTGATGGAAGAAGCAGTGTGCACGATAGCTGATCGCTTCGTTACGATACACACGTCCCGGACAGATAATGCGAATAGGAGGTTGAGAAACTTCCATCACACGACTCTGTACCGAAGAGGTATGAGTACGAAGTAAGACGTCGGGACGAGATTCGATAAAGAACGTATCCTGCATATCACGAGCCGGATGATCTTCTGCAAAGTTCAAAGCCGAAAAGACATGCCAATCGTCCTCAATCTCCGGTCCTTCGGCAATACTAAAGCCCAAACGACCAAAGATATCAATGATTTCATTTTTTACAATAGACAAAGGGTGACGTGTACCCAACTCCATCGGATAAGCCGTACGAGTTAAATCCAATCCTTCAGCGCCATGATCTTGAGCTTCAAACTGCTCTTTCAACGCGTTGATGCGTTCTTGTGCTTTTGTCTTTAGCTCGTTGAGTTTCATGCCCACCTCTTTCTTTTGTTCGGCAGGTACATTACGAAAATCGGCCATCAACTCATTAATGGCTCCCTTCTTACTTAGGTATTTGATGCGAAGTGATTCAAGCTCTTCAGCATTAGAAGCCACTATAGCCTCCACCTCTTTCAGAAGTTGTTCTATCTTAGCGATCATATTTTTGATATATTATTATTTACAGACTATAAAACCGTGCAAAGATATAACTTTATCGTGAGACTTTGAAATAAATTTTCTTCAAGATCTATTTTTTAATCCATTCCCCGCTTACCAAGATTTCAGTTCTTGATAAAGCCGTTGAATGGGAAGTCCCATGATGTTATAAAAGCTTCCGGAGATAAACTTAACCCCAATATAACCAATCCATTCCTGGACCCCATACGCTCCGGCTTTATCCATCGGATTGAAGCGATCAACATAATAAGCGACCTCCTCTTCCGTCAAATCATCGAAAACCACTTCGGAAGTCGACGTAAAGGTCTTTTGAGTTTGCTGCGTCGTGAGACAAACGCCGGTAATGACTTGGTGCGACTTTCCAGACAAAGATCGAATCATCCGGATAGCTTCCTCGCGATCTTGAGGTTTACCAAGCACCCGGCCCTCGCTCCACACAATGGTGTCAGCCGTGATCACTAACTCATCGGTCGCCATTGTTGTCCGATAAGCATCAGCTTTAGCTTTACAGATGTAAGCCGGAATCTCTTCAGCCGATAAATGTTCTGGGAACGATTCATCAATATCTGGAAGCGTGCGAACCACATAGTCAATTCCCAGCCCCGAGATCAGTTCTTTCCGTCGGGGAGAGTTCGACGCTAATATTATGGAATATTTTTGTAAATTTTCAAGTATCATATTGTATCAGTATATTCTCTTCTTTGATCCACATCTCAAACCTACTACCACCCGAAAGCATCATCCGACAACCATTTGCCTTGTGCTTTCAAGACTTGCTCGATCACATCACGACCACAACCGTAGCCGCCATTAACATGCGAGATATATCGAGCAAGTGATTTAACTTCCGGCGCAGCATCCTTGGGGCAGCAAGGTAAACCACAAACTTTCATCACCTCCATATCCGGAATATCGTCTCCCATATAGAGAATCTCGTCATCTTTCAAACCGTGTTTATCACGAAAATCACAATAATCGTGAATCTTCACAGAAGATCCCATATAAAGATTCGCAATTCCCAATCCGGCAAAACGAAGACGAACTGCTTCAGTGCGTCCTCCGGTAATGATGGCAATATGCAAACCACGCTTTACAGCCAACTGTAAAGCATACCCATCTTTAATATTAACAGTGCGCATCGGTTCACCCGAGGGGTGTAGTGGAATCATATCGGCACTTAACACGCCGTCGACATCAAAAGCCAACGCTTTAATGTGCGATAAATCATAATTGATGGTGCTCATGAATACTTTTGCTTAGAAGTTTATAAATATCGTGTAAAGCCGGATCACTCTCAAGCATAGACAAGTGGTTATTAATCACATTTTCGTCATACCGCATGGCTGGTCCGGTTTGTGCATCAATAGGTTTAATCTCATGCACCTTTCTCGCAGTCTCATCGATTAAAGGCAACATCACCTCGAATGGTAAGTCGTTCTTCTGAAGCAAATCCGCAGCAAGGACATACATATGATTCGTAAAGTTGCAGATAAACACAGCCGCAAGATGTAAACTTTTACGCTGTTCAGAAGTTGCTACATGAACGTTAGGAGACAGCGTAGAGGCTATCGCCTTTAAGAAAGTCAAATTCTCCTCCGAGTTTGCCTCTAGAAAAATTGGAATATCCTTAAAATCCGCTTCGCGTTGCTTACTGAAGGTCTGCATCGGATAAAACACACCATAGCGTGTAGCCAAGCCTTCAAAGATGTTCATCGGAAGGCTACCGGCCGTATGCACAAACAAAGCGTCAGGCTTATTGGCCACAATACGTGGTAAAAGTTCGGCAAGCACAGCGTCCTTTAAAGCCACAACATACAATTTTGCCGTTGTGACCACTTCATCCAAATTCGTCGTATAATCGGCCTCCACTTTATTGGCCAATAACTTTGCAGACTCTTCAGTTTGGCTATAGATCTGCACAATACGAAATCCCTTACGATAAATAGCTTTCGCCAAGTTAGTCGCTAGATTTCCAGCTCCAATAAGGACTATCGGAGTATCTTCTATACTTCTTTTCATCGTTTTGATATCAATAATAAAATACCTCCGGTCAATAATAAGGCCAATGGCAACAAATAACTTGAAAGATTGCCTAAAAGAGCAATCACCAAATCAATATTCATCACTAGCCAAAGCCCGAGCAAAACAATACCGATAGATTTATCACGTTTAAATAATAAAAAGATGACCGAAGTATAAAGTAATAAGTAGTTTTTGTCTGTGATCCATCCGAGTCCGTACAAACTCAATCGGACAAATTTATCGATCATATAAAGTCCCCCGATCAGCATCAAGGCAATCGCAGTGGCTTTATATGTATCCTGATTATTATTTGCTCTGGCAGCACTCATGACTATTGCCCTCCAAATTTGTTAATATGAATCTTTTCCCATTGCAGATGAGCCTCATCGAAGGGTTTACGCTCCATCGCTTTGTGACCGATAGCAATGACCGATAGCACTTGCAACTGCAAAGGAATGTCGAGTACCTCACGTACATATTCATCGGAAGACATTCCGGAAGCCGTATAACGCTCGCGTATTTGCACCCAGCAGCTTCCCAATCCCAAATCTTCAGCTTGCAATTGCACCATGATAGAAGCAATCGAAGCATCCTCAATCCAAACATCACTGGTGAGAGGATCGGCAGTCACCACCAAAGCTAATGCCGCATCGGCAATAAATGCAGAAGAACTTTCCTTGCACAAAGCAAGCTTCTTCAACGTCTCTTTATCATCGACCGCAATAAATTGCCAACAATTCGTGCGTTTCGACGTTGGCGACATCAAAGCAGCCTTCAACAGTGTTACAACCTCTTCTTGAGAGAGTTCTTGGTCGGTAAACTTTCGGGTACTGCGACGTTTCTTTATCAGCTCATTAAAATGTTCCATATCATTTCCTGATTTATAGTTTTTTCGATACTGCATGCAAAGATAAAAAAAACACGTGGAATATAAACATAACAAAAGCTTTAACCCTATTTTGACGAATAAACAAGCTAAAAGAAAATCAAGATGCAATCTAATAGTCACAAAGACAGCTATTTTTCTATTTCAGACAACAAATAAGACCTTCATTTGTTAGACACAAAGAAATAAAGTGATACATTTGTGTAATATGCCATTAAAACTGACCACATATTATCGAGGCGCCGAGATTCCGGACCTACCGGGTAAAGACACCTTTCATTCCAAAGAGTTGTTTCAAATCTATGAAGCGACTTTAGGATATACCCCTCTTCTTCTAGTGGCTAGTTATAACGACCGCCCCATAGCCAAACTATTGGCCGTCATCCGGAAGCCTCAAAACCATTTTGCGATTACCTTATTTAAAGAATGCCTCGTCTATGGAAACGGCGATTATTTCAATCTCCCGGAGGATTTGGATAAAGAAAGCATTTTTGGCAACTTACTCGAACACCTCACACAAGAAGCTTTGCGCAATTGTTCCTTAATCGAATTTAGAAACATTGAAGGGGCACTCTTTGGGTATAAATATTTTAGAAGCAACCATTACTTTGCCATCAATTGGTTACGAGTCAGAAATTCCCTGCATGACATCCACACTCCTGAAGAACGGTTTAATGCTTCACGCATGCGACAAATCAAAAAAGGATTAAAAAATGGCGCCATTGTTAGCGAAGCAACCACCATCGAAGAAATACACAGCTTCTCAAGAATGCTTCATCGAGTCTATTCCACACGAATTAGGAGATACTTCCCAGATAAAGAGTTTTTTAGGCATATGGATTCGATCCTCATCAAAGGTAAACAAGGCAAAATATTTATTGTAAAATATAAGGACAAAATAATTGGTGGGGCAGTATGTATCTATTCAGGAAGTAGCGCCTATTTGTGGTTTTCGGGTGGCATGCGAAAAACTTATGCTCCGCAATATCCCGGAGTTCTAGCAATTTGGAAGGCTTTTGATGAGGCCTACTCACATGGATTCCGTCATTTAGAATTCATGGATGTGGGTTTGCCCTTTAGAAAACATGGTTATCGTGACTTTGTGTTACGATTTGGGGGTAAACAAAGCAGTACCAGACGGTGGTTTCGTTTCAAATGGACATGGATTAACCGAATCATGATAAAATTGTATATGTAATCCTTAAAAAAGGGGCAATCGACTCCTCAAAATCCGATACGATATTTTATTCAGACGAATGTCTTTTCTTTTCTGCCTCATCTAATGATAATTATTTGCTAATTTATTTCTTTATTATTTAAGAATTGATTTTCTTTGTGCGGGTTTTATACCAATTAAAAACAAATTAGAAATCACATTAAATAATCGCATTATGAAAATTTCTCACATTGAGCATTTAGGAATTGCTGTTAAAAGCATTGAAGAAGCTCTTCCGTACTATGAAAACGTATTAGGTTTGAAGTGTTACAACATTGAGACTGTAGAAGATCAAAAAGTAAGAACTGCTTTTTTGAAGGTCGGCGATACTAAAATTGAGCTTCTTGAGCCGACTTGTCCGGAAAGCACCATCGCTAAATTCATCGAAAACAAAGGTGTTGGTGTTCATCATGTAGCATTTGCTGTGGAAGACGGTGTAGCTAACGCCTTGGCTGAAGCTGAAGGAAAAGAGATCCGTTTAATCGATAAAGCTCCGCGTCAAGGTGCTGAAGGATTAAACATCGCATTTTTACATCCAAAATCAACATTGGGTGTCTTAACAGAACTTTGCGAACACTAAAAAAGAATCGTTGTTTGACCTTTTACATCTTACATCAAATTTACCTTATAATTAATGTAAGCGCAAACTCTCAAACAATAATTATAAATAATCATTTAAATAAATAAATCTCATGAGTAACCAGCTTGAAAAAGTTAAAGAGCTTATTGAACTCCGTTCCCAAGCTCGTTTAGGTGGTGGCGAAAAGGCTATTGAAAAACAACACGCAAAGGGTAAATATACAGCCCGCGAACGCATAGCTCAATTGCTTGACGAAGGTAGTTTCGAAGAATTGGATACATTTGTTGAACACAGATGCACCAATTTCGGCCAGGATAAAAAACATTACCTTGGTGATGGTGTAGTAACCGGTTACGGTACGATCGAAGGAAGACTTGTTTATGTTTTTGCACAAGACTTTACCGTATTCGGAGGATCACTATCTGAAACAATGGCTCAGAAGATCTGCAAAGTAATGGATATGGGTATGAAAATGGGTGCACCGGTTATCGGTATCAACGACTCGGGTGGCGCACGTATTCAAGAAGGTATCAACGCTTTGTCTGGTTATGCTGAAATCTTCCAACGTAACATCATGGCTTCAGGTGTTATTCCCCAGATCTCAGGAATCTTCGGTCCTTGTGCCGGTGGTGCGGTATATTCACCTGCATTGACCGACTTTACTTTGATGACAGAAGGTACTTCATATATGTTCTTAACTGGCCCTAAAGTTGTAAAAACTGTAACCGGTGAAGATGTTTCTCAAGAAGATCTTGGTGGTGCAAGTGTGCACGCTTCTAAATCGGGTGTAACTCACTTCACTGCTAAAACAGAAGAAGAAGGTTTGACTATTATCCGCAAACTATTAAGCTTTATTCCTCAAAACAACCTTGAAGAAGCTCCTCTAGTTGTCTGTAACGACCCTATTGACCGTATGGACGATCTATTGAATGAAATCGTTCCTGATAGCCCAAATAAACCTTACGATATGTATGAGGTGATCGGCGCAATCGTCGACAACGGTGAATTCTTGGAAGTTCAGAGAGACTATGCAAAGAACATTATCATTGGTTTCGCTCGTATGAACGGTCAATCGGTAGGTGTAATTGCCAACCAGCCTAAATACTTAGCCGGTGTATTGGATAGCAATGCTTCACGTAAAGGTGCTCGTTTCGTTCGTTTCTGCGACGCATTCAACATTCCTTTGGTGACTTTGGTTGACGTACCAGGCTTCCTTCCTGGAACAGGACAAGAATACAATGGTGTTATCCTTCACGGTGCTAAACTTCTTTATGCATATGGTGAAGCTACTGTACCTAAAGTAACTGTTACTTTACGCAAATCATACGGTGGTTCACATATCGTAATGAGCTGTAAGCAACTTCGTGGCGACATGAACTACGCATGGCCAACTGCAGAAATCGCTGTAATGGGTGGTGCCGGTGCTGTAGAAGTATTGTACGCCAAAGAAGCAAAAGCACAAGAAAACCCTGCACAATACTTGGCTGACAAGGAAGCAGAATACACTAAATTGTTTGCTAATCCTTACAATGCAGCTAAATATGGTTATATCGATGACGTTATCGAACCAAGAAATACACGTTTCCGTGTTATTCGCGCATTGCAACAATTGCAAACTAAAAAGTTAACTAATCCGGCTAAAAAGCACGGTAATATTCCATTGTAACAAATTAAAAACAGATTGTTATGAATAAAAAAAGATTCGGAATATTTATCGCGTTACTAGCAATCGTTTGCTTCGGCGTAAAAGCGCAAAGCACTACCAGCTTGAGAATTAATGAAGTTTTGGTAGTTAACGAGCAAAACTTTCAAGACGATTATGGAGTGCATAGTGCATGGATTGAAATTTTCAATACTTCTTATGCTACAGTCGACTTAAAAGGATGCTATCTGACAAACGATAAAAACAATCCGACTAAATACTCGATTCCCAAAAGCGATGTTTTGACTCAGATCAAACCTCGTCAACATGCTCTATTTTGGGCTGATGGAATACCTTCAAGAGGTACATTCCACATTAACTTTACCCTCGATCCAACTAAAGACAACTATATTGCTTTATACGATTCGAATGGTAAAACTCTAATTGATGAAATCACCATCCCTGCCGGACAAGTTGCCGATCATTCTTATGCTCGTGAACAAGACGGTAGTGCGACATGGGTTATTAAAGGTTATGGAGACCATAGCTACGTGACTCCAAGTACTAATAACATGACTATCGACAAAAATATAAAAGTCGAGAATTTCCGGACACAAGATAGTATTGGTATCGGAATGTCTATTATAGCAATGTCTGTAGTATTTCTAGGACTACTACTCTTGTTCCTTTCATTCAAACTTGTTGGTTACATTGCAACAACGTTGAGTAAACGTAACGCTATGAAAGCAGCTGGCATCACAGACATGAAGGAGGCTGAGAAGCAAAATATCGGTAGCAACTCTGCCGACGAAATTGCTGCGATTGCCATGGCTATGCACGAATTTCAAAACGATGCTCACGACATAGAAGATATGATCTTAACCATCAACAGAGTAAAACGTACCTACTCTCCTTGGAGTTCGAAAATTTACACTTTACGTAGAAACCCTAGATAGTTAATTTTTCATCAAACAGAACAATACAATGAAAGAATATAAATATAAAATTAATGGCAACCTTTATAATGTTGTCATCAATGATGTAGAAGACAACATTGCCAATATCGAAGTAAACGGCACACCTTATAAAGTAGAGATGGAAGCACCAGTGAAAGCTCCTGCTCCAAAACCGGTTACTCGTCCGGCTGCTGCACCAAAAACTGAAATTGGCGCTCCTGTGGTTAGTCAACCTTCTGCTGCAGCCCCAAGAAAAGACGGCGTTAAATCTCCACTTCCTGGCGTAATCCTTGACATCAAGGTTAAAGAAGGTGATGTTGTGAAAAAAGGACAAACAGTGATTATCCTTGAAGCCATGAAAATGGAGAACAACATCAACGCAAACAAAGATGGTAAAATTATTGAAATTAAAGTAAACAAAGGAGATTCTGTATTGGAAGGTACAGACCTCGTAATCATTGAATAATTATGGGAGATTTCTTATCATTCTTAGGGAATAACCTTGTAGACTTTTGGGGATATACCGGGTTTGCCAATGCGACTCCGGGACACTTTGTCATGCTCATCGTCGGATTAATCTTTATCTACCTTGCCGTAGCCAAAGAGTTTGAGCCGATGCTACTTATCCCAATTGGTTTTGGTATTCTCGTCGGCAATATTCCATTTAACTTGGAAGCCGGATTACAAGTAGGTATATATGAACAAGGTTCAGTGCTTAACATTTTATATCAAGGAGTGACCTCTGGTTGGTATCCGCCGTTGATCTTCCTCGGTATCGGAGCTATGACAGACTTTTCTGCACTAATTTCGAATCCGAAACTTATGTTGATCGGTGCTGCAGCACAGTTTGGTATTTTCGGAGCATATATGTTGGCTTTAGTTTTAGGCTTCGAACCTAATCAAGCCGGAGCAATTGGTATCATTGGTGGTGCCGACGGTCCGACCGCTATTTTCCTTTCATCGAAACTTGCTCCTAACTTGATGGGTGCCATTGCAGTCTCGGCCTATTCATACATGGCCTTGGTTCCTGTGATTCAACCACCCATCATGCGTGCATTAACCACTAAACACGAGCGCGTTATTCGCATGAAACCTCCAAGAGCGGTATCACACACAGAAAAAGTTGTTTTCCCAATTATTGGTCTATTGCTAACTACATTCTTAGTTCCTTCAGGTTTGCCATTGTTAGGTATGCTTTTCTTTGGTAACCTATTGAAAGAAAGCGGTGTTACTCGTCGTTTGGCAAATACAGCAAGCGGTCCGTTGATCGATGTGATTACAATCTTGTTAGGTCTTACCGTAGGAGCTTCAACACAAGCTTCTCAATTCTTAACTTGGGATTCTGTAATGATCTTCGGTCTTGGTGCTCTTTCATTTATCATTGCCACCACTTCAGGTGTATTGTTTGTAAAAATATTCAATCTCTTCTTGAAGAAAGACAACCAGATCAACCCATTGATCGGAAACGCCGGTGTATCGGCAGTACCCGACTCAGCACGTATCTCACAGATTGTCGGCTTGGAATATGATCCAACCAACTATCTGTTGATGCACGCTATGGGTCCTAACGTTGCAGGAGTTATCGGTTCGGCAGTTGCAGCAGGTATCTTGCTTGGATTCTTGATGTAATTCGAACTCATAATACATAGAAAAAAGGAAGCGTCTTCTGAAAAGAAGGCGCTTCTTTTCTTTAATACAGTCTGTTAAGAATATTAAATTAGGAAGAAATAAAGAATCGAGCTATGAAAAAGCTTTTTACTTTTCCGTATCTTGGCATTTATAAATCTTTTTAAACTAAATGCTTATGAAACGTTTAATATTCTTTTGTACATTCTTCGTTTCTCTGATAACAACCAAGGCACAGAACGTCGAAGCTATCCAACAAGCCATGTCCCAATTTGATTATGAGACTGTAATAACTCTAATCGAAAAAGAAAAGCCAACCACCAAGCTTCTTTTATTAAAAGGGAAAGCACAAAAAGAATTAGGAAATATCGATGAGGCTTTCAAAACTTACCAGAATATATTACAAAACGATTCTGTTAACCAGCAAGCCCTCATTGAAAGTGCCGACTGCTGTAAGAGGCTATACAAATACGATGATGCGTTAAGTTACTATAGAAGAAGTATCGACCATTATCCCAACAATAAATATGTTCGTCTGCAATATATCACCCTTTTAAACAACATGCAGCAATACACCGAAGCTTTCACCGAAAGTAGTCTGTTGGCCGAAAAAGATAGTTCGCTTGCCGTATTACATCTACAAGCTCAAAGTCTAGAAAATATGAAAGATCAAATTGATGCTGCAATAGGCTGTTACCACGTTATCCAAGACAAATATCCGACCGACTATCTAGCCGCCGCAAAACTAGGTAGTCTATATAATACCACAAAGCTATATGAGTATGCCATTGAAGCCACAGAAAAATATCGAGAAAAAGACACGACTAACATTACAGTCAACCGTCAGAATGCCTTTGCATACTGCCTATCGGAAAACTACCCAATGGCTACCCAACGTTACAGTGGATTGATTCAACGCAAAGACAGCAGCTTCCAAACCCTATATTATCTGGGAGTCAGTTATTACGCCATAGATCGATACTACGAGGCACACGACATTCTCGAGAAAGCCAAAGAAAAAGATCCCAAAAACATCAGCCTACTCTATTTCCTAGCCCGGTCGTGTGCTAAGACATCATGGAAAGCAGACGGGATTAAATACATGAAAGAAGCGATTGATCTCACGATTCCCAAAGACAGTGCTTTGATTCATCTTTATAAAGGGATGGCCGATTGTTATAAAATGGCAAATCAACCCCAAAACCAAATCAATACACTGCGTGACCTCTATCGTTATGACCGCGATAACCATAAACTTCTTTATGATATTGCTGCCATATATTACCAAACTCTAGTTGATATTGACAATGCCGAGAAATGGCTCAAAACATTCTTAAAGACTCGACAAGCACCCATTGAGAACACCATAACTCCAAATGAGAAAGGCGAAGTAGAGTTTACACTCGACAATTATTATGCTACTGCGGAAAAGTGGCTCAACTCACTCAAAAAAGAACGTTTTTTCAATGAAGGTATAAAAAAGTCAAAATGAAAACGTTTGCATAAATAATAAACCTCTGTCACATAAAAAACGCCCTTTCATTTTTCTAAATCAATTACCTTAGCTCCCGTAATAATTTATAAACTAATATCATGAAAAAAATCTTATTTATCTTAAGTGCGTTATTGCTCTCAATAACAACCTATGCCACTGCAAGTATAGATAAAATTGACCCACCTTTTTGGTATACCGGCATGAAAAGCCCAGAGCTTCAGCTAATGGTATATGGCAAAGGTATCGCCAATGCATCGGTCACCGTCAACTACCCAGGCGTTTCGCTAAGCAGTACCGTAAAATTGGAAAGTCCAAACTATTTACTCATCTATCTCAAACTAGATAAAGATGTCAAACCAGGAAAGGTCAAACTGACTTTTGCCGAAGGGAAAAAGAAATTTACTCGCGATTATGAACTAAAAGCAAGAAAAAGAAAAGCAGCCGACCGTACAGGATTCGATGCCTCTGATGCCCTTTATCTTCTAATGCCCGATCGTTTTGCCAATGGCAATCCGGATAACGATAAAGTAGAAGGAATGTTAGACAGCAAAGTGGACCGCAACGATCCCGGTGCTCGCCACGGAGGTGACCTTGCCGGTATTGCCAACCATTTGGATTATTTCTCTGATTTAGGAGTTACAGCTTTATGGTTTACTCCCGTTTTAGAAAACAATATGGAAGGAGGATCGTATCACGGATACGCCACAACCGATTACTATAAGATCGACCCACGCTTTGGTAGCAATGAAGAATATCGCGACCTAATCGAGAAAGCTCATCAAAAAGGCATCAAAATGGTGATGGATATGATCTTCAACCATTGCGGTTTTGGTCACCAATGGATCAAAGATATGCCTTCAAAAGATTGGTTCAATCACTCTGACTACGAAGACCATTTCGTACAGACTTCTTTCAAACTGACCCCACATGTTGATCCTTACGCTTCGGCTTACGATACCGATCAGATGAACAACGGCTGGTTTGTAAAAGCGATGCCCGACTTAAACCAACGCAACCCACATGTATACAGATATCTGGTACAAAACAGCTATTGGTGGATTGAATATGCCGACATCGACGGTATCCGCATGGACACTTACCCGTATGCCGACTATGATGCCATGAGCAACTGGATGAAGGAGCTTAATGAAGAATATCCGAACTACAACACGGTAGGCGAAACTTGGACCTCCGAACCGGCTTACACCGCTTTCTGGCAAAAAGATTCCAAACTAGCTGCTCCACGCAATAGTTACCTAAAGACAGTCATGGATTTCAGCTTCTTTGATAAAATCAATACAGCCAAAAACGAACAAACCGAAACCTGGTTCAGAGGGCTAGATCGCGTGTACAACAGTTTCGTATACGACTTCCTCTACCCTAACCCGGCTTCAGTCTTGGCTTTCCTCGAAAACCACGATACCGATCGTTTCTTAGGCAACGGTGACAATCTGCCCATGCTTAAACAAGCTTCTGTATTACTGTTGACCACTCGTCGTATTCCACAACTTTACTACGGAACAGAAGTGATGATGAATGGTACAAAATCGGGAAGTGATGGTTATGTACGTAAAGATTTTCCTGGCGGATGGATTGGAGATAAAGCCAATGCATTTACAGCAGAAGGACGCACAGCGCAACAAAACGACTGTTATAACTTCTACAAAAAACTATTGAATTGGAGAAAAGGAAACGAGATCATTGCTAAAGGAAGTATGACTCAATTCATGGTGCAGCATGGCGTTTATGCTTATGCCCGCCAATACAACGGTAAGACAGTGTTCGTCATCCTTAACGGAACAGATCAAGACACCACACTACCATTAAAATATTACCAAGAGATCCTCAAAGATCAAGTTCAAGGTCGCGATGTGCTTACAGGAAAAAACATCCGATTCGATCAAGACCTAAAAATGTCGCCTCGCGAATCTTTGATCATCGAACTCTAAACAAACGAAAGTTAGGTAGGTATGAAATAGATAAATGTCGTTCATTAAAGTTGGATTTTTAATTAGAGGTAAAAAGTCGTTTCGAGCTATTCGGAACGGCTTTTTATATTTCTCCTTCCACAACTTAGAACGCACTATGAGTTATTCAATAAGATCTTAGAACTCTTCATCACCTCTTTTCTTCTCTTATCTTGTTCATCTTTTAACAAAACGACGATTGCTACAACTAACGTTAAAATAGAAGGAAAGAAAAGATAGTTAACCTCCACAGAAACAAAAGGGATTAACGCATTAATAGTACCTAAAACCAGAAAGATATAGACATAATGGATTCTCGCTAAAAGCAGATGTTTTATTTTCCCTTTTCCACGATATGAAAAGAGCAGCCACATAACATTTGCTCCATAAACAAACAAAAACAACAAAGCACCGGTTACGAACTTCAGAGCCAATGTTTCGAGAAATCCATTCGAATTATTTTTAGCAGACAAGAAGAAAAATTCTACACCACCGGCAGGTTGTTCCAACTGATCAAGCAGCTGATCATAAACAGCCTCTATCGCCTCAGGGCTTAAGGCTTTATCAGAGCCAATCTCCTTCCACTCTTTAATCAATCTGATTTTCTTTTCTACATCATCATCTAATCTCTGATTGACGGAGTAGAACGACAATGCTAAACCGAAAAGAGCTAAGACTACTAACAACTTTGAAGAGAGCCGATTATCAAATAATTTCAATAGAACATCTAATTCCATACTCAAACCTCTTTATAAATCAACAGTTCAGATTATAATTCAACAGTTCGTTTTCAATCTCCAGACGTCGATCCAGATCGAATACTTCTCCGCGATCTTGCTCATCCAGATCAATACATCCAAAATATCGATCGTTCTTAACCTTAAGCAATTCAGAAACTAAAGAATCCACAAATCCCCGATGCTTTATGCGAGGGATACCGGTCTTCAATAACATGTTGTGAAGAAACGTATAATTTGCCCGTTGCTTCAACAAACAATCTTTAAGTTTATGAAAGAAGTCCTCAGCAACGCCATCTTGATACTCAATAAAATAAACACGAATCTGATCATTAAAGGCTTTTACCTCATAATCATAATAAGAAATTCTAAAGTCACTTATATTATTGGGTATCTTAAACTCACGAGTATCTCTAGGTAGTTGCTTCAGTTCCCCTTTCTTATACAGCAATACAGCGGTAGCTCCCTCTTTCTCGACATCAGGATGAATAGAACCAGAGTTTCTATATTTCACTTTACATTTTGTCGAGTTTGTAATGGTTTTAGCCATCCATTGCAATAACTCACTCAATGGAATAGTCACTTTATTCGGCTTAACCTTCACAGGCATTTCCAGTAATAGCTTCAGCAACTCATAAGTCTTCTTTTGTTCAAGATCAGTCGTTAGCGTTTGATCCTCTAGAGAATCAACCTCAAAAGCAAAACCAATCTTTAAACGATTCGTCACCCCATAATCTTTAACCGTCCAAAACCGACGAAGATGGTCTTTACGATATAAAGAACAATCGTAATCCAACGGTAAGGCAAACTTATGCTTCTCGAACATCGGAAATTTAATCGATCGACAAGCCTTAAAGTAAGTTGATTTGGAATTTTTCTTAGTATTCAATATCCCAACATTACGATAAAAAGGAATATAAGAAGATTTCTCCTTTTTAGAATGAGACCAAATAGAAAAAGCAGGTCTCGTTGACTCAAATGGAGCAAGAACAATCTCATTCTTTTCATGAAGAGGTTTAAGAAAATCAACTAAATGCTCATCTCTATCCACCAAAGGACGAAAATCGGAACATAAAAATTCAATTTCAAAAATCATACGTTCGAAGTTTATATTGAATAAAAAGGAAGAGAGGAAGGGCCCTTCAGAAAATCATCCGGGTCAAAAAGCACCGTTCACTTCATTATAACAATAAGAGATACTCACGACTTGTCATAATATTAATTGAAGCCCAAAATGAAGGTCAAGATGCCATTTAAACTTCCTCTCAATTATCGGATACAGAATTAAAAACAAATCATCAAAAGAAAAGTTCAACTCCCAAAAGCTAACTACACACATCTAGAAAATATAAAACGTCAACCATTTCCACGATAAGACAACTTCTAAAAAGAAGTTCCACCGCTTGATTTTCTATTTTCCTAATTTGGCAATTTAATTCCGACCATGCGACAAAATTTTCTCGACCGTTTGCCACTTTAGTTTCGACCGCACGAAAATGAGAATTTGACCGTATGACAATGAAGTTCCGACCGTGTGGAAATAATCCACGACCTTATTTAAAAAAAGACGAACAATATCCTGCACATCCATATCACCATTCTACGAAACAAAAAAAGCCGTCCACTAAATAGTGAACGGCTTTATACTTATAGAGATAGTCTAACGACTTATTCTGCTAATTTGTTATCAGAACCAAGAACGTTGATGATCTTGTGCTTGTACTGTTTTTCCATGTTGTCACGAGCAGGACCTAAGTATTTACGTGGGTCAAACTCAGCTGGTTTAGTAGCGAAAACTTCACGGATAGCAGCAGTCATAGCCAAACGGCTATCTGAGTCGATATTGATTTTACAAACAGAAGATTTAGCTGCTTTACGCAATTCTTCTTCAGGAATACCAATAGCAGCTTTCAAAGCACCACCATATTTGTTGATTGTAGCAACTTCTTCTTCAGGAACTGAAGATGATCCGTGAAGAACGATAGGAAATCCTGGAAGTTCTTTCATTACACCATCCAATACATCAAATGCCAATGGAGGAGGAACCATACGTCCTGTTGCAGGATCGATATGACATTGTTCCGGAGTAAATTTGTAAGCTCCGTGAGAAGTACCGATAGAGATAGCCAAGCTATCGCAACCTGTCTTAGTCACAAAGTCAACGACTTCGTCTGGTTCAGTATAAGTGTGGTGATCTGAAGAAACTTCGTCTTCAACACCTGCCAATACGCCAAGTTCACCTTCTACAGTTACGTCGAATTGGTGAGCGTATTCTACCACTTTCTTAGTCAAAGCAACGTTTTCATCGTATGGAAGATGAGAACCGTCGATCATTACTGAAGAGAATCCCATATCGATACATGATTTACATGTTTCGAAAGAATCACCGTGGTCAAGGTGAAGAACGATTTCAGGTTTTGCACAACCTAATTCTTTTGCATATTCTACAGCACCTTCAGCCATATAACGAAGCAAAGTTTGGTTAGCATATTGACGGGCACCTTTAGATACCTGAAGGATTACCGGAGATTTAGTTTCAACAGCAGCCTTTACGATAGCCTGCAACTGTTCCATATTGTTAAAGTTGAAAGCCGGAATAGCATATCCACCTTTAATAGCTTTTGCAAACATCTCTCTTGTGTTTACAAGGCCTAAATCTTTGTAATTAATCATTTTGTTTAAAGTTTATTGTTAGTGAATAAATTCATTGCAAAAATACGAATTATACTTCTAATAAAAGAAACGATGAAAAGAAAAATATAATAAAAAGGATTTTTCATTTAGAAAAGCTCTTCATTTAGAAAACCATTGAGACGATTAAAAGGTTCAAAAAGACATAAAGCAGAGAAAAGGCTCTACGCAAACTTTTACCAGAGAACAAGAAGAAAGTGTTAATCTTCTTATTTTTTATCTTTTATTTAGAGGAATTTCTCTAGAAAGTTTTTTGTTTCCAAAGAAAACACCTATCTTTGCGCACTGAAAAGTGACCATTACACTATTCTTTACCAAGATAGTAATAAAATAATAATTTTAAAGTAAATACTGAAATGAAAAAAGGTATTCATCCAGAATCATACCGCCCGGTAGTATTCAAAGATATGTCAAACGGTGATATGTTTTTGTCTCGTTCAACAGCTAACACAAAAGAAACTATTGAATTTGAAGGTGAAACTTACCCTGTTATCAAAATTGAAATTTCAAACACTTCTCACCCGTTCTATACAGGTAAATCTACATTGGTAGATACAGCTGGACGTGTTGATAAGTTCATGAGCCGCTACGGTAACCGTAACAAGAAATAAGCATTATTTCATTATAATGAAAAAAGAGGAAGCTTGCTTTAAGTTTCCTCTTTTTTAGTACAGACCTATTTTAAAGGATCAACATAAATGCTTCAGTGTAAGTATTTAAAAACGAACGCAAAGGCTTTTGCCGATTAAGTTTATTGATATTGTGCAATTTTATAACAAGAATCTATGATAAGATTTGATGCCCAAAAATGGGTCTCACGCACAAAAAGCGCTCTCCATTACCTCATCGAAAAATCTAAAGCCTTCTGGGCTTGGTACAAGAATCTTTACCACGGTGCCCGTTGGTATAAAAAAACTTATCTTTCCATTATCTCTTTCATCGTTATCTTCGTGATGTATCTCATCATGGTCGATATTAATTTCTTATGGCTCTTTGGTAAATCACCCGGATTATCGAGCATTCATAATCCAAACCAACCTATAGCGTCGGAAATTTATAGCGCCGATGGACATCTGATCGGAAAATATTTCCGCGAAAACCGAAGTCCGGTAAAATATGAAGAGATCTCTCCAAAACTCATCAAAACTCTGGTATGCACAGAGGATGAACGATTCTACGATCACTTTGGCATCGACATTCAAGGGGTCTTTGCCGCCATAAAAGATATGGCAAAAGGTGATGCTCGTGGAGCCAGTACCATTACGCAACAGTTAGTGAAAAACATGTTTAAGGTACGATCGCAGTATTCCACGGGATTATTAGGAAAAGTCCCCGGGTTTAAACTCTTGATCATGAAGTCTAAGGAGTGGATTACTGCCGTAAAAATTGAATGTTTCTACAGTAAGGAGGAAATCTTGACCATGTATCTGAACACGGTCGACTTTGGTAGCAATGCGTATGGCATAAAAACGGCAGCAAAGACCTATTTTCATACGACGCCCAACGAGATCACTTACGAACAAGCGGCAACACTGGTCGGCTTATTAAAAGCGACAACGACCTACAATCCGCGGTTAAATCCTAAAAATAGTCTGAAACGTCGAAATGTGGTTTTAGATAATTTGATGACCCATCACGTCATCACACGAGCAGAGCACGACTCACTCCGACAGATTCCAATCCACTTAAATTACAACATCGAAACGAACTACGACGGACAAGCTCTATACTTCCGTGAGGCGGTTGCCGAACGATTGAAAGAGTGGTGCAAAGAGAATGATATTGACCTATATGCCGACGGGTTAAGGATCTACACAACTCTAGACACACGCATGCAAAAATATGCCGAAGCTGCCGTAGATAAACACATGAGGGTGGTTCAACGCAATTTCGACAATCACTGGGGAAAAGAAAATCCTTGGAGGGACAAGACCAATAAAGAGATTCCCAACTTCATCGAGAATCTAGCCAAACGCACCTTAGCGTATAAGCTATTGGAAGAAAAATACCCCAATCAGAAAGACTCTATCGATTATTACTTAAATAAACCGCATCGACTAAAAGTCTTTGATTATAAAACAGGAAGTCGGGATACTACCATTAGCACCATGGACTCCATTCGATATATGGAACGATTCATGCACACGGGATTTATGGCGATGGAACCACAAACCGGATTTGTTAAAGCTTGGGTGGGTGATATCAATTTCGGCTCATGGAAATATGATAAAGTATTGGCTAAACGTCAACCGGGATCTACCTTCAAGCTATTTGTCTATGCTGCAGGAATGGAAGCCGGGATGTCTCCTTGCGATGAACGCATTGACCAAAGCGTGGTTTGGGATGTTCTTGAAGATGGTAAGCCGGCTAAGTGGATTCCACACAATGCCAATGGTGGAGCAACGGGCGACACCATGTCATTGAAATGTGCGTTTGCTCAGTCGGTCAACACCATTGCCGTACAAGTCGCTAAAGAAGTCGGCCTCCCTACAATTACACGAATTGCAAAGGCTATGGGAATAAAAACGACTCTCGAAGAGACTCCGGCTATGAGCTTAGGGGCGTCGGATGTTGATTTGTTGGAACTCATCGATTCCTATAGTACAGTCATTAACGATGGCGTGCAAAACGATCCGGTTCTAGTGACTCGCATAGAGGACAAAGATGGAAAAGTCTTATACGAATATCAAGCACCTAAGCCTCAGCAAGCCATTCCTTATGAGACTGCTTTCTTGATGACAGAGCTCTTGAAAGGTGGGTTAACCGAGCCTCGTGGGACCTCTCAAGCATTGTGGGCATACGACTTATTCAAATATGACACGGAGTTTGGCGGTAAGACGGGAACATCATCCAACCATTCGGATGCCTGGTTTGTGGGAGTAACTCCTAAATTGGTAGCCGGCGCTTGGGTTGGTGGCGAACATCGAAGCATACACTTCCGAACCGGTCAGCTGGGACAAGGTAGTCGTACGGCCTTACCGATATACGCCTATTTCATGGAAGGGGTTTTGAAAGATCAATCTTTAAAGAGTTATCGTGCCAAATTCCCTAGACAACCTAAAGAAGCTATAAAGAAACCTTATAACTGTTCTAGAAGCTATCGACCGGTTCCTAGAGATACCGACTCTATCGCTATTGCTATTGCAGATAGCTTACTCGAACCCATACCTTTATCGACCGAAGAATAATTACCTTAACGATATAAAAGGTCTACAAGAAAACTCTCTATAAACAATGAATAATAAAAAAATGCTCTTGTCGCTTTATGTGACAAGAGCATTTTTAATAAGGTGAAGTCTATGAATTATTTAAGACCAAGTTTCTTTGCGATCTCTTTTGGAAGAGCATCTTTATGAACAACAATGTTCATTGTTTTGTAAGCTACAAACGCTTTAGAAGCATACCAGAATCCTTTGTATTTGCTTGATGTGCCCCAAGAGTTCTTAACCATAAAATATTCTTTTCCGGTTTGATCTTTAGCAATACCATAGATCAACATACCATGATCGTCTGTGGTTTCCCAATTATCAAAAGCTTGCTGACGCATCTCTTGAGTAACAGCCATATCAGGAAGAGGTTTTGAAGTAAGTTCTTTACGTTTGTCGGTAGCAGTCAAGCCGGTCCAACGAGCCATATCCGATCCGGTCAGTTCAGCTCCTTTAGCAGCATCAGGCAACACTGCTACTCCATCACGAGTAAAACCTTGTTCACTAACATCGCTACCCCAAGCAATTGTATAACCTTTCTTAACGGCATTATCCATCACTTCCATAAAGTCGTTCAACGGTAAGTTGTAAGATTCAGCATTACGCCAGTTATCTTGTATCTCAAGAATGAACTTCGAATAGAAAGGATGATGAGTGTATGAAGTCAATGATACATAATCGTCCGGATTCAATCCCAATGATTTCACAAAGCTTTGTGGAGTGTACTCTTTGCCTTGATATGAAAAAGTCTCAGGACATTGACCTAAATAAGTATCATAAATTCCCTTCACGCCATTCTTCCATACAGAAGTTAGCTTGCTGAATTTTCCTTTTGCAATAGCGTCCACATAAGCACCGGCTACAGCATCAAGCTCATTGTGTACAGGTAATGTATCACCATACATGATACCCGGCATAACAGTTTGAGGCACTAAACCGTAGTTTCTCATACAATAAATTACATCATAGAAGCTACCACCCGGAGAGAAAGAACTATCCCCATGATAACGTACATAGTTGACCGCTCTATCCTCCATGGTTTTGTGAACCACGAACATTTCAGAAAAATCATATTCCCCCTTACCCATACGAAGTAATTCTGATTCTAAAAAGCCCAAACCAGAGAAACTCCAACAAGTACTCGAACGGTTCTGATTTTTTACTGAAGTTACAGGATTTTCTTTTACCGTGGTAAACACGAAACCTTCTTCAGATTTCTTTTCTTGCGCCAACACATTTAGCGTCATCAAGCCTAAAGCTCCAATTAATAATGCCTTTTTCATTTCTATGTTTATAATATTATTGTTTGATTTGCAAATATAAATAAAAACCCATCCATACCTAACAAAACGAGCGAAAAAACGGCCGCAATCTCTAGTTTTTCGATAAATATACTATCATATTGTTTATTTATTCGTCAAAACACTTATTATAACTTCCTTATAATGAAACCGATAAGATCACATCCAATCAGTTAAGGAAGATACCGAACTCCCATTTTATTCAGTCGATCGAAATCCGGCTTTTCCAAACCCGACTCTTCAAGTCGGCAAGCTCTATTATGATCGTTTAGATATAATCTTGGACGTTCCACAAATTGATCACTAACCACCGAGCATGAGTCATTTCTACAAGAAGTCTGAACCCCTCCAAGTTCTAATAAGGTATGAAAAAACGAACAACTTGAAGAGATCTGCTTAGCAGAATGAGCTCTAGCAATCTTTTCTATTGAAGGATAACGAACTCTATATTCTTGTGACAGCCATAACAAAAAAGGAACATGAATCTGAAAATACGAAGGCACAGGAGAGGCATGAAGGAACAACTGACGATCGTCATCAAAAATATCTTCTCCGTGATCGGACGTATAGAGTATTGCGGAAGAGGCTTTCTGACGGGCAACTAAGGTCATCAAGCGATCTAAAAAATCATCGGTATAACGAGTTGAGTTATCATAGGCATTAATCAGATTACTTCGATATTGCACTTTAGCATCAACAGGAAAATCCGGTTTAAAATAGGCCGATTCAGTCGGATACCGCTCTTTATAATTGAAATGCGAACCATAGGTGTGCAAAACAATAAATAGCTTCTTCCAGTCAGAACGAAGTTCACGAGAGACAAGTTCCAATAAAGCATCATCCGAAAGATCCGCCCCCTTATGATCGACAGATTCTTTTATAAAAACAGAATGGTCGGCTTCCTGACCAAAAAAATCGATGAAGGAGTGGTTATAGCGTTGATTGGAGAAGAATAACGTATGAAATCCCGCTTCTTTAAATGCGGTAATAATACTTTTCCGATTGTAAATAGAATCAAAATCGACAGCAGAGACCGATGACATCAACATGGGCACACTCTTGTGTGTCGTATTCGATTCGGTTAAGACGTGAGAAAAAGAAATCACCCCTTTTCTTTCGATAAGTTTTGGATTGGTAGCGCGATGATAGCCATAGAGTTGCCAATTCGCAGCACGAGACGTTTCCCCAATGACCATCACATAAATTTCTTTCTCCTCAATAGGATGAGACGATTGAGCAGAAAAAATGAATTGCTGCGAAGTCTGCCGGTAATGTTCGGTTTTCAAATGACGCTGAAAAGCTAGCGACGCATTGTAGCACACATTAACCGGATAAAGATCAATCTTCGGATCATAGTGCTGATCAACAACAGATGTACCGGCCAACAAAAGGAGAGAACCCACCAACGCAATCAGACCCTTTTTTCTTTTACGATTCAAAAAAGAGGGCGACAGTTCACTGCGCCGCACAATGGCAACAATAGCCAAAACTAGAGGGGGCACATACAATAAGACAACGATAATGATTGCCGGGAGTAGTTTGTCTAAAAGTTCCATCGCTTCGGTTGAGTTAGTCGTCAACAAGTTCAGAAACATATCGACAGCGATAATCGACCGCCCAAACAAATAGAGCAAAACCAATTGAAAAGCCCCTAAAAAGACAAACGGGAAAAGTATCCACAACATTTTACCGCTATTTCTCGAAAAGGTCATAACCACATAATAGCACGACAAAGGCAACAAGATATTGATCAACTTTGCTGCAAGAGATAAAGGCTCTGTAAAACACAGGCAAATATTAGGTATGATAAGTACCCCTAAAAAATAATAGAACAAGAACCGCTCGTTGAAAAGCCGGCTCTTGATGTCATTAAAAAGCTTCATTGATGTTAAAAATAAAACCGGTTTGATTTTTACCAAACCCTAAATCCAAACGTATATTCACTCTTTTCTTAAATTCCCACCGATAACCAACACCATAATTAGGAAGTATGCGAGATGCTTTAAAACCTGAAAAATCGGGGAACACCGTTCCAGCCCCCACCCATAAAGCAATGCCATTACGTTTCCAAAGATGCTGTCTGAGTTCCAATTGGGCATCCATCGAACATTTATCACGGTAACGTCCTTCATAATACCCCCTCATTGAATAGTTTCCACCAAGAGTAGCCAAAAGTCCCCATGGAGGAGTACCGTAATTCACCAACGTATGAAACTGAGTCGCTAGCACTCCGTCTTGCCATACCTGATGATAGTAATTAGCGGTTAGCTCCGTTGTTCCAAAAGTATATTTATTTCCTAAAAAGGCCGGTGCCACTCTTTGGTCAAGACGCACATATCCTCCACGATAAGCATTGGTTAAAAAATCTCGTGAATCATAGAGTAATGAGAAACCCACACTAAAGTTTGTCGTTCGAGCATCCTCCCCTTTCCACAGTTCGGGCTTTTCAAAATGGCGTCCATAGACATAGTCAAAAACAACCATAGGCCCAATATATCCCGATTTTCCCAATCGAAACAAAAAGTCTGTTTTTACTTGAGCTTGGAAACGATCATATTTGCTCTCATTATCGGCATTCGCACCATTCTTATATCCTTCCCCCCAATATAAACTAGGAAAGGAATAAAAATATAAATTATAGTTCAGCCGATAACGATCTTTAGGAAATAAATGATTTCCCCGTACACCCAGCAAATAGAATCCAACGGTCGATACATCACCATAGAGAGAAACATTAGACGGTTGCAGTAAACTATCCGACAAATGATTTCGATAGAGTCCTGCAGCCACAAGTCCAACTCCAAACTTCGTGTCACTAGCATAATGAGGACCACCTATGATACTGAAATCGAACTTTTTGTTTTTCTTTTCCTTATTCGCATCATTAAAGTAATCCAATACTTTCTTAAAGAAAGAACCCTTTATCTGGAGAGAATCCATACTTGACGACCTCTGCAGGAGCGTATCTTTGCCTAGAAACAAATGAGATGAATGGTCTTGCGCATGCCCTGCTAAACCAAAGAGCAGTCCCAATACTACCAGACAATTGATCTTCGTCTTCACCTTCATAATTAAATCATTAAAAAACCAGTCAACCAATGGCAGACTAATTATCCTTTCTTAATCAGCTCTAACGTTTAAAAGCCTTAAGTGTTTCGAGAAATAGAGTGATATCTTCTTCAGTGGTATCGAAAGAGGTCACCAAACGGATTTCATTTCGCTCCTCATTCCAGAAATAGAAGAAATAGCTTTGAAGTAAATGGTCAATCTGCGGACGCGGCATCACCAAGAACAACTGATTACTCTCCACTTTTTGAGTAAACTCAACACCCGGATAATCTTTTAAAGCATGATAAAGTTTCTGAGCCAGACGGTTCGCATGAGTAGCATTTGAAAGCCATAATTCATTCGATAGATATGCTGAGAACTGACAAGATAGATAACGCATCTTAGAAGCGAGCTGTGCTGATTGTTTACGAATAAAACGCGCTTCCGACTGCAGCTCCTTGTTGAAAATCACGATACATTCTCCAATCATCAGTCCATTCTTTGTTCCCCCAAAACTTAACACATCAATCCCACAATCAACAGTCAATTCACTTAATGAGAGATTCAAAGCCGCGCAAGCGTTAGCCAATCGTGCTCCATCCATATGCACATATAAACCATGTTTATGCGCGTACTCGGTCAGGGACTTTAATTCCTCAACCGTATAGATTGTTCCTAGTTCAGTGCACTGTGAGATGTAAATCACCTTCGGTTGTGAATGGTGCTGATCCCCCACCCCATGCAGATAAGGATGAATTAAGCTAGGAGTTAGTTTCCCATCAATAGTCGCAATGGGACGGATATGGCAACCAGTCATTTTAGCCGGTGCCCCACATTCATCAACATAAATATGAGCGGTCTCAGCACAAAACACCGAATGAAATGAACGTGTCATCAACTGTAGAGCAACCGCATTACTACCCGTACCATTAAATACAAATAAGGGTTCACAATCTAAAGAAAATACTTCCTTCATTTTTTTGACCGCATCTCGGGTCCATTGATCATCTCCATAGCCAATCGCATGATCTTTATTTGCGCGGCAAAGTGCATCCATTATAGATGGATGCACACCAGAGTTATTATCAGAGGCAAAACTTCTCATTTTTTTATTTTTTTAGGTTCACAAAACGCGTCACATGAAATAGTAATAGTCGGTCGTCTAATCCGCCCCCCCTTTAATACCATCAATCTTCTTTTTCTAAAGTGACCAAGAGGTTGTTCTCTTCATCATACAGATTTAAAAGCCCCTTAGGCTGTATCTTAAATGAACTAACCGATTCAACAGCTTTCAAAAGTTTCTGTTCCAAATCCATATCCGGACAAGCCCTCATCGTTGATATCATCTTCGAAAAATGGATACGATCAATCTTCTCAGGATCTACCGAGAAAGATCCGTTTACAATGTTACACCCTAAATTACCGTGTATTCTACTTTCAGCAGTATCGAAACTCAAGAAAGGAGATTCTTGGTCAGTAACAGAAATCGGATTATTTTCCAATGTTTTAATCATCCATTTACCTGATAGTGATGAAAGTATTGATTCTACCGATTGTTTCTTTTTCAACACCACGATCGGCCGTTTATTGCCATTGCATAAAAGAAGAGTTTCTCGATTTTCAACACGATAAAACTGAACAAACTTCAGTGTGTTTAAGATGTTCTCTTCTATAATCATGTTCATACAAGCCATACGAGTTGTAGCAACAGAACTAAAACTTATCTTTTTAGCATTAGGGTCAAAAGAGAGTTGCCCCATCATCCTATTACAACCACTATTCCCAAACATTCTTTTCTTGGCGGTATCAATACCGATAAAAGGCTTATTGGTGTCGGACGATAAGTTTGCACCATTAATTTCAACGATAGTCCACTCCCCATCAATAGAGATTGAAGAGGTCGTCTTTTCAGCAGAACGACAGGAACTTAGAGTAAGTAACACACCTAATATGGTTACTGAAACGAAAAATTTCTTAATCATATCATTAAAGTTTAAATAAAAAACAAAACAAAAATACAGAAATTGAACAAAAGGCATACATTTGTAGCATGAATATAACGTAAATAAAGATTTTATAATTAAAAATAGGTCTATGAAATCAAAAAGTCTCCTTTTAGCCTTCTTGCTTATTCAAGCATCTTACGCTTTTGCACAAGATGACTATATAGTAACAACCGAGCAACAAAATCAGACGGCACTAACGGAAGAAGAAATCTTTGTCAAAACAGATTTCCCGTTGCATCTCTTATCAAGTTGGACACCGGGAATGAAATTCATGTTTATTCCTACGGCTAAGGATAAATTCATTCCTATCTTCTCAAACTATGAGACAGGAAATGAAGTGAGTAATCTCGAATTAAAACATAAAATAGTCGAATTCATAGGAACAGAAGAGCTAGAGAATCAATCATCTAGTGGGATATCTTACAAGACACGTTTCATCTTTGTTTGTGATGGACAGAAATATTACCACGAGGTTCAAAACCGACGATTAGATGAAGTATCTAAAGACAACCCTAGAAGATGTATTAACGGATTGGTCTATCTTAAAGATGTAGATACAGCCAAAACCCTTTTGGTCGGAAAAGCCGTTTATCTCCAAAGCGAATTTGTGCGCATAGATGATGCCAATAGCTATGCCGGATACAGAGAGGTTAAAGTTCCATTGAATCAAAAAATGGCCATCAAAAAAATTGGAGTAGGGTCACAAGCCTACCCTGTCAAAATCATATTAGAAGATGAAAATCAGAAATCTTATTATCTCGAAGTGGCTTTCTCCAGGACTAACTCTGGGATGGATATCACCGATTTTCAAGGGGCAAAAAAATATTACTTGTTCAGCCATGCATTTAGCTTCACAGACAAGAAAGTAGATACACAATTATTGATGAGGGACAAGTATCTCAACCAGCCTCTCTACCCTATAAAAAATATACGTGTAAAGACGACATTAGAAACCGACAAGGGACTTATTTACACAGAAACATTTATTGCTCGCTATACTCCATTGATTGTACAAGATGTCGTTTTCTTAAACGACAAGAGCCTAGTAAACTTGAAACTTAAAGATGAAAATAACAAATCGTATGAATTAGAGGTGGATTTAAAATATGATTTTATCATCAAAAACGAAAATTACATAGAAGATATATTCAAAGCCGGAAACATTTATAAGCAATATCCCTACATTACAACTGAACGATGGAAACTCATTGCTCAAGGCGAAATAAAAGAAGGAATGGCAATGGATGAATGTCGGTTGGCATTAGGCAATCCGATAGAAATAAAACAAAAGCTAGAAAGTAAATTCGAGACTTGGTATTATAATGGGAAAATACTGGAATTTGAGAGTGGTCGTCTGATTAGGTTTAATTGACATAAAAGATTAGAGAGCAACTTACTTTTCTAAAAATAAAAACGTATATTTGCTCAATGATTTATTAATCGTAAACTATTTTTATACTTAAAATTACAGAAAATAAAGAAATGGGTAAAGTTCTTATTATCGGTGCGGGCGGTGTAGGTACTGTCGTAGCACATAAAGTGGCACAAAATGCCGATATTTTTACTGATATCATGATTGCTAGCCGAACAAAGGAAAAATGTGATAAAATTGTAGAAGCTATTGGTAACCCTAATATTAAAACAGCAAAAGTTGATGCTGATAATGTAGACGAATTGGTTGCTTTATTTAATGACTTTAAACCCGAAATGGTGATTAATGTTGCTCTGCCTTATCAAGATCTAACGATTATGGAAGCTTGTTTGCAAGCTGGCGTAAACTACCTTGATACAGCAAATTATGAGCCTAAAGATGTCGCTCATTTCGAATATAGCTGGCAATGGGCTTATCACGAACGCTTCAAAGAAGCTGGACTGACAGCAATACTTGGTTGTGGATTCGACCCAGGGGTAAGTGGAATATATACTTCCTATGCCGCAAAACATTATTTCGATGAAATGCATTATTTAGATATCGTTGATTGTAATGCGGGTAATCATCATAAAGCATTTGCAACTAACTTTAATCCGGAAATCAATATTCGCGAGATTACTCAAAACGGTCGTTATTATGAAAACGGTCAATGGGTAACCACCAATCCTTTGGAAATTCATAAGCCTTTGAATTACCCCAATATTGGCGCACGCGACTCATACTTGCTGTACCATGAAGAATTGGAGTCATTAGTCAAAAACTTCCCAAGCATTAAACGTGCACGTTTTTGGATGACTTTCGGTCAAGAGTACTTAACGCACTTGCGAGTGATTCAGAATATCGGTATGGCTCGTATTGATGAGGTGGATTATAACGGAATAAAGATTGTTCCTTTGCAATTCTTAAAAGCAGTATTGCCTAACCCACAAGAATTAGGTGAGAATTATGAAGGCGAAACCTCTATTGGTTGCCGTATCAAAGGTTTGAAGGATGGTAAAGAACGTACTTACTACGTATATAACAATTGTAGCCACCAAGCTGCTTATCAAGAAACCGGCATGCAGGCGGTTAGTTATACGACCGGAGTTCCGGCTATGATTGGTGCAATGATGTTCTTTAAAGGTGAATGGAAACGCCCTGGAGTAAATAACGTCGAAGAGTTTAACCCAGATCCTTTCATGGAACAACTCAACAAACAAGGATTGCCTTGGCATGAAATTATTGACGGTGATTTAGAATTATAACTTTCGTTGAGGCTAAATCAACGTTCAATATGACCGATCGAATAAATAGAACCTATATATAAATTGATGTTATGATAAACGTTGGAGATAAAGCCCCCGATTTTCTGGGAGTAAACGAAAAAGGAGAAGAAATGCACTTGAGCCATTATGCCGGTAAAAAAGTTATCATATACTTTTATCCAAAGGATAACACGCCCGGATGTACAGCTCAAGCTTGTAGCTTGCGTGATCGCTATACAGAATTAGACCAAAATGGTTATACAGTAATTGGTGTAAGTATCGATAGTGAAAAATCACATCAGAAATTTATAGAAAAGCACCAATTACCATTCTCTTTAATTGCCGACACAGATAAAAAACTAGTCGAACAGTTTGGGGTATGGGGTGAAAAAAAACTATATGGCCGTTCATATATGGGCACATTCAGAACCACATTTATTATTAATGAGGAAGGCATTGTAGAGTGTATTCTATCTCCTAAGGAAATTAAGACGAAAGAACATGCCGGACAAATTCTAGATCAATAAGAACAGATTTAATAGAGAGAAGAATGGCAAAAAAAGATGAACTAAATTTTGAAACAGATAAAACAATGGTATCAAATGAAAAGTTGAAAGCGTTGCAAGCTACCATGGAGAAGATTGAGAAGAACTTTGGAAAAGGTTCGATCATGAAAATGGGCGACGAAGTTGTTGAACAAATAGAAGTGATACCTACCGGTTCCGTTGCACTAAATGTAGCTTTAGGAGTAGGTGGATATCCCAGAGGTCGAATTATAGAAATCTACGGCCCAGAATCATCTGGTAAAACGACGCTTGCTATCCATGCCATCGCTGAAGCTCAGAAAGCCGGTGGTATTGCAGCTTTTATCGATGCAGAACATGCTTTCGACCGTTTTTATGCAGCTAAACTTGGAGTGGATATTGATAACTTGTGGGTTTCACAACCAGACAACGGTGAACAAGCTTTAGAAATTGCTGAGCAGTTGATCCGTTCATCGGCTATTGATATTATTGTTATCGACTCTGTGGCGGCTCTAACTCCCAAGTCAGAAATAGAGGGAGATATGGGTGAAAATAAAGTCGGTCTGCAAGCTCGTTTAATGTCACAAGCATTACGTAAGCTAACAGCAGCAGTAAGCAAAACTCGTACGACTTGTATTTTTATCAACCAATTACGTGAAAAGATTGGTGTGATGTTTGGAAATCCAGAAACTACAACAGGCGGTAATGCATTGAAATTCTATGCTTCTGTTCGTTTAGACATTCGCGGAGGTCAAGCCATTAAAGATGGAGAAGAAGTTGTTGGTAAACAGACGAAAGTCAAAGTTGTAAAAAACAAAGTGGCTCCTCCATTCCGCAGAGCAGAATTTGATATTATGTTTGGCGAGGGCATTTCACGTTCTGGTGAGATTATCGATTTGGGAGCCGATTTAGGAATCATCAAGAAAAGTGGTTCATGGTACAGCTATAACGATACAAAATTGGGACAAGGGCGTGATGCAGCTAAACAATGCGTATCTGATAATCCAGAATTAGCGGAAGAACTTGAAGGACTTATCTTTGCTCAACTCAAGCAAAAATAATATCCCTTAATTTCAAAATACAACGGTGGATATCAGAGAGCTAATCCTTTGATATCCACCGTTTTTCAATTCACTCGCTTCAAGAAACAAACCTTTCAATCGCTCTCCACTCAGAATAATAATCAGTTTTTCTTTTATTTTTTCTTTTTAGATGTAACACAATCGCATCCTTTAACGTCTAAAGGATATAAAAAACAAAGATTAATAAAAGCCGATGGACGCTGAACGTTTTAAAAAAGAGTTTCTTCCATTTCATCGTAAACTTTACCACATAGCTTACCAGCTTTTGGAAAATGAATCAGATGCAGAAGATCTGATACAGGAAGCTTATATGAAACTTTGGAATAAACGTAAGGAGCTAACAGCAATCATTAACCCTGAAGCATTTAGTGTTACATTAGTCAAAAACATGTGTTATGATTTATTACGATCAGGAAAATACAACATCACTAAACAGGCTTTAGAACTAACAATCGTATCTGATGAATATCAAACAGATTCACTAGAACTAAAAGATGATGCACGACAAGTCAAATGTATTATTTCACAGTTACCCAAGCAGCAACAACAAATTGTAATGCTACGTGATATGAAAGATTATTCGTTTGAAGAAATTGAAAAAATCACCGGACTTAATGCCATAAATATCCGGGTACTTCTCTCCAGAGCCAGAAAAAAGATTCGTGAACAATTCATAAAAATGAACGACTATGAATATCGAAGAAATTAAACGATTACTTGCAAACTTTTACGAAGGGGAAACCAACGAAAAAGAAGAAGAAGAACTAAAAAAAATCTTCGAGCAAGGTACTATACCTGCTGAACTTGAAATAGAAAAGCGGCTGTTTTTAAGTCTAAAAACTCCTCAAAAGATGACCTTTCCGGAGAATCTGGAACAGAAATTAATAGACTTAATTGAAACTAAAGAACAAAAAGACAAAGCCAAAACAAAGCGTTTCACTTTTTGGGTCAGTAGCATAGCAGCAAGTTTGCTTATACTCTTAAGTGTGAATTATTTCCTGGATCAAGTTGAAGAAGTTCATCCGCCTAAAGACACTATCAGAAACCCACAAGAAGTCTGTCAAATCCTTCGTTCAACCCTCATTGATGTGTCTACAGAACTTAACAACGGAGTGGACGAGATGGTCAGCAATGGGAAAGAAATCAAAAGAGTAAATAAAGAAATCAAACAAGAAATCAATAAATAAAAGCTTAAATTATGAGAACTAATTATTTTATACTCACCCTTATTGCTTTAATGCTTGCTTTAGGAGCTAAAGCACAGAATAAGCTATTTGATAAATATAGTGACATGCGTAATGTTTCATCTGTTTATATCTCTAAGGCAATGCTTAGCGTGCAAACAGAAATTCTAACAGACGACGTAAACATCGGAAAAGTGGCTAATGAACTTGAAGGCATATATATCATATCCACACTAGACAAAGCTATAAAAACTGAACTTCGAAAAGATATCCAGAAGCTAATCTCGAATGGGAAATATGAGTTGTTGATGAAACAAAAAGGAACAGCTTCCAATTCAGCATTCTATATCCAACGGAAAGGAGAAAAAATTAGAGAGCTCATTATGGTCATGGACGGAGCAGCATCGTTAAGATTCATTGCCTTAGTTGGCAATCTATCAATCAAAGATATTCAAAACATCACCAAGGATGAAAGTTGCAACTATAATTATAATTTTCCTCCCATTAATTTTGAAGCATACGCGGTGAATATTGACGACATGAACATTGATTTATCCGGACTGAAAGCCATTGACATGAAAGACTTCGAAGGATTAATGGATAGCAAGAGTTTAAAAGAATTGAAAGAATTACAGAATATAAAATCGTTGAAAGAACTGAAAAAGTTTAATGAGAAAAAGAGACCTAAGAAAGAATCATAATCGTTTTTTAAACAAAATTCCCCCTAAATTATACCTAAACCATTAAATATAAAGGCCTCAAATTGAGGATAAATTCCTACAGCCCATTTTGTGGGCTGTAGATGTTTGTTTACATAAACCAATAAATATAAATTAAGGTACTTATACTAATTACAGCCCACAATAGGACTCCTTGTATCAATGGCTTAAGGCCAACACTTCTAAGCACATCAAGAGACAAAGATGCACCAATAAAGAACATTGTAATAGTCAAAGTCTTACGCGCAAGACCATTTATAACTTGTCCTAATTCAGGGAAACTCCCTAAAAAATAGGTATTTACAATCATGGCTAAAATGAAGAATAGGATAAACCAAGGAATGCTAATTTTCTGTCCACGATTCTTAAAAACAAAGGAGGTTAAGAAAGCAACAGGAATAATCCATAACGCACGAGTTAACTTTATTGTAGTCGCAATTCTCAAAGCCTCTTCTCCATAGGCCGCTCCTGCACCAACCACCGAACTTGTGTCGTGAATAGCAATGGCCGCCCATGTCCCAAACTGATGCTGAGTCATATCCAAAGCATGGCCGATCATAGGAAAAAGAAATAGAGCAATTGCATTCAACACAAAAATAGTTCCTAAAGCAACTGACATCTCACTATCTTTAGCCTTCAGAACCGGACCAACGGCAGCAATTGCACTTCCCCCACAAATCGCAGTACCAGAACTAATCAGGTAAGATGTGTTTCTACCAATTCCTAATAGTCTACGTCCGATGAACCAACCAACAATCAATGTTCCAAAGACTGAAATGATAGTAAATTCCATCCCCTCTTTTCCCGAAGCAAGAGCAGAATGAAGGTTCATTCCGAATCCTAAGCCAACGACGGAATATTGCAATAAGTACTTTGACGTTTTTTTATTGAACTTCGGATGCGCTTGTCCACAAGTCAAAGCAAACAAGAGCCCCAGAAAAAGGGCAATAGGAGGCGTCACCCAAGAAGAACACCCTTGAAGACCGGGTATATAATCCAAAAACAAAGCGACTGTTATAACCGATAATAAAATCACATAAAGAGATTTATTATTCTTTTTTAATGTCTGTCTAATTGTTGAAATCATAAGAATACCTTTATTCATTAATGCCACAAAGGTAAATGAATTTGGTAACTCTCACCAATTGTTTGTTTTTATGACTTATAACTTTCGGTTATACGATGAAACGAAGCGCATAAAGACCTCAGGTAGACCACCCTCTTGACCTTGTAAACGAACAAAATTAAATTCACGTGACATGGACAATCCCTTAATTTCAACGACACGCAAACTACCAGCCGCCAACTCCCGATCAACTGATCGTATGGAAACAACACCAAGACAATCAGTTTCTTCAAGAAAACGCTTGATACTTTCAGTACTCCCCAGATACATCAAGACTTGTAATGCAGAAAGCTTTATATTATAGAATGATAGCGAGCGCTCAAAGACATCCAATGTTCCAGATCCTCTTTCTCTGAGGACTAAAGGAATAGTCAATAAGTCTTCCGGAAGAATCTCATCTCCTAATCCTAAGTTATTATTGGTGCGTACTACCGCCACTAATTCATCTTGAAGAAAAGTAGTATACTTAAGTCCCGGAGAACGAAACACCCCTTCGACTAACCCCAGATCGATGCGCTGTTCTAACAAGGAGGTCTCTATTTCGCGAGAATTTCCATTCAATAAAGTCAAACCAACTTGTGAGAATTTACCTATAAATCGAGCCAAGAAGGAAGGCAACACATATTGCGTGATCGTGGTACTAGCTCCTAATCTTAGTTCACTAATATACTCATGATGCAATAAATGCATCTCATAATCTAGTTTCTTATAATCATCAAGTAACTTTTCAGTATGCTCTAACAATAATCTACCGGCATCGGTCAAAGAAACCTTATTTCCGTGTCGATCAAACAATCGAGCCTGATATAAAGTTTCCAACTCTTGTATATGTTTAGTTATAGCTGGTTGGCTAACAAACAACTCTTGCGAAGCTTTAGTAAAACTTAAATTCTTCGCAACGCACTGAAAAACTTTTAAACGAAAATCAGACACAATGTTCTTTTATACTAAAGTTCGTCACTACGAATGCCGAGTGATTGCATAATTGAAAAAGCAAGCATATCCCACTTATAAGTCACATTCAGTTCAGGTTCATTCATTCTAAACTGAAAAACGTCCTTCTTTTCAACCTTATCTAAGATTTCAGAAACTTGATCCCCGTACTCTTCGTTAAAAGAGATAACAATTATCTTTTTCACATCACTAGAATCCGCCACTATAGTCAATAGGTCTAAGTATAAATTCTCTCTTGAAACCATTCCTTCAGAAGGCACACTTACAAAAGAAAACTCACCATAAGAGCTTTTAAAAGCAACCCCGTTCAAATCCTTCTTTAAATTTGATGGTCGACAATAAGCTAGTTGTTCTGATTGGCTATCATATACAAAAAGAAACTGAATATCATTATTTCCCTCAGTTATACCTGCATCAAGCATGAGGTAGGTCGTGAACAACGATAAATCGATTTCTTGCAACGAACGATTTAAGGTTTTCTCAAAATAGTTTTTAAGATCACTGATCACAAAGTTCAAGAATGCAGCATCAATCAACACCACATTTTCTGACAACTTTATATTATTGTTTAGTTTCAATTCCATTAAGTTATGCTTTTAAATCTTACAGCGGTAAAGATACTACAATAGTTTCATACCTTAATGAGATTTGATCTGCAAAATCGACAGTACCAGAAAGATTAGAACGGACAAAGTGTCACATAACAATCTGATTAGCAAGACAAAATGTCTAATTTCCAAGATTGGCAAACACTTTGAGCACTCCTTTTTGTTTTATATAAGAAGAAATAAATAAAAAGGAGAATACTATATGAACTTCAACAATTTCACAATTAAATCGCAAGAAGCGATACAGGAAGCTGTAAACTTAGCACAAAGCCGAGGGCAGCAGGCCATTGACCCCATACACCTTCTATCGGGTGCCATGAAAGTTGGCGAGAATGTAACCAACTTTATTTTTCAAAAGTTAGGAGTCAATGGACAACAGATTTCATTAATCATCGAAAAGCAGTTGGATTTTCTACCTAAAGTATCCGGTGGCGAGTCCTATTTAAACAGAGAGACCAATGAAATCCTACAGAAAGCCACTCAATATTCAAAAGAGATGACGGATGAATTTGTATCTCTTGAGCACTTGATATTGGCTCTATTAACAGTAAAAAGCACTGCATCTACAATTCTAAAGGATGCAGGAGTCACAGAAAAAGACCTACGAAGTGCTATTCAAGAACTCCGTAAAGGTGAAAAAGTGACTTCACAGTCGAGTGAAGACACTTATCAGTCTCTCGAGAAATACGCCATCAATTTAAATGAAGCCGCCCGAATAGGAAAACTTGATCCGGTGATTGGCCGTGACGAGGAGATCCGACGTGTTCTTCAAATTTTAAGTCGCCGAACAAAGAATAATCCAATCTTAATAGGCGAACCAGGTACTGGGAAAACAGCTATTGTAGAAGGACTTGCTCACCGTATCTTGCGCGGCGACGTTCCCGAGAATCTAAAGAACAGACAAGTCTATTCTCTAGATATGGGAGCATTGGTAGCCGGAGCCAAATATAAAGGCGAATTTGAGGAACGGTTAAAATCGGTCATTAACGAAGTTAAAAAATCTAATGGCGATATCATCTTATTTATCGACGAAATTCATACCCTTGTCGGAGCAGGAAAAGGCGAAGGTGCTATGGATGCAGCAAACATACTAAAACCAGCTTTGGCCCGTGGAGAACTTCGTTCAATCGGTGCAACCACTTTAGATGAGTATCAAAAATATTTTGAAAAAGATAAAGCTTTGGAGCGCCGTTTCCAAACGGTACAGATCGACGAACCAGATACTTTAAGTACCATATCAATTCTACGTGGCTTAAAGGAACGTTACGAGAATCACCATCATGTACGCATTAAAGACGATGCAATTATTGCAGCAGTTGAACTCAGCAATCGGTATATCACGGATCGCTTTTTACCCGATAAAGCAATCGACCTGATGGATGAAGCAGCAGCTAAATTACGTATGGAGGTCGACTCGGTTCCTGAAGAATTGGACGAGATATCTCGTCGAATCAAACAATTAGAAATTGAGCGCGAAGCAATCAAACGTGAAAATGATGAAATCAAACTACAAGCTATAGCAAAAGATTTGGCCGAACTTAAAGAGCAAGAGAAATCTTACAAAGCCAAATGGCAGAGTGAAAAAACACTCATGGATAAGATTCAGCAAAACAAAGTTGAGATCGAGAGCCTAAAATTTGAGGCTGAAAAAGCAGAGCGAGAAGGAGATTATGGAAAAGTAGCAGAGATTCGATATGGAAAACTTCAGACCCTTAACACAGAAATCGAAGATATCCAAAAAGAACTTCATATGATGCAAGGAGATTCGGCCATGATCAAAGAAGAAGTCGACGCAGAAGACATTGCTGATGTTGTATCTAGATGGACAGGAATTCCTGTCAACAAAATGCTACAAAGCGAAAAAGACAAACTTCTCAATCTAGAAGGCGAACTACACAAACGAGTTATAGGCCAAGAAGAAGCAATCGAAGCTGTATCCGATGCTGTACGCAGAAGCCGTGCCGGTTTACAAGATCCCAAACGTCCAATAGGTTCATTCATCTTCCTTGGTACAACAGGAGTTGGAAAAACCGAACTAGCAAAAGCGTTGGCAGAATTCCTCTTTGATGATGAAACAATGATGACCCGTATCGACATGAGTGAATATCAGGAAAAGCACAGCGTATCTCGTCTGGTCGGAGCGCCTCCGGGATATATTGGTTATGATGAAGGTGGTCAATTAACAGAAGCTATCCGAAGAAAGCCATATTCAGTTGTACTGTTTGATGAAATAGAAAAAGCTCATCCAGACGTCTTTAATATCCTTTTGCAAGTATTAGATGATGGACGTTTGACCGACAATAAAGGACGGGTTGTCAACTTCAAGAACACGATCATTATCATGACCTCCAACATGGGAAGCTCATTCATACAAAGTCAGATGGAAAAGCTAAACACGTCTAATCATGAGCAAATCGTAGAAGAAACGAAAAAAGAGGTAATGAATATGCTAAAGAAAACGATACGTCCCGAATTTCTAAATCGTATCGATGAAACGATCATGTTCTTGCCATTGACAGAGACCGAAATTAAAGAGATTGTTCTCCTACAAGTTAAAGGCATTCAACAGATGCTTGAAGAAAACGGAGTACAGCTTCAGTTAACCGAGCAAGCATTGAGCTTCCTATCAGAAGTTGGCTACGACCCTGAGTTTGGGGCACGACCGGTAAAACGAGCAATACAACGCTATTTATTAAATAACTTGTCAAAGAAACTTCTTTCACAAGAAATTGATAAAAGCAAGCCTATCCTCGTCGATGCGAATACTGACCAATTAGTTTTCAAGAACTAAAGGGTAGAAAAAAAATGTGGTAATCAAACATTCAATGATTACCACATTTTTTTATAAAAAAGAATTAAACTTATTCTTCAGTCACGGCTTCTTCTGCATTCTTAAAGTCAGTGATCCCATTATTAATAAGAATATTATACCAAGATATAAGTTTCTTAATATCAGCAGGATATACTCTTTCGCGATCAAAATCGGGCAATATCTCTGCAAAATACGAACGAAGTTCCTCTGTTGTTGCTTTCTTAGGATTCAAAGAAGCTACGGCTCCGTTTTCTTTAGCCTTCATTGAGCCTAAAACGTCTCCTAAGGGAACTTCTGAGTCACTTGTATACATTGCAATATCTGCCAAAGAAATAATTTTTTCATTACCATAAGCAGGTATACGTTTCTTATCAGCATTGATTGATTCAACAATCAGCATATTCTTTCCTTGTGAAATAAGTTTATACAATCCTGGTTTACCGGAGATAGACAAAATAGTCTTTAACATAGTATATTACTTTTGTTTATTAATTATTTTTTTGCGGAGCAAAGGTAATCATATTTTTTAGAAAGAAAAGAGATCAGCTCCAAAACCTGCGGAATCAAAGCTCTTTCATTATCGTTATAAATAACATAATCAGATCGATCTTTCTTCAATTCATCACTCATCTGAGCATTTATCCGATCCATTATTAAATTACGCGAAACACCGTCACGTTCCATTGCTCGCTTCAATCGCAATTCTAACGGAGCATACACCATAACGCAAATATCAACCTCCCCATCAAACCCCGCTTCAAATAAAATAGCCGATTCCAACCCAATTATTGGCTGAGAGAGAACTGATTGTTGACTTGCCCAGAACTGAAAATCTTTTTTCACCTGAGGATGTATGATTGCATTTACTTGATCAGCTTGTTGTGGACTTGCAAACAAATAAGTCGCTAACAACTCCTTATTTAAGGCTCCATTAGGTTCATAAACCTCTTCCCCTAGCAATTTAACCAAATTTCGACGTATAATCGAATCTGAAATAGTCAGCCTTTTAGCTTCAATATCAGAAATATAAACCGGGATATTAAGCATACTTAATAATTTCGAGACCACACTTTTCCCGCTACCAATTCCACCTGTTATACCAATTTTCAGCATGACTAAGGATTTATTTGTTCAATTAGAAAATCAACCTGGTCAGGGACAATTCTAATTATTCGAACTCCCTGAGGTTTTGATTTTATCTTCACCTTATACTTTTCTGCCTGCAGATCGACCAACTCTTCATAAGGTACTTCTATACTGAAGTCCGATGCATTAATCTTACGAAAGCGACTTACCCCAATTTGAAAAGTGACTTGCACACTTGATGGAAAAGCTCGTAATTCTTTGTTAGCTGAGAAGTTAACTCCTTTCAAAGGTACCCTCACCGTTTTCTCAGCATAAATATCTGTTGGAAAAGTCATCAAAATTTGATTCGGAACATACTTAACTCCCTTCACAGAGCGTAAAGAGATCTTTTGCCGAATCGTATCGGAAATATTATCCAACTTTACATATTCAGTATATGCTACAGTTATCGTATCTAAAATTTTAGAAGGCGCATAAATCAATACTGAATCGGGCGAATAGATTGTATCAGAAATATAATATTGATTCATTGTAGACACCTTTCCGCAAAAAGCAACCGGAACCCGTTTAGATTTTCCTTCAGTAAAGATATAATCTAACGTATCAGGATTTACAGACAAAATTTTAGTTGATAAGTTCAATTGGTTTGAAACCAACTTAAGAATTTCTCCAGGATAAACCATCACATGATTGCTTTTCTTCTTATATTCAGAAAAATCAAAAGCAATAGGATAGAATCCCCTTCCAAGGATATAATTTAGTAGAACCGTACCGCGATCCTTTACCCTTACGCCAACTTCAGAACCAGGCTCATAGGTAAAAACAACATTGTTCGGGACATTCTTTATTTTAATAGGAATATTGATTTCTGTTTCATAATCCTTATTAAGCGTTTGAATCAACCAGAACCCCGAAGCTATAACAAAAAAAAACAAAAAGATTAAAAGTTCTCTATACTTATCGCTAAGTAGAAAACCTTTAATCTTTCTAGAATATTTTAAATAAGTATATTTATTCTTTTTACGAACAAACATCGGCTTTTTATTTTTTGCCCTTATTTAGGTTGATTATTCATTGCAGTTGCGTCAGCAAAAATTGAATTCTTGTCAATCTTGATTTTCACATTAGAAGCAATCTCAAGTACAACATGATCATCGTTTATTTCTCTAATTGTACCATGGATGCCACCAGCAGTTATCACTTGTTGATTGACCTGCAATGACTTACGGAAGTTTGCAATTTCTTTTTGCTTTTTGTTTTGCGGACGAATCATGAAGAAATACATGATCACAAACATTGCTATCAGCATAATCCACATCATACTTCCTCCACCAGCAGGAGCAGGAGCTTGCATAAATACAGTCAATAAGTTCATAAAACAATTAATTTAAGTTTTCAAATATCATTTTCAGACAAAGGTATTAGTTTTTAGTTAACTTACCTTCTTTTTTTAATTGATTAACAATCCCGTCTAATGTACCATTGATAAAGCCACCACTTTTAGCAGTACTATACAATTTTGCAATATCAACATATTCATTTAATGATACACTTACCGGAATATTAGGAAACGACAAAATCTCTGCAAGAGCAGTTTGCATAATGATCACATCCATAAATGCAATTCGGTCCAAATCCCAATTTTTAGTATTGTCACTAACCAGATGACGATAGTAATCGGAATTCAAGATTGTACGACGAAACAAACGGCGTGCAAATTCTTGATCTTCCTCGTCTTTAAATTCAGGCAACAATTCTTGAGTTGCCCCATTCTTTTCTTCAAAACGTTTGATCGTTTTCAAAACGAAAGTATCCACAATTTCCTTGTCGTCATTCCAATAAAGACTTTGATCCTCAAGAACCTCATCCAAATCATCATTATTAAAGATGAATGTTTTATAAATCTTTCTCCATAATTCACGATCAGCATCGTAACTATGATCAGAAGACTCCATATACTCCTTATAAATATCAGATGTGATAATCTTCTCAAAAAGACTTTTAATAAAATCTTGATCGTTATCCCAAGTTCTTTTCTGATTAGCAATAAATTGATTCAATTGCTCATTAACTTCCAACTGAGCTACAAATTTATTCTCAACAAACTTCATATTAGGATATAATTCCTCTTTAGTTGGTGAAAATTTAGCTTTAGCTGTATCAATACGTTTTTGTGCATACTCTGTTAATGCTACCATAAGCATTAGCAAATAATTGTAAAGGTCGTAAGCCTTTGAGAGGCTGAAGAATAACTCTTTCTCCGCTGAGTCTAGATTTTTACTTCCGTTTTGGTAATAGGCAAATACGATTTGTATAATCTTAAGACGAATAAGAACTCTGTTGATCATAATTCAAATTAATACTGTTATTATCGAACTGCAAAAGTAGATATTTTTAATGAGTTTTCGCATACAAATCACATTTTTTAATTCGCAAAATCATTCTGTGGCTTTTTTCTTTTGACAGTTTAAAAAAAATCTCCAATTTTGAGGCCAATATAAAAAACGAATCTATTGATATGGAAGAATTAAAAAAGAGAACAAGCGTAGAAACGAGTGATAAGGAGATTGTTTTCTCAAGAGCAATTAAAGCGGGGAAACGCATTTATTATCTTGACGTAAAAAAGAATCGTAAAGAAGAGATGTTTCTTACTATTACAGAAAGTAAAAAAGTAATTGTAGGAGAAGGTGATGACTCGCAAGTTAACTTCGAAAAACATAAAATCTTCCTGTACAAAGAAGATTTCGAAAAATTCATGCACGGACTCAACCAAACCATTCAATTTATTAATAACAATGAGGAAAATGGTCATACAGAAGAAATCGAACAACCTAACACCTCCTCTTCTAGTGCATTAGATGAAGAAATAAAGATCGACATCGACTTTTAAGACCCTCAAAAATTGCATATTTCAAATAAATAAGCTAATTTTGCACCGCTTTTTTACAGCCTCGAGTGGATTAACCACATCGTGTAATGGTGAATTAAGCATAAGAATCACTTAATTTAGAGTAACACAAAAAAAAAAAATTAAAATGAGATCAATTGACGTAAAAGGTACTGCAAGAACAATTGCAGAACGTTCTTCAGATCAAGCAAGAGCTTTGAAAGAAATTCGTAAGAACAGTGGTGTACCATGTGTACTTTACGGAGGAAGCGAAGTTAAACACTTCACAGTAAGCACAGAAGGTTTGCGTAACCTTGTTTACACTCCACACATCTACGTGGTTAACTTGGATATCGATGGCAAAACAGTAAAAGCAATCATGAAAGATATTCAATTCCACCCAGTAAAGGATTCTATCCTACACGTAGACTTCTTCCAAATTGACGAAGTTAAACCAATCGTAATGGAAGTTCCTGTACAACTTGAAGGTTTGGCAGAAGGTGTTAAAGCCGGTGGTAAATTGGCATTGCAAATGCGTAAATTGAAAGTTAAAGCTCTTTATAACACTATCCCTGAGAAACTTACAGTAAACGTATCTCACTTAGGTTTAGGTAAAACAGTTCAGGTTGGTGAGCTTAGCTACGAAGGTCTTGAAATATTGAGCGCTAAAGAAGCTGTTGTATGTGCAGTTAAATTGACTCGTGCAGCAAGAGGTGCAGCTGCAGCAGCAGGCAAATAATCAGCATTCTTTACTAGAACATAACAACGCAGATTAATGCAGGTTAAGCGGATTTCAATCTGCAAGATCTGTATTAATCTGCGTTTTTCATTCAAACTCCTAAGAAAATGACAAAGTATCTCATCGTCGGGCTTGGTAATATCGGTCCGGAATATCACGAAACACGCCATAACATTGGCTTTATGACCGTTGATGCCTTAGCTAAATCGAACAACGCCTATCCATTTAAAGATGGCAGATATGGATTTACAACCAGTGTCTCAGTCAAAGGCCGACAACTTATTCTACTCAAGCCCTCTACCTTCATGAATCTTAGTGGTTTGGCTTTGCGTTATTGGATGCAAAAAGAAAATATACCTTTAGAGAATGTACTCGTCATTGTAGATGATCTGGCTCTACCATTCGGCACCCTACGTTTAAAAGGCAAAGGAAGCGATGCCGGACATAATGGTTTAAAACACATTGCAGCCACCTTAGGAACAGAAAATTATGCCCGCCTCCGTTTTGGTATTGGAAGTGATTTTCCCCGTGGCGGACAAGTCGATTACGTTCTAGGTCACTTCACCGATGAAGATTTGAAAACCATGGACGAACGCCTAGAGACTGCCGGTGAAATCATTAAGAGTTTTTGTTTGGCAGGCATCAACATCACGATGAATCAATTTAATAAAAAGTAAACCGAACCCTTATTCAAAAGAAAAAAAATGCCTGAAGCAAGAATAGACAAATGGATGTGGGCCGTACGTATTTTCAAGACACGTACCATTGCCGCTGAAGCCTGCAAGAAAGGACGAGTAACCATCAATGGATCACAAGTCAAAGCTGCTCGAATGATTAAGCCCGGTGATGTGATTCAAGTCAAAAAGCCCCCCATTACCTACTCCTTCAAAGTCATTCAAACCATTGAAAAAAGAGTTGGTGCCAAACTCGTAGCCGATGTCATGGAAAACGTGACCACTCCAGATCAATATGAATTGCTTGAACTGAGTAAGATCAACGGATTTGTTGACCGAGCAAGAGGCACCGGACGTCCAACCAAAAAAGATCGCCGCAATCTCGAAGAATTCTTTATACCAGAATCGGGCGACAACTTCGATTTTGAATTCGATTTCGACTCAGAAGAATAAAAACAATCGGTACCGATCTAGCGGCACACTTCGTTGAGTGTCGCTTTCAAGTCAGCCAAACGAAGCACGTCGACCGATTCACCAACCACCCATACCACATCCCCCTTCTGAAAGATGGTATTCGCATTATAGACCAATAAGAAATCATCACCACGCTCTATTCCGGCAATCAGGCAACGATATTTATCACGAATGCCGGAATCCTTAAGCGTCTTCCCTAAGAAAATCGAATCCGGATCAATCAAGAATTGCCTCAAGATGATCTCCTTTTTTTCATAAACATCGAAATCAAGCACAACCCCACTCTGCATCTCTTGCGCAAACAAGTTAAGCTGATCATCCGTACCAATCACCTGAATCTTATCCATCGGAAAGAGCCGTGCATTTCCATCCGGAATATTAATTCGCCGTTTCCCCCGAAGAATAGAAACCACATGCACGCCAAATCTTTTTCCCAGATCTAACTCCTTCAACATCTTTCCTCCCCAGAACGACTCCCCCGGAATTTGATAATCCGCCAAATGCAAATCCATAGTCAACAAACAACCGGCATATTTCGGTCGCACCTCTCCCATATATTCCGCATGCATCTCACGAGAACGCAAATTTTGGAAAAACTTACGCTCAATAAGTATCGACTGTTTCTTCAACTTCTTTGAGAAAACCATCAACAGTATGACAAACAATGCAATACCGGCCACTAATCCGCTAGAGAGTTCAAACAACTTAATGATCACAAACATCACAAAGAAAATGGCAATCACAGCGCGCAGCACAATCGTAGAAGCCAATGGCCCCCAGTTCGCTCGACTCTCCTTCCACAGTTCGGTAAACTCAACCGAATGATTCTTCTTCACCATAATTGCTCTTAAGAAAGGAGAAATACAAACAATGATAAATATTGCCGAAATCAAAGAAGCCCAGAAATCAGGCAAAAGATGTTTAAAGAAGGGAACGACCCATCTGAACGAAAGAAGAATGATAGCCAAACTCACCACAGAGTAAACCACCGTTATACGTGTTAGAGCAATCAACAATTTATGCCACAAATTACTATGGTTAACCACCGTTTGTGAATTGGTAGAATAACGCATCAATACATTGTGCCACGACTCCGGCAGGCGACGATCCACATAACGGTAAGCCGGTTCAGACAGTCGAATCATATAAGGAGTCAAGAACGTCGTGATGACAGAAACCGACACTACGATAGGATATAGAAAATCACTCGTCACCCCTAGCGCAATTCCCATAGAAGCAATGATAAAAGCAAACTCCCCAATCTGAGTCAAGCTAAAGCCGCACTGCATTGCTGTTTTCAAAGGTTTCCCCGACAAGAGGACGCCTAAGGTACCAAAAATCGATTGTCCCAGAATAACAGCAAAAGTAATCACTACAATAGGAACAGCATATTGAGCAATCATTACCGGATCGACCATCATGCCGACCGAAACAAAAAAGATGGCCCCAAACAGATCCTTCACCGGACTAACAATCCGAATAATCGATTCCACCTCGATCGTTTCGGCAAGAATTGTTCCCATGATAAAAGCACCAAATGCCGGCGAAAAACCAAAGTGAGCAGCCAACACTACCATTCCTAAACAAAGAGCCAAAGAAACGATCAATAAGGTCTCATCGCTCATCAATTTTCGGACCCGCTTCAAGATACCCGGAATCAAGAAAATGCCAACCGTAAACCATAAAATAATAAAGAAAAACAGTTTGGCAATACTTTCGAACATCTCGGCCCCTTCGAAATTATTCTTCACCGCCACAGTCGACAACATCACCATTAAAACAATAGCCAAGACATCCTCCAGAATCAGAATACTAAGTACCAATCCTGCAAACTGCTTCTTACGAACCCCTAGATCATCAAACGCCTTATAAATAATCGTTGTCGACGACATCGCAATCATTCCACCAAGAAATAGTGCATCCATCCGGTGCCACCCAAACGACACCCCGATGCCTATCCCAAGCAGAATCATACAAACCATAATCGTCGAGGCCGCAATAATAGCCGTTCCTCCTACTTTAAGTATCTTTTTAAAACTAAATTCCAACCCTAAAGCAAAAAGTAAAAAGATCACCCCGATATCGGCCCATGTCTTGATATTTGCGGTATCAATCACAGAGGGTGTACACGATAGATGGGGACTAGCCAAGAATCCTGCAACGATATATCCTAAAACTAAAGGCTGTTTTAATTTCTTAAAGATTAAGGTCATCACTCCGGCGCAGATCAAAATCAGTGCCAGATCGGCTATTAAAGTAGGAAAATGCGACATACGATCTGTTTTATGATAAAAATAAATGAAATATCCTTTATAAACAACAAAGTAAAACAAAAAAATCCTTGCATCTCGATACAAGATGCAAGGATTTATACATTTATACTCTCAATACTCTATTTTCTAAACGGTGGGCGTACCATGACCGCCTTCAGTTTTCGTCCTCTCATATCAATAAAGATTTCCGAACCCATTTTGACATACTCCGATTGTACATATCCCATTCCGATACCGATCTTCCGGATAGGCGACATCGTACCCGAAGTGACCTCACCAATCGGGTCGCCATTCTCGTTAACCAACGTATAGCCATGACGAGGAATACCGCGATCGATCATCTCAAAGCCAACCAACTTACGAGTCGTGCCTTCTGCCTTTTGTTTTTCCAAAGCCGGACGATTAATAAACGGTTTATTATCGGCAAACTTCGTGATCCAACCCAATCCGGCTTCAATAGGAGAAGTCGCATCATTCAATTCATTACCGTAAAGACAAAAACCAACCTCCAGACGCAACGTATCGCGAGATCCTAATCCGGCAGGCTTGATACCAAATTCCTGACCAGCTTCAAATATCGCCTTCCAAATCCGATCCGATTCATTCGGATAGAAATACAATTCAAAGCCTCCGGCTCCGGTATATCCGGTACAAGAGATGATCACATTCTTTACGCCTGCAATCTCACCCACTTTGAAGGTATAATACGGAATATCCGAAAGATCAAGGTCCGTCAACTTTTGCAACGTATCAATGGCCTTAGGTCCTTGAATAGCCAACTGAGCGATCTGATCAGAAGAATTCTCTAAAATAGCACCTTCTGTATTATTCTTCACGCACCAATCCCAATCTTTCTCAATATTAGCGGCATTAACCACCAACATATATTTTTCTTCGTCATACTGATAAACCAATAAGTCGTCTACGATTCCCCCTTTATCGTTCGGGAAACAGCTATATTGCACCTTTCCGGGGGCCAATGCAGCCACATTGTTAGACGTCATTTTCTGCAAGTATGCCAATGCATTCGGTCCTTTAACCCAGAATTCGCCCATATGCGAAACGTCAAAGACTCCTACAGCATTGCAAACTGTGAGGTGTTCATCAATAATACCCGAATATTCAATCGGCATATTATAACCCGCAAATTCGCACATTTTAGCACCAAGTGCGATGTGCTTGTCGGTAAATGGAGTGGTTTTCATGATTTAAGTATTAAAATTAAGTTTGATTTATTATTTAGCAGCCACCAGCTCGGCAATCTTCACCACCACCTGCATGGCTTTTTCCATATTCTGAATAGGAGCAAACTCATAACGTCCGTGGAAATTCAATCCACCTGCAAAAATATTGGGACAAGGCAATCCCTTATAAGAAAGTTGTGCCCCATCCGTTCCACCACGAATAGGCTTAACATTAGGCTTCACGCCAACAGCTTCCATAGCCTTAAAAGCCGTATCGATGATATGCATGACCGGCTCTATCTTTTCACGCATATTATAATATTGGTCGCGCATCTCTAATACGGCTGTACCTGCACCATATTCGGCGTTGATCCGTTCGACTTGTTGTTGCACAAACACCTTGCGGTTTTCGAACTTTTCACGATCATGATCTCGGATGATATAGCTCACTAGGCTCTGTTCAACCTCGCCTTGAATACCAATCAGGTGATAGAAACCCTCATAACCTTGAGTTTTCTCGGGACTTTCACTCTCAGGGATCATCGTTACAAAACGATTGGCAATGCGAAGAGAGTTAATCATCTTATCCTTGGCATATCCCGGATGAACATTACGCCCTTTGAAAGTCACTTTAGCTGAAGCTGCATTGAAATTTTCGAATTCCAATTCGCCGATCTCGCCACCGTCCATGGTATAAGCCCAGTCACAACCAAACTTCTCAACATCGAACTTATGCGCACCGGCTCCAATCTCCTCATCCGGGTTAAATCCGATACGGATCTTTCCATGCTTAATATCAGGATGCTGTTGCAAATAGACCATCGCTGAAATGATTTCGGCAATACCAGCCTTATCATCAGCTCCCAAAAGCGTCCGACCATCAGTCACGATCAAATCCTCGCCCACATGACTCAACAATTCAGGAAATTGAGCAGGCGAAAGGATCACATTCTCCTCGGCACAAAGCACAATATCTTTCCCATCATAGTTGGCTACAATCCGTGGCGATACATTTTTCCCGCTCATATCGGGACTCGTATCCAGATGGGCTATAAATCCGATCACCGGCACCGGTTTATCGGTATTAGCAGGGAGAGTAGCAAAAAGGTAACCATTCTCATCTAATGAGATTTCCTCCAATCCAAGGGTTTCCAACTCTTCTTTCAAGTAACGAGCAAAGATCATTTGTCCGGGAGTACTAGGAGTCAGTCCGGTCAGTTCGTCCGACTGTGTGTCGAAACTGACATACTTTAAAAAGCGATCTACTAAGGTCATCTGATTTATTGTTTATTGATTTATACTTTACATTTTGACACTTTATACTCGGTAAAGTTATAAAAAGCCGTGTGAATTCCCAAGCATTCCACGGCTTTTATTGTTAAAAGAATATAGATTTGTTCGGCAGCAGATTTAAGGAAGATCTGTTGATCTTCCTTTGTGCTAACTTCTTCTATTTCATCCTACAACAGTTAAAATAAATAGATCTCAAACTCGCCTAGAGACTGATTTCAAGAGCGACCGGCATTGTGCGATCGACCTCTTTAGGTAGATAGACTTTTATTTTGTCATCTGTAAGCGTCCAACGTAGTGACTTTCCGTTGCTCACCAATCTTACTTTTTGTCCTTTTTGAAGTCTTTTTTCGGTCCACTCTAAGATATTAGGGATTTCTTCCCCCTCTTTAACGGTGCATATGGCGTACATTTTCTGATGATCCTTGCTTACGGTAAACCACATATTACCGTCATTATAATAAGGAGTCGTTCGTGTATGATAAATCGCACGACCGTTTTTATCCATCCATTTTCCGACCTTATTAAGAACTTCAATCACCCCCGGTTCAATTAACCCCTCAGGAGTTGGGCCAACCCCTAAAACCATACTACCACCTTTAGCCACAACCTCAATTAACGACGAAAGCACGTTCTGAGCCGGTTGAAAATGAGCATTCGGAACCCATCCCCACATGCCGGTTAAAGGCAAACAACTCTCCCAAGGATGATTGAGTTGTGTCTCCGGGATAGACCGTTCAGGCGTTTGATAGTTCTCATATTTTCCACCAATGGTTCGATCAACCACCAATAAGCCAGGTTGATGACTTCTTCCCATCTTGGCTATTTTAGGCATATCAATATCCTGATTATTCTGAGGACAAACTTGCCCTCCATCCAACCATAAAATATCCACACTACCGTAACCCGTCATAAGCTCTTCGATCTGATTATAGACAAAACTTTTGAAATGATCCCATCTCTGTGGGTAACGCTTGATATCGTAATTCACATTGCGATCTTTGGTTGCTCTATAATCCCACCAATAATATTGAGAATGCCAGTCCGGTTTTGAGAAATAAGCCCCAATCATAAAGTTCTTGTCGCGGAAGGCTTGAAACACATATTTTGCCACATCCTTCTGGGGATGATTGCGGAAAGGACCATCTTTAGCGATTGAATAGGTGGTTTGTTTCGTATCAAATAAGCAAAAACCATCATGGTGTTTAGTGGTGAAAATCATATATTTCATCCCCGCCTTTGCCATCACATCTGCCCATTGATTAGGATTGAATTTTATCGGATTAAAGACTTTACTTAATCCCCAATACCATTTCTTGTAGTCTTGATAAGTCACCGTTGTATCTCTATTGATCCAATCTTCATTACAAAGGGGCCATGACTCACAAATGCCCGGAACCGCATAAACACCCCAATGAAATAAAACTCCGAATTTCAAATCCTGCCAAGCCTCCAATTTATTTAAGACTTCTTTGTCGGTAGGCCATTCATATCCATCGGCTTGCTCCATGACATCTGATTCTTGCGCCATGACGGGGTGACTCAAAAATGCTGTAATACCTAACGTTAGTAATGCCGTTCGTTTAAGAAAGTTTGTGATTCTCATAGTTATACCTTGTTTTAAAATATTAATCTCCTCCGGACGCATTTGATTTCTAAAAAGATTGCCTCCCTTTCGAAATCCAATTTACGATGAGTCCATGACTCTTATTCCGAGTTATAGCTCCATTATAGTGAATTAAATAATCCGCCAAACAGAGGCTTATAAAATCGCCACAATGTTAGTCATTCTTTTTTGTTTAAACAAAAAAAGGAAGAATCCTTTCTCCCTCAAATCATCACCTTTGCAATTGAATAACTGCACTTCATTCGCACGACGCCACACTGTCTTTTATCGGAAGCCCCCATTCAATTAGTTCCCGGATTGGCTCCACTAGTCGTTTATCCAGTTTCATTAGTCGTTTTTGAGACTCCGTTTGTTGAGCCCTCGAAGGTGGGCTCTTCAGCCCTCGTTCGAGGGCTCATGGGTTTTCGTTCGAGGGCCGAAGAGCCTTCGAACGAAGGCTCAACAAATAAAAAGCTCTCAACACTTTAAATCCACTTTAATAAAAATTAAAATCAGTACAAGAGCATTAAATTTCAATAAGCGAAAAAAATACGACGACGTACCACCGCCATCCAAGATCGCATAAAAAAATGATGCCCGCAGATCGTTTGTTTTCTGCGAGCATCATTTAGTTCCCTTTCCTTCAATAGCTTTTGAAGCAACAAGAAAGAGATCAGATCAGATTCCTTGGGTGATTAAAACTCACTCGTAAAGTGGAACTTAATATGTTTAAAGTCGATTTGGGCCATTTGAAGAACATAAGAAGAATCGGCTAAGAAGACATCACGACCTTCGCGGTCCTTGGCCATATACTGATACTTCCGTTTCTTAAACGCTTCTAACTCTTCTGCATCATCACTCTCTACCCAGCATGCTTTATACAAGCTAACCGGCTCCCAACGACATGAAGCATTGTACTCATTCAATAGGCGATATTGGATAACCTCAAACTGAAGTTGTCCGACCGTTCCAATAATCTTACGACCATTGAATTGGTTGACAAACAACTGCGCCACACCTTCGTCCATCAATTGATCGATTCCCTTGGCCAACTGTTTCTGCTTCATTGGATCGGCATTCTCAATGTATTTAAACATTTCCGGTGAGAAACTCGGCAATCCGCGGAAATGCAACAATTCACCTTCAGTCAGCGTATCTCCAATCTTGAACGTTCCATTGTCTGGCAAACCGATGATATCACCGGCATAGGCCTCATCAACAGTCGTCTTACGTTGCGCCATAAATTGGGTGGGCGATGAAAAACGCATCGTCTTGCCGTGACGAACGTGGTAATAGGGAGCATTACGAACAAACTTACCCGAACAAACCTTGCAGAAGGCCACACACGAGCGGTGATTCGGGTCGATATTTGCCGTAATCTTAAAGATAAATCCCGTAAACTTAGGTTCATCAGGTTTTACCTCACGCTCTTCCGATTCAATAGGACGGGGACTCGGTGCGATCTCAACAAAGCAGTTCAACAATTCTTGAACACCGAAATTATTCAAAGCCGATCCGAAGAAGACCGGAGCACATTCTCCTTCGAGATAAGTCTCGACATCTAGTTCCGGATAAACGCCTTCGATCAATTCGAGGTCGCCACGTAGCTTATCGGCCAAAGTCTGACCAATCTGCTTGTCCAACTCTTCCGAATGAATATCGACAGCCACCTTTTCAGTTACGACTTGTTTCGAAGGCTGATAAAGGTCGAGTTTTTCTTCATACACATTGTATACGCCTTTAAAACGAGCCCCTTGTTCGATAGGCCATGACAACGGACGAACCTTGATCATCAGTTCTTCTTCTAGCTCATCGAGCAAATCGAACGGATCCTTACCTTCACGGTCCATTTTGTTAACGAAGATGATAACCGGCGTTTTACGCATACGGCACACTTCCATCAACTTACGCGTCTGTGTTTCCACACCCTTTGCACCGTCGACTACAATGATTACACTATCTACGGCAGTCAGCGTACGGTAAGTATCTTCGGCAAAGTCCTGGTGACCGGGAGTATCAAGAATATTGATCTTATAATCACGATAGTCGAACTCCATCACCGAAGTCGTGACCGAGATTCCACGTTGCTTCTCGATTTCCATCCAGTCGGATGTTGCCGTTTTCTTAATCTTATTGCTCTTTACCGCACCGGCAACCTGAATCTGTCCACCAAAAAGCAACAACTTCTCGGTCAATGAGGTCTTACCTGCATCCGGATGCGCAATAATGGCGAATGTACGCCGTCTTTTTATTTCTGATAAATCTGCCATATATAATGTTATTCTTTCACGTTATCCGTCGACTCCATCACACTCTTTTCAGAAGAAAGGTGACCGGAATCGACGCTTCTGCCACCTTAATATATATACATATCTTATTCGTTAGATCTATATGATGCGTTAGATCTATGTTATTCGTTTATCAACCGCTGCACACAACCTTCAAGACTAGCCAACCAATGAGGGATGCTCAAGTTGAACGTTGTTTTTATCTTTGTCTTATCGAGCACCGAATAATAAGGACGAACAGCTTTGGTCGGATACTCTTCGGTATGCAACGGACGAACCCGACACGACGTGATCGCTGCCAACCGGTGAATAGCCAGTGTGAAGTCGTACCATGAACAAACACCTTCGTTGCTATAATGATAAGTTCCACGAATCACCCCCCGATCAATCATCGTCAGAAGCGCTTCCGCCAAATCACCGGCATAGGTCGGCGTACCAATCTGATCGGACACCACACCCAAATCTTCACGCTCGCGCCCCAAACGCAACATGGTTTTCACAAAGTTATTTCCATACTCCGAATACAACCAAGCCGTACGCACGATCATCGCTTGTTGACAATGAGCCGTCACCAACTGTTCACCATCAAGTTTCGTTCGCCCATAAACCGAAATAGGCGAAGTTTCTCTCTCCTCCGTGTAGGGTCTAAAGGTCTTTCCGTCGAATACATAATCGGTTGATATTTGTATCATAGCGGCTCCATGCTTCTCGGCAATCTTCGCCAGATACCCCGGTGCAGTCGTATTCAACAATCGACAACGTTCCGGCTCATCCTCGGCTCGGTCGACTGCCGTATAAGCGGCACAATTCACCACGCATTCTATATCGTGGCGACCAAAAAAGTCGTCTACCCGTTCTTCATCACAAATATCTAAGTCGTTTACATCTGTGAAAAAATAAGTATGTTGGGGATGGTTGACGGAAACGGCTTGCAACGAACGGCCCAACTGTCCGCAAGAGCCTGTGACCAATATGCGCATTACTCTTCTAGTTTTAGTTCACCTTTGCAGTCTTTATCATAATAGTTGGCCAACATCGAAAGTAGGTTACTGATCTGTTGAAGGGCTTCTTGAGTACCGGCACTCACCGATTTCTGTTGTAAACGCAATAACAGTACCCCGTAAAGGGCTTCAAAGCAAGTCTCTAATTCCGGTTCATCTTTTTGTCCATTCTTACTTCGCAGTTCAACGATGTAAGGCAAAGCTTTGAAATAAGCGGCACTATAGAACGGAAATTTCGGTGAGGCAAGTAGAGCTTGGTGTAAATCGGTCAGTTTGATAATAATATTCTTATTAATCTGTAAATGACCGCTTTCAACCACACCTTCTTCCGACATCATGGTGATCAAATTACCATACCACTCTCTTAATTCCACGCGTTGTTCTTCCGGATATTTGGTTAAAACACGCTCTTCAATCTGCTCCATGCGACATTCATTGGCACGGATCAGGTCCTCTTCTTGCCACATATATATAAGATATTCGGCAATGTTTCTTTCTTTAAGTTGTTGTGCTATCTGATTCATCTTCCTAATAGAACGATTCTCCCAATAATGTATAAACAAGTCCGATCACCGAAGCAATCATCACAATACTGCCAATGACACGGTTTAAGATCCAAATGCCACGCAAATTAAATTTTGCCCGAACTTTATTGACAAAAAAGGTAATGCCGAACCACCAAGCTAAAGCGCCTAAAGCAATGGCCAGATAACCGGTGATTTGTTCAAATACTAGCACCCCGGGTTCGACGAAAGCAAACCGAGCAAACAAACCGATGAAGAGAAAGATGATCAGCGGATTTGAAAGCGTAACAAAGAAAGCGGTTATAAAATTGTGGAAATAGGACCCTTTGCTAGAAGCTACCGGGCGAATGGATTGCACCGGATTGCTCCGGAATGTATAGATACCAAAAGCCAAAAGCATAATACTTCCCAGCAATTGGAGATAAAACATATTCTTATTGATATAATCGAAAATAAAACTCATACCATATCCGGTGAGTAAAGCGTATGCTATATCACTGATTGAGGCTCCGAGTCCGGTTACAAACCCATACCAACGTCCTTTGTTTAATGTACGCTGAATGCAAAGTACACCTACCGGTCCCAATGGTGCCGAGACGACAACACCTATAATAAAGCCTTTTATTAATATATTAAAAAAAGTTTCTACTTGAATCATGTCGCAAATATCGCATTTTTTTATGAGATCAAAAGACCTTATTAACGTTTTTTCGGTTACTTGGAAGTAAAAAAGTGGCAAAATAGGACAAAAAAAGTACTCTTACCCTTTACAGGCTAGAGGTTTCTACCATTCTATATACATGATCTATATTTTACATTTTGTCAGCACACACAGCAGTCCTCAAATAGAGAGTCTACGCTAACCCCATATCCCTAAATATTTTATTCGTTTTCTTTCTCTCCCCCAACGATTTTGATTATCTTTGCACGCACAGATTCAGAAAGGGTTACCCACGAGAGGAGCCTAATCTAAAAACGGAAACTCGTAACACTGTAAATATACACACATGATTCTTTTTTTCAGAACCCCTTCCAAAAGTGTGATTGCCGTAGAGAGCATTCACCAACTTACCTCGGATGAAAGTGAAAAACTGTGCTGGCTCTTCGGAGAAGCGACACTGGAAAGTGAAAAGAACTTAAATGGCTGTTTTGTTGGCCCTCGTCGTGAGATGATCACGCCTTGGAGTACGAATGCGGTGGAAATCACTCAAAACATGGGACTTGAAGGTCTTTCGCGTATTGAGGAGTATTTCCCGGTGAAAGATGAAACGGCTGACTATGACCCCATGCTTCAGCGCATGTATACCGGACTTAACCAAGAAATCTTCACGACTAACAGACAACCGGAACCGATCATTTATATCGAAAACCTTGAGGAATACAATGAAAAAGAGGGTCTAGCACTCTCTACCGATGAGATGGATTACCTCAAACAAGTCGAAAAAGATCTCGGACGAAGATTAACAGACTCGGAAGTTTTCGGATTCGCACAAATCAATTCGGAACATTGCCGACACAAAATCTTTGGTGGAACCTTTATCATTGACGGAGTAGAGCAAGAATCATCGCTCTTCCAAATGATTAAAAAGACCACTCAGGAAAATCCTAACAAAATCATCTCGGCCTATAAAGATAACGTGGCATTCGCCGAAGGTCCTATGATTGAGCAATTCGCTCCGGCCGATCATTCTAAACCCGATTTCTTCCAAGTCAAAGATATTAAAAGTGTGATTTCTATAAAAGCTGAAACACACAACTTCCCAACAACTGTGGAACCATTTAATGGGGCTTCTACAGGTACCGGTGGAGAAATTCGTGACCGTATGGCTGGTGGTAAAGGTTCATGGCCTATCGCAGGAACAGCCGTATACATGACCTCATACCCTCGCACCGAAGAAGGACGTGAATGGGAAGAGGTATTACCCGTTCGCAAATGGTTGTACCAAACTCCTGAACAGATCTTGATCAAGGCTTCTAATGGGGCATCCGATTTCGGAAACAAGTTCGGACAACCTCTAATCTGTGGTTCTGTCTTGACTTTCGAGCACACAGAGAATAACGAAACCTACGGATACGATAAAGTGATCATGCTTGCCGGTGGTGTAGGATATGGCACACAACGCGACTGCCTCAAAGGTAAACCGGAAGCCGGTAACAAAGTCGTGGTTATCGGTGGCGATAACTATCGCATCGGTCTTGGTGGCGGATCGGTTTCTTCTGTCGACACCGGACGTTACAGCAGTGGTATCGAGTTGAATGCCGTTCAACGTGCCAATGCAGAGATGCAAAAACGTGCAAATAACGTGGTACGTGCGCTTTGCGAAGAAGATGAAAATCCAGTGGTATCGATTCATGACCACGGTTCGGCAGGACACGTTAACTGTCTGTCGGAATTGGTTGAAGAATGCGGTGGTGTGATCGACATGAGTAAATTACCGATTGGTGATAAAACACTGTCGGCCAAAGAGATCATTGCCAATGAATCACAAGAACGCATGGGCCTATTGATCAAAGAAGAAGCGATCGATCATGTTCGCCAAATCGCGGAACGCGAACGCGCTCCAATGTATGTGGTTGGTGAAACAACCGGCGATCAACGTTTTGCCTTCCAACAAGCCGATGGCGTGCGTCCATTCGACTTGGCAGTCGATCAGATGTTTGGTTCTTCTCCGAAGACTTACATGATCGACAAGACCGTCGAGCGTCATTACGAAATGCCTCAATATGAGGAATCAAAACTTCATGAATATTTGGCCAACGTTTTACAATTAGAAGCTGTAGCTTGTAAGGATTGGTTAACCAATAAAGTAGACCGTTCGGTAACCGGCAAAGTAGCGCGCCAACAAACGCAAGGTGAGATCCAATTGCCTTTAAGCGACTGTGGGGTCGTCGCTCTCGATTATCGTGGAGAAAAAGGTATTGCAACCTCTATTGGTCATGCCCCTCAAGCAGCATTGGCTGACCCTGCTGCAGGATCCGTCTTGGCTGTATCGGAAGCTTTAACCAACTTAGTATGGGCACCATTGGCTGAAGGACTCGACAGTGTGTCGCTTTCGGCTAACTGGATGTGGCCTTGTCGTTCACAAGAGGGTGAGGATACCCGTTTGTACACGGCAGTCAAAGCACTAAGTGATTTCTGCTGTGCGCTTCAGATCAACGTGCCAACCGGTAAGGATTCCTTGTCGATGACCCAAAAATATCCTGATGGCGAAAAAGTCGTTTCTCCGGGTACAGTTATTGTCTCTGCCGGTGGAGAAGTATCGGATGTAAAGAAAGTCGTATCACCGGTTCTTGTTAACGATGAAAAAACAACTCTTTATCACATCGACTTAAGTTTTGATGAACTTAAGCTGGGAGGTTCGGCTTTCGCACAAACTTTAGGCAAAGTAGGCGACGATGTGCCTAGCGTACAAGATGCTGAATATTTCCGTGATGCATTCTTGACTCTACAAGAACTCGTTAATAAAGGATTGATCTTAGCCGGACATGATATCTCTGCCGGAGGTTTGATCACCACTTTACTTGAAATGTGCTTCGCTAACGCAGAAGGCGGATTAGAAATCAGTTTAAATAAGATTAAAGAACAAGATTTGGTCAAAATCTTATTTGCAGAAAATCCTGGTGTTGTGATCCAAGTGAGCGACAAACATAAAGAGGAAGTGAAACGTATCCTTGAAGAGGCTGGTGTAGGCTTTATCAAATTAGGTCAACCGGTAGACGAACGCCATATCTTGGTTGATCATAACGACGCAACGTACCAATTTGGTATTGACTATATGCGCGATGTTTGGTATTCAACATCTTATCTGCTCGATCGTAAACAATCGATGAATGGTTGTGCTAAGCAACGTTTTGAAAACTACAAAATGCAACCGATTGAGTTTGCCTTCATGAACCAATTCAAAGGTAAGTTCTCACAATACGGTATTGATCCTAATCGCCGCACACCAACAGGCATTCGCGCCGCCATTATCCGAGAAAAAGGAACAAATGGTGAACGCGAAATGGCTTATTCACTCTATTTGGCAGGATTCGACGTGAAGGACGTCACCATGACCGACTTGATTACCGGACGTGAAACTCTAGAAGAGGTCAACTTGATTGTTTACTGTGGTGGATTCTCCAACTCCGATGTTCTAGGTTCAGCTAAAGGTTGGGCAGGTGGATTCTTGTTCAACGAGAAAGCCAAAGCTGCACTCGACGCCTTCTATGCCCGTGAAGACACTCTGTCATTGGGTATCTGTAACGGTTGCCAGTTAATGATGGAACTTGGACTGATCTATCCGGAACACGAGAAGAAAGGTAAAATGCTGCACAATGACTCACACAAATTTGAGTCTTCATTTGTCGGCGTAACCATTCCAACCAATCGTAGTGTGATGTTTGGCTCATTAAGTGGTAGCAAGCTAGGTATTTGGGTGGCTCACGGTGAAGGTAAGTTCTCTTTGCCATATGCAGAAGACCAATACAACATTGTAGCTAAATATAGTTACGACGAATATCCGGCTAATCCAAACGGATCAGACTATTCGGTTGCAGCTCTAGCTAGTGCCAATGGCCGTCACTTAGCGATGATGCCTCACTTAGAACGTGCTATCTTCCCATGGCAAAATGCTTATTATCCGGAAAACAGAAAAGGTAGTGATCAAATCACTCCGTGGATCGAAGCTTTTGTAAATGCTAAGAAATGGATTGAAGAAAAAAAAGATTAATATAAATGATCTATAACAAATAAGGGCTGCTCAATTGAGCAGCCCTTATTTGTTATAACTAATCCTTACTCACGCCGATTCACGCCGATTTACCACCGAACCATCAGATTAATTGATATTTACGCCAAACCATAGAGTGTAAAAAAAATGCATATTTCTTTGTTTTTATATTTTTTTTTATAAATTTGTAAATCCCCTTTTGTTTAACCTTTTGATAATCATTCTAAACAGTATCTATCGTATGAATAGGCACGTTTTTATTGGAGATTTTCTCCAACAGCAATTATTATATCAGTTTAAAAGGGGAACTCAAGTTTGGCTAATCTATATCTGCCTCACCTTACTTTCATCCACAGCCCAAGCTCAAACTTATCGTTATATCGGCGTCGAAGACGGATTAAGCAATCGTCGCGTATTTTACATTCAAAAAGATAGAACCGGCTATATGTGGTTTCTAACCCATGAAGGCATAGACCGATTCGACGGCAAAAACTTTCGGTTTTACAAATTGATGGATGGAGAACATCAACAAAACTCATTGCTCAACCTCAATTGGCTATACTTAGACAGCCAAGGAGGGCTCTGGGAAATTGGGAAAAGAGGAAAAATATTCCACTACAACCGAAATCACGATCGATTCGATTTAGTTTATAAGCCCGAGCAAGAAACGAATGATCAACCCGAAATCATCAATCATAGCTACATCGATCGCAGCGACAATATTTGGTTATGTAATGCCAATCACATTTACCTATACCACATCAAAAGCTCAAAAATCACAGAGATCGCGAATCCCCTCCATCTTCCTATTACTTCTATACAACAAGCCGACAATAATCTTTTCTATATTGGTACCACCAACGGATTATATCAGGTGACATTAAAAAACAATCGTCTGGATAAACTTCCATGCAAAGCCTTAGATCATTTAAAATCTGTAGACATAGAAGAACTTTATTATGATCAGAATTATCAAAAAGTATTTATCGGAACTTTTAAACAAGGAATTTTTGTCTTCGATTGTAAAAAAGGAGTGATTATAATCCCGGAGCATGGTCTGACAGACGTTAGTATTTCCAGAATCAAGCCATTAAATTCCGATGAATTATTATTTGCAACCGATGGTGCAGGAATTTTGAAGATGAATATGCAAACCTGTCACATCGAACCTTACATCACAGTCGACTATGAATCCTATCATAAGATGAATGGAAGTAGTATCGCAGATATGTACATTGATGACGAGAAATGCATCTGGATGGCTAATTTTCCCATAGGAATCACTATACAAGATAACAAATACGATAGCTATAATTGGATCAAGCACACCATCGGAAATGAACAATCCTTATCGAATGATCAAATAAACGATATCATCGAGGATAGAGATCAAGATCTTTGGTTTGCAACCAATAACGGGATCAGCCTATATCAAACCAAAACTAAAAAATGGAAAACATTTTTCAAGTATTCCATCAACGAATCGGCCAACTACAATCATATCTTCATGACATTATGTGAAGTCTCACCCGGCATCATCTGGGCAGGCGGATATTCCTCCGGAATTTATCAAATCAATAAAATGACGGGACAAGTAAGTAGCCTTGCTCCATCTAGTTACTCAAAGACTACTATACCACGAGATAAATATATCAGAGATATCCAAAAAGATCAACAAGGGAATATATGGATTGGCGGATACTATAATCTAAAATGTATAAATCCCAAAAACAGAACGCTAAACCTATATAAGGGAATTAACTCCGTCACCTCTATTTTAGAACGGAACCCCGAACAGATGTGGGTCAGTACAGCTGCCGGACTCTATTTAGTCGAAAAAGGGAGCGTCAACTATACCCACATCGAGCTTCCTATGAAGTCATTCTATATCTATAGCCTCTATCAAAATCCGGAAGGATTATTATATATCGGAACAAGTGGCCTAGGATTAATCATTTATAATCCAGACAATAAAACAATCGTAAACCTTAACACCCAAAACAGTGCATTAATCTCAGACAACATATACAGCATACTATCAGGTAAAAAAGAGGAAATCATTCTGGCCACAGAAAATGGATTAAGTTGCTATTACCCTCACAAAAAGACCTTTCAGAATTGGACAAAGGAGCAAGGATTGATGTCTACCCATTTCAATGCACACTCGGGTATTTTACGTCACAATAAATATTTCATTTTAGGAAGTTCAAATGGAGCGATAGAGTTTCACCAAGATGTAAACAAGAACATACAGTATCGTTCCAAGATGGTATTCAGTGATTTTAAATTATTCTATCAAACGATATACCCCGAAGATTCGGGTTCCCCCTTACAAAAAGAGATCAATGAAACCACAGAGCTTAAACTCAAATATAGCCAGAATATATTCTCCATAAAAGTCAGTTCGATAAACTACGATTGTCCGTCCGATGTTTTATATTCCTGGAAACTTGAAGGTTTCTTTGATCAATGGACCGATCCGAGTCCTGAAAGCGTCATTCAATTTACGAATCTCAATCCCGGGAAATATAAACTTAGGGTTAGAGCCATCTCCAATGAGGATAACCGTGTCATTCTTGAAGAACGAAGTATAGACGTACACATTGCCTATCCTTTCTGGTTATCAATCTGGAGCATGCTTTTTTATATTTCCATTCTATCTCTAATCGGTTACTTCACCATACGAATCATTTATCTTAAAAAGCAACATAAAATTTCGGATGATAAAATTCAGTTTTTTATTAATACGGCTCATGACATTAGAACTCCGTTGACATTGATCAAAGCTCCACTCGAAGCTTTAAATGAGCAAAACAAAGATAAGTTGATTTCTGAAGAAGTCAATAATATAGCCATTGCCTTACGTAATGTAGAGGCCTTATTACACATCACGGACAATCTACTAAACTTTGAGCAGATGAGTAAGTATACTCCAATACTCAATTTATCGGAACATGAACTATATTCTTTTGTTAAAGAAATCTCAGAGACTTATCAGTCCTATGTCAAAGTTCGAAATATAACCCTGACCTTTACAAGTAATGTCGACTATCTGAATGTCTGGTTCGACAAAGACAAGATGGAATCTATTATTAAGAATCTTTTGTCCAATGCTTTAAAATACACTCCAGAGCAGGGACTAGTCACCATCTCGATCCACAATGGGCGTAAACATTGGGGTATCCAAATCAAAGATACAGGTATTGGCATTCCCAAGAAAGAGATGAAAAAGATTTTCAATCTGCATTTTAGAGGGAGCAACGTCATTAATTCTAAAATAACCGGAAGTGGCATTGGGCTAGTACTTGTTCAGAAGTTCGTACACATGCACCATGGGAAGATAAAAGTCGACAGTTTTGAAAATCAAGGCACCGATATCAAAGTCATCTTTCCTAAAAAACTAAGCCACCCCCAATCATCTTCCAAAAAAAGATTACCTTCCATCTTCTTTAAAGAGTTAAGCTCGAAGATAACTCATAATAATCTCCCGATCATCCATTCGCAAGGTAACGGCATTCCTTATATTCTTATAGTGGAAGATCATAACGACCTTAACAACTATTTAAACCAGATTTTATCCGAGAACTACCTCGTCAAAGGATGTAATAACGGTAAAGAAGCTCTAGAAATCATTAAAGAAAGTTCTCCGAACCTTATCATTTCAGATATCATGATGCCAGAAATGGATGGGTATGAGCTATGCCGAATTATTAAAAATAATATAGAAACATCACACATCCCAATTATTCTACTAACGGTACTAAACCAAGATCAAGATATTTTAGCGGGATTAGAGACTGGGGCAGATGAATATATCATTAAGCCATTCAAGACTAGCTTACTCAAAGCAAAAATCATAAATATATTAAATAACAGAACTCTTCTTAAAAATAAATATGCTAACTTAGACCTCGAAAACAAGGAACAATCTACAGAAAAGACCAATTTTGCTGAGGAGATGGACTTAAAGTTCATCACTTCAATAAAGGACCTAGTTGAGGAGCATATGGAGAATTCTGATTTTACCATTGACGAATTGTGCAATCAGATCGGAATGAGCCGAACTGCTTTTTACACCAAGTTAAAAGCTCTAACCGGACAATCTCCTAGCGATTATATTCGATTGATCAAATTAAAAAGAGCAGCTGAACTTTTAGCCGAAGGACGATATAATGTAACAGAAGTTGCCGATATGACGGGATTTAGCGATATCAAACATTTCCGTGAAATATTTAAGAAACAATTCAAAGTCACACCAAGTAAGTATAATAAAGAATAATCGAGATCATGAACCTATATTTAAAATCCTTCTTTATTTTTTTCAAGATTGGGGCTTTTACAATAGGCGGTGGTTATGCCATGATTCCATTAATAGAAAACGAGATCGTCATCAAACGAAATTGGATCACACGAGAAGAGTTTATGGATCTGTTAGCCCTTGCTCAATCAGCACCCGGAGTATTGGCAGTCAACATTGCGATCTTTATTGGTTATAAATTACGTAAAGTACGTGGCAGCATAGTCACCACCTTAGGTGCAGTGCTCCCCTCTTTCATCATCATTTTGTGTATCGCCCTTTTTTTCTCCGGATTTAAGGAACACCCCATCGTAGAACGACTCTTTAAAGGAATACGCCCGGCAGTCGTCGCTTTAATAGCCGCACCAACTTTCACCATGGCCCGTTCAGCTCAAATCAGCAAATGCAATATTTGGATTCCAGTCCTGTCCGCGTTGCTCATTTGGTTATTAGGGACCTCACCCGTTTGGATTATTCTCGGGGCAGGTATTGGAGGATACCTCTTTTATCTATTTGAACGGCAAAACAAAGGATTTTTCCATAAAAAGAAGTCATCATGATTTATTTACAACTTTTCTATACCTTTTTTAAGATAGGCCTTTTCGGGTTTGGAGGAGGATATGCCATGCTTTCAATGATACAGAATGAAGTTGTCACCCACCACCACTGGATTGGGAAGTCAGAATTCACGGATATCATTGCCATCAGTCAGAGCACACCGGGCCCAATAGGAATTAATGCAGCCACCTATGTCGGGTACACTTCTACGGATAGTATCTGGGGATCAGTCGTTGCAACATTTGCAGTGGTTCTCCCTTCATTTATTTTGATGCTTACCATCAGCCGTTTTTTCCTCAAACACCATAAAAATCCCATAGTAGAAGCTGTATTTAGGGGACTTCGTCCAGCTATCGTGGGACTACTTGCAGCAGCAGCACTTGTTTTGATGACGCCCGATAATTTTAGTTCGCCCACCAACGATCCCTATTCATTTACAATTAGCTGTATGATCTTCATCGGCACTTTTATTGCCACCCGATATTATAAATTAAATCCAATCAAATTGCTGATCATTTCAGGCGTCGCAGGATTCCTACTCTATTCATAGCTCTTTAACATTCCCAAAAACAAAGAAAAGAACCAATAAAAAAGTCACTCCGTTTTGAAATTCAAACAGAATGACTTTAAAAAATAAATCCTTCAGATCTTAAGATCCTATTCGATAGCCAACTTATAACTTAATTTTCTTACTGACCGACTTCGATTCGTTATGCAAGCGATCGAGTGCAGTCACCACATAACGATATTTCACCTTACCATCATTATAAGGTAACACATAATAGCAATCCCGTGTAATCGCAACAATATGCGAAGGGTCATTCAAATTCACTTTCTCTTTCGATTCAAAGCGATACACAACATATTGAACCGGTCGATCCATCTCTGTTTTAAATTTCGGTGCCGTCCAAAACAAGATATATCCATCGGATGTCCATACCCCCTTCATCTTACGCACTTTATCCGGTGCTTTATGATCTATAAAATCGAATACCGGAACCAGAGCCGGATATTTATGATATTCTTGTTCAAGAGCACTTCTGTAATTCCCCATATTGTCAACCAAAGCAGTAGAATACCATTGGCAACTTCCTCCAATCGTCTGATAAGCCCGTTGATAAGCCATCTTACGAGGTAGTTGATTCATCTCCGGATTTATCGGATCAGCATTCTGAACCGAGTTAGGAATAGACTGTCCAACAAATAGCGGACGATTCTCAGTATGTTGAGCCCACCATTTGACTAAAGTTTCATAATCTGCTGCAGGATGTCCGATCTGCCAATAAATCTGAGGAATATTATAATCGATCCATCCTTCACGAGCCCACAACAACACATCGGCATACAAGTCATCATAGTTCTGCAAACCATTCGTAGCACTGCCTAAAGGATCACTCTTCTGATTACGATAAATACCAAATGGACTAATACCAAATTTAACCCAAGGTTTCAGCCCCCGAATCGTTTCATGAAGTTGACGAATCAACACGTTCACATTACTTCTACGCCAATCGGCCTTATTGGTAAATCCACCGCCATAACGAGCAAAGCTTGCTTCATCAGGGAAATCCTTCCCTTTGATCGGATACGGATAAAAGTAATCGTCCATATGAATCGCGTCCACATCATAACGAGAGACAATATCAGTCACCACCTTACGAATATGATCACGACTTTGGGGTAATGCCGGATCAAAATAGAGTTGATCACCATACGTCACAAACCATTCAGGATGTTCATGATACACATGCGTCGAAGCCAACTGATTCTTCAGTGATGTTTTAACTCGATATGGATTAATCCATGCATGAAACTCCATATTTCGCTTATGACACTCCTCAATCATGAACTGCATCGGGTCCCACATTGGAGAAGGTATCCGCCCTTGTTCACCGGTAAGGAAGCGGCTCCACGGCTCATACTGCGAAGCATAAAGCGCATCCGCTTCCGGTCGCACTTGGAAGATAACCGCATTAATCCCAGCACGCTGCATCACGTCCAACTGATGTATTAATGTTTGTTGTAGTTTTTCGGTAGTCAAACCACGGAACTGACTATTGACCGTTTGCATCCATGCCCCACGAAATTCGCGTTTCGGATACCGTTCGGGTGTTTGTGCGCTGACTCTAAAGCAAAAGAGAAGAGCCGCTAAAAGCATGAGGTTCTGTAATTTCATATCAAGATAGGTGTTATTATGGACACAAAGATAATACAAGCCTCCACCAACTCCAACAATCCGCAAATCATTCTGTTAAAATAAGACAGAATTGTCCACCTTCAGTCGCCCACACAACAAGACGAATTGCACTCTTATCTCAATTTTATCCTTTGAATATCTGTGCACTCGGAAGAAAATCGCTAACTTTGCCCTTTATCGTTTCAAAATGCTATTTCTATGTCAGAAAACAACTATATCTCAATCAAAGGTGCAAGAGTCAACAACCTCAAAAATATAGATGTAGAGATTCCTCGAAACAAATTAGTGGTCATCACCGGTTTGTCGGGATCGGGCAAATCCTCTTTGGCCTTCGATACGCTTTACGCCGAAGGACAACGTCGCTATGTAGAAAGCTTAAGCAGTTATGCGCGACAGTTCCTAGGCCGTATGAGCAAACCCGAATGTGATTTCATCAAAGGTATTCCACCGGCTATCGCCATTGAACAAAAAGTAAATAGTCGTAACCCACGCTCCACTGTAGGTACATCGACCGAAATATATGAGTATCTCCGTCTCCTCTATGCCCGTGTTGGCAAGACTTTCAGCCCAGTCAGCGGTACAGAGGTGAAGAAACACTCCATTGAAGACATAGTCAACTGTATGTTATCCTATCCACTAGGAACGCGCTATACCGTACTTACACCTATCCTTTTACGAGAAGGGCGCACACTAGCCGAACAGTTAGACATCGATCTCAAACAAGGATTCAACCGTATTGAAGTCAACGGAGAAATGACGCGTATCGACGAATACACCATCCAGCCCTCAGACAACGTATACTTGATGGTCGACCGTATGGCCACCGATAAATCGAAAGACTCCATCAGTCGCCTCAACGACTCTGCCGAAACCGCCATGTATGAAGGTGACGGCACCTGCATGTTACGATTCTATCTTCTAGATGGAACCACCAAGCTACATACTTTCAGTACAAAATTTGAAGCTGATGGGATGGTGTTTGAAGAACCCAACGATCAGATGTTCTCTTTCAACTCACCGATTGGTGCTTGTCCCGAATGCGAAGGATTTGGTAAGGTAATTGGTATCGACGAACACCTTGTTGTGCCCGACCGTTCGCTATCGATCTACGATGGTGCAGTGGTCTGTTGGCGTGGCGAAAAGATGGGAGAGTGGAAAGATCAACTGATCAAACATGCCGGAACCTTCAACTTCCCCATCTTTACCCCTTACTATGAGCTGAGTGACGAACAACGGCAACTCTTGTGGGAAGGGAACGACTCTTTTCATGGCATTAACGACTTCTTCAAGATGCTTGAAGAAAACCAATATAAGATTCAATACCGAGTGATGTTAGCGCGCTATCGGGGAAAGACCGTTTGCCCAAAATGTAAAGGTACCCGCCTCAAACCGGAAGCCTCGTATGTAAAAGTTCACGGAAAAAGCATCTCCGAGCTAGTCGATCTCCCGATCATAGAACTTAAAACCTTCTTCGATCATCTGAATTTGAGCGAGCACGACACCAATGTCGCTCGTCGTATCCTTATTGAAATAAACAGTCGCATTCGTTTCTTGATCGACGTCGGATTGGGTTATCTCACCCTCAATCGATTAAGCAACTCCCTTTCCGGAGGAGAAAGCCAACGTATCAACCTAGCCACTTCCCTAGGAAGCAGCTTGGTCGGTAGCTTGTACATCCTCGACGAACCAAGTATCGGACTCCATAGTCGCGATACCGACAAACTCATTCACGTCCTCCGTCAGCTCCAAGAGTTAGGTAACACGGTGGTCGTCGTAGAGCATGATGAAGAAATCATTCGTGCCGCCGATTACATCATTGATATCGGTCCTAATGCCGGTCGTCTAGGTGGTGAAGTCGTCTATTGTGGTGATATGAACGATCTGCAAAAAGGTACTGCTAGTCACACCGTACGTTATCTCCTCCATGAAGAGGAAATTCCAGTCCCCAACTATCGACGACAATGGAACAATTATATCGAGATCAAAGGCGCTCGACAAAACAATCTTAAAGGCGTCGACGTTCGTTTTCCGCTCAATGTCATAACCGTCGTGACCGGGGTTTCCGGATCAGGGAAAAGTACATTAGTACGCGACATCTTCTATCGCGCCTTAAAACGGGAGCTGGATGAGTGCACCGAACGTCCGGGAGAATTTTCGTCAATAGGTGGTTGTTTGCGCGACTTACGTAACGTGGAGTTCGTCGACCAAAACCCTATTGGAAAATCCTCACGTTCCAATCCGGTGACCTACCTCAAAGCCTACGATGAGATTAGAAAGCTATGGGCCGAACAGACCTTGGCCAAACAAATGGGATATACCGCCGGATACTTCAGCTTCAACAATGAAGGCGGACGCTGCGAAGAGTGTAAAGGCGAAGGGCGCATTACCGTCGAGATGCAATTCATGGCCGACCTGGTTCTAGAGTGCGAATCGTGTCACGGCAAACGATTTAAAGCCGACACTCTAGAAGTCAAATATCAAGATAAAAATATCTATGATATTTTAGAAATGACAGTTGACCAAGCCGTTGAGTTTTTCGCTGAACAAGGTCAAAAGAAAATCATTAAGAAGCTTCTTCCATTGCAAGAAGTGGGACTCGGATACATCAAACTTGGCCAGCCCTCTTCTACCCTCTCAGGGGGAGAGAGTCAACGCGTCAAACTCGCCTTCTATCTCAGTCAGGAGAAAGCCGATCCAACCCTTTTCATCTTTGATGAGCCGACCACCGGATTACATTTCCACGATATTCGCAAACTACTGGACGCTTTTGAAGCGTTGATCCGTCGCGGACATACCATCTTGATTATCGAGCACAATATGGACGTCATTAAATGCGCTGATTACGTGATCGACCTCGGTCCGGAAGGGGGCGACAAGGGTGGGCACTTAGTTGTGGCCGGTACTCCTGAAGAAGTGGCCGACTGTGCAGCCAGCTACACCGGACAATTTTTGAAAGAGAAGCTAAACGCCTAAAACGTGGGATCTCATTCCACGTTTTATCTTTCATTGAGTGAACCATTCATCACTAAATGGCTCGCTCAATGAACCTTTGCATCATTCTGGAATAAAGGTAATTGATAAGGGATGGACAATTCTATCACTTTTTCTGTATAATAACAACCCTCAATTGCCTGTCCAAAATGTATTTTTGTCCTAAAAACCAAATCAACATGAACCACTTAAGAATTCTACTCATTGGAATACTTCTCGCCTATCTACCTGAAGCGAAAGCCGCTCAAGGTACAAAAGGGCTCAACTCGTGGCGATCGGAAGACTCTTCCGGTAAAGCCAGAATCACCTCAAATGGTCGACTGACAGATATCGTTTCACCAGACGGATTAACATTATGGTACGATACCCTGCTGACCGGCGACTATGAGATTAGCTATCGTATGAAGGTCGTTATGGAAAATGGCAAATACGATCGTCTAAGCGACATGAACTGTTTTTGGGGAGCTAAAGATCCCAAAAATCCCAACAATCTTTTCGCTCGCAGTCAATGGCGTAAAGGCATTTTTGCAAATTACAATCCTCTCAATCTTTTTTATGTCGGCTACGGAGGCAATGAAAATAAAACGACCCGTTTCCGGCAATACCATGGCGAGTACTACGGAATAGACGATAGTAAAATTAAGCCAATACTCAAAGAATATACCGACCCATCACATTTGCTCAAACCGAACAAATGGTATGAGATCGTGATTAATGTCGGTCATGGGATGACCACGTTCCGTTGTGACGGAGAAGTCATGTTCAGCCTACCAATAGAAAAAGGAGAAGCCGACGGCTATTTTGCCATCCGACTTTGGAAGAATCATGTGCAACTCACCGATCTAAAAATTAGAACTAACGAGCCACAATTCGCTTTTCAGAACTATCGTCGTTATGACCAAACCTCTAATATCGGTCAGCCGAACGAAAAGACGGAAGCCATCAAAACATTGCGAACTTATTTCCATGAACACCCTTATCGGGCAACCAGCGACAAAGATCCTCAAGCAGCTTCTACCTTCCTAAATGCACTAACTCCCGACGGACGATTTACCGATCTGAATGAAACCGAAGCACGTTTCGAACGTGAAAATGCTTATCAAAAAGGATTCCAGAATACTGTCAACGATCAAGTCGGCATCTTTATTGGTGATGCTCTCAATCGCATCTACTGTATTGGAGAAGCTTATCGCAAAGGTCAACTGAATAAAGAACAAGCTTTGGACGACAAGGTACTTAAAGCCATCGTACATTATGGACAGTTAGAAATTTCACGTCCCAATGACAAACCACGCTTTCACGCCTCCTGCTTTGCCATTCCAACCATTGCCTCAAACATCTATTTTGCTCTTCTAGATCAGATGGATGAAGCCGAAAAGACAAACAGCCCATCGACACTTAAGGACGCGTGTGAAATGCTCAAAGTATTAGGATTGCAAGCCTATACACAACCTTTACGTAACGATGAGACCGACCAGAATATTGTCTCACTCGAACGTTTCCGCAACCACGTTTGGTGGGTAGGTGGCAATGCCCTAGCTTATCGCTCATTACTTCCAGTAGCCGCCATGTACCACTCCGTACCAATGGTCGACCTCCTTGCCGAGGTTTGTCAACGAGGTATCAGCATGACTTCACAAACCACTTATAACGATTCTTTCTGGACTGAAGGGTTCACCGCCGACGGAGCAGGTTGGGGACACGGCATGCAGTGCTTAATCTGGGGATATCCAATCGATGGGACTTTCAATGCCTTGAACATCCTTGGCATGCTCAAAGGGACTCCATGGGCTAAAAAACTAAACCGCACTAATGTAGAAGCGCTCATGAACTTCTTCCACGGTGGTAATTGGTACTACTACAAAGGCTACCGTCTCATCGGGCTAGACCGTAACTCTTACGTTTACAATCCAGACGAAAAGCCTATTTCTTATCTAAAAATGCTCAATAACGTCTTGAAAGATTGGTCTTCTTCATTCACCTCCGAAGAACTGAAAGAATTAAAACAGTTGAAGAAGGAAGCCGGGAAGAACCGCATCCAAATGGCCAATACTCCAGAAGGGATCTATCACGGCACTCGTTGGTTCTACAACAACGACGACTTGATGAAGAAAACCCCCGACTATCAGTTCTGCATCAACATGGCCTCTTTCCGAGTAGATGGACTAGAGAGCGCTACTTTTGCCGACAATTACAACTTTTACCCAACCGATGGTATGACGCTCTTTCAACGCGATGGAGATGAATACTTCCGTGTCATGGGCGGCTGGGACGTTACCGCTTCACCGGGGGTCACTGCTCGTGAAGGCATGGACAAGCTCATCCCAGTGACCAACTGGAGAGGCTATTGCAGCCAACATAATTTTGCTGTGGGAACCACAGATGGTGGAGAGAATGCTGTAGGAGGCTACCTCTTTGAAAAAATGCACGGAGCTAGTAAGAAAGGCGTCAATGATCAAGGCGATAGTCAAGTCGACAATTCCCTACTTTACGGATTCAAAGCCTATAAAGGCTATTTCATCCTAGGCGATTATTTCATCGCTTTGGGAGCAGGCATCACTAACAACCGTCCAGAGATGGAAGGCACCATACGAACCACTATCGACCAAACCGCTTGGGTTGGACCAGTCTACATCGATGGTCAGAAAAAAGAGTCGTTCAAGGAAGAAGTCAAAGCCATCAAGATCAACCCCAAGAAAACCAATTGGATCACCCAAGAAGGCAAATTCTCATACGCCGTCCTTCCTCAATACACCAAGAACCTTCAAGTTGCTTGTGAAACGCGCCCAGCCTCATGGGAAAAATTCAATCCATCGAATGCCAAGTTGAAAGGACTACCCACCGAACTACCAACCCTGCGTCTTTGGATTGATCACGGTCAGCAAGCTGTCGACGACACTTACGGTTATGTGGTCTATGCCGGTCAAGTACAACCCGCTTCAAAACTTCCTTTCGAAGTACTACGCAACGACACCTTAGTACAAGCCATTCGTTCTAAAGACAAAAAGGTCGTTGAGGCCGTCTTCTATAGCACATCATCACGCTTAGAGGCTAAAAAACTGACGTTGGAAGTTTCTTCTCCTTGTGCAGTCTTGTTGCAAAAGAAGAAAGACGGTTTAACCCTCTCAGTAACCGATGCCACCATGAATGCGAAACTAAAAAGCATTACGGTAACCCTCAACGGAAAACCGATTATCATATCGCTACCTACAGGTCTCCACTGCGGAAAACCGACGACCGTCGTCATCAAAGAAGATTAATGGAGTGAACAATAAAGCAAATGAGCGAAATGAGTTCATTTCAAAAAGTATAGATCAACCAACCCAATATCACCGCTATAACCATTCTTAAAGCAGATGTTTGGTTAAGGTTTCTAGAAAAGACTTCGGGCTGTTTCTCTTGTTTTGAGAAACAGCCCGATATTTTTATAAGGAAAGTGAACTTATTGTTAGAGTGCGCTATGGAGTTAGATAAAAAACAAAGAGACTCCCAGCACGCTGATCACAGCACCTATGATCTCTTTAAACGTAATTTGTTGCTTGAAAAAATAGTGTGATGGCCAAAGAATGAAGATGGGAGTCAGTGCCATCAAGGTCGCTGCAATACCGGCTTCAGTATATTGAACAGCCATTAATGAAAAAGAAACCCCGATGAACGGGCCAAAAATGGTTGCGCCTAAAGCAGAGCCCATTCCTTTATAATCTTTGCGGGCAGTCATTAGCGTATGAAATTGTTTTTTATACCCCATAATCAAGATGAAGCTGATTGCTCCCACAGCGGCACGAATAAAAGTCGCAGCAAAAGGGACTAAGTTCGACACAGATTCCATGTGTTCAGGAATGGCCGCTTCATAATAGTTCATACCTATTTTGCTCAGTACTAAACCAACGCCTTGCCCTACCCCGGCACCAATGCCAAAGAGTACACCTTTCAAGGGCAACTTTAATCCGATCTTTTTGGAACTACCACGACTTAACACAGAAAGTCCAATGCCAAACAAAGTAATCATCATACCGGCTAAGGTCTGAAGCGACAACTTTTCACCCAATATGATCCATCCGGAAAAAGCAGCAGCTATAGGAGCTACAGTCATAAATAACTGTCCAAACCGAGAACCGATGAGTACATACGCATTAAAAAGACAATAATCTCCTAACACATATCCCACGAAGCCCGATAATGAGAGCCAAATTAAAGTTTCTGAATCGGTATAGAGAGGAAAAAATGAACCGGTAAACCACCACAGAGTTCCTCCAATCATGACAAAAGAAAGGACTAGTCGAATAACGTTCAATTGTAAGGCACCCAACCTTTTACTGGCTGTTTCAGCAAATAAAGCAGTGACGGTCCACGACATAGCCACGCCCAAAGAAAGTATTTCACCAAAGTATTGCATCTTTCTATCAATTAGGTCGCAAAGGTAGAATAAAAAAGCAAAGAACAAGATCTATTGATAAAGATGCCTATATGAATTGATTAAAAACTCTTTTTTCTTTGGGTCGGTATCGTTTTTTGATAGACTTTAGGCTACACCCATTCGGCCTAGGGCTAAGCCACTCGATCACATACGCTAAACTTTTTTCTTGCGATGATTTAATTGTTTGCCTATAGGTGTCTTTATGTTTGCCTATAGGCAAACTTTTGTTCGCCTATGGTGTTTCTTTCGTTCGCCTATAGGCGAACAAATAAGCAATAGCAAATTAAATGACTAGTTCTTACGAGTAAAACAATTATTAATAAGAGGGACAACCTCAGGAAAAGAGGTCTATAAAGCTATTACAAGCTGATATTTAAGAAGCATTATCCCCTTTATTGTATATAGGTCTCAACACTCCAGAGTTTAGGGCAAAAAAAAAGGAGTACCGCTGTACTCCAACCTTTGTTAACCTTAAATCTAATACTATGAAAAACACAGTACAAAGGTACGAACTCTGGGAACATCTGCAAACTTTCCAAAGAAAAAACGATGTTCTATAACATGTTTTAAGAGATTTCACAAGGTTGTTAACAAAACCAGAGTAGAAAAACCAGAATAAAGAAAGAGCACCTAAATATAGATGCTCTTTCTTTATTCTTCACTCGTCTAAAAGCAACGAGCACTAAATGTTCGGCTGATTAGTTGTTCTCCGGACGAAGTTTACGAACCACAGCACCCGTCTGCCACATCTCACTCTCACGAAGCTGGCGAAGCTCATCGTTCAACTTCTCACGGTAATCGGATTTCGAGTTACTGTCGATAGAGATCTGAGCCTCATTGCCAGTCTTCACGCTATCGTACAACTGATGCATCACCGGTTTAATCGCATCGTGGAAAGGCCCCATCCAATCCAGAGCTCCACGCTGAGCAGTAGTCGAACAGTTGGCATACATCCAGTCCATACCGTTCTTTGCAAACAACGGCATCAAGGATTGGGTTAACTCTTCAACAGTCTCGTTGAATGCTTCCGACGGTGTATGTCCATTTTCACGAAGCACTTCATATTGCGCTAACAACAAACCTTGGATCGCTCCCATCAATGAACCGCGTTCACCGGTCAAATCGGAATACACTTCACGTTTAAAAGTTGTTGAGAATAGATAGCCCGAGCCGACTCCAATACCTAGCGCAACGACTCTATCCCAAGCTTTGCCTGTGGCATCTTGATGAATGGCAAATGAAGAGTTCAAGCCACGTCCTTCAAGGAACATCGTACGCAAAGAAGTTCCCGAACCTTTAGGAGCCACTAGAATCACATCAACATCAGCCGGAGGCACAATACCGGTACGATCGTTGTAGGTCACTCCAAAGCCATGTGAAAAATAAAGGGCTTTTCCCGGGGTCAAATGTTTCTTAACTGTCGGCCATACTTCGATCTGAGCAGCATCCGACAATAAATATTGTATGATGGTTCCACGTTCGCAAGCCTCTTCAATTTCGAATAAAGTTTCTCCAGGTACCCAACCGTCCGCAATGGCTTTTTCCCAAGTCTGACCACCTTTACGCTGACCAACAATGACATTGAAGCCATTATCGCGCAAGTTTAACGACTGTCCGGGGCCTTGAACGCCATAGCCAATCACCGCAATGGTCTCACCGGTTAATACTTCACGTGCCTTCTCTAATGGAAATTCATCCCGTGTTACCACATTTTCAGTAACACCACCAAAATTCATTTCTGCCATGGTTTCTTTGTTTTTATTTTGATAGCTCCGCTATCCGTTATTAATCTTTTTACTATAATATCCTTATTCATTTCACTCATTCCGATGACGAATCTAAAGCCAGATGACTCGCTTCGCGTGCATCCAGAAATTCATTCACCCGCTCAAAACAACTCGTCGTGATCGCAACTCTGCCCGAACGGACAAACTGAAGTACACACTTCAACACTTGCAGTTCATCGTATAACGAGGTAATATCTTCACTCTTACCATTTTTCTCGATGATAGAGAACACCGGGTTCATCTCCACAATACGCGCATTGTACTTTCTGATGACTGCCGAAGCTTCAGCATGATCTTGAAAAATCGCTGTGGCTACTTTATATAATGCGATTTCATGGAAATAAGTTTCCTCATCGGTGAAATAATGCGCTTGAATCACATCGATACGTTTCTCTATCTGCCTCACCACTTTCTCAATCGTCTCAGCATCACTCCAGGCTGTAATGGTATACTTATGCACTCCTTTTATAGAAGAAGCCGATACATTCAAGCTTTCAATATTAATCTGCCGACGAGTAAAAACGGCGGTCACCTGATTCAACAAACCGGCAAAATGCTCGGAATGAACGATGATGGTATATAATATTTTCTCCACGTTTTGTCTAGTTTAATGGTTTACAATACGAGCTTAACACTCTAACAACATCTGACTCACCGTTCCACCCGGAGGAGTCATCGGCATGACATTACCTTCTTCTTCAACACAAACTTCCAACAAGTAAGGACCGTCGGTACGTAACATTTCGTCGATCGCCCCGTCCAACTCCGTTCGTTCTGAGATGCGTTTTGAAGGAATATCGTAAGCCGAACAGATCTTCATATAATCAGGATTGAGCATCGGGGTAAAGGAGTAACGGCGATTGAAAAACATCGCTTGCCATTGACGAACATTACCTAGATAATTATTATTCAACACAACGACCTTTACCGGCGACCCTTGTTCCATGATGGTGCCTAGCTCTTGAATGTTCATCTGCAAACCTCCGTCACCCATAAAAGCACAAACCGTACGATCGGGAGCACCAAACGTCGCGCCAATGGCAGCCGGCAAGCAAAATCCCATCGTTCCTAAGCCACCGGAAGTGACAATACTACGTTTCTGAGTATATTTAAAATAACGGGCAGACAACATCTGATTCTGTCCCACATCGGTCACCAAAATTGCTTCATTTTTGGTCGCCTCACTCACTGCTCGAGCCACCTCTCCCATGGTCAAGCCTCCAGAAGCAGCATGCAGTTCTTTTCGGATGACCTTCTCATATTCTACTGTTTCATATTCTTTAAAACCATTCACCCAGTCATCATGAGTCTTTTTCTTCAATAAGCGAGTCACGGCCGAAAGAGTCTGTTTGCAATTGCCCAATACAGCGACATCCACTTTAACATTCTTATTAATCTCGGCCGGATCAATATCAAAATGAATAATCTTAGCTTGTTTGGCATAAGTCGCTAAGTTGCCGGTTACCCGATCATCGAAGCGCATCCCTACGGCAATCAACACATCACACTTATTGGTGTTAATATTAGGACCTAAATTACCATGCATTCCCAACATCCCTTTATTCAAAGGATGTTCAGTCGATAGCGCTGATAAGCCAAGCAACGTACATCCTACCGGCATACCACCAGTCTCGATGAAGGTCTTCAACTCTTCTTGCGCATGTCCTAACTCAACCCCTTGTCCCACAAGAACAAAAGGGGTTTTTGCCTCATTGATCAGTTGTGCCGCCTGCTCAATTGCCTGCTCATCCATCTCCGGAGTCGGTACATAGCTACGAACGAAATCGATCGTCTGAGGAGTATAATTCGTCTTGGTCAACTGCGCATCTTTTGTAAAGTCAAGTACCACAGGTCCAGGGCGACCGCTACGAGCAATATAAAAAGCACGTGCTACGGCCCAAGCCACATCTTCGGCACGGCGAATCTGATAACTCCATTTTGAGATGGGTTGAGTAATATCGACTAAGTCGACTTCCTGAAAAGCATCTGTGCCCAAAAAGCCACTAGCCACTTGTCCGGATATAACAACGATCGGCGTACTATCCATCATCGCATCAGCAATGCCCGTTACCGTATTAGTCGCACCCGGTCCGCTAGTCACCAGACAAACTCCAACTTCTCCTGAGACCCGTGCAAAACCTTGCGCCGCGTGGGCAGCACCTTGTTCGTGTCGAACCAACACATGATTCAACGTACTTTGATGATCGTACAAGGCATCAAATACCGGCATAATCGATCCACCGGGATAACCAAATATTGTTTTTACGCCATGATGTTCTAACGAACGCATTAATATTTCTGCACCAGTTATTAAATCCTTACTCATATTCTCTACCTTTTAATCCTACATTATTACTCTTTACCTCTCTAGTAATTAATCGATTAGTCTTATCGCTCCTTGATCGGCCGAACTCACCATAGCAGCATAAGCTTTTAAACTTTTCGAAACCGAGCGTTGTCGGGTGACTGTTCGCATCGGGCGTTTAGCAAGTTCTTCATCGGTCAGCCGCACATTAATGGTACGTTCAGGAATATTTATTTCAATGATATCACCATCTACAATTTTACCTATAGATCCTCCGGCAGCAGCTTCCGGCGAAATATGTCCGATACTCAATCCGGACGTCCCCCCGCTAAATCGTCCGTCGGTAATCAAGGCACACTCTTTACCTAAATGACGAGACTTGATATAGGAGGTGGGATATAACATCTCTTGCATACCGGGACCGCCCTTGGGACCTTCATGGGTGATGACCACCACATCGCCTCGTTCGACTGCTCCTTTTAAGATGCCTTCACAAGCAGCATCCTGCGAATCGAAAACTTTAGCCGGACCTGTAAACGTCCAGATTGATTGATCCACACCCGCCGTTTTTACGACGCAACCATTCAGCGCAATGTTACCTTTTAAGATAGCCAATCCACCGTCTTTGCTATACGCATGGTCGACATCGCGGATACAACCTTCTGCACGATCAGTATCGAGGGTATCGTAATAGGCGTTCTGAGAACCTAGTTCTAAGTTGAATCGGCGACCGGGTGCACTTCGATACCGTTTGGTCTTTTCGGCATCAATCGTTGTAGAAACGATGCCATATCGAGCGATCGCTTCACCTAAAGTCAGTCCGTCAACGCGACGAACAGCCGTATCTATCAAATCAGCCTTAGCCAATTCACCCATGATCGATAAGATTCCACCTGCTCGGTTAACGTCTTGAATGTGATACTTCGGAGAATTCGGAGCCACCTTGCACAGACAAGGGGTGCGACGAGACAGTCCGTCAATATCGTTCATCGTAAAGTCGACCTCTGCTTCATGGGCAATGGCCAACAGATGGAGAATAGTATTGGTCGACCCTCCCATAGCAATATCGAGCGTCATAGCATTCAAAAAAGATTGCCGGGTGGCAATCGATCGAGGAAGGACAGATTCATCTCCGTCTTGATAATATTTATAAGCATTCTCAACAATCAGTTGAGCCGCTTCTTGAAACAACTGTTTTCGGTTCTCATGCGTGGCCACAATGGTACCATTACCCGGTAATGCCATTCCAATGGCTTCATTCAAGCAGTTCATAGAATTGGCCGTAAACATCCCCGAACAAGAGCCACAAGTGGGACACGCATGCTGTTCAATGCCCCGAACTTCTTCGTCACTAACACTATCGTCGGCTGCAGTGACCATTGCATCCACCAAATCTAACGAACGTCCTTTCCACTCACCGGCTTCCATCGGCCCCCCGGAAACAAAAACCGCAGGAATATTCAATCTCATCGCAGCCATTAACATACCCGGTGTTATTTTATCGCAGTTACTGATACAAATCATCGCATCTGCTTTATGGGCATTCACCATATATTCCACACTATCGGCAATGATATCGCGCGATGGTAAAGAATACAGCATACCGTCATGTCCCATTGCAATCCCGTCGTCAATAGCAATCGTATTAAACTCAGCTGCAAAACAACCTCGTTTTTCAATCTCTGATTTAAGAAACTGACCGATGTGATGCAAATGGACATGCCCGGGAACAAACTGGGTGAAAGAGTTAACAATAGCAATAATAGGCTTGCCGATTTGTTCAGGTTTCATACCATTAGCCATCCACAATGCCCGAGCACCTGCCATCCTTCGACCTTGAGTGCTATGTAAACTACGTAATTGTTTTTTCATTCTAAATTCTTTTATAAAAAAAGCCTTTCTCAACACAGTGAGAAAGGCCTAAATCTATTTTTATGATGCAATGCTATATACAACAACCTCCCTCACACTTTGGTTTGAATAATGACCAGAATGCTAATAATATGCAGGACCACAAGAATAATTGATGTATATGAGTTCATAATGTTTCTATGATGTTATGCCGCAAAGGTAAACGGTTTTTTATTAAAAGCAAACAATTTGAATAAAAAATTAAAAGAAATAATTAAAATCGTAAGAAAACAGAGTAAAAGACATCCATTTTATTACTTCTATATATATTATGGTAAGTCTAAGAGTATAGCGACATAAACAAAAGATCTTAATAATAGGAAAATAACACAGACAGATTAATTTGGAAATTAAATAATTCGTATATTTGTTGCCCGGGGTATAACCGGACACATTTAATTTAGAATAAAAAAATCAAATGGAAACAGCAGAAAACAAATACATCACCGTTGCATACAGATTGTATACAACAGAAGATGGAGTGAAAGAGTTAGTAGAAGAAGCAAAAGCTGAACACCCGTTTCAGTTCATCTCCGGATTAGGAACAACGCTTGATGCGTTTGAAAAGGAAATAGCCCCTCTAGAAAAAGGTGGTTCTTTTGAATTCACCATTGCTTCTAAAGATGCTTATGGCGAATACGATGAAGCACATGTTATCGATTTACCAAAGCAAGTCTTTGAAATTGAAGGTAAGTTTGATCATGAACATATTGTAGAAGGTAATGTTGTGCCTTTAATGACTTCAGACGGACAACGTGTTAATGCTTCGGTTGTTGAGATCAAAGAAGACGTTGTTGTGGTTGACCTTAACCACCCATTGGCAGGTTCTGATTTGACATTTGCCGGTGAAGTTATCGAAAATCGTTTAGCTACCAATGAAGAAATTCAAGAGCTTATCAAGATGATGACAGGTGGTAATGATGGTTGTGGTTGCGGTAGCTGCGGTGGCGGTTGTGAAGACGGCTGTTGCGATGATGGTTGCGATGACCAAGGCTGCGGCGGCGGATGTGGTTGCCACTAATTGACATGAGATAAAAAGAATAAAAAAACAGGGTTAAGTTAGATCTTAATCCTGTTTTTTTTATTTTGATCAACAACCTTTTTGAGTCATAATATCCAAAACGACTTTATCAGTCTCGTTCATTCCGGTCGACCCAATACGTGTCAAGTTACGAATGCTTTGATCTACATCTTCATCAATAATCCCTTCGACAGAAGTTACAAAGCGATTTTCCATAGCCATCATAGCCGACAGGACAGCTGTAGAGACTCCGGTCGTTACTTTTAAGGCACAACTAGGCTTTGCTCCATCGCAAATCATCCCGGTTAGATTGGCAATCATATTCTGAACCGCGTAAGCAACTTGTTCATAAGTTCCGCCCATCAACCAAGTGATACCACAGCTCGATCCGGTAGCTGCAACCACACAACCACACAAGGCCGAAAGACGTCCAAGGCTTTGCTTAATATAAATCACAGTCAGATGACTCATCATCAATGCCCGAATAAGTTCTTCTTCCGACTTATTGTTTTCTTCGGCATAAATAACCACCGGCAGTGTCGCTGATATTCCTTGATTACCACTACCGGAATTACTCATGACGGGAATCATAGCACCAGCCATACGAGCATCACAAGCACCAGAGGTGTACGATAGGATGTGAGAGAACGTACTATCTCCCATAATTTTATGTTCGTAACTTCCACGAAGCATTTTGCCTAACGAATGGCCATAATTTCCTTCAAACGATTTCTCTGCTGCCGCTTTATTTACCTTAGCGGTTTCGAGGATGAATTCAATCTCTTCTAAAGGAGCTGTCGTCGCGAAGTCAAAAACCTTCCGCAGAGTCAGTTCCAAAGGTTCTTCTTCAATTTCCTCACTTATCTTGAGCTCTTTATTTAATAAAATCTGGTTATCTTTAGAGAGATAGATAAAATTCGTATGCCCACCGGCAATAATTGCTTTAGATTCTTGACAGTCTGAGAAACAACTCACTTCTATATATAATTTCTCAGTAATATCCTCTTTCAAGGCAATTGATATCCGTTTCTCATCAATATAGTTCTTCCCCTTTTGGACAAAGTCGGGAGTTAAATCTTTAAGGACCTCAAGTTGATACTCCGATTTTCCGACCAATGCCCCCAAAGCAACAGCAATCGGCAAGCCTATCATATCGGTTCCGGGGATTCCCACCCCCATCGCATTTTTCAGAATGTTTGCACTTAAAAAAACAGTTATTCGGTCAGGAATAGTGCCTAATAATTCGGTAGCTTTAGCTACGCATAGCGCCACGGCAATAGGCTCAGTGCAACCTATAGCAGGAATGACTTCTTGTCGCACTAAATTTAAAATTTGAGTTCTCTCAGATAAGGTCATAAAGTTATTCGATTATTGGATTTTAAATCGCTACAAAAATAAGAAATTTCGTTAGAAACTATAGGATTTATAGGCCTTTTTTAGATCAATACTTAAGACCATTTTATCATCACATCATAAGAATTTATAAATCCACACAAATTAAATCTATTTTTCAAAAAAGAAAACTAACTTTGTCAGCAAGTCTTAAATTTGATACTTTATTTTTAATCTAAAACTTAATAAATATGAACTTCAAGACAGTGATAGTTTATGCTTGTTCACTCTTCTTATCGAGTGCCTGCATACAAGAAGAAGCTTTAAATTCAGAAGCCGCAATCGATAGATGCGATGGCAAAGACGTCCAATTAGCCAATATCAATGCCGATTCTAAGGAAATTAATATTTACGTCAACAAAGGAGCGAATTTATCAAAACAAGAGTTAAGATTCACCTTAGCAAAAGAATCATCGATAAAGGTTAATGAGAATAAACCGGGCGACACACCGATGAGTTACGATTTCAGTGAAGCTCCTCACACAAGACAATTTACGGTAACGTCTGAAGACGGTCTATTTAAGCCTGTTTATACCGTTCAGATCATTCCGACAGAGTTACCACTCAACTTTCACTTTGAAACCTTGCTCAACACCACTAATACCCCTTACGACATTTTTTATGAACTCGATCGAAACTTAGGCCGGGTATTACAATGGTCGACAGGCAACCCTGGTTACAAGCTCACAGGAATGGCACAAACGCGTGAAGATTATCCAACTGTACAAGTTGCAGACGGCTATCAAGGAAAAGCGCTTAAGTTAGAGACAAGAAGCACCGGTAGCTTTGGCGCCATGGCGAAAATGTACATTGCCGCAGGTAATCTATTTGTTGGATCGTTCGACCTTGGTAATGCATTGACCAATCCTTTAAAATCAACTAAATTCGGTTATCAGTTCTACAACATACCAACCCGTTTGAAAGGTTATTATAAATACAAATCCGGACCAATGTATAGTGTGAACGGACAAGTACAAGCCGGGATCAAAGACCGTTGTGATATTTATGCGATGATGTACGAAGCTGAAGATAATACCATCATGCTAAACGGAGAAAATGCTTTAACCTCAGAAAGTATCGTCTTATTAGCTCAAATAAAACCGGAGGACATTATCGAAGGGGATCAATGGATAGCCTTTGATCTTCCATTTGAACCTGTAAATAATAAAACCATTGATCAGCAGAAGCTGAAAGATGGAAAATACAAATTAGGAATCGTACTATCCTCAAGTGCAGATGGGGCACATTTTAAAGGAGCTGTCGGCAGTACTTTATATATTGATGAAATGGAATTAGTTTGTGAAAAATAAAAAGAATAACAGATGAAAAGATCTAGACTCATTAGCACTCTATTAATAGCGATCCTATTTTGTTCGGTCGCACAAGCGCAAGAAGACAGAACAAAAGGCATCGTATGGTCTTACCTCCATGGATGGGAGTATAGCATTAAAGCCGGACTCAGCATTGGTGGAACCTCACCATTGCCTCTTCCTCGAGAAATTAGAGAAATAGAGCATTATAGTCCGGGATTGGCAACCTCCATTGAAGGAAACGCCACTAAATGGTTCGACGATAAAAAGCAATGGGGGCTCACCTTAGGACTTCGTTTGGAGAATAAAAACATGACGACTAAAGCCTCCGTAAAAAATTATGGGATGAAAATCATTAATACCAATGGTGGTGAACTAGAAGGTTTATGGACCGGTGGAGTAAAAACAGATGTTAAGAACTCCTATCTGACCATTCCTATTCTAGCTAACTACAAAGTGAGCAAACGTTGGAAAATTGTTGCCGGACCTTATCTCTCCTACTTACTTGACGGAAATTTCTCCGGACATGTGTATGAAGGACATTTACGCACCCCTGACGAAACCGGCTCTCGCGTAGATTTCACAGGAGAAAGTATTGCAACTTACGATTTCTCAGATAATCTAAGAAAACTTCAATGGGGTATGCAACTCGGTGGAGAGTGGCGAGCGTTTAAGCACTTAAATGTCCATGCTGACTTAACTTGGGGATTGAATGATATCTTCAAAAAGGACTTTGATACTGTAAAATTTGCATTATATCCCATATATCTCACTCTCGGATTTGGATACGCATTCTAACACAAAACTCCAATAAAGAAAGATACCAATAAAGAAAACTCCGGTCTCTACACTAAAAGAATAGAGATCGGAGTTATTTATTTTATTCAGACGGTAGCTGATTATTCAGCAACAATACAAAAATCGTCGATTAACAACGTACTCCCGCCTGCACCTTTAAAGGTATCACCATCTTTACTTGAAGAACAAACGATAGCCAATTTATATTTTGCCCCAGCTTCATAACTTTGTCCATTTAAGTAAGTGAAAGGAATATCAAAATAAGTGTATTCAGCCTTAGCCGTTCCGTCAGCCAATTGGGCAACAGCAACTCTTTTAGCCGAATTATTCAAATCGTGACCGGTCAAGACTTCTGCATCATCGGTGATTTTGTATAAAACAGCTTGAATAGCACATTGGTCGGTTTGATCCAACGTCTTAATATTCTGGTAATCCGATCCGTCAATATACTTAGTTCCCGGAGTGTATTTGTACCAACCTCTAAAAAATAACGGTTTTTGAGTATAGGCTAAACCGAATTTCGTTGAAGACAAACGATCGGTCATCGCTGCTGCTAGATCAAAAACACCGGTATATAAAGAACCAGCTGTAATAGCGGGAACTAAAGCACTAGCAGCTGCACTAGTATCCATAGTGACCATTTTAACTGCAAAACTTCCATTCTTTTTATCCTCCGATTTATAAATCGGTGTGCCCTGAATGCCAAAAGCACTTAGGAAAATCGCCCCCTCGGCACTTGAAGCCCAAATCGTTTTCGGCATCGGATAATCATAATATTTCACGCCATCACTTTCGTAAGTTCCCCACTCTTCAAAATCATAGAAAGCCACTGTATTCGTTCCTTCAATAAAAGCTTTATACTCCTTCACAGTACCATTTTCTGCAATAACGGTCTAAGTCACTTTATTATTATTAGAAAAGTCTTGTGTCACACCCGTAGCAGGCATCATGACAGCTTTATCTGAAATGGCAATCGTCGGCGTCAATTTTAACTGTTCTGCTGTAGCATCCGAACTCACTTTAAAAACAATCGTTCCAGCCGTTTCATCAATCGTCGGTTGTTCAGTGACCACATTACTATCAAATGTAAAACTTAGAATCTTAGCTTCAGCACTTTCACTACCAGACAATTTATTTCCGGAATAAACAACTAAAACTTTCTGATTCAGCTTTTTCACCGTAATATTCAAACGGAGAGCAATTGCCTGTCCAACAATTGTACCTTCAGCCTCTACAAGACACTCACCAATCGCTTCAGGTAAAGACGTTAAAGTTTGATTTCCATCAAAAGAATAAGTCTTTCCCGAGAGTTTAACCTCACAGTTCGACAATGTGATCGTCCCCAAAGGGATATTCATAAAAACAAAATCTTTCAGTTCCAAATTCACCTTATTTCCGGCAGATTTTGTAATCGAGATATTCTTAGGAATATTATTTCCCATAGAAATACCATCTACAGTAATATCCAATGAACCTTTATAGGTTCCGGCAACCTCCGACTCAAGAGGAAGAACTTCTTCATCCTTACTACATCCTGTAAAAACGAGTAAAGACATTAAAGTCAAGAAAAAAACATTTAATACCTTCTTTTTCATATTGTATAATTTTAAAAAACAAAGCAAATTAATCAATTTATTTCAAAATATCCAAAATTTATCTTTACATTTTAAAAATTTTAATAAGAGAAGCTTTTTCAGTATTCTGCCAAACGGTGAAATTAAATCTATTTATCAAATAAACACGCTTTTTTCAAAGAATAATATAGAGCAACCAAAAAACAAAATTAACATTAGGACGTTATACTTTATACAAGTAGATAAACCTTTCGACTGATTTTAATGATAAAATTGAAAGTTTTGATATCTTTGTATATAATCCAAACATATCAACATTCTACCAAAAAGTTTATTATATTTGCATTTAAACAAACCTATAAAAAGCTGCAACTATGTTTAATTCATTTGGTCATATTTTCAGATTAACAAGCTTCGGAGAGTCACATGGTAAGGGTATCGGGGGAGTCATCGACGGCTTTCCTTCCGGAATAGCCATTGACGAAGCATTTGTGCAACAAGAGTTAAACCGTCGTCGTCCGGGACAGTCCGTCATCACAACAGCTCGTCGTGAGCCGGATGAGGTTGAGTTTCTTTCAGGCGTTTTCGAAGGGAAATCGACAGGATGTCCCATCGGTTTTATCGTTTGGAACAAGAACCAACATTCTAACGACTATAACAATCTTAAAAATGTCTACCGTCCATCACACGCCGATTACACCTATACGGTAAAATATGGCGTTCGCGATCATCGTGGAGGAGGCCGTTCATCAGCTCGTGAAACAATTGCTCGTGTTGTAGCCGGCGCATTAGCTAAACTTGCTCTAAGACAGCTAGGTATTAGCATCACTGCCTATACCTCACAAGTGGGTCCGATTAAGATCGATGGCCATTACACCGATTACGACTTGTCTACCATAGAAAGCAATCCGGTTCGCTGTCCTGACCAAGAAAAAGCCCAAGAGATGGAGGAACTGATCTATAAGATAAAAGGAGAAGGTGACACCATCGGAGGTGTACTGACTTGCGTCATTAAAGGTTGTCCTATTGGATTGGGAGAACCGGTATTCGGAAAGCTACATGCAGCATTATCCAATGCGATGTTAAGTATCAATGCGGCTAAAGCTTTTGAGTACGGTGATGGATTTAAAGGCTTAAAGATGAAAGGATCGGAACAAAATGATGTCTTTTATAACCACCATGGACGCATCGAAACCCGAACAAATCACTCCGGTGGAATACAAGGGGGAATCAGTAACGGACAAGATATCTATTTCCGTGTAGCATTCAAACCTGTTGCCACTGTTTTGATGGAGCAAGAAACCGTCAACATTGACGGCGTAGACACCACGATGAAGGCTCGAGGCCGTCACGATCCTTGTGTCTTACCACGTGCAGTTCCTATCGTCGAAGCTATGGCTGCCATGACTATTCTCGACTTTTATCTACTCGATAAAACCACACGATTATTCTAACGTAACTATTCTAAAACTTATATTCACATGCTGTAGTCTTTGTCGGGCTACAGCATTAAATCTGTTATCATGAACGACATTAAAAGCTATATTGCAACCAACGAGAAAAAAATGCTAGAGGATCTGTTCAGCCTCATCCGCATTCCAAGTGTTAGTGCTTTACCCGAACATCACAACGATATGCTAGCTTGCGCGGAGCGTTGGAAAGAACTTCTTCTAGAAGCTGGCGTAGACCATGCCGAAGTAATGCCTTCAGCAGGCAATCCGATTGTCTTTGCTCAAAAGACAATTGATCCCAATGCAAAGACCGTACTCGTGTATGCTCATTACGACGTGATGCCTGCCGCACCATTGGATTTATGGAAAAGTAACCCTTTTGAACCGGAAATTCGCGACGAACATATTTGGGCACGTGGCGCTGATGATGATAAAGGACAAGCTTTCATTCAAGCAAAGGCGTTTGAATATGTCGTTAAGAACGGACTACTCAAACACAACGTTAAGTTTATTTTTGAAGGTGAAGAAGAAATCGGATCTCCGAGTCTGCAAGCTTTCTGCGAAACCCATAAGGAATTACTTAAAGCCGATGTGATTTTAGTTTCGGATACGAGTATGTTAGGAGCCGATCTCCCTTCATTAACGACTGGTCTACGCGGACTGGCCTATTGGGAAATCGAGGTTACCGGTCCAAATCGTGATCTTCATTCAGGACACTTTGGTGGTGCAGTAGCCAATCCGATTAATGTCCTCTGTCAGATGATTAGTCGGGTGACTGATGCCGACGGTCGGATTACAGTTAACGGTTTCTACGATGATGTTGAAGAGGTCTCTCCGGCAGAACGTGAAATGATTGCCAACATTCCATTTGATGAAGAAAAATACAAATCGGCCATTGGAGTTAAAGCCTTATTTGGCGAAAAAGGATATGGCACATTAGAGCGCAACAGCTGCCGTCCGTCATTCGACGTCTGTGGCATATGGGGAGGCTACACGGCAGAAGGTTCGAAAACGGTTCTACCGTCAAAAGCCTATGCCAAAGTTTCATGTCGCCTAGTTCCTCATCAAGACCATGAAAAAATATCTAAATTATTTGCCGACTATATCTATGGCATTGCTCCGGATACCGTTCAGGTAAAAGTTAAACCGATGCATGGGGGACAAGGCTATGTCTGTCCAATTACCTTGCCGGCATACCAAGCAGCAGAGAAAGGATTCGAAGCAGCCTTTGGAAAACGCCCGTTAGCCGTACGCCGTGGAGGAAGTATTCCAATCATTGCCACTTTCGAAGAAGTACTCGGTATTAAAACCGTTTTAATGGGATTTGGATTAGAATCGAATGCCATTCATTCACCCAATGAGAATTTCCCTCTAGACATCTTCCGCAAAGGTATAGAAGCTGTAACAATCTTCCACCAAGAATACAGCAAGTAAAAGATTGCTATTTAATATAAAATTCCCGTTTTCAACATGATCAGATTCGTATCAGTTGAAAATGGGAATTTTTATTTTCAGTTCAAATTCAGAAGAAAAGGTTTTTACTCGAAGGGACGTCTAAAAGCACATCCATTTTTCCATTCAGAACAGCCAAAAGCCGTTTTCCCTTTAATAATATGCCCCTTTCCACATAACGGACAAACCGCTCCTTCAAAAACCTGCTCTTTAAAAAGAGGAGCAAAAAGCGTTCCGGTCGATGCCGAATCCTGAATAATATCTTTTCCCTCTGTTTGATTAACAGATTCAGTCCTATTCGTCGAAGGAGGAGCAACCTCTGTATGAGCGATTGGCACTTGTTCCGCTGGATCGTTCTTCTCAACACCAGCAGGTTCTACCGCCTTTTTATCTTCTTCCTTTTTGGGAGCACGTTTACGCGGTGCCCTAGTTCTTTTTTCTTTTTGGCCCTCTTTAAACTCCTTCTTCTGATCAGAGACAGATTCTTCTTGTATCGTCACCCGTCGATTGGTGTTATCCGAAAATACACTGATCACAATTTCATTGACCATCTGCTTCAATTCCTCTAGAAACTGACGTGCATCATAGGTTTTCCGTTCAATCTCCCTCAACTTCTTTTCCCAGATCCCGGTGAGTTCGGCCGATTTCAGAAGTTCTTCACGGATCAACTGAATCAACTCCAATCCCGTCGGAGTAGCCACTAGATTCTTTCTCTCTTTACGAATATAATTTCGTTTAAAAAGCGTTTCAATAATAGCGGCACGGGTAGATGGTCGTCCAATGCCATTTTCCTTCAAGGCATCACGCAGCTCATCATTATCGACCAACTTACCTGCCGTCTCCATGGCCCGAAGTAAAGTTGCCTCAGTATAAGGTTTAGGTGGTTGTGTCCATTTCTCATTCAAATCAGGCACATGAGGTCCACTCTCGCCTATCACAAAATCGGGCAACACCCGTTCCTCATCTCCTTCTTTATCCTCTTTCTCCTCGACTTGATCTTTAGCAAACACCACACGCCAACCCGGATCGACAATCTGCTTACCGGTCACCTTAAACTCAATTTTATCCACCTCGCCCAACACAGTCGTTGTTGAGATCTTACATTCCGGATAAAAGACAGCGATAAAACGTCTTGCAATCAAATCGAAGACCCGTCGTTCAAGATCGGTCAGATTCTGTGGATACACTCCTGTGGGAATGATAGCATGGTGATCAGTCACCTTAGAATTATCGAACACCTTTTTCGATTTAGCCAATTTCTTCCCGGCTAAAACAGCAGTCAGCCCTTCATAATCACGAAGTCCTTTTAAGATGTTCGGACATTTAGGATAAATATCATCACTGAGGTAAGTCGTATCAACACGCGGATAAGTTGCCACCTTCTTCTCATAAAGCGATTGTATGATTTTCAAGGTCTCATCGGCCGAATAAGCAAACTTCTTATTACATTCCACCTGCAATGACGTCAAGTCGAACAGACGCGGAGCATATTCCACCCCCTTCTTAGCCGAAACATCGGTGACAAAAAAGTCCGATTGCTTCACCGTTTCCAAAAAAGCAACTCCCTCCTCCTTCGATGTAAACTTTCCTTTAGTAACCGAGAAAGTAGTCTCCCGATAGACCGTTTTCAACTCCCAATACGGTTCCGGTTGAAAATTAACGATCTCCAATTGACGATTCACAATCAAAGCTAAGGTCGGAGTTTGCACCCGACCAATAGACAGCACCTGTCTATTCTGCCCATATTTAATGGTATACAATCGAGTGGCATTCATACCTAACAACCAGTCGCCAATGGCTCTTGACAATCCAGCCTCGTATAGTGATTGGAATTCCGATTGATCTTTCAACTTCTCGAATCCCTCTTTAATAGCCTCCTCAGTCAACGAAGAAATCCAAAGTCGTTTGACCGGACATCGTGCACCGGCCTTCTGCATCACCCATCGCTGAATCAACTCACCTTCTTGCCCGGCATCACCGCAATTAATAATAGCATCTGCCTCTTGCATCAATTTCTCAATCACATGAAATTGTTTCTCATAAGTTGGGTTTTCAATCAACTTAATGCCAAAACGTGGAGGAATCATGGGTAAGCTACTTAAGCTCCACGATTTCCAAGCAGGCGTATACTCATGAGGTTCTTTCAATGTACAGAGATGACCAAATGTCCAAGTCACTTGATACCCATTTCCTTCTATATACCCTTCTTTTCTAGTACGAGCACCCAATACATCGGCGATATCTCGTGCCACAGAAGGTTTCTCGGCAATACAAACTATCATTCGTTTTATTTTTATAACATGCAAAGGTAACAAAAACGGGATAAGCAAGAAAGTAGAGTCGTACATTATTTTCGATCCACTCCAGAGAAGTCTATTGAAGAGTACGAGACTTATAGGCAAAAAAAAAGGAGTACCGCTGTACTCCAACCTTTGTTAACCTTAAATCTAATACTATGAAAAACACAATGCAAAGATACGGAGTTTTGAGTCATCTCCAAATTATCCAAAGAAAAACAGATGTTATATAACACTATTTAATAAAAAGGCGAGATATTTTTCAATACCTCGCCTCTATTTTAACACTTAAAGGATTCTTTTATTCTTCGTCCATCAAGATTTCTAGGATCTGACAAGCTGCCTTAGCCACCGGAGTACCAGGACCAAAGATTGCAGCTACACCAGCCTTATACAAGAAGTCGTAGTCTTGCGCCGGGATTACACCACCGGCAATAACTACGATATCTTCACGGCCAAGTTTCTTCAACTCTTCAATAATTTGAGGAACCAATGTCTTGTGACCGGCAGCCAAAGAAGAAACTCCCACAACGTGAACATCATTCTCTACCGCTTCACGAGCAGCTTCCGCAGGAGTTTGGAACAATGGTCCCATATCCACGTCAAAGCCACAGTCAGCATATCCGGTAGCAACGACTTTAGCACCACGGTCGTGTCCATCCTGTCCCATTTTGGCAATCATGATACGCGGTTGGCGACCCTCTTTCTTAGCAAACTTCTCTGTCAACTGACATGCACGGTTGAAGTCGCTATCATTTTTACTTTCTGATGAATACACGCCTGAAATAGTTCTAATTACTGCTTTATAACGGCCTACGATTTGTTCGCAAGCGAAAGAAATCTCACCTAAAGTTGCACGTACATGAGCAGCCTCAACAGCCAACTCAAGTAAGTTACCCTTACCCGTCTTCACACATTCAGTGATAGCAGCCAATGCTTTATCCACCTCAGCCTGATTACGTCCTTCTTTCAAACGAGTCAAGTTCTCAATCTGTTCTTTACGAACAGCAGTATTATCCACTTCAAGAATATCGATTGGATCTTCTTTCTCCAAGCGGTACTTGTTCACCCCAACAATAGTCTGTGAACCGCTATCGATACGAGCCTGAGTACGAGCTGCAGCCTCTTCGATACGCATTTTTGGAATACCGGTTTCGATAGCCTTAGCCATACCACCCAATTTCTCAACCTCTTCGATAAGTTCCCAAGCCTTATGAGCTAACTCATTCGTCAGTGTTTCTACATAATAAGAACCACCCCATGGGTCAACATTCTTACAAATGTTTGTTTCCTCTTGAATATAGATCTGTGTATTACGAGCAATACGAGCAGAGAAGTCGGTTGGCAATGCAATCGCTTCATCCAACGCATTGGTATGCAAAGACTGAGTATGTCCTAATGCCGCAGCCATCGCTTCAATACAAGTACGACCCACATTGTTAAACGGATCCTGTTCAGTCAACGACCAACCAGAAGTCTGTGAGTGTGTACGCAAAGCCAACGATTTCGGATTCTTAGGATTAAACTGCTTCACGATTTTCGACCACAACATACGAGCGGCACGCATCTTAGCAATTTCCATAAAGTGATTGGTTCCGATCGCCCAGAAGAACGATAGACGTGGAGCAAACGCATCGATATCGATACCTGCAGCCACACCGGCACGAAGATATTCCAAACCATCAGCCAAAGTATAAGCTAGCTCAATATCAGCAGTAGCGCCGGCTTCTTGCATATGATAACCGGAAATAGAGATTGAGTTAAACTTAGGCATCTTTTGAGAAGTATACTCAAAGATGTCAGAGATGATCTTCATAGAGAAAGCAGGTGGATAAATATAAGTATTACGCACCATGAACTCTTTCAAGATATCATTCTGAATGGTTCCGGCCATCTCTTCCAATTTAGCACCTTGTTCCAATCCGGCATTGATATAAAACGCCATAACCGGAAGCACAGCACCATTCATGGTCATAGAAACCGACATCTTATTCAAAGGAATACCATCGAACAAGACCTTCATATTTTCAAGTGAACAGATAGACACACCAGCTTTACCCACATCACCCACTACACGGTCATGATCAGGGTCATATCCACGGTGAGTAGCCAAGTCGAAAGCAACCGACAATCCCTTTTGTCCTGAAGCCAAGTTACGACGATAGAACGCATTCGATTCTTCCGCAGTAGAGAATCCGGCATACTGACGGATCGTCCATGGGCGAAGTGTATACATCACCGAGTATGGGCCACGCAAATAAGGAGGAAGACCAGCGGCATAGTTCAAGTGTTCCATACCCTCCAAGTCCTCTTTAGTATAAATAGGCTTCACATTAATATGTTCCGGAGTTTTCCAGTTAGCCGAAACACCGTTAGCCTTTTGCCATTCAGCACCGTTCACAGGCTGAAAAGCGGCAAATATATCAAGGTTTTTAAAATCTTTTCTCATCTTGCTAATTACAATTTAACGATTGATAAAATTCGATTGAATTACTTCAACAATTGAGCATTAAATGCTTTCATTGTTTCCAATACGCTAACACGTACATGAATGAAGTGCTCAATACCGGCAGCTTTCAACTCTTCGGCACATGCAGGATTACCGGCAACGATAAACATTGCACGACCATTTAGAGCCTTGAATGCAGGGATAGCATATTCAGCATATTCATCGTCGCTTGAACAAAGCACTACGATGTCAGCTTGAGCTTTCATTGCAGCTTCTACTCCGGCTTCAACCGTTTCGAATCCAAGATTATCAACCACTTCATAACCAGCACAAGCCAAGAAGTTACAAGAATACTGAGCACGAGCCTGACGCATAGCCAAGTTACCGATTGTCAACATAAAGGCTTTCGGACGATGGCTTGATGCCTCTGTTTGCAAACGCAAAGCTTCGAATTCGCTAGCAGCACGATCGAACACCAATGTTTCAACTTCCTTAGCACAGTCAGCTGAGTTAACATTCATATCAATAGGCTTCTTCGCTCCTGCTTTTTCTGTGAAGTTAGGGAATTGATTCGTACCCAACAACACCTCACGACGTTGAGCGACTGCTTTATGACGAGCTTTATTACTTTCGTTTACCGCAATTTGAACAGTTCCGGCTTTCAATGCAGCATAGAATCCGCCAGCTTCTTCAACTCCCATAAACAACTCCCAAGCTTGTTGTGCAATAGCTACAGTCAAGTTTTCAATATAATAAGAACCGGCAGCAGGGTCGATCACCTTATCAAAGTGAGACTCTTCTTTCAACAGCAACTGTTGATTACGTGCCATACGTTCAGAGAATTCATCAGAATCTTGGTAAGTCTTATCGAATGGCGATACCGTCATTGAATCCACACCACCAAGAGCAGCACTCATCGCTTCAGTCTGTGTACGAAGCAAGTTCACGTGTGCATCGAACAAAGTCAAGTTGAAAGTAGAAGTCTCTGCATGGATTTTCATCTTAGCTGAGCAACGACATTCATTATTCTCGCCCTTATTGCTACAATCACGTAAGCATTCAGGGTTATAAGAAGCCACGATATTAGCCCACAACAAACGTGCAGCGCGGAATTTAGCAATTTCAAGGAAGTAGTTTGAGCTGATACCAAAGTTAAACTTGATACGTTTAGCCACAGTTGCTTCAGGAATACCCGCTTCAACCAATTGACTGATGTATTCATTACCCCAAGCCAAGGCATAACCCAACTCTTGGAAGATATAAGCACCGGCATTGTTTAAGCTCAACGCATTCACGTTCAACACACGGTAATAAGGAAGAGACTGAACAGCATCGATCAAGGCTTTTGCAGTTTGTACCAAATCGCCTTTTTCGCTTCCCTTAGTCAACATGCGATTAAAGAAGTCATAATTGATAGAACCCTTCAATTTCTTCGCATCGTAATCCTTCTTTTGGAAATAAGCCACCAACAAGTTCGCTAAATCCACGACTTGTCCTTGACAAGTTGAGAAGTTCAGTTCCACACACTCAGCTTGAACATCATTCAAGAGTGTTTCAAGTAGTTCAGCAGTCAGATCCTTACCATTAATATGGAAAGAAAGAGAGTCAACCCCTCTGTTTAAGATATCCAAAGCCTTTGCATTAGCTTCTTTTGGACATTTAACCTCAATTTCCTGACGCACTAACCATTCGTTATTGTCTTTCTTTGTACCTCTTAAATAAGGGAATTCACCAGGAAGCGCATCAGTTGTTTTTAACCCTTCCAAATCTTCCATCCGATAGAAAGGTTTCACTTTAAATCCTTCGTTTGTTTTCCAAACGAGCTTCTTCTCGAAATCAGCACCTTTCAAGTCGGCTGTGACCTTGTTCATCCAGTCCTCAGTAGAGGTCGGAGCAAAGCCTGAGAAGAGTTTTTCTTTTTCGTCTGCCATAGTTTATTTAAAATTACATAAGATTAATACTATCTTTATTATCCATTTCTTTCTAAAAGTCCATTATTAGACCTGCAAATATAGATATTTTGTTGAAACGAATCCCAATTTTAGTAAAAATTCGCACTTAAAGATAACATTTTGAACGAAAAAGATGAACAGGGCACTAAGTTCCTATGACAGAACGGATCAAAAGCAAAATGACCCCCGCAAGTATGGCTCTCAAAAGCTCGAAAGAGATTTCAAAGTCCTTTGGAACGGCCTATTTGAGCCGAAACTTTCTAACAATAAAATTTTCAAGCAAAGTCACGGTCTCTTCCACCCCTAAAACAGAAGAATCGATGCACAAATGATAAGTCGATGCCACTCCCCACACTTTATAAGCATAGCCATTATAATACTCAGCTCGCTTCTTATCAGATTTAACAACGAGGGACTCAGCAGCATCACGCTCCACACGATTCAACCGACATAAGCGATCGATTCGGAAATCAAGCGGCGCCGAGATAAAAAGATTGAGGCATCTGGGATATTCCCGAAGAACATAATCGGCACAACGCCCAACAAACAAACAAGAATGCTGATCCGCCAAGTGACGCATTACATCACTTTGACACTTAAACAAGGCGTCATGGCTCAAGCAATTCTCACAAGGGATCGCCCCGTCGGAAATATAAGGGAAACGCATACCATAAATACTTCCCAGCAATCGGTTCGACGGCTTTTCGTCGGCTTTTTCAAAAAACTCCCTACACAGTCCACTCTCTTTAGAAGCTAGACTAAGCAGTTCCTTATCATAAAAACCAATACCGAGCCGAGCGGCTAGCTTTTCTCCGATCTCTCGTCCGCCACTTCCAAGTTGACGACCGATAGTTACAATATAATTATTGCTCATAGTAATGATAGAGGGTTAAGTTTCTGTCAATAAGCAAACTTAAAACTTTTTTTTCAATCCTTCTCTTAAATGGGGCAATTTCTTTCCAAAATGATCGACGCTAGAAAAGAAAAAGCCCTATGACCAAAGGCAGTAGCCTACCAAAGTCATAGGGCAAAAAGTTAAACTAAGATCGAAACGGCCGAATTACTGAAAGCTATACGTGAAGAACACACCGGCCGGAAAGCTATTCTTATTTTGAATATTGTACTGCAAAGCAGGCGTCTTAGCAAAATTAAACATTGCAATATTATTAATCTTATAACTCAACCCATATCCTTTTATCGTCGCAAAAACCACCTCACCCGTCGATGGATTGACTCCCAAACTATTATAGTTCATCAAAGCATCAGGTACTGATTCTGTAATATTAGCCACGAACTCCGTCTTATTCTCTGAAAAGAGATGACGGTAAAGTTTTAATCCGGCATTACTAAAGTAAATCGTGTCTTTATACGCTGAGAAAGCGGGTACTGCTCCCCATCCCGCGCCAATCTTGGCTTCCCCAAGATCGTGTGATTCCATGACGGAAAAGTCGGCCGTATTAATCTTAAGGATCTGAGCAGGCGATGTGCAAGAAGCCCATAACTGACCGTCATACGATTTCACAAGACCCGATAGCGAACTAGGTGCAGCGATGGTATGAACCACTGCTCCATCTTTCAGCACAAGGATCTTCTTCGCACTGGTCATTACAAAAACACGACCACCGACCACAGCCATACGATTTTTCATCGCTCCTTCAGTTCCGGCAATAAACGACAAAGCCTCTGTGGTTTCATTGAGTAGATACACCCCTTTATTATCACGAATATACAAGTCGTGTCCAACCACAGCCAGATGCGTAGGCCAGTCCAATGTCTTTGACGGATCGTTGTAGACTTTAATCTTCTGCAGATTATCGGCATTTGCAATCGTCAACAATCCTTCCCCGCCATTTCTTGCACCATTCTGAGAAATGATATACATCTTATGATCAGCAATAAACAAGTCTTGACACACATTACCCAACAATGTCCCATTAACCCGATAATAAGCGCTATCTATCGCTTCCCCTTTAGGATCAACATAAATCAATGTACCCGTTTCGTTAGTCATGTTTCCCTCATTCAAGATGAACGTACCCTCACTAAACTTCCCCGTCACATCTATCGTTTTCTGAGACTTAACCGTCACCCCGGCCTTATCCGTCACCGTCAACTCAATCATATAAGATCCGGCTTTAATCTGAGAAAATTTATATAAAGACTCAGAAGAGACCTTCTCTCCGTTCATGATCCACTGATAAGCCGCCCCTTCAGCCATATTCTGAGTGGCTGCAGTCAGCGACAATGTATCAAACTGAGCAACTTCATTCGTTTTCGACGAACTCTCAATGCTTAATGCCGGAGTGCCCACTTGATCGTCGACACCAGCAGAACCCTTCTCGTCCTCAGAACAAGAAGAGAAACACAAACACAGCCCTAAGGCCATAACCGATAAATACTTCTTTTTCATATGATTTAAATGTAATAATAATCCTTTTATTTCTTAGTCAGATGCAAGTCGATCACTCCGGCGACCTCTGTAGACTCTTCGCCTAACCAGCCACAATACTGATTCACGCCCGTATAAATCTTGATAAAATCCACACCCGGTAAATTAACCTTCTGTCCGTTGGCGTCCACTGCCCAACCAATATCAAAATTAGACCCCTCTTCATTATTCGGTCGATTATCAACATACCCCCAATCGAAAGCATAAAGCACCCAGTAAGTCCCTTCTCCACTCTCATCGACTCCATTCTTAGGCAATAACGTCCCCTTAAAGGTCAGCTCATCTTTGTCAATCCATCGAGGAAAATAATCCTGTTGATGAAACATATTCTTATAGACATATCCCTTTCCCTCTTGATTATCCGTCCAAGCACAATTCTTCGTATCCACATTCCACGAAACCTCCTCATCGGGCACTGCCTGATGATCAGGAGCATTACGTCGATAAGTAATCTCGTATCCCTTAATGGTCGACTCCTTATGATACTCACTACCGGCCAACTCATACCATTCATCTTCATCCGGTTTCCCATTCCGGTTACCATCATAAGCCACCAAGACGATGCCCGGCTCACAACTGCCACCTAGAGGAGCGTCGGGGCGAGGGTTAGAATTAGCATAAAAGGCATTACCAAGCACCTTAAAATCCTTTTCTCCTTCGACATTCTGAATCGTATGATCGAATCCAACCACCACATATCCTCCATAAGCTCCCAATGAAATCATACCATTATTATTGTGTCCGATAGCCTCCAACACCTTCTTATTCATCGTTTCCTGCGTATCCCCCTCTTCATATTGAGGCATCTCATTGGTAAACTGTCCGGGTGCCGGACAAAAATCGAATACTTGAGTAATGTAAGGCGAGCTTCCTTCAGGTAAATCGGGCATTGGCGTAAACGTCACCGTCAAAGAGAAGTCGTATTCATAACTAACCGTCCCTTGGGTGACCTTCAACTTCAACGTATGACCTCCCCCTCTGGTACACATAAACGATAAATTCTTCTCATGAGAAATACTTTCCCCATTTAAAAACCATTCATAAGCAATGTTCTCGTCAGATAGACTCTGTACATCAATTCTTAAAAGTTGATCCTGAGAGACCACAAAACCACCCTCCGGTTGAGCGACCGAAATATCCGTTTTGCTTAGTACATACGGGCCATCCGAGGTACACCCCGTCATTCCCCATCCCATCAGCACAGTCAATACCACTGCACCAATACTTTTAACACATTTGTTTTTCATAACGATTTTTATTTAAACGTTCGATCTGTAAAGGCAAAATGAGCCGGAATATCACCGGTACGCACACTCCATCGCTTCTTACCTTCGGGCGAGAAACAGAAGAGCATCCCCGGATTGACATACGTCTTCGCATCCGCGACAAAGAATTCTTTCGTTATCGGATTAACCGCCAATCCATAAGGAATACTGATTTGTTGATCCGTTCCATCAGTGATAAAGTTACGCGACACGATTTTTTGTTTTCTCGTATCATAGATCGCATAAGTCACCGTATTCTTCGAAGTGACATAACTCCACTCCACACCAAATAGGTAGAGTGAATCCCCACTCATACAAAACTCACTCGCGCCAACGCCCAGATGTCCCGTCACCCGATCGGTTTTAGAGTCGAGAATAAAAACATCCGAATGAACATTATAATAATCCCCTCGCGAGCTGACATAAATCCGTCCGTAACGATCCAGTGCCATCCGATGTAAATTAATCGCCACATCAATGGTCTTGATCACTTTAAACGTATTCAAGTCGATCACCGAAACCGTCCGATCGTAATTCGGGAAACGATACCCTCCGGAATTCGCCACATAAAGCAAATCACCCTTAACCACCATTTCTTCAGGCTGATAGCCCACCACCACCTCGCGCTTGATCGACAGATCGACCGTATCAATCTCGACCACCTTTCCAGGACGCGCATTCGGGTCAATCTGTACCGGCCCGGCATACGAACTCACATACGCTTTTCCTTTGTTGAAAACGATATAGCGACAATTCACCACATCCACCTTGCCGACATGCTGAGCATTCTCCACATCCATCACCTCCACATAATGCGAGCAGTTGATCACCGCATAGAGCTTGCTTCCATAGATTTGAAGATCATTACCCACATCTCCCAGTTCTTTGACCACATGCGGGTTACGCTCAGGATAAATATTTCGCCAATATTTTCCCGTGGTATAATCCAGAAAATCGAGGGTGCACTTATTACTTCCCATGTTCCCCTCATTCAAAAGATAAAGCCCTTTCACGATCTTTAATCCTTCAGGATAATCGCCAATGTCGATCTCATCAGACGGAACTAACGGTAAATCGCCCCGACACCCCATCAAGAGCACTAGAACAGATAGGCTACAAACGAGCCATACACTCAATCGTTTCATTATATATTTAGGTTTAAAATCAATTTATAACTGCGACCCGGCATCGGATAGCTTTGTACCACCTCATACTGCTGATCGAGCAGATTATTGACCTCCATAGTCACCTTCAGATCCATTTTCTTCCATTTAAAAGCTTTCGCCATCGACAAATCATTGGTATACCAAGGTAATTTATAGTTCGGCGGCGTATTAGCACTGGCCGAATACCGTTTACCGGCATAGATAAAACTATAATTGAGCTCCCACCCCTTGTAACTACTGTTCAAAATCACCGATCCACTATGCCAAGGAATATAGTCGATCTGTCCACCATAAAACTCACTCTCTTTATCCGTAAAGTCTTGTGCCTTCTGATACGTATACGACAATCGCGCATCCAGTCGATAATCGCGACCTACACTCCAAAGCGTTCCTAACGAAAAATCCAATCCCCGGATTTCCACTAATCCGTAGTTTTTCATCATCCATCGAAAAGGATTTGAGCTAGGCGATGCCACAATCTTATTTTGCACCTCATTATAGTAGATATCCGTCTGAAGAGAGAGCCTATTCAACCAAGATCCGGTAAAAGTCTTCTGATAAGTCAGGCCCAGATTATACTGATTCGTATATTCCGGTTTCAACTTCGTATTCCCCACAAACGTGTAATACAAATCGTTCAAAGTCGGCATTCTAAAGATGCGCTTATAAAAAGCACGCAGATTGAGATCGGGCGTACGGAACGGTTGAGCCGATACAATCAGCGTCGGCGTCAACTCCTGTTTATTGCCGGCCGCTTCAACATTCTTCTTCACCCTCTCGTGAACGAAAGTACCCAGCAGACTCGCTTGAAATTTTAAACGATTAAAATGCATGGCAGTAGCCGCCGCCACCAATAGAGTATGCCGCCGGGGATAAACAAAATCAACTAAGTTAGCATCAAGCGTATTCATCTGATAATCGACCGAGAGATTCACTTCCCAAAAGGAATTGATCTTGTACCGATTGGCCGTCGTTAAATAGAATTCCGTCTGATAATAACTATTATCGACATACATCAACGCTTCATCCCGATGAGGGTCGGCCAAATAGCGCAAATAGTCGTAAGCCACTTTTCCATTGATCAAGAAGCTATAACGTTCGCTAAAATCTTTTTTAAACGTTCCTTGTCCAAACACACTCGTATCCCACTGCCGATCTTCATGAGTAAATTTATTCTTCACGATAGCCCCCGGATAGCCCCGCTTAGAATTATAGATATAAGCTTTCACTCGCCAATACCCCTCATCTATCTTGCCATAGAGTCCCGTCTCAGCACGCAAAGCCAACACATCCCCATTGTGTCGAATCGCAGTCGTATCGTACGCTTCCTTCACTTTATACGTAAACTTATATCTTCCGCTCGTCGACATCAGCTCAGTGCTCAATGAAGCACTCACCTTCTGACTCAGTTTTTTCTCAAACAGGAAAGAAGGATTCACCACATCGAACGATCCGGTACGAAAGGTGGTTTTTAAGTTATACGTCTTATCGGAGGCAAACACGGGGGTACGCGACTGCAAATAGATGGTACCGGCCGACCCAAAGTCTTTAGCCGATTGAAAGATGGCACTTTTCTGTCCATTATACACTGAGATCGCTTCCATATTATCGAGCGAGAACCGCCCCAGATCGATTGTTCCGTTTTGTGCATTCCCCAGTTCGATCCCATCATAGAAGACCCCGACATGGTTGGTTCCCAGACTACGGATATTGGCGGTTTTCAAACCACCGACTCCACCATAGTCCTTAATCTGGACTCCCGAGAAATAACGAATGGCATCCGCTACCGAATGGGAACTCAGCTTTTTCAATTGCTGACCGGAAAGGATCTGTACCGGTATAATCTCTTTATTCACCTTGGCCGTTACCACCACCTCTTCCAGATGTTGCAAACTATCGAGTTTGCTCTGAGCAAAACCTTCAATACCAGAAAGAAAGAGACCACACAACGCCATCACAACAGAAAAAACGGATCTAAGCATGACTTTATTCCACATATCAATTAGTTAATCATCGATCAGAGAATAGAATAAAGAATGCACGAGCCCTCAGTAACCCATAAAACTCTTGGCGAGTGACCTCTTGTTGTTGGCCAACCCATTGTGATCGGATAACCGAGCGACCATCCGCATCGCACACGACTACGAATCCATCTTTCGGATAGAACCCAATCATCAGTTATGATTAAAGGAATAAGTGCACGCTTTAAACTCTACTCCCAGAAAGTTTAAAGAATTCAATCTTGGCAGGTCTTCTGACTTACTCTATTTTCCCAGCGCCCTTCCCATCTCTTGCAGAGACAGTGGATTTGAGTATTGTGGGAAAACTTTGGTAGAGCTTACAGCAGCGGGTCTGTTCAGGATTTTCACCTGATTCCCTTTTCACCACCCGTTCCGTGGATGCGGAAGAGTGACACCAAAATTTCTGGAGGCAAAGATAAAAAAAAATTATAGAATGCACTATCTTTCGGTTTTTTTTTGCAACTCAGACTCTAGGACTCTGTTAGAGAGTGCTAAGCTAAAAGAGTTCAAACGAAAGAGTTGTAAGCAAAAGCATTGAGCACAGGCTATTTATGATAGGCTTTCAATAAAAAGGGGATGCCAAACGTTCAGGAAGCGATTTTCAGGAAGCCGTATTCTAAGAAAGTACCCGATTCTTCGATATGACTTATACTATACTATGAAGTTTTTTATCTTTTATCTGCAACACTGCCACCAAACGGCATAAGTCGTTCATAATCAAATCGGATACAGATAGCAGATAGAGGTGGCAGATAGGTGACAGATCGTTTATCTGCCACACATCAACATCGCTTTCAGAAATCTCGGGAGCAGGCCAACCGTCAATCATTTCCAGGATAAGACAGTCGGTCATTTTTTCAGACATTCAAGATATCATTTCCATACGGTCGAAACTCCGTTGCCATACGCTCAAACCTAGATTTTCGTACGGTCAAACTTAGATTTTCGTACGGTCGAAACCTCAGTGCCAAACCAAGAAAATAATTTTCCAAAGTAGGAAAATATTTTATCAACAGAGGAAACTAAAAGATCGAAAAGCGACTCTTTTCTCAGAGAAACGAGTGATCTCATTTCTTTCGTGCAGCTACCGCGAGTAACACACCTAGGACAATTCCCAAGAATGCCGCAAACAACACTCGAAGTTCGGAAGACAATAAAAAGGTGATGGTATGAGCCGGAATCCAAAACAAAGGAATGGTTTTCTTAAATACAAAGTTCCATTGCACCTCCCAGTTCAATTCACGAATAATTTTCCCCATGGGTATGGGGGTCAACAAACTTCGCAAAGAACCACGACAAGCAATAATATGCGTATCGGTAATCTTATGAAAAGTCATGAACAAAGGAGCAAAAATCACATTCATGCCCACCGATATTGCAAAAGCGACCCCTATCTTTTGGATAAAAGAACCATGGCTCAACATTGAAGACGCTTCTTGTACACCAAGGTATTCCAAAAAAGAAGGCACTCCACTGGAAAAGATAATCATAGCCATATTAATACCCATTCCAAGTAAGCCCCAAACCACCATTCGAGGGACAATTCCAAATTGCTTTTTATAATAAGAGCCGGTACTAATCCTCAAGCCGAGAATCTCCCCTAAAGTGGCCAAAACAGCAAACTTAAAGAAACTCATCAATAGACCATGCTCAGAATTAAATGTTCGATACCAAGCATAAAGATCATCACAAAAAATAAACGGGACAAATAAAAATAAAATGAACAAAGCAAACCAAAAATCTTTTTTCATCACAGGTGTTTTTATAGTATAAAACAAATATAGACGTTTTTTCAATCCCCTAAACATGGTATGATTAAAATAAAACAGATTTTGTTTTAAATCCTTTTCTAAAGTAAGAATAAACACCCGTTTTAAGTACAATCTAAGAAAAGTTTCGTATTTTTGTCTCCAAATTCGAGTTAATACGCAACAAAATGAATATATTAGAACTAAGTGAACAGGAAATCATCAGACGCAACAGTCTGAACGAACTTCGCGCGATGGGTGTTGAGCCATATCCCGCAGCCGAGTATGTAACCAATGCTTTCTCTACTGATATAAAAGCTGAATTTAAAGACGAAGACGAACCTAGACAAGTCTCTATCGCCGGTCGTATGATGAGCCGCCGCGTAATGGGTAAAGCCTCATTCGTCGAACTACAAGACTCAAAAGGACGTATTCAGGTTTATATCACACGCGACGATATTTGTCCGGAAGAAGATAAAGAACTATACAACACCGTATTTAAACGCTTGCTCGACTTAGGAGATTTCATTGGCATCGAAGGTTTTGTCTTCCGCACTCAAATGGGCGAAATCAGTATTCATGCTAAAAAATTGACCGTATTAGCTAAATCGATTAAACCACTTCCTATTGTAAAATATAAAGACGGAGTAGCTTACGACTCTTTTGAAGATCCGGAACTTCGCTACCGTCAACGTTATGTAGACTTGGCCGTTAATGAAGGGATCAAAGACATCTTCATGAAACGCACTAAAGTCTATAACTCTATGCGTGAGTATTTCAACTCACAAGATTATATCGAAGTGGAAACTCCGGTATTACAACCGATCCCCGGTGGAGCAGCTGCACGTCCGTTCATCACTCATCACAATACCTTAGATATGCCTTTATATCTTCGTATTGCCAATGAGCTCTATCTAAAACGTCTTATCGTTGGTGGATTTGAGGGCGTATACGAATTCTCTAAGAACTTCCGTAATGAGGGTATGGACCGTACGCACAACCCGGAATTTACAGCCATGGAAATTTATGTGGCTTACAAAGACTATAATTGGATGATGACCTTTACTGAAAACATGATCGATAAGATCTGTATGGATGTAAATGGCACACATGAAGTTAAGGTTGGCGACAACGTGATTAACTTCAAAGCTCCTTATAAACGGGTGACCATGCTCGACTCTATCAAAGAGTTTACCGGACATGACTTAACCGGCAAAAGCGAAGACGAGATTCGTGAAATCTGCAAGACGATGAACATGGAAATCGATGATACGATGGGTAAAGGTAAGTTGATTGATGAGATCTTCGGTGAATTCTGCGAAGGCAACTATATCCAACCAACCTTCATCACAGACTATCCGGTGGAAATGTCTCCGCTAACTAAACGTCACCGTAACAATCCGGAGCTGACAGAACGTTTCGAACTGATGGTCAACGGTAAAGAATTGGCTAATGCTTATTCTGAATTGAACGACCCGATTGATCAGCTTGGACGTTTCCAAGATCAACTTCGCTTAAGTGAAAAGGGAGATGACGAAGCGATGTTTATTGATATGGACTTCGTACGCGCCTTAGAATATGGTATGCCTCCAACTTCAGGCATGGGTATCGGCATGGACCGTTTAGTGATGTTAATGACCGGACAAACCACCATTCAAGAAGTGCTCTTCTTCCCGCAAATGCGTCCGGAGAAGGTGGTTAAGAAAGATCCTGTTACTAAATATATGGCCTTAGGTATTGCTGAAGAGTGGGTACCGGTGATTCAAAAAGCCGGCTACAACTTGGTAGACGATATCAAGGATGTTAATCCACAAAAGTTCCATCAGGACATCTGTGGCATCAATAAGAAATATAAACTAGAATTAACCAACCCGACCGTGAACGAGGTGACCGAATGGGTAAGTAACCTTAATTGAACAATAAATTTAAGACAACGAGAATCTCACAGTTCTCAATGCTGATTTATCAATTATTATTCATATGAAATTACCCGGTAAGATAGCGATAATGGGTGGCGGAAGTTGGGCTACAGCCATTGCAAAAATGTGTTTGGCACAAGCAGACTCCATCAATTGGTATATGCGTCGCGATGATCGCATCAAAGAATTTAAGCGTCTGGGCCACAACCCGGCTTATCTAACAGGAGTGAAGTTCGATACCAAACGGATCAACTTCAGCTCCGATATCAATAGTATCGTCAAAGACTCCGATACACTCATCTTCGTTACTCCTTCTCCTTATCTGAAAATCCACTTGAAAAAGTTGAAGACTAAGATTAAGGATAAATTTGTGATCACAGCAATTAAGGGAATTGTCCCCGACGACAATCTGATTGTCTCAGAATACTTCACCAAAGAATATGGCGTACCACCTGAGAACATCGCAGTATTAGCCGGCCCTTGCCATGCTGAAGAAGTCGCTCTCGAACGACTTTCGTATCTGACCATTGCCTGCCCGGACACCGATAAAGCTCGCGTCTTCGCTCAACGCTTGAGCAACAGCTTTATCAAAACGTCGGTCAGCGACGATGTGGTGGGTATTGAATACAGCTCTGTTTTAAAAAATGTCTATGCCATTGCTGCCGGTATTTGTAGCGGACTTAAATATGGTGATAACTTCCAAGCCGTACTCATCTCGAATGCGGTGCAGGAGATGAATCGATTCTTGAATACGGTTCACCCCATCAATAGAAGTATAGACGACTCGGTTTATCTAGGCGACTTATTAGTGACCGGCTACTCTAACTTTAGCCGTAACCGCACCTTCGGTTCGATGATCGGAAAGGGTTATTCGGTGAAAAGTGCGCAGATCGAAATGGAGATGATAGCAGAAGGTTACTACGGAACAAAATGTATCAAAGAGATCAACAAATATCATCACGTTAATATGCCAATCCTCGATGCTGTTTACAACATCCTTTATGAGCGCATCTCTCCGATGATTGAAATTAAGTTGTTGACCGATTCATTCAGATAAAACCCTATAAGCGTAAAAAGATATGATAACTTTAAACATTGAAAAGACTCTTGGATTCATCTCCAAAGAGGCTGTAGCAAGCTACGAGGCACAGGTAAAGAGTGCTCAGGAAATGCTTGAAAAAGGAACCGGAAAAGGTAACGATTTCCTAGGATGGTTGCACTTACCATCATCCATTAGCAAGGAACATCTGGCAGAGCTTAAAAGCACAGCAGAGATCCTTAGAGAAAACTGTGACGTCATCGTTGTGGCCGGTATTGGCGGAAGCTATCTTGGTGCCCGTGCGGTCATCGAAGCTTTATCGAACAGTTTTACTTGGTTACAAGCTAAAGACGGAAATCCAACCATCATTTATGCCGGTCATAACATCGGAGAAGATTATTTATACGAGCTCACTGAATACTTGAAAGGCAAGAAGTTCGGTGTAATCAATATTTCTAAATCAGGAACTACAACTGAAACTGCTTTAGCTTTCCGTTTATTAAAGAAACAATGCGAAGACCAACGCGGTAAAGAGGTGGCTCAAAAGGTGATTGTTGCGGTAACTGATGCCAAGAAAGGTGCTGCACGTCTAACAGCCGACAAAGAAGGTTATAAGACGTTCATCATCCCCGATAACGTGGGCGGTCGCTTTTCTGTACTGACTCCGGTGGGACTATTACCTATCGCTGTAGCCGGATTTAACATCGAACAATTAGTAGCCGGTGCTGCTGACATGGAAAAGGCTTGTGGCTCGAACGTTGCATTTGCTGAAAACCCAGCCGCACAATATGCAGCTGTACGTAACGAGTTGTACAAGCAAGGTAAGAAGATTGAGATTTTAGTGAACTACAATCCTAAACTTCACTTTGTCAACGAATGGTGGAAACAACTTTACGGAGAATCGGAAGGTAAAGAAAACAAGGGTATATTCCCTGCTGCAGTCGACTTCTCAACCGATCTTCACTCTATGGGTCAATGGATTCAAGAAGGCGAACGTATCATCTTCGAAACCGTTGTTTCAGTAGAAAAACCAAACCACACGTTAACCGTTCCTTCTGACGAGGAAAACCTTGACGGTTTGAACTTCTTAGCCGGAAAACGCGTAGATGAAGTCAATAAGATGGCTGAACTTGGCACACAATTGGCTCACGTTGATGGTGGCGTACCTAATATGCGTATTGCCGTTTCAGAATTGAGCGAATATAGCATCGGACAGCTGCTGTATTTCTTCGAGAAAGCTTGTGGTATCAGTGGATACTTACTTGAGGTGAATCCATTCAATCAACCGGGAGTAGAAGCTTATAAGAAAAATATGTTTGCTTTGCTTAATAAGCCGGGTTACGAAGAAGAATCAAAAGCGATTCAAGCTAGATTGTAAGAGAAAAACAGAGATCATCTGAAAAAAATTAGGTAGGAGGAAAATGAAAAAAATTTCCTCCTATTTTATTTTTCAATTCTTCATACCTCCATACGCACCATTTGACATACAACATTTCATAAACATAACAAGTTTAAAATAACGTTATTAAATATATCTATATACGGTTTAAATAAAGACTATATCCGCAAAAAACGGACCATTTATACAGAACATACAAAGAACCTGTTTTTGTAACCCTAAGGAATAACATATCTTCAAGGCTATAATATTCCACTTGAAACTTAGCACATTTCCCTTGGCAACTGCGAATAAGGTCTATTTATCGTTTCATAGGAGTTCCTCCTTTAAAATCGAAAGACTCTGTTAGATCTTTAGTAGTCACAAAACAGACTAAATGATAACCTTTTAACCTTTGTGACCTGTATAAATCGTACTTTAATGTTGTAAGCCCCATCATTCTTTTGTCTGTCTCGTTAGATTTCTGTTCTTATCGTGAGCATTTAATCTATTATTGGGAGTCAACAATTAATCAACAACAAGAGAATTTAAGTAGAATTAAGCTCAAATTCAGCATTTGAACAGGGATCTCTAAAAACAAAAATCCTCAACAATCAACTGATTATCAAGGATTATCTAGTGACCCCGGTGCGATTCAAACGCACGACCTTCAGAACCGGAATCTGACGCTCTATTCACTAAGCTACGGGGCCATCAATTCAAGCGCAAAAGTATAAAAAAAATCGACTTTTACCTAACTCTATCCCTTCTTTTTCAATAAAAATCATAAGCCCATACTTTCCATTTACCTAAATAAAGGATCAGATTTAGCACGAAAACCAAAATAAAACTATTATTTTGAAATACAAAAACAAAAAACAATATAACTTTTGACATAATTTTGCATTATTATTTATACAAATGTACATAATTTGAATATATTTGCGATCAAATTTAAAATTAATCCCTATGAGTTATTTAATTAAACCACAAAACTACAAGCCTCTACTCAATTTAAAAGAAACTGAGCTCGGTATTAAAAAAATAAAAGACTTTTTTCAAATGAATCTATCGTCAGAGTTACGTCTAAGAAGAGTAACGGCCCCACTCTTTGTTTTAAAAGGTATGGGAATAAACGACGATTTAAATGGTGTTGAACGACCGGTATCTTTCCCTATAAAGGATTTAGGTGATGCACAAGCTGAAGTCGTACACTCATTGGCTAAATGGAAACGGCTAACCTTGGCCGACTACCATATAGAACCCGGATATGGCGTTTACACCGATATGAATGCTATTCGGTCGGATGAAGAATTAGGTAATTTACATTCACTGTATGTCGATCAATGGGACTGGGAACGAGTCATCACTGCGGAAGAAAGAAACGTTGAGTTTTTGAAAGAAACGGTCTGTCGAATTTATTCGGCAATGGTTCGCACTGAATACATGGTATACGAGATGTATCCACAAATTAAACCTTGCCTACCTAAAGATATTCACTTTATCCATGCCGAAGAATTAAGAGCATTGTATCCTGATATGGAGCCTAAAGAAAGAGAAAACGAAATCTGTAAAACATATGGTGCCGTGTTTATCATTGGCATCGGATGTCCATTGGGTGACGGCGAAAAACACGATGGTCGTGCACCGGACTATGATGACTACACCACTCCGGGATGGAATGGTCTTCCTGGGCTAAATGGAGATTTAATCCTATGGAATGATGTCCTACAACGCGCCATCGAGCTTTCGTCTATGGGTATCCGAGTCGATAAAAAAGCATTAATGCAACAATTAGAGGAGTCGAATCAAGAAAAAAGATTAAATTTGTATTTCCATAAACGATTAATGGAAGGCACTCTGCCTCTATCGATCGGTGGCGGAATAGGTCAGTCACGCTTATGTATGTATTACCTGCGAAAAGCACACATTGGTGAAATACAAGCAAGCATCTGGCCGGACGACATGCGAAAAGCATGCGACGAGTTGGACATACATCTTATTTAATCCTCATGAACGTAAAAATAGAAGAAAGCTGGAAAGCGCAACTGCAAGACGAATTTGATCAAGCGTACTTTAAAACGCTCACCACATTTGTTCGATCGGAGTATCAACATCACCAAATTTTCCCACCGGGACAACTCATTTTTAATGCCTTCAACCTCTGCCCATTCGACAAGGTTAAAGTGGTGATCATCGGACAAGATCCGTATCACGGTCCCGGGCAAGCACATGGATTGTGCTTTTCGGTAAACGATGGAGTCTCTTTCCCGCCTTCTTTGGTTAATATCTTTAAGGAAATTAAAGCAGATATAGGAGTAGAACCCCCTCAAACCGGTAATTTAACACGCTGGGCAGAGCAAGGGGTACTATTACTTAATGCAACGCTAACAGTAGAAGCACATAAGGCCGGATCACATCAGAAGAAAGGCTGGGAAACATTTACAGACGCAGTGATTAGGCAACTTGCCGAAAACAGAGAACATCTGGTCTTTATTCTTTGGGGAGCTTATGCACAAAAAAAAGGAGCATTCATTAATCGTGATAGACATCTGGTCTTAACCTCAGCCCATCCATCGCCTCTTTCGGCCTATAATGGCTTCTTTGGGAACAAGCATTTTAGTAGAACCAATGAATATTTGAAAGCACATGGACAAGATGAGGTCAAATGGTAAGGATAAATAAAGCCTCGATATTGCACCGATCATAAGTCTCTACTGTAAAATAATCAAATAGCAAAAAGGAATGTACCCCAAAAGTTGAATTCAACTTTTGGGGTACATTCCTTTTCTTATAAGTGGGAATTTGGTTTACCTAGAATCTTTATCGTTTATTCCGAACTGATTAGCCACAACATTAATACCACTGAATATTGCTTTGACTCTGGCTTCGTTGGTCCCATTTCAAGTCTTGCAGAATACTAGCTTTAGCTCGAATAGTAAAATTATAATATTTCAGAATTCCAAAGGGTGATAAACTAGCCGACATCTCAAAACAGTGTAGATCACGAGAAATGGTACAACCCGTCTGAGTAATCTCTTTCATCTGAAAATCATATCCGGTATTGAAAGAGAAAGACCAATTATTGGAGATCTTTAGGTTGCCATTAGCATTAATATTATGGGTAGAAGTAAATGGATAGCGCATCGAATGTCGATTAATCGGTTTACTTCTATCTTCACGCATACCGAATGAGTAGTTTACACTCAACGACCAAGGCATATTAAACTGTTGATAACCATCGGCATCAACCTTAGCCTTCTCAACCTTCTTTTGGGTCGCCGTTTGAGAGTCATCACCATTTCCTTCTTGATCCTCTCCATCGTCTCCTCCTTTTTTCTTATTCTCTTGATCGTCTTTCGATCCAAACCACTTTTTCCAAGTATCATTATTAAACGTATAGCTATAAGAAGTGTTAAACCCCTGAAAACGGCCAAAACGACCGTACGACCATTCTGTGCGATCCCCTACAATCACATTTCCTTTTTTATCGAAAGCATAAGCATAGGTCGCAAATGAGGTATTCAAATTAAATGTATAACTTTTACTCAATTTCAAACGTAAAGTCGTATTTAAATCGCTCCACGGACGAACTTTGGCAGACATGTTATACGACATGTTTAATCCCAGTTCGTCAATCAAGCTCACTTTCTTTATCGAATCATTCTTGTCTTTATACTTCATCTCTAAATTGTTCGACAGTGAAAAGCTAACGCTTCCCGATCCTTCACGAGAAGGAACCCCAAACTGCTGGCCAGCATATGGGGAGTAATACTGAAGATTCCCATTATTATCGGTATACTCCTCCCAATATTTGCCATATCCCGGTGAATTACTCAAACTAACCTGAGGAGTAATGACATGACGAATCTGTATCTCCTTTTTCTTCATAAAAAGAGGCTTATACATACCATAAAGTTTGGTACTCATGCTCAAACTCGTAGAGTAGTTCGATACACGATAAAAACCATTGA
>JBKEDO010000115.1:0-3847 GCA_047975405.1 Bacteroides sp.
ATCGCTAATTTCCTATAATTCATTAAATTTGCCGGTATCGTTATCGATTGCCAATGCTTCTGGTTCTGCACTGAACAACTATACTTACTCTGCCGATGGGCGGAAGTTGAAAGCCGAGATGAAGTATGGTGTTAATCGTGCGAACACTAGGACGACTGATTATGTGGGTAATATGATTTATGAGAATGGTTCTTTGAAACGCATCTTGGTCGATGGTGGTTATATTGAAAATGATAAGTATTACTACTATATCCAAGATCATTTGGGCAATAACCGTGTGGTTGCTCAAGCCGATGGTTCAGTGCTTCAAGTGAGTCATTACTATCCGTTCGGCATGACATTCACGGAGAACAATACGGGTGATTCGAAAGCCCAGCCTTATAAGTACAATGGTAAGGAGTTTGATGGCGAACGTGGGTTGAATGTTTATGACTACTCTGCCCGGTATATGGATCCGGCATTGGGACGGTTTATGACGGTTGACCCGCTGACGGAAAAACACCATGAAATTTCACCTTATGTTTACTGTGCAGGGAATCCGATAAAATTCATTGACCCCGATGGACGTGATTGGTATGAATATACAGATAAAGATGGAAATTCTCAAACTATGTGGCGTAAATCGCAAGATAAAACTTACAAAGACGGAAGTGGAAATATATGGAATAATGTCGGAGAAAATTATTTATCTATAAATGGCGATAATGCAACATTATTTACACAACACAAAAATGACAAAGGAGAACTTTATTTAAGCAGTTCATCATACAATCTTGCCAATGAGAAAAGTGCAAATACATTAACGTCCACATTAGGAGATATTCTTTCAAATGGTTCTGCTGTGGCAGGTGGATTAGGAAGTTATGCAAAGGGAAACAATGCTACTTTTCGGTTGACAAACAGCAAAGGGGCACTTGATTTTAAACTTTACGGAAACGGTTGGAAAGGGAATCAATGGGTAACGCCAAACTCAATCTCAAAATTAGGAAAAGTCGTTAATCCGGCAGGACGTGCAGCAGGGGTTTTAAGCATTTTCATATCGGCAAATGCATTTCTTCAATCAAACACATTTGAAAGTCGGTGTGAACACGGACTTGATGTGTTTATGGGAGGAATGGGTTTTGTTCCGGTTGTAGGAACAGGTATTTCTTTGTATTGGTCATTCGGTGGGAAAAAGCTACATTATATGTATGTCAATAATGTATTGATACCACAAATTGAAACGGGAATAAATCCTGGATTACCTGCTTTTCAACCATTTAAATAAAGTGCTTATGAAAAAAATATTTAATTACTGTTTTTACAGAATAGCAAAAGCTTACAGAGTTTTAGATGAGAAAAATTATTGTGACTGGGGGTATGGTGTTATGTTTGCTACTTTTGCTTCTATTTTTTTAGCAATAACCACATGGATTTTGCATATTTTCCAATATAAATTAACTACAACAATAATCATTATTGTTGTTATCCCATTTATTGTATTAGACGGATTATTCAGTCTGTTTTTGAGTAATGAAAGAAAGTATATACCATTAGAAAATTACTATAAAAACGAAAAATATAGCAAGTTGAAAGGTTGGTTAGTTTTTTTCTACGTTGTTGGTTCGCTTGTTTTGTATATAGTTTCGATGCTTTTATGTGGTTATTGGGTCGATGTAAAGATATGACAAACTAATTTAAAATATTGAGAAAACCTCGTATTTTATTACGAACCTGAGTTCGGGATAAGATATATGTTTTTAGAATTGGTAATCATGCGATTAATTTGTATCTTTATAGTGCTTAAAATCAATAAAATACAATTTTAAACAGCATGATTGCCGTAGACAAAGTTATCGAAATATTCTGTATTGCAGACGATTTCTGCAGAGAATATTCCTCAGAAGTTCAAAAACATCAAGTAGAGAGTAAGGATGGTAAGAAGAGGCGTAATCGCCCTTGTTCTTTGTCTGATAGTGAAATTGTAGCCATTTTGGTTTGTTTTCACTTTGGGACTTTCCATAATTTCAAGCACTATTATCTGTTTTTCATCAAGAAACAGCTGCAAAGCTATTTCCCCACTGCCGTTTCTTACAATCGTTTTGTGGAACTTGAAAGTCGAGTGGCTATCCCTATGATTCTCATGCTTAAGCTCCTTTGTTTTGGAGAATGCACCGGTATTACTTATGTAGACATCACCTGCATCCCGTGTGTCATAACAAACGGATCAAGCGTAACAAAGTTTTCAAAGATGTGGCTGAGGTTGGGAAAAGCACCATGGGTTGGTATTATGGTTTCAAACTGCATTTGGTTTGTAATGACCAAGGAGAATTATTGAATTTTTGTCTGACCAAAGCCAATGTGGACGATCGCAATCCGGAAGTCTTTAACGTACTGAGTAAAGAACTATTCGGGAAATTATATGGAGATAAGGGGTATATTTCTAAGACTCTTTTTGAAACACTGTTCAATGAAGGAATCCATTTAGTGACAGGTCTTAAATCAAACATGAAAAATAAACTAATGCCCCTGAGAGATAAAATATTGCTGCGCAAAAGATCAATCATTGAAACAATCAATGACGAATTAAAGAATATAGCTTATGCTGTACATTCAAGGCACAGGGCTCTGGGCAATTTCCTGATGAATATGATTTCGGCAATCATGGCATACTGTTTCTTCCCCCAAAAGCCAACCATTAAATGGGAGATACAGAAACAGGATCAGCTAGAATTATTTCTCTAATGCCTTATCCCGAACTCAGGTTACGAGGTTTTCTTTTGAAAGAAAAGGTTGTTCCCAGATGTGAGCAAGGGTATATAAACGGCTCATTTTTCGCCGCCCTTGCACAAATCCAAAAACAACCTTAAGAGGCATTTGTAAATCCCAAAAGAGAAAATTATATTTGTTGAAATTTTAATGAAATAGAAAGCAGACAGAGTTTAAATTACACTCCCAGACAAGATCAGTTAGAATTATTTTTCTAAGGCTTTATCCCGAACTCAGGTTTATCGGTTTCTGTATGTTTGTACGTCTTCCTTTATGCCCTTTTGACAAATATTTGTAATGACAAAAAAATGGAGTTTTACTACCTTTAAATCCCAAGTTCTTTATTTCATGAAAGATGTTGACCAGGCTTTTTCTATTTCCGATATTTTTAGCCGTGTGGTTTTAGAAGGAACTTGTAAATCTGACAAAAACTTTTCTATCACTGCCGAACGATTCTCGGACAGTTTACTTTTGGCCGAACCGTTTTTGCCATCGACAGAGAATAAAGGATACCGCATCCTGTTGGATCAAACTCCTGTTGCACTCTCGAATGTCATCTTTTATAAGGCAAACTATTATGATAATTACGACTTTTTGGGTACAAACGGCTTTCCCGCAGTTACTGACACTAATTTCGCTTACAAAAGTCTTTCTCCCTACGGAGAGCGTTATACGGCCAGTGCCAAAGGACTTCTGACCGGTATAATAACCGCAAGACTGAACGATGGTACTATACCGAGCTATGATTATACCGTCAAGTATTATGATGAACGCTCAAGAGTCGTTCAGGAGAAGAGTACGAATCACCTGGATGGTTATGATCAGACTTACTTTGCCTATAATTTCGTGGATCAACCGATAAAGATGCAACATGTGCATTCAGCCAAAAGCAAACTGACCCAGACGGAACGTTACACATATACCTATGATCATGCCGGTCGTCTTATGACTACGAAGCATCAACTTAATGGTGTCCCCGAAACTTTGTTGGTCAACAATAGCTACGATGAACTCGGTCGTCTTCAATCCAACCAACGCAACGGACAAGCCAATCTTAAAACCAATTATACCTATAACATCCGCTCTTGGATGAAAACGA
>JBKEDO010000065.1:0-59104 GCA_047975405.1 Bacteroides sp.
GCATTAGCCGCTAGTTATGGCCATCCTTATGTCGCTATTGTGAAAGAGAAAGGCTATCCGGTTGGCCTAACCTCAAAAACTCCGCTCAAAGTCATCGATAGGAAACTAGAAGGCTACGGTCACGGGCTATTACATTGTAAAGTGCTAGATATGGATTTTCTGGTGACGCACCTGAATCCTTCCGATCGTTTGAAGCGTAAGCAAGAAGCCGATAATATCGTGAACTACATACACGAGAATCAGCTCACGAACTGTTTATTGATGGGAGACATGAATGCTCATTCTCCTTTTGATGCATCTTGGGAGAGTGAACACTCGGAGGATTATGCTGTGATCTCGACCTTTATGGCTGCTTCCTTGCATGACATCTGCTACAAGTTCACCCCTGACAATCAACGTTACTCTTTTCCGACCCGTATATTGGCTAGTTCACCCAAAGGAGAAGCCTTACGCCGTCAACAAGAACGGATTGACTTCATCTTTGTCACCAACGATCTGAACTCCAAGTGTGTAGATGCAGAGATTTACAATGGTCCGGACACTGATTATCTATCCGATCACTATCCGATTGGTATCAGTCTGTTTATTCCCAAAAAGTAATCACCACAACCTCTACATCTTCCGAGAAAGGTCATTGATCTGCTGGAAGTAAAGGATAGAAAGAAACTCACAACTTGAGGAAAGAACAACCCACAGGAAGTAGGAACAGAGCCTAAAGAATTGGGATAAAAAGATCAAAAGAGCTTGTCTGAAGATTTATCTTGACAGGCTCTTTTGATCTTTTATTTCTTATGTTCTATTTCTTTTGCACCAACACTCTCGTTCCATCTGCCTGAACGGCGTAGATCTGTGTTGTGGTCAGATCAATAGACATCGGGACATCAAAAGAGTACATATTGGCAAAGTAAACCAGTCGGTCCCCTCTCTTAATCTCGAAAGCGACAGCTTCATCCCCATTCTGAATGGTGACATGTTGACCGCTTTGTGTACAAGTCACCGTTTTTGTTATTTTCTGATTATTCTTAAACTGTGAATAATACCCAACATCAGGCGGTGTTATATCTAGTCCGACATCCCCTCTTTTGCGATCCTCTAAATAATAAAAGGCATGTTTTGCTTTAGGGAACTGAGCCATATAGTTTTTGGCTTCATTAATCATCTGATCAGTCACCAGATATCGGAATGTACCATACTGTTCGATAGTCATATCGACCGGAACAAAAAAGCCCCACATTTCAAAGAAATCCGTTAAGTCCTCGTTCGCTGCCTTAGAGGCCATCTTAGCGAACAATAGCTGTCCGGCACCGGGGTTAGACTCATCGATTCTATTCTCACGCATTAACTTAAATAATGTCTGCCAGAAATTGGCCTTATAGCCACAACGGTGATAATAATTCCAGAGCTGCCAATTCATACGCATATGAACTTCAGTGTCCTCATTTTGATGAGTAGCGCTCCCCATGTTACACCAAGCCTGTCCATTTACGAAGCGAGCTTCGGCAAGCGATTTCAGCTCTGATCCACGAGAACAGTATTTACCTAACTTATATAAGATATAATTTGAGAATAGGTTATTGGAAGATTCCGATGAACCCGGCCAATTTATGGCTTTCTGATGGATATGCCCGATCTCATGTGCCGGTCCCCAAGCATTATCCTTAGCTGCCATAACATTCTCTTTCAATAAGATATTCTTTAGATAGGTGTATACAAAAGCGATACGATAGTCAGAAGCCCACATATAACTTCCTTCAGGAGACATTGCAAACAAATGGTTGTTGACAAACTGAGGTCGGACATTCTCTATACCCATCAATTCTTGCTCCCATCCTACAATATCGTCCCATAAATTTATAGCCGAAAGGATATCATAAGGTACCGCTTCTTTCATTTTATCTTTATGGAAATAAAATATAATCTTATCCCCACGGACACAAAAATACTTATAAGTTGCCTTATCTATCAATTCTTGATATTTGTCGTTCGTTTTATGCTCTTTCAAGTCGAAAAACCCGGAAACATTTCCACTTCCAAGTGGGATATGAATCTTTATCGGCTGAGCGGTGGGTAAAGAGAGATCAGCATTATACATTATAAACAGCATTCCCTTTTTATGGAATCCAATCTTATTGACCCCCTCTTTTAAATAATATTGTTCACCATTAGCTTCTGTCTGTACATAGGTCTTTGTCTCTCCAAACCCTGTTGTTTCCTCACCGATGCAATTAATCTTTATTTTCTGTCCATGAGTTTCACCCACCAATACGACGATAGAATCACCTGATTCAACATAGATTCCCGTAGGATTATCCAGATTGGAATATTTTTTAGTCATCAACTTATCGGCCCATTCCGTTTCAATGCTATACGGTGCATACGAACGAACTCTAAACTCTTTCTCCCAAGAGTCGTACGTTCCATCCTTTAGTTGTATCGCAATATGAGCAAAATATCCTGGTAAAGCGTTAATCTGTTCGGAAGTGACCCCAGCTTTCAAAGCCGTACAAGTCACGTCTTGAAAAACAGTTAATAATTTATTTTCCAAAACTTTGGATAGATTGGCCTGAAAGAACTCCATCTCATCGCAACTCACAAAACCATTCAAACCACTTTTTACAACGAACTTCACCTGTTTGACTTTCTCGATCTTCTGATCAAAGTCAATACGGCTAGATGAATTTTGTTCCATAAAATCATAACTCTTATAGAAAGTGTACTCTGGGGTAGATTGAGTAGAAAGATAAAGATCTAATTGTCCAAAGTTCCCGTTACCACTCCGAGTATGATAGACCAAATAATCCAAGTCTTTGGTTCCATCGAAAAAATATTCTAAAACAACCGGAAACTCGGTTGTCGGATCATCATATGGCTTTTGCCAAGGTGAATGATAAGGTTCGGTTCCCGCCCCTTTTTTACCATCAAAGCTTTTAGTGATATCATTACCTGCATGATGTTGATTGTCTTTTCCACCGATGGGTACAATCTGAAGATCTCCCTCTATGACCACATCAGATAACCCTGTCTTTTTACCGATTTGGGTAACCTTACAATTTGCGGAAACATCCGGATTATCTTTACCGGCATAGTTAAACACAGCTGTACGCGATTCGAAAGAAAGGTTAGAACTAACCGAATAAGTATTGGTTTGAGTTGTGAACCCTCTTGAAGTTGGTTTATCTACGATCCAATCGGATTGTGCCGAACGTGTGACGGTATATTCGATGTTCGACGTCACCTCAATAGAGAAATCTCCACCTAGCGCTTCCACTGTTACACTAGGTTCTTTTATTAGAATAGCAGGTCCGTATCCCAATTGACGTACCGAAATGGTATATTCATTCATTGAAGATTTAACCAGAACAGTAGCCGTACGTACATCGGCTTCTTCACTCGGAAGAACTAAAATTTTAATACCAGACGACTCTTTGGTCGCAAGACACCAAGACTGATCGGAAGACACTCTCCACTCCCCATTATCTAAATTGGTTCGAACAGGTATGATTTGTGAACTTTGCGTCTCTTTAAAATCAGCTTTTAGAGCTTCATCTTTTATCTCAAAAAAGTAATCCTCCGTCTCAACTCGTTCTGCACAAGCAGACAGACAGAGACTAGATAATAGAGTAAAAAGGAGGTAAAACAAACGGTTTTGTGCTTTCATAATCAAATTTCTTTAAAAGGAGGAAGAGAAAACAAAATTAAATCTTCCTCCTTAAAAACGGTAGTAACTTATAACGTTTTTAAACTAAACTCACTAAATACAAAATAAACACCACCCGACTGATTTTTAGGGAATACCAATCTCAGATACTTAAATGCCTTGCCGACAACCACCGGTGAAGCATATGATTTCCCAGCACCTGCAGCACCTGCAGGAGGTAATTCTTCTGTTATTATAGCCATTTTATGGAAAGTAACACCATCCATACTTCCTAATACATCAATCTCTGCCGGCGTTCCATTTCCTTGTGAAGAGCGTGCAGTGAATGAGAAACTTAAAGCTGTGGCTTGTGTTCCTAAAGCGACTTGTAAATAGTGAGGAGGTGCTACGGAACCACTATAATCTGAATGGAAGTAAGTGTTCACATCCCCATCCAACATTGCAGCGATAGAGCCTTCGGCAGCATGAGAATTAGAAGAAAGCATATTCTCTGTTAAAGCGACTTTGCTCAACTTACTCATATCAGGCACATAAGAGATCCCGTATAAACAAGACTTCTTAGCTTCATCAATCACAAAATCAGATTTAGAGCAACCACTCAGATAGATCGGCAAGATATAATTACCATAAGATAACCCCTCGCGCTTAACTTCAAAACTAATATCTTTCTCGTCATCCATAGCCGTGAAAGAAACCTTAGAAGAAAGGGTGTAAGAACTAGACGGCAATAAGGCATAATCAATACCGGAAGCCGCATTATAATCGTTCAATAACGACTCATCAATACCAATTGAACAGTCAAAATCCCATTTATTGGTAAAAGGCATCTTAATCGGCAATTTAAATGTCATCTGATCTTGTTGATCGGTAAAGGCATTATAAACATACCCGTTTTTAGCTAAATAAATGGATGGGACCACAATCGTAGGTTTAACTATAACCAACTTCTTCTCATTATTGATAGAATCGGTTGATTGAGCCAATCGAATAGGTAACACATATTCTCCTTCAATTTTAGGTAGCGCATAAATTTGCTCCGTTTTAAATCGAACCTTAATCTGTTGATATAAGTCCGATGATGCAAATGCTAAATCTGTTTGTCCCAATTCATAAGTGTTAGCAGGTAAAATCACATATTCGGTGCTATTCTCCACGTTATAAATATCCAAAGCCGATTTATCCATCACCTCCGCCTGAATGGAAGTCACTGCATTCAAGACAGAACCCCCTTTATTCACTACGACACGGTATTCACCGTCTTCACCGGCAATTTTATACAACGTTAAAGGTACCTCACCACTCTCTTTTATAGATAAGATCGTTCTATAATCCTCTAAAAATTCATCTTTATTATCATTGCAAGCCATGCTAATGAATAAAGTCGTACAAAGAACGACTAAAAACCATCGTTTATTTTTCATATTTTATCTTCATTTAAGATTCTTACCAACCATAATTTTGAACTAACAACTTATTTCGGTCTAACTCTCGTTGAGAAAAAGGATAGAGATAATGATTCTTCTTAAAGACTCTGGTCTCAAACACCGTACGTTGCCAAAACTCATCAGGTGTTTTGTCGCCACTTCCCGGTGCCATGGTGTTCATTCCATACATTGGACCGCCATCAACTTGTTCGGCAATCATCCATGTACGAGTGTCGAAATATCGGTGATTTTCAAAAGCTAGTTCAATGCGACGTTCATGTCTACAAAGTTCTATCAGTTGTTCAACAGTAGCGCTGGGGTAAACATCCGTGATCGAAGGCACACCGGAGCGTTGACGTAAATCGCTCCAAATCTCCATGGCTTTTGCCTCATAGCCACTTGGAAGAGTCACATTATGTTTCTTACATTCCAAAACTGACTCAATAAAGTTAAGATACATTTCGCCAAGTCTAAAAGTCGGGAATGTGACATTACCCCACTGTCCATTAGCGGAATTGACTGTATGATCATAAAATCTATTCAGCAGATAACCTGGTTTCGGATAGTCATGCGACTTATTCGAATTAGCTCCTTTAGCAAAGGAAATCATAGTCATGTTACTGCCTCCATGATGCCACTTACTTCCACTAAAAAATACGGTAACATAAAATCTAGGTTCGCGATCTTTATACATGTTAGGCGCTTCTATGGAATATGCTGATGCTCCAGACCACGCCGGATAAGTCCATGTTGTCTTCTCCATTTCATTCTCAACATAACCAGACTCTTCATCCAATATCGGGCTACCATCTTTACGATATCCTGTAATCGGATATTTACCATTCTTCATCGCATAGGCATCGACTTGCTGCTGAGTTGGTCCTATTCCTCCATAAGCTGTACCGGCCAAGCCCGTTGGTACAGTATGTACTCCTAGAGTATATCGTCCCTTATATCCTGTAGTCCAAATCAACTCGGAGTTCCAAAGTGTGTTAGTTATTCCATAATAGTTCTCATAAGGATTGTCATCTTTAGATCGATACAACTGATACTGAGAGTCATCAATCAACACCTTAGCAGCTTCAGCTGCAACCAACCATTTATTAGCATCATACGTTTGAGGAAACAAATGTGTTCCGTCCGGATTAACTAAACTAGCATAAAGCTTATTTCCGTTAAACAAATCACGAGCCGAATAGAGAGATAATCGAGAAATAATAGCGCGACACGCTCCTTTAGTTGCTAGTCCCTTCTCAGAATCACTCTCCCAAGAGTCTTTTATTGCAGGATTCTTTATACATTCATTCAATTCCGCAACCACATAGTTCACACATTCATCCCAACTATTACGTTGGCGGTACAACTCTTCAGTCGAGACATCGAAAGGCAACAATTCATCTCCAACCAGAAATACCGGTCCATAAACTCTCATCATTAAAAAATAGTAGTAAGCACGAGCAAAATGAGTTTGTGCTTTCCAAACCTCCATCTCTTCTTTAGTCATTGCAGCATCATTATCCAAGCACTTATCTGCATTTTGCAAGAAAATATTACATTCTCTAATTCCCCTGTAATATAAACTCATCTTTTCATAAGGGACGCTTGACGGATTCCATGATCCGAAGTTGATCCATCGGGTATCTCTTGAATAAGTCACACTAGCTTCATCGGATGCCCCCATCCAAGGTGAATAGTTAAAATCCTCGGTATCATTAGGTAAAAAGCTCATGGTATTTAACCAATATTGTCTGGTCGTCGTTCTTGTTTTCCATATGGCATCGAACGTCAGAGCTTCATCTTCTTGTCGATCTAAAAAGCTATCACAAGAAGTACATACCATCATACTTAAAGCATAAGTAAGAAATAAAATATATTTCATTCCATGTTTTTTCATAATCACTCCTTAAATTAAAAGTTAGCATTAAAACCAAGAATTACGATTCTTGAAGGTGGATAACCACTTCCGTCTGCATTTCCTCTTTCCGGATCCCATAGCTTAAAGTTGCTAAAGGTCAGCAAGTTGTTTCCCGAGAGATATAAGCGGAATGTTTTGACAAAAGTTTTACTCATTAGCGACTTAGGCAAGGTATATCCAATCTCAAAGTTCTTCAACCTCATAAAACTACCATCACGCATATTCCAGGTCGACTGTTGAGTATTATTCGATGCTCCGGCTTTACCACTTAGGCTCAATCGAGGATAAGTAACGGCAGCATTTTGTTCTGGTGTATTGGTCGTTTTCCAAACGTGGCTATAAATATCTTCGTTGATCGCAGAGCGCTCCATATTACCACTTGAGAATGGTTGCATGGCTATACCACCTAAGAAGAAGCTCGTATGTGCAACCCCTTGGAAGAATACATTAATATCCCAACCTTTCCACTGTGCAGTGGCTCCAAAACCATACATAATTTCCGGTAAGTTGGTGTATCCAATGGCCACTTTATCATAAGAGTTGATCTTTCCATCTCCATTAATATCTTGATACTTGATATCCCCAACTCTATATTCTCCAAACTCTTGTGTCGGACTATTGTCAATATCTTCTTGATCCTTAAACAAACCCAGTGCAATGAGTCCGAATGGTTGCATCGTTCCATTGCTACCAAAAGGCTTTCCTATTTTATTTTGATATTTATACTGCCAATCAGGTTCATCATTATTCAATAGCTTATTACGGTTATAAGTAAAATTACCACGAGCGGTCAGAGAAACCTCTCCTACTCTTTGGCTATATTCTACGGTTCCATCAAAACCTTGATTCAAAGTTTCTCCAATATTAGTATAAGGTACCACACTCAAGCCCACAATAGCTGGCAGTCCGGCACGTTGCAAGAAGATACCCTTACGCTTCTCGTGGAAATAGTCTGCTTGTATTTTTACTTTATTAAAGAAGGAAACCTCTATACCGATGTTGGTCTTTTGAGCTTCTTCCCAAGATACATTGAGATTTTCCACATCTCCTACACGAATACCATATCCACCTTCACCTCCGGCTACACCATAGTTCCAACTTTTAGGATCTTGTGTGTTAACTCCAATGATGGTCGGTTGATAAACCCAACGACGACTTCCACCAATATCATCATTCCCTACAATACCATAAGAAGCTTTTAGTTTCAATAAGTCGATAGTCTTAATGAGAGGTTCGAACCATTTCTCATTAGATACCATCCAACCAGCAGCAAAAGCGGGGAAAAAGCCAAAACGATGACCACGAGCAAAATTCTCAGAGCCGTTATACCCCATATTGACCTCAGCGAAATAAGTGTCTTTGAAGGCATAAGTTACCCTAGCAGCAATACCTTGGTTTTTATAAGGTAATGATTTGAACTTATCATCATCTTGTGTTCTGTTATGGATTTTATGATTATACAAAAACAAAGCCCCCACACGATGTTTCTCCATAAAGAGACGGTTATAGTTTAAAGAAGCCTCCATATAGGTGGTCATCGTACCATCAGTTTTACGCTCATACGAAAGTTCATTGCTCCCGGTATAGATCGCATTACCAAAAACCAAGTTTCCATTTTCATCTCTTCCGGTGGCATGATACTGAGTCGGTTCCTTTTTCCTTATTTGTGAAGAGGTATTCCAAGCATCCCAGGAGAATTTCATATTAGCGGTCAAGCCCTTTAAAGGTTCCCATATTTTGCCTAAATCCTGAGTCAATCCGGCTAAAGCTTGTGAAGAATTCCAAAACTGTTGAGAGTAACCAGAGTGAACAAGAAGATTCCAAGGGTTAAAACCAGAAGCACTTGAAGGAGCAGAAATGGTACCATCTGAATATTCTACCGGAAAAGCATTAGGAGAAGTGTTAAACGTGTACCCCCAAATATCATCTTTAGTTGCTCCAGGAGCAAATGACTTTTCATAAATATTGGCCATATTAATATTCAACGTCGTGCTTTTAGTCAACGCAAAATCCATATTAGCACGGAAGTTGAACTTATTATAATGAACAGAAGAGTTGTAATCATAACGATCGCCTGCTGTCTTGAAAATCGAACTTTCATTATAAAAAGCCCCTGAGATATAGTACTTTGCAATCTCTCCACCACCAGTGACGCTCAGATTAACACGTTGGTTATAAGCAAAATCGCGGTACAACTCATTAATCCAGTTCACATTGGGATATAAATCAGAGTCAGCCCCTGTTCTATATTTCTCAAAATCCTCTGGTTTATAATACTCTGTACCACTAGCCTCATTATAGAGTTCAGCCCATTCTAGAGCATTTGCAAATTTCGGCATTTTGGTTGGCGAAGTCATACCAAACTCGGTTCGCAAATTCAATTTCGGTTTACCCTCAACTCCTTTCTTAGTCGTGATCAAAATAACACCATTAGCTCCACGAACGCCATATACTGCCGATGCGGAAGCATCTTTCAAGATTGAAAAAGAAGCGATGTCGTCTGTATCGACCAAATCGAGTTCACGTTCAATACCATCGACCAAGACTAAAGGTTTAGTATTTCCCTTAAAAGAAGAGACTCCACGAATATAAAAATCAGCTGCACTATTTTTTCCTGGTTCACCAGAACGCGTCATAGCCACAATTCCCGCCAATTGTCCCGCTAATACAGACGATATAGAAGCTGATGGTACATTTAGCTTAGCGATATCAATAGTAGAGATTGCTCCAACAACGCTTTCCTTTTTTTGATGTCCATAACCAACAACCACAACTTCATCAATCACTTCTGTATCAAGAGATAGAGTCACATTTATCACATTCTGATCTCCAATAACGATCTCTTGTTTTTTCATACCAATATATGAAAACTCGAGTACTCCACCGACGCCATCAACTAAGATTGAATATCTTCCATTCAAATCGGTTACCGCACCTGTCGAACTGTTTTTCAACCAGACATTAGCTCCAATAATCGGTTCTTTATGTTCATTATCAATAATAAGCCCGGTAATCCTTCGTTTCTTATTTTGCTGTTGTTTCATTGGTGAGACTTCCCCAGCTTTCAAGATTACATCTTTATTTCTAATGACATAAGTCACATTGCTCCCTTTAAAGACCTCGTTAAGGACTTCATTTATTGTCCCCCTACAGTCAATATCCCTTTTATGGACATCATCAATATCACTTTCCTTAAAGAAGAAAGTATATTCACTTTTTTTCTCAATAAGTTTTATTGCCTGCTTTATAGAAATAGACTTTTCCTTAAGCACAACCTTGCTCTGCGCAGCATTGCTCAACATAGGATAAAAGCAAAAAACCAGCACGGCACTTATAAAGTACCAATGTCTTAAACAAGTTGTATTCATGTTTATTCTTAATTTATTTAAAGGTTAACATTTAATCAAACGGTTTCCAGTTTGATTCTCAAGTTAGAACAGAGAAGACTAACTAATCATATGTACATCAGACATATATTCTACACATAAATAATCAGGTCATTTTTCATAAGTATTAATCAAATAGTGTTTTTATATTTAGATATAGGGCCCTCAAAATATCAATATATTAAAATTGTATCTCCTTCTTTTTTATAATGTAAATTGAAGCTGATACATATTTTATTCAAGATCTCAGATAAGGATTCTTGTTTCCTTATAACGCCAGTAAACTCTGACACAGCCTCTGATTCATCAGCAAAAACAATTTTCACGCCATGTAGATGATATAGAAAAGTCGTTAATTCTTTTAAAGTCTTACGAGTAAAGACATACTCATCTAATCGCCAATCGTATTCGAATGCATCAACTCGTTTTTTCAAAACCTGACCAGTTATCGAATTATAAACGATCTGATCATTGGGCTTCATTTCGAAGTCGCGCCCTTTGTGAGCCAACGTATTAAATACGACTTTTCCGTTAAATAAGGTCACCTCGGTATTCTCCTTCGATTCTCTAATATTAAATTCCGTTCCTTTAACCGTGACAGACGTTTGTTCGGTATAGACCGAAAAAGGAGCGTTTTGTCTTTTCCGCACAGAAAATAGAGCTTCACCTTTTAATTTAATCATTCTATTTTCTAAATAATTACTAGAATAAGTCACAGTACTACCTTCTTTTACCCACACTCTAGAACTATCTGGCAAAACATAAGCCATACTATGATCAGATTGTCCTATGATTGTCACTGACCGGTCAATAAACAAACTATTAACAAGCCATGCGCCTGCCAACAATATCGCCACCGTAGCAGCAATTGAATAAGAGAGTAAACGTTTTCTGTTATATCGATCTTTAAGATTAAGACTCCTCTGCTTTACAACATGCCACATCTCTGATGAATCGACATGGTCTAGTTGATGATATTGTGGAGCATGCTGCCATTGATCAATCATCACACGTTCTAAAGGTTTTTCGTTAGAAAGCTTTTGAATTTCATTCGAATTCAGTTCCTCTCTAAGCATTTTTAGAATCAATCTTTTTACTTCGTTAATGCGCATATAGTATTCGTTTTATAATAAATACACGCAACCTGTTTGAGACCCTTAAGATTTGACTAACTTTATTCAAAAGATCAAAATATTAATTGACAGATCTTCAATATGCATCCATGCATTTTATGTTTTATTTAAAAAAAACTAATTTTTCAAAAGCTTTTGTTATATATTTGCAGCATATTGATTCAAAAAAAATATTTTTCGCGAAAAAAGGATAGAATTATAATTATATCCATCATTATTAAAAAGAAGAGTAGGGAACTTACCAAACATAGAAACTCATTGAAGGGAATAAATAATGAACGAGGTCGAGCAGATATTACGATTTAAAGCAGGTGACCACAATGCTTTTGAATGGCTCTACAACAAATACTGGAGTCAAGTTTATAACTTCACACGACTATATATCACGACCACCGATGAAAGTAAAGAAATAGTACAAGAAGTTTTTATTAAAATATGGGAGTCACGGCAACAAGTCGATGAAAAAAACAACTTTAGAGGTTTTCTCTTCATCATTACCAGAAATCTTATCTTTAATATAAAAAGAGATAATCTAAACAAAGAATATTATAAATTATCTGTACTAGATGCATTTAGTCAAAACAACCTCAAAGATTATTATGAAGTTGAAGAAGAGTTATATGCTACCGAATTGGGACAATACATTAATCTACTAATAGATGGGCTTCCAGAGAAGCAAAAACAGATTTTCCTATTAAGTCGAAAAAAACATTTAACAAACAAAGAGATTGCAGAACAAATGAATTTAAGTGTAAAATCAATAGAAGGTTACCTTACCAAAACACTAAAATTTCTAAAACAGAATATTATTCTGTTCTGCATTTTTTGTTTACCGATCCAATAGACAAAAAGAACCACGAGTTCTCTCGCAGTTCTTTATCCCATTTGTTATATTACATCAAATTATCAATAGCACATTAAAACGATGTCCCATTATTTTTTAGCAGGACTCACTTTAGTTTTACGATGCACCGTTTTCAGCAATTCTCGATGAAAACGCATCTCAGCTTTTTGAACCAAATAAATCTTCTTATAAGATAATATATTCTTAAATTTATCCAAATAGGATTTATCTAAACGATCGGCAGCAATGCGGTTATCCATCACCCTCTCAATAATCTCTTCATATTGCGCATCTGTCGTTCCCTCATCTTTCCCTTTTCGGATCAGTTCCCACGATTCATCATTCAGCTGTTTCTTCCGATCTTGAAGTTCGAAATAAACAGGGAAGAATTTCAAAGCCTCCTCTTGGCTTAAACCTGCTTTTTCAATAATAAAAGCTTTTTGCTTTGCTCTAAACTGCTCTGGAGAAAGACGTTGATCACATCCTCTTGTTGCCCAAACGTTAAAAACAGAGAAGCAAAATATGGCTAATAAAGCTACAAACTTTTTCATCTTATATGAGTTTATTTGATTCATTTTTATTCTACATTCGCATCTGTAAGATAGACATAAAGCGAATAATCGTCCATCATAGCTCCGTCAACAGCCGTATCAATCATTTGATCAGATACAACTTCCGACTCTGCTGAAGTTTTCACATCTTTCTGAGTAAAACTGGCAACTCTGATAATTAAGGCGGCTCCAATAAACATCGCAGCCATATATAAGAATGGCTTTAGTTTTGTCCAACGCCCAATCTTTTCTTCTTCAAAGGTTCCCTTCTCTCTTTCAGGAAGTTTGCTTAAAAGTTCTGCATTAAATTGCTCAAAATAACCTTCCGGAACTTTAAATGCATTATCCTTACCTACTTTATTATAAATATTATTTTCTTCTTTCATCACTAATTCCTCCTCTTTTCATTTAGACCAGCTATCTTATAAAAGGTTTAATCTTGTTCGGTTAAATACTTCTCTATTTTCTTTACGGCATGATGATATGAGGCTTTTAAAGCTCCAACAGATGTCCCAAAAATCTCAGACATCTCTTCATATTTCATCTCTTGATAATATTTCATATTAAACACCATCCGTTGTTTTTCAGGTAACGTAAGCAAGGCTTTCTGCAACATCAACTGAATCCGATCTCCAGAGAAGTAAGGATCACTTTCCAACTTCTTCCAACTATCAGATTCCAAATCATCGACAGACATCGTTGTTATTGCGCGTTGCTTATTTAGGAAAGTCAAACTTTCATTCATGGCTATTCGATACAACCATGTCGAAAGTTTAGCCTCCGCACGGAAATACTCTAGATTCATCCATGCCTTAGTAAACGTATTTTGCAACAAATCATTAGCATCCTCATGCGAAAGTACCATACGCCGAATTTGCCAATAAAGTTGCTCACTATATGCCGACACGATCTGTCCAAAAGCCTCTCTACGAGTCTCCTCTTCTTGAAGCAACTTTAGCACATCACGTTCATTATAGGGATTCATCATTTATCGTTTATTTTTATAGTATCAATTAATCATTATACAAAGATTCTCACGAGCCAATACCGTATTGGAAAATACTGAAGAGGCCTCTTCCAATAAAGAATCTTCGTCATCATAGCGTGCCGAAAAATGACCGATAACAAGTTGCTTTGCTTCCGCTTTTAAAGCAATAGTCGCTGCTTGCTGAGCGGTAGTGTGGAACGTTTCTTTAGCCCGTTTCAGTTCTGTTTGAGCAAATGTCGCTTCATGAAATAACAGGTTGACTCCATGTATCTGTTCCACAATAGAAGGGCGATAAATAGTATCGGAACAATAAGCATATTTGCGGGGAGGATCAGAAGGGAAGGTCAACCGTTCGTTGGCAATAACCTCACCATCGGCAGTCACATAATCCTCTCCGTTCTTGATACGGTTTAACTCACAAATAGGAATCTTGAAGAAATCGATCATCTCCCGATTAATATGGTTTGGTGTTTTCTTCTCTTCAAACAAAAATCCACAACAAGGTATACGGTGCTTTAACGGGATCGTTGTTACCGTTAGTGACCGATCCTCATAAATTTGTTCGGAATGTTTAGAATCAAAAGCGTGAAAAAAAACTTGATAAGGCAAACCTTTACAAAAGAAGTTAAGCGTAGGAAGCATTAGTTCTTCTAATCCTTCAGGAGAATAGATATGTAAATCAGCGGTCCGTCCAAGCATTCCAAAAGTTGAGATTAATCCCGGTAAGCCAAAACAATGGTCGCCATGCAAATGAGAAATAAAAATATGATTTAAGCGAGAGAATTTAAGTTTAGAGCGTCTAAGCTGCATTTGTGCACCTTCACCACAGTCGATCATAAAAAGCTTATCACGCAAGTTGATCACTTGTGAAGTCGCGAAATGGCGCGTTGTTGGTAATGCAGACCCACACCCTAGAATATGTAATTCAAATTTTTCCATAATCAAGATTCATCCTTTAAAGATTTTCTCTTCATCTGCAAATATATGCCATTTCATGGTATAACATGGAATAAAATCAATAAAAAAGGGTGTTCCATAACTGGAACACCCTATATTTATGATAAAGAAATAATTTTTATTATTTATTTCCTTCAAGTTGCTCTTTCAAAGCAGCTAATGCGTCGATATCACCTAATGTAGTAGATGCAGCTTGATTTTGGATCATAGGAGCGTCTTCTTTCTTAGCAGATTTCTTAGCAGAAGCTTTCTTTTCTACTTTTTCTTCAGCTTTAGCAACATCTTCAAAAATGCGGCTGTGAGACAAGATGATACGTTTAGCATCTTTGTTGAACTCAATTACTTTGAATTCTAGTTTCTCGTCCAACTGAGCTTGTGAGCCATCTTCTTTTACAAGGTGCTTAGGAGTAGCGAAACCTTCAACACCGTAAGGAAGAGCAACAACAGCACCCTTGTCTAACATTTCGATGATTGTACCTTCGTGTACTGAACCTACAGTAAATACTGTTTCGAATACATCCCAAGGATTCTCTTCAAGTTGTTTGTGACCAAGGCTCAAGCGACGGTTTTCTTTGTCGATTTCCAATACTTGAACTTCGATATCAGCACCAATCTGAGTAAATTCTGATGGGTGTTTAACTTTCTTAGTCCATGATAAGTCAGAGATGTGGATCAAACCATCAACGCCTTCTTCGATTTCAACAAATACACCGAAGTTAGTGAAGTTACGTACTTTAGCAGTGTGCTTAGAACCTACCGCATATTTCTCTTCGATAGCTTCCCATGGATCTTGTTTCAATTGTTTGATACCCAAAGACATCTTACGTTCGTCACGATCCAAAGTTAAAACAACAGCTTCTACTTCGTCACCAACCTTCATGAAGTCTTGTGCAGAACGTAAATGTTGTGACCAAGACATTTCAGATACGTGGATCAAGCCTTCAACGCCTGGTGCGATTTCGATGAATGCACCATAGTCAGCCATAACAACAACCTTACCAGTTACTTTATCACCAACTTTCAATTCTGAGCTCAATGCATCCCATGGATGAGGAGTCAATTGTTTCAAGCCAAGAGCGATACGTTTCTTTTCGTCATCGAAGTCAAGGATAACCACGTTAAGTTTTTGATCCAACTCAACCACTTCTTTAGGATCGCTAACACGTCCCCAAGAAAGGTCTGTAATGTGAATCAAACCGTCTACGCCACCCAAGTCGATGAATACACCGTAAGATGTGATATTTTTAACAGTTCCTTCAAGAACTTGTCCTTTTTCAAGTTTGCCGATAATTTCTTTCTTCTGTTGTTCCAATTCAGCTTCGATAAGAGCTTTGTGAGAAACAACAACGTTTTTGAATTCTTGGTTGATCTTAACCACTTTGAATTCCATTGTCTTACCAACGAATACATCGTAATCGCGGATAGGCTTAACATCAATCTGAGAACCCGGTAAGAAGGCTTCAATACCGAATACATCAACGATCATACCACCCTTAGTGCGGCACTTGATGTAACCCTTAATAATTTCTTCGTTTTCAAGAGCAGCATTAACACGATCCCAAGAACGAGTCGCGCGAGCTTTTCTGTGAGAAAGAACAAGTTGTCCTTTTTTGTCTTCCTGGCTTTCGATGTAAACTTCTACAGAGTCTCCAATCTTCAAATCAGGATTGTAACGGAATTCATTCAAAGGAATGATACCGTCTGATTTGTAACCGATATTAACAACAACTTCACGTTTGTTCATAGCGATCACAGTACCGTCAACAACCTCACGGTCATTTACTTTGTTAAGTGTACTGTCATAAGCTTGTTCAAGTTGTTCTTGGCTTACATTTCCGACAGCTTCCCCTTTTTCATATGCATCCCAGTTGAAATCTTCAATAGGAGCAACGTTCTTTAAATTTTCCATTAATAAATAAAATTGTTTAATACTTTAATTAAATAAGACATTATATTAACTATAAATCGGGCGCAAATTTAGCATTATTTTCTTGACTGACAAAACCATAGTGAAAAAAAACGCATTCTAACGATTGAAAAGTTCGAAAGTAAACTTGCAACCGATTTGAGGGGATTTCCATTCTTCGCTACCGATAAAAAATCCAAAGTCAAAAACGTGAGTACCAATGCCATACCCCAACTCAACATAGGGTCGTAAATGAGGCATAGAGAGCACGTTTAAATACAACCGTTCATTCTCGACATAGCGGGTATATTTAACTAAGTGAGGCATTAATAAGAATGGAGCTTCATAAGTTAAATGAGCTCGCAAATAACGCTTAGAAGAGTTGTACCAACGCCCATCGAGTAATTGGAAGACCCCTCCGATTTCATCATTCCATCCCACAGGTAAATGTCTTTTTGAAAAATTTGCAAAATCAACGAAGAAGAGTTCTTTTTGGTTAGTAAACATTCCACCTCCTATACGGTAATACAAGCTACGCATCGCTCCCAAACGGATTCTATGCTGGGCATCCACTTCTATTCGCTCATATTGGCCGGTACTTTTAAATACCCCCTCGATCCCTCGTTCATAATCGACTGAGATCGTCGGATACTTAGAACCATAGTTTATCTTACGCTTCCCATTCATATAATAATAAAGACAAGGTGTCCATTCTATACGAACACGGGGAGCAAAAGAAGTATAGGAGTTTTTAATTTTACTCAGAAAATTTGGTGGAGGTACAGAGGGTAAACTCCCCAAATATTCAAATCGAATTGGATTCACGAGTGTACGACAGTGCATAGCAACGCCTAAGCTAATATCTAAACCATTAATCGGTTCAAAGCTGTGACGAAGGTTAAAAAATAAATCTCTAAAATAATCCAATCGCATCGAATTCATATTAAAAATAGAATCGGGCGTCGACTGAATATTTTCCAAAACATCACTACTATAAATACGGTTACCGTTACCTACGCTCAAGTGAATCCCTCCGCGTTTTTGAGGCCAATATTCAAAATCTCCATTAATCGACCAATAGAATTCTTTATGCGTAAAATTATAACCAATTTTAGGGGTCATGCGCAACAAACGATCATCAATAAATAAACGCTGATAGCGAAAATCTTGTCGATAAGATAGACCCGAAGATCCATAACTTAACAATAAAGGGTTGATAAACGGAGAACAGCGCACGCTACCGAACTTCGATAAATTGAATTTATAATCTTCTAAAAAGAGATCGCCAACAGCCCCCCAAAAGGCAACACTCTTAGACTCTTTGGACTTCTTTAAGGTATCTTTTCGTAGATTGTAATTATGATAAACTAGTTTATCCTTTTCTGTTAGAGGAATAGGACGCAACACAGCAAACGTTTCAGGGTCCGTATGGCAAGCGTTCGTATCGCATTTCAACGAAAAGGAATCCGACAAATTGAATTTCTTATCTTTCTTCCGAGCACGCCCTTCTTTAAAATTTATCGAACGATAATTGAGCAGTACAGTATAGGATCCGTCCATTTTATTCCCCAAGAAATTAAATTGCGCTTCCATATCATAACGTACCGGCAAAAACTCGTTCATCTCCCCAACCTTTCCCATTTCAATCAGACACATGAAAGTCATCAAACCGGAACGACCGGAAAAGCGAATTTCACGAACACTCCAAACGTTACTACTGACAATGAGATACCCACCGACTAGCTGATCGCTTTTAGATTTAGGAATAAAACGAATCTTATAATCTAGATTATCAGGAGTCCCCATCACTGTATCTAATAAGAAGGTATAATATTTCTCTGCGTATTTAGACAGTGGAGACATCAAACGCTCATCATTCAACAAAGAGGAAGAATAGATATTCACACTAAAATATTCCAATAATCCAGGAACACCTCTATTAACTCCCTTTATTGTCCCCATCGATGCTTTGACTTTCTGATCATAAATATTCGGAGCAGTAAAGTGCAAATCACTATTCGTCTCCAATAAATACTCACGCACCCCTTTTTGTAAACGAAACATAGAAGGAACATAACGAATGATAAAGTTCTTCTTTCGAACATTAACTTTACCTTTTATATATAGATCTGCCCTAAACTCATCGACGATGGTTTCATAAAGAGGAGCATACGTCATCACATGTCCAAGAATAGAATCGGTCGATATGGGTTTACCTGTATAGGGATTCAGTATAACATTAGCCTCCCCTCTTCCTCCAAAGAAGCAAAGCATAACTAATATTAATAGATTTTTTCTCGCTATTCTTTTAAACATGAGTAGTGCTATATTCCTGCTATTAAACAAATATAAAAATAATATCTAACCTTAAGTAATCAAAACACAACTTTTAATACTCCAAGATCAAACAAACCTCTATAAAGTTGATTTTATCTCAAAAACGATCTAACGAACGCCGTCGAAGGAATACACAAAAATACAATAAATTAAGAACACACCCCAATAAAATAGGGGTACAAGAATAAAAAATCATATTTTTATCCAAATATACCCCATATTTTTATAGGTATAATCTGTTTTTTTATACTTTTGCAGCCAAATCAAGGAAAATACAATAAAAATCAATTCGTATGTCAAAAATGAGATTCTTTGCCCTACAAGAGCTAACCAACAGACAGCCATTAGAAGTCACTGCCCCATCAAACAAATTATCAGACTATTACGGAAGCCACGTCTTCGATCGCAAGAAAATGCAGGAATATCTTCCTAAAGAAGCTTATCGTGCAGTTATGGATGCGATTGAAAAGGGCACGCCCATAAACCGCGAAGTCGCTGACTTAATCGCTAATGGAATGAAAAGTTGGGCAAAATCACTCAATGTAACCCATTACACACACTGGTTTCAACCGCTAACCGATGCTACTGCTGAAAAGCATGATGGGTTTATCGAATTTGGAGAAGGCGGTGAGATCATCGAACGTTTCTCTGGAAAATTACTTATTCAACAAGAACCTGATGCGTCATCATTTCCTAACGGTGGAATTAGAAACACTTTCGAAGCTAGAGGGTATACCGCATGGGATGTCACCTCACCGGCGTTCGTCGTTGACACCACGCTTTGTATTCCGACTATTTTTATCTCTTACACGGGAGAAGCACTTGATTACAAGACTCCTCTACTTAAAGCATTGGCTGCCGTAGATAAGGCGGCAACAGATGTTTGCCAACTATTCGATAAGAACATCACACGTGTATATACCAATTTAGGTTGGGAACAAGAATACTTTTTGGTTGATTCAGCATTATATAATGCGCGTCCGGACCTTTGCTTAACCGGTCGGACACTAATGGGACACTCCTCTGCCAAGGACCAACAACTTGAAGATCACTATTTTGGTTCTATTCCTCCGCGCGTTACTGCTTTCATGAAGGATTTAGAAATTGAATGTCACAAATTAGGTATTCCGGTCAAAACACGACACAACGAAGTGGCACCGAATCAATTTGAGTTCGCTCCTATTTTCGAAAATTGCAACTTGGCCAACGACCACAATCAATTGGTCATGGATTTAATGAAACGCATAGCACGTAAACATAATTTTAGCGTCCTACTGCATGAAAAACCTTATAGCGGAGTTAACGGATCGGGCAAACATAACAACTGGTCGCTTTGCACGGATACAGGCATTAATTTATTCGCCCCTGGAAGAAATCCTAAAGGAAATATGCTCTTCTTAACGTTCTTAGTCAACGCTTTGATGATGGTTTATAAGAATCAAAATTTACTAAGAGCTTCTATCATGAGTGCAAGTAATAGCTATCGACTTGGTGCTAACGAAGCTCCTCCCGCTATCCTTTCATGCTTCTTAGGCAAGCAATTGTCAGCTACACTAGACGATATTGTTCGCCAAGTTGGTGATGAGAAAATGACTCCGGAAGAAAAGACAACCCTCAAGTTAGGTATCGGACGAATCCCAGAAATCCTACTCGACACCACCGATCGCAATCGTACTTCTCCATTTGCATTTACAGGAAACCGCTTTGAATTTAGAGCAGCCGGTTCTTCATCCAATTGTGCCGCTTCAATGATTGCAATCAATGCAGCAATGGCTGACCAACTCAATGAGTTTAGAGTAGCTGTAGAGAAACTGATTGAAGAAGGCATTGGAAAAGATGAAGCTATTTTCAGAATCTTAAAGGAAACGATTATTGCCTCTGAACCGATTCGTTTTGAGGGAGATGGCTATTCCGAAGAATGGAAACAAGAAGCTGCTCGCCGTGGGCTAACCAATATCTGTCACGTACCTGAAGCTTTAACACATTACATAGACGAGCAATCAAAGAAGGTTCTGATCAACGAAAAAATATTCAATGAAACAGAACTAGCTTGCCGACTAGAAGTTGAACTTGAAAAATATACCATGAAAGTTCAAATAGAAAGTCGTGTTCTCGGTGACTTGGCAATCAATCATATCGTTCCAACGGCTGTAATCTATCAGAACCGTTTATTAGAGAATTTAAAAGCTTTAAAAGAAGTCTTCTCTGCAGAAGAATATGAAGAACTGAGTGCCGATCGAAAAGATCTTGTTCGCGAAATCTCAAAACGAGTAACAAGTATAAAAGTTCTAGTCAAAGAAATGATTGAAGCACGTAAAGTAGCCAATCATATCAGTAGCCATAAAGAGAAAGCTTTTGCTTATGAAGAAAGCGTTCGCCCTTATCTGGATAAAATCCGTGATCATATTGATCATCTAGAGATGGAGGTTGACGACGAGATATGGCCACTCCCTAAATATAGAGAATTGTTGTTTTCGAAATAGTAAATAAAAATTCATTCTTGTCAAGTTGAAAGTTTGAGCATTCTTTTCCTTACTCTGTAAGTGAAAGAATGTTACAAACTTTTAATTCCAACCTTTTCACCCCTTCCTGTAACTTTTTATTCCATTTATTCTTTTTTTTATTTTTTCTTATTACTTTTGTGCTATATAACACAGTTTTGCAGCACTTATGGTAAAATTAAACTTATCGGATATTGATATCTCGGAACAACTTTCCGACATGTTGGCTCCCCTAAATTCAGAACAGCGGGAGTACCTGATGAACAATTACGTCATTCAGACGTACAAAAAGAATGAGACCATTTATTGTGAAGGCGAAACCCCTATTCATCTTATGTGCCTCATCAGTGGAAAAGTAAAAATCTACAAAGACGGCGTAGGTGGTAGAAGCCAAATTATTCGTATGATTAAACCTACTGAATATTTTGCTTACCGCGCTTACTTCGCTAAAGAAGATTTTATAACCGCTGCAGCGGCATTCGAACCTTCAGTTATCTGTCTAATACCCATGGATGTGATCACTAATCTAGTGACCCAAAACAACAAATTGGCAATGTTTTTCATTTGTCAGTTATCGAAAGACCTAGGCATCTCGGACGAACGTACCGTAAGCCTAACTCAAAAACATATTCGTGGACGATTGGCCGAATCTTTATTATTCCTAAGAGATAGCTATGGTTTGGAAGAAGACGGGTTTACCCTCAGTATTTATCTCTCAAGAGAAGATCTGGCTAACTTGTCGAACATGACGACATCGAATGCCATTCGTACATTATCAAATTTTGCGACCGAACGCCTCATCGCCATAGACGGTCGAAAAATAAAGATTATAGACGAAGAAAAGCTTAAAAAAATAAGCAAAATAGGGTAAAACCTTTTAGGCTTAAATCAATATTATTAACTTAACACACCTTTTTTATCATGAAAAAAAGCATTTCTATGCTTCTTTTGTCCATGCTATTCATCGCCCCAGGATGCAAACCGACTAAAGAAGCAACGAACGAGTACAACATCGTTCCTTATCCGAATCACATTGTTCCACAATCCGGACGATTCAAACTAAGCAAAAAAGTAAAAGTTGTTGTCCCAACAGATCAACCTGAGATCAAAGCAATAGCCGACAGTTTTATCACTCGTGTGAAACAAACATCCGGTCTATCGATGAGACTTTCCACACAAAAAGAGACAACTCCTTCCATCCATTTTATGATAGAGGATGCTTTGCCTAAAGAAGGATATACACTATCGGTAAATCCTGACTCAATCATTGTTAAAGCCTCTCAGCCTAATGGCTTTTTCTACGCCGTACAAACGCTCTATCAACTTCTTCCACCAGCAGTTTATGGCCAATCTAAAGTTAAAGATGCAGAATGGTCTATCCCTGCAGTTGAAATCAAAGATGAGCCGCGATTTGCTTACAGAGGGCTAATGCTTGATGTATGCCGCCATTTTGCACCAACCGATTACATCTATAAATTTATCGATTTATTGGCGATGAATAAAATGAATACTTTTCATTGGCATCTTACCGAAGATCAAGGATGGCGCATCGAAATAAAAAAATACCCTAAGCTAACAGAGATTGGCTCAAAACGAAAAGAAACACTAATCGACTATTATTTCACCAATTATCCTCAAATTTTTGATGGAAAAGAGCATGGTGGATACTATACTCAAGAACAAATAAAAGACATTGTTGCTTATGCTGCTAGCAAGCAAATCACGATCATTCCCGAAATAGAGATGCCAGGACACGCATTAGCCGCTTTGGCAGCTTATCCAGAGTTATCGTGCGACTCCACAAAACAATATGAAGTAGCCACAACATGGGGAGTGTTTGACGATGTTTTTTGTCCAAGCGAAACAACGTTCACCTTTTTAGAAAATGTATTAGATGAGGTCATGGCCCTTTTCCCAAGTCCTTATATCCATATCGGAGGAGACGAATGTCCCAAAACAGCTTGGAAGAATAGCTCCTATTGCCAACAACTCATCAAACAATTAAAATTAAAAGACGATACGGAACCAAGTCAGGTTGATGGCAAGAAACATACAAAAGAAGAAAAGCTTCAAAGTTATTTCATCACCCGAATGGAAAAATACTTAAATAGTAAAGGACGCAACATCATTGGATGGGATGAAATTTTAGAAGGCGGACTAGCACCCAATGCTACAGTGATGTCATGGAGAGGCATTGAAGGTGGTATAAATGCAGCTAAAGCAGGTCACAACGCCATTATGACTCCAGGAGCATTCGCCTATTTAGACCACTATCAAGAAGATCCGGCCAATGCCCCCACCACCATTGGAGGTTACAACACTCTAAAAAGAACGTACAGCTATAATCCCGTTCCCGAAGACGCCGATAGTTTAGTCAAAAAACACATTATTGGCATTCAAGGAAATATCTGGAGAGAATACATGGTCAACTCAGAGCGAATGGACTACCAAGCTTTTCCTAGAGCGATAGCTATAGCAGAGACAGGATGGACCAATGCTTCAAATAAAAATTGGAAACACTTTTGTGAACGCATGGTTACCACTTTTGATCGTTTAGATTACTTAGAAACAAAAGCTTGTCGTAATTTCTTTGAGGTAAACATTAACACCCATGCCGAGAAAGATCAACCGATCAAAGTCGTTCTAGAATGTTATCACCCCGATGTTGAAATTCGTTATACCTTAGACGGAAGTGAACCTACCACATCATCATCCCTCTATACAGAAGCCTTTCCACTAAGTGGAAAGATTCACTTACAAGCTGCAGCATTCAAAGATGGAAAAAGATTAGGGGCAATTACCCAAAAAGAACTTTACGGTAACCTTATTTGCGGAAAACCTTTCGAAGTCACTCCATCCATGGTTTGGACCGGCGACACCTTCGATGAATTCGATTTGCTAGGAGGAGACAAAACAACTTTCGGATTAACAAACGGCAAACGAGGGAATAATGCCTCCTACAATCCTTGGAGCAGTTTTAATATGTCGGAGCAACAAGAAGTTGTATTTATAGTTCATTTAGAGCATCCTACTCTGATCCGCAAAATCATGTTTGGGTCGCTATTTAACCCAGCAATGAAGATGCTACCGGCAAGTGCGATCAGCGTAGAAACATCAGCAGATGGTAAGCAATATCATCTGATTGCAGAACAACAGTTAACCCACGAATATCCTCAACAAGGAAGAAAAGCTTATACGGACAGCGTTTCATTTGAACCTATCGAAACCAGCTTCATCAAATTAAGAATCAAAAACGGCGGTATGCTACGCAATGGTATTGATTTCAGAAAAGAAGAAGGACCTGAAAAGATCCAAGCCGACTTATGGTTAGATGAAATAGAAGTCTATTAGAAATGACCGCTATAAAACAATTAAAGGTGCTTTTAGAAAGCACCTTTAATTGTTTTTATCTAAAGATCAACGTGATCAATTATCCAATCAATCCTCTTTCTGACAAATAACGTTCAGCCTCAATCGCTGCTTTACAGCCACTTCCGGCCGCAGTAATCGCTTGTCTATAATGAGGATCGGCAACATCACCGGCAGCAAATACTCCAGAAACATTTGTCCGTGGACTATTTCCTTCTGTGATGATATATCCAACCTCATCTGTTTGAATATACGGTTTAAAGATATCAGAATTAGGCTGATGTCCGATAGCTAAGAAAAAGCCATCAATAGGTAAGTCGTAACGTTCCTCGTCAGATTGACCAAGACGCTTCACCAAATGAGCACCTTCCACCCCATTATCACCATATAATCCGATCGTATTATGTTCGAACAAGACTTCAATCTTCTCATGATTCATCACGCGCTCTTGCATAATCTTCGATGCACGAAGATAAGATTTGCGCACAATCAGATAAACCTTAGCTGCTAGTCCGGCTAAATAAATTGCTTCTTCACAAGCCGTATCACCACCACCAACAACAGCAACTGTCTTTTTACGATAAAAGAAGCCATCACAAGTTGCACAAGCACTCACTCCCATGCCGGCGTATTTCTTCTCATCATCGAGACCGAGATATTTTGCAGTTGCCCCAGTAGCAATAATCAACGTTTGAGCCTCTATAACCTTCTCACCGTCAATCGTTATTTTATACGGAGCCTGACTCAAATCAGAGGCAGTCGCAATTCCAAAACGCAAATCAGCTCCAAAGCGCAAAGCCTGTGCTCTCAAATCCTCCATCATTTGCGGACCACTAATTCCCTCCGGGTAGCCAGGGAAATTTTCAACATCAGTAGTCGTCGTCAATTGCCCTCCAGGCTGAAGACCTTCATAAAGAACAGGAGATAAGTTTGCTCTTCCAGCATATATCGCTGCAGTATAGCCAGCTGGTCCGGAGCCAATAATCAAACAGTTTACTTTTTCTATTTCCATAATATTTTATTTCATTCAAATCATTTACGCTTATCTCAAATCAATGATATCAACATCAGGATATTTTTTCTGATCATACACAAACAATGTGTCTGCAAAAGACAACCCTTGTTGATAGTTCGTTATTGTTATTTCACTTCTTTGCTTGTTTCCCCGTTGCTGCAATAAAACATATATCGGTTGATAATTCTCTTTCGATAAATGCAAGACGATACAAGCCAGATCTTGTTTTCTATCTGTCGAAGTCAAGATCACCTGATAAATCGGCTTCCCTCTAAAGGTCGTTAGCTTTCCCAATTTACAGGTATACCCATGCTTATATAAATATAAAAAGGTATATGGATTAACCGATTGAAGTTCATCAGGAGAAGGTGAACTCACATTAACCTCTCCACTTCCGTGCGCATAACTCCACTGAGTTTTTCCATCAAACCAGATCTCCATATCATCCGTTTGCACATTAAACTTATCCCCCTTCAATCTGATGTCACCAGATGCTTCTCCCTCCAAACGGTTATTCGTAAACGAAAGAACCTTAAAGTTCATCTTTATGGCACCCGATTTTTTAAAATTTTCTGCGACCTTATCTAATATTGCTTCAGCCTTTTCGTCATGTTGCAAAGCAAAAGAACTCAATGAAGAAAGAAGTATAAAACAAAGAACGGCTATTTTTTTCATATTCCCAAAACGGTTGATTATTGTAAATTGTTCAAACGCATCTCTAAATCATTTTCATCCACACAAAGCACATCACGTGCCTTACTACCCTGTGCAGGTCCAACAATTGCAGCCTTCTCGAGTTGATCCATTATTCGTCCGGCACGATTATATCCAATAGAAAATTTCCGTTGTATCAGCGAAGTCGATCCTTGTTGATGGATTACCAGCAGACGAGCAGCATCCTCAAATAAAGGATCAAGCCTTCCCATATCAACATCCCCAATTTCGGCCGACGCCTCTTCATTCACATATTCCGGCAGATAATAAGCCGTAGGATAACCTTGCTGCTTAGCGATATACTTCGTAATCTCTTCCACTTCCGGCGTATCAATAAAAGCACATTGCACACGAACCGGATCAGCCCCTTGCAAAAATAACATATCGCCTCGTCCGATCAACTGATTAGCTCCCGGACGGTCGAGAATAGTACGTGAATCCATCATTGCCGAAACACGGAAAGCCACACGAGCCGGGAAGTTAGCTTTAATTGTACCTGTAATAATATTGGTCGTTGGACGTTGAGTTGCTATAATCATATGAATGCCCACGGCACGAGCTAACTGAGCAATACGCGCAATCGGTAACTCAATCTCTTTACCCGCAGTCATGATCAAATCACCGAACTCGTCAATGACCACCACGATATAAGGCATAAACTTATGCCCCTTTTCCGGATTTAAACGTCTATTGATAAATTTCTCATTATACTCTTTTATATTACGTACATGCGCCATTTTCAGCAAATCATAACGAGAATCCATCTCTACACAAAGCGAGTTTAAGGTCTGAACCACCTTGGTTACGTCCGTTATAATCGCATCTTGTCCATCCGGTAGTTTGGCCAAGAAATGATGTTCGATCACCGAATAAATACTAAACTCAACCTTTTTAGGATCGACCAATACGAACTTCAATTCTGCCGGATGTTTCTTATACAGCAAAGAAGTAATAATTGCATTCAATCCAACCGATTTACCTTGACCGGTCGCCCCGGCAACCAGGACATGTGGCATCTTGCACAAATCGACCATAAACACCTCATTGGTGATGGTCTTACCAAAGGCAATAGGTAAATCGTAAGTCGATTCTTGGAATTTACGACTTCCAATGATAGATTGCCCGGATACAATCTTAGGATTAGAGTTAGGCACTTCAATACCAATAGTCCCTTTACCAGGTATTGGGGCAATGATACGAATGCCCAAAGCCGATAGACTTAAAGCGATATCATCTTCCAATCCTCTAATTTTAGAGATACGCACGCCTTGTTCAGGTGTAATTTCATATAACGTGACTGTAGGACCAACAGTTGCCTTAATCGTACTAATCTCAATACCAAAACTTCGCAAAGTGTTGATGATTCGATCTTTATTGGCATTCTGTTCCTCCATATTGATCGTTGGCTCATTATTCTCATAATGTTTCATTAGATCAATCGTCGGATAATGATAGTTCTCCAGATCCAATCGTGGATTATAAGGTTCCTTTTCAAGACCTTGATAATTTTCGTCTTCGGCAGCTGCTTCTATTTGAAAGTTCGGTTGAACCTCAGCCACCTCACTTTGAAAAGGGGGCTCCTCTTCAGACTCAGGTTCTATATTTAACAACAAATCCTTATTTGGAGTCACCGGAGCAGGTTTAGGAATTTCAAGTTCTATAGGAGATGATTGTTCCGAATGATCGACAACAGTCTGATTTTTATGCCCCAACTCAAACTCCACTTCTTGAGGCTTAGACACTGTAAACTCATGCTCATCCACCTCTTGTCCTTCTTTTTCGGAAGTCGGTTCCTTGTCAGAACGTTTCAAGAAGCTTAATCCGAATAATTTGCGCAACCATACAATTGTTTTGCGACTAACGTAAATCAAGAAACAGATTCCTGTTCCAAACAATAACATCCAAACGCCGGGCACCCCGATCTGAGAAGTTAGCCATCTACCAATATTATACCCGTGCATTCCTCCAAAATAGATGAAAGAGTCCTCGTAATAACCCATAAAAGCAAAGCCTAAGAAAACAGAGGACCAAATCAACAAAAGCATACAGCCAATAAACCACTTCCATAAGTGGATGACACGAACACGCATCAGTTTCAATCCGGCGACAGCAATAAAAATCAATAAGAAAAACGAACCTAATCCAAAACAATCGTTGATCAGATAGCTAGCCAGTTGTGCTCCGCGAGACCCTGCATAGTTCTTAACATGGTTGTTTACAGCGGAAAGGTCTCCCGAATTTCCACTATCAATAATACTCTGATCGGCGGCTCCTGTAAAGAAGAAAGAAGAAAATGCCAACAAGAGATAAACAGAAAAAATGACGAACATCAATCCTATAATAAAATGAAAAGTCTCATTTTTAAGGAAAGAACTAGTCTTCATTGAAGAGTCTATAGCCGACTCCATATCTTTTTTTTTCTTTGCCATATGTCAATCTTATAAAAGTAATCTATGATGCAAAAATAATAAAAAAAAGACAGCTGGCACGCTCATTCAATCCTTTTTCTTACCTTTGCATTTCAAAATCAAGCGAGCAATGAAAAAAGAAAGCCAAGTCATTTTCGAAAAGGGTGTTATTGAATTTGTAACAGTATCAGCTGAATACTGCGCCTTCTTAGAGCAAGCTGCCAATACAGGACGTCATCACTTTGTTGATACAAGCTTAAAACTACTTCCCCTACTCTACCTTAAAGCAGCAATGCTACCTCAATGTGAGAGAATTGAAGAAGAAGATCTTGAGATCTGCGTTACCGAAGAGATTTACGAAGCGATACGCATAAACCTGGCCCACATATTGGGTGAAAAAGATGATTATCTAGAGGTTTTTTTACCGGACATGGCTTACAGTGACCAACCGATTAAGCGTTGTATATCTGAAGATCTAGCCGACATCTACCAAGATATCAAAGACTTCATCTTTGTATTTCAACTTGGATTAAACTCTACCATGAATGACGCACTATTTATTTGTCAGGAAAACTTTAAAAGTTATTGGGGACAAAAATTAGTCAACACCATGAGAGCTTTACACGATGTGAAATACAATCAAAATTCCGAAGAGGAAGAAAAAGAAAAAAACAACGATTTATATACCGAAGACTTTGATCAAGACTTTGATCAGGAATACGATCAAGAGTACGAATAACCATGCAAATGATTTTAAAACAAACCATAAACAAAGAAGAAATAAAAGAATTACCTAAGGCCCTATTTCCAGGACGAATTTATGTCATTCAAACAGAAAATGAAGCCAACAAAGCCGTAGATTATTTAAAATCACAAAAAATAGTAGGCATAGACAGTGAAACCAGACCATCTTTCACCAAGGGGCAATCACATAAAGTTGCCTTACTCCAAATCTCTTCGGACGAATGTTGTTTTTTGTTTCGAATTAATATGTTTGGATTGGCTCCGTCTCTAATAGAACTCATGGAAGACTCATCTGTCACCAAAATCGGGCTCTCGTTAAAAGACGATTTTATGATGCTTCGTAAGCGTGGTTCGTTCAACCAGACCGGATGCGTTGAGTTGCAAGAATATGTCAAACAATTTGGGATACAAGATAAAAGTTTGCAGAAAATATATGCCATCTTATTTAAAGAGAAGATTTCAAAATCTCAACGGTTATCAAACTGGGAAGCAGATGTATTAAGCGACGGTCAAAAGTTATACGCTGCCACCGATGCTTGGGCCTGCTTAAGAATTTATCAACTCTTAGAAGAATTAAAACAAACAGGGAATTATCAAATTGAGGAAGAACCAATAGAACAAGTAAATAAAAAGCATGCATAAAGTATTTCTTAAACCCGGAAAAGAAGAATCTTTAAAAAGATTTCATCCTTGGATCTTTTCAGGCGCAATTTCGCGTATAGATGGTGAACCGGAAGAAGGGGAAGCCGTAGAAGTTTTTACTTCAAAAAAGGAGTTCATCGCTGAAGGTCATTTTCAGATCGGAAGTATTGCCATCCGTGTGCTATCCTTCCGGCAAGAGCCGATCAATAAAGATTTTTGGGTACGCAAATTACAAACAGCATACGACATGCGTTGTGCCATTGGGATTGCCAATCATCCAACTAATGATACTTATCGATTAGTTCACGGTGAAGGCGACAACCTCCCCGGACTCATTATCGACATCTATGCCAAAACAGCGGTTATGCAAGCCCATTCAGCAGGAATGCACGTTGACCGAATGGCTATTTCAGAGGCTTTATCTGAAGTGATGGGCAGTCAAATAGAAAACATTTATTATAAATCGGAAACCACCTTACCTTTTAAAGCAGATTTATTCCCGGAAAACGGCTTTTTGAAAGGAGGTAGTCACGATAATATTGCACAAGAATACGGACTGAAGTTCCATGTCGATTGGCTAAAAGGTCAAAAAACAGGATTTTTCGTCGATCAACGAGAAAACCGTTCACTATTAGAGCGGTATTCCAATGGACGTTCCGTGCTCAACATGTTTTGTTATACCGGCGGATTCTCTTTCTATGCCATGCGTGGAAACGCTAAGCTTGTTCACTCTGTCGACAGTTCAGCCAAAGCCATTGATTTAACCAATAAAAATGTTGAGTTAAACTTCCCCGGCGATGCTAGACATGAAGCGTTTGCCGAAGATGCATTCAAATATCTAGATCGTATGGGCGACCAATACGATTTGATTATACTCGATCCTCCTGCATTTGCGAAACACAAAGATGCTTTACGCAATGCCCTACAAGGCTATCGTAAACTGAATGCCAAAGCTTTTGAAAAAATCAAACCGGGAGGTATTCTATTTACCTTCTCTTGTTCACAAGTGGTCACCAAAGACAACTTCCGGACGGCCGTATTTACAGCCGCAGCGATGTCGGGAAGAAGCATACGTATTCTTCACCAACTCACACAACCGGCAGACCACCCTGTGAATATTTATCATCCGGAAGGAGAATACTTAAAAGGACTCGTTCTTTATGTAGAATAAACTCACAAATCAAACACTAATAAAAGTTAATAAAGCATTGTTTTTTTATTGAAAACAATGCTTTATAACATAATATACATATCTTTGCACTGTGTTTTTCATGGTATTAGATTTAAGGTTAATAAAGATTGGGTGTCTGGGATAGATACCCTTCTTTTTTTTTACACCATTAGTGTTATACTCATCGTTGAAAATATTATATTTGCATTCATTTATGTAATAACAAATAAAGAAAAACACATAACAACAACATCATGAGTATAAAAATTCGTTTGATCATCATGAACTTCCTTCAATTTTTCGTATGGGGTTCGTGGCTAATTTCTCTTGGCGGCTACATGGGTAGAGAACTCCACTTTGAAGGAGGACAGATTGGCGCCATTTTCGCAACAATGGGTATTGCATCTTTAATCATGCCGGGGATAACCGGGATTATTGCAGATAAATGGTTTAATGCCGAACGCCTTTACGGAGTCTGCCATCTCATTGGAGCAGTTTGTTTATTCTATGCCTCCACCGCAACAAGCTACCAACAAATGTATTGGGCCATGTTATTAAATTTATTAGTCTACATGCCTACCCTATCTCTCTCCAATACCGTATCTTACGATTCACTCGAACAATATAAATGTGATTTAATTAAAGATTTCCCTCCTATCCGTGTATGGGGAACCATCGGGTTTATCTGCGCCATGTGGGCAGTCGACCTCACCGGATTTAAGAATTCTAGCGCGCAACTATATGTCGGAAGTATTTCTGCCATTTTACTTGGGCTATATTCATTTAGCTTACCGGCATGCCGTCCCTCAAAAAGCGAAAAGAAATCCTTACTTTCAGCTTTTGGATTAGATGCTTTAGTCTTATTCAAACAAAAGAAAATGGTGATTTTCTTCTTCTTCTCCATGCTTTTAGGAGCAGCCCTACAGATCACCAATACCTATGGCGATTTGTTCTTAAGTAGCTTTGCAAATATACCGGAGTTTGCCGACTCTTTTGGAGTAAAACATTCGGTAATTCTCCTCTCCATCTCACAAATGTCGGAAACCTTGTTCATCCTTGCCATTCCATTCTTCCTCAGACATTTTGGAATCAAGCAAGTCATGCTCATCAGTATGTTTGCATGGGTCTTCCGCTTTGGATTATTTGCCTTTGGAGATCCGGGAAGTGGCATTTGGATGCTCATTCTATCCATGATCGTCTATGGTATGGCCTTTGACTTCTTCAACATTTCGGGTTCGTTATTTGTTGAACAAGAAACCAACTCCTCTATACGTGCAAGTGCTCAAGGTTTATTCTTCATGATGACTAATGGCTTGGGAGCTATTATCGGAGGATATGCCAGCGGGACAGTAGTCGACCTCTTCTCAGTCTATTCAGATGGTCAACTCATCAGTCGTGAATGGAGTGACATTTGGCTCATTTTTGCCGTATATGCTTTAGTTATCGGAGTGTTGTTTGCATTTATCTTCAAATACAAACATAGCGCTCAAAAAGTAAATTAATAAAATGGACAAGGAAATTGAATTAGAAATTCTAAACATAACCGATAGTATGGCAGAAGCAGGCGCTTTTGCTATGCTGTTAGGTGAAAAAAACGGTGAAAGACAAATGCCTATCATCATTGGACCGGCAGAGGCTCAAGCTACATTATTAGAACTTCATGGCATACGATCTCCTCGTCCATTAACCCACGATCTGTTTGTCACCTGTCTTGAGTCGTTACAATCATCTGTAGACAAAGTACTCATTTACAAAGCAAAAGACGGGATTTTCTATTCATACCTCTATCTAAAAAAAGAGGATGAAATCATTCACATCGATTCACGCACTTCAGACGCTATCGCTTTAGCTCTTCGTTTCAACTGTCCAATATATATCTACGAATCGATATTAGAAAGCGAACTCATTCATTTCACTGAAAGCTTAACGGAAGAAAGCGAAAAAACGAACCTTGAAAAAGAAGGAGAGGAACATTCTAAGGATGAAGACTTAAAAGATAAAGACTCCTTAGAGAATGCCTTAGAGAAAGCCATTAAAGACGAAAATTACGAATTAGCGGCACAGCTCCGTGATCAAATCAAATTAAACCAGAAATAAAATGCATGTTTTTTATACCCCAGATATTTTATCGACCAATGAATTACCCGAAGAAGAAGCTCAACACTGCATCCGGGTACTCAGATTGTCTATTGGTGATCTCATCACCTTAACCGATGGGAAAGGATCTTTTTATAAAGCCGAGATAACGGCATGCACCAATAAACGTTGTATCGTTTCAATCAAAGAGCGCATTTCTCAGGATCCCCTATGGAGTGGGCGCCTTCATATCGCTATGGCTCCAACTAAAAACATGGATCGCAACGAATGGTTTGCCGAGAAAGCGACAGAAATAGGCCTGGATGAATTGACGTTCTTAAACAGTCGGTATTCCGAACGAAAGGTTATTAAAACAGAACGCATTGAGAAAATTCTGGTCTCGGCGATCAAGCAATCCCTAAAAGCCCGTTTGCCACAATTAAACGAGATGACCGATTTCAATTCATTTGTGACACGTGAATTTAAAGGTCAGAAGTTCATAGCGCACTGCCACGATGGTGAGAAAGTACAACTCAAAGATATCTTAGAACCAGGAGAAGAAACCCTAATACTCATTGGCCCGGAAGGTGATTTTAGCGAAGAGGAAGTAAAAACAGCATTAGACCATGGTTTCATTCCAATCAGTTTAGGGCAATCTAGATTGCGCACAGAAACAGCCGCTTTGGTGGCTTGTCACACGTTCAATCTAAAGAACCAATAATTACCTAACTTAAATAATAATCCTATGTTAAAGAAAATTAGTTTTAAGTTATTAGTAATCACTTTATTAATAACAAGTATAACAAGCTGTTCAAAGAAAGCAGACTATGTTAATGCCATTCCGAGTGATACCCAAGGCTTAATCTCATTCAATTTAAAGACCTTGTTTAGCAAATCCGGTTTAAACAACAAAGACAACGAAGCCTCTAAAGAAAAAGTATTATCTGCTCTAAAAAGCGAAATGAGCGAAGCGACCTACTTACAATTAGAAAAGATCTTTAAAGATCCTAAAGCAGCAGGTCTTGATTTAAGTTCTGAAATCTATATTTTCAGCTTGCCTAAATACGATATTCCTGTTCTACTTGCCAAGACAGGCGATCAAGATAAACTTCAAAACACACTGGAAACCTTCATCAAAGAAGATCCAAGTTTGACCATTAACAAAGAATCAAACTTCAACTACATTAAACTATCAGAGAACCTCTTCGCTTATAACGAAACTACAGCTCTTTTTGTACTCAACATCAAAGGAGGTAACACCGAAGAAGTCAAAACTCAAATTGCTGAAATGCTTAAGTTTGATGATCAAAAGAGCATTAAACGCCAAGTTGCTTACCAAAAGATGGTTAAAAAAGAAGGTGACATTCATTTCCTAGTCAACATCAACAAAGAACTTTTCCAATCTTTGAGCCGCTATATGCCCGGATTAATGGCTTCGAATTCAATTAAAGATGCCAGTCAATTGGGATCAATCTCTTTTGAAAACGGTAAAATTGTGATCAACTCAGAATATTATACCGAAGACAAAGAAGCTCTAAAAGAGATGCAGAAGCAACTGGAAATGATCAAAACGACAAAGAACATTTTTACCAAATATTTCCCAGACTCTACACTCATGTTTATCAACACAAACATTGACGGTAGCAAACTTTGCACCTATTTAAAAGAAAACAAAGAGATCCAGAAAAACATCCCTCTCAAGGAAAATCCCGAATTAGAGAAAGCCTTCAAAACATTCTCCGGTGATTTCTCAGTAGCCTTGACCACTGTAGGGTTAGATCAAATGCCAGTGTTCTTAGGTTATGCAGAAGTTAAAGATGGACAATTATTAGCAGATCTTTACACCAAGCTAAACCAGAAGAAAGCGAACAAATACGAATCTTTCACAAAAATCGGTGAAGATAAATACCTTTACAAATCAGGTAAGATGAGCATCTTTGCAGGCGTAGAAGATCATAAGATGTATATCACCAACAGCGAATCGGCCTACCAAGAAATCTTTAAGAAAAAAGATCAATCGATAGAAGATGCTCCTTATTTCTCACAAATGAAAAACTCCATCTTCTCCATGAGCCTCAACATCAAATCGGTTTTAAACTTACCGATGGTTAAAATGCTTGTTGGATTTGGAGGCGAAGAATATCAAATGTACTACAATTTATGCTCAAAGATGAATTATATCACCATAACGAGCAATAAAACAGAGTCAGAAACCATTCTTGCTTTCGAAGATCAAAAGACTAATGCACTGAAACAAATTGTTGATTTCAGCAAAACATTCGTTGGAATGTAAAAACATATTCATGAAACAGATCAATCTACAGCAAACACTCCCCGGAGTGTTTGCTGATCGCAACACGATACAGTCTGATGTTTGGCATCAAGACCTCACCTTTCACAAAGAGAAATACTATCTCATAGAAGCCGAATCCGGTGGTGGAAAATCGTCGCTATGCAGCTACATCTACGGCTACAGGAACGACTATCAAGGCCTCATCACCTTCGATGGACAAAACATCAAGCAGAACACCATCAAAGAGTGGATCCATCTACGCAAGACCTCCATTAGCTTGCTCTTTCAAGAACTCAGACTTTTCCCCGAGCTCACCGCCCTAGAGAATGTACTGCTCAAAAACAAGCTCACCCACTATAAGAAAAACTCAGAGATCCGTCAGCTCTTTCAGCAACTCGACATTGAAGAAAAGCTTCACGAGAAGGTAGGAAAGCTCTCGTTTGGCCAACAGCAGCGTGTAGCCTTCATACGGGCCCTCTGTCAGCCCCTCGACTTCATTCTTCTTGATGAGCCGGTCAGCCATCTGGACGACACCAACAACAAGCGCATGAGTCAGCTACTCTTAGACGAAGCCCAAGCCCAAGGATGTGGCGTCATCGTCACCTCCATCGGTAAGCCACTCGAACTGCCCTATCACGAAACCCTCAAATTGTAGCACTAATCAATCAAAGCATCATGGATCTTTTAGTTTGGAAACTTCTCCGTCAACACATTAGCATCTCCCAGATCGTCGGCTTCTTTTTTGCCAATCTTGTCGGGATGTTGATCGTCCTACTCAGTATACAATTTTACCAAGACATCATACCGGTATTCACCCAAGGCGACAGCTTCATGAAAAAAGACTACCTCATCGTCACCAAAAAAGTGAGTGCATTGAGTAGTCTGACCGGACAGAGCAATCTCTTCGATCAAGACGAGATCGACAACCTCCAATCACAGAAGTTTACCAAATCCGTCGGATCGTTCACCCCGTCACAATTCAACGTCTCGGCAGGACTCGGCATGCAAGGACAAGGCATGCATCTCTCGACCGAAATGTTTTTCGAGTCCGTACCCGATGCCTTCATCGACATTAAGCTCGACCAATGGCATTTCAACCCCGACACCCACACCATACCTATCATCATCCCGCGCAACTACCTCAACCTATACAACTTCGGTTTTGCACAAAGCAGAGGATTACCCAAACTATCAGAAGGACTGATGAGCCTCATCCAAATGGATGTCATGCTCAGCGGCAACCAAAAATCAGAACGCTACAAAGGCCAGATCGTCGGTTTCTCCAACCGTCTCAACACCATCCTCGTTCCCCAATCGTTTATGGAATGGGCCAACAAAGCCTTTGCACCCGACAAAACTCCCACACCGGCCAGACTCATCGTTGAAGTGAAGAACCCCAGTGATGCAGCTATCGTCGACTACTTCAAACAAAAAGGCTATAACACCGAAGATGGAAAGCTAGATGCCGGTAAGACCACCTATTTCCTCCGTTTTGTGATCGGTATCGTATTAGGGGTAGGCGTGCTCATCAGCTTACTCTCCTTCTACATTTTGATTCTGAGCATCTTCTTGTTGCTCCAGAAGAATACCACCAAGCTAGAGAACCTATTACTCCTAGGATATAGTCCGTTTAAGATCTCCCTACCCTATCAACTTTTAGCCTCAGGGCTAAACGTGCTGATCTTGGGATTATCGTTGGGACTAGTGACGTTGATCAGAGGGTATTATTTAGCCCCGCTGAAAGGCATCTTCCCTCAGCTCAATCAAAGTTCGATGATCTGGACCATCGTGATTGGTTCACTCCTCTCGATCGCCATGATTGCAGTCAACAGCTTTATCATTAGAAAGAAAATCATCGTACGATAAGAGGGAATGAATTATTATAAATCGACTTCTGTCAGGACATTCACCCCGTAAGCTCTATCTTCCGATACCCACCAAGTGGTATCTCCATTGCCACACCGAATGGCGTAACGAGCATCGTACCGTAAAAGTTCCGAAGCATCTGGAAGCCAAAAGCCTAAACGATAAGTACCGGATTTGAAATCAAGAGGAAGTGCAATATTAGCAAAAACAGTATGTAGCAATGGAATGTATGTTTCATCACCTGGCCGATGGGGCTGCCAATCAATCGATTCCATTGTAGTGGGATACTCCGTAACCTTCCCACCTTTATCGATAAGGACGAAGCAAACTGGGTGATTACCCATCACTGTTGCAAAACCACGATTGATCAAAGTCAGCTCTAGATGAGAGCTCCGCCCGATGGTCCACTTAGCAGGCATCTTGAGTTGTTGCAATTCAAGACGATAACCTAAGTGATCGCGGATATAATCGAACACACTACGTTCAACCACTTTACCCTCTTTCGTCTTAAAATAGTAATCGGATACCGGCATGTGGTATGCACATAATGAATCGGTTGTAATTAGGCTCTTTTTCCAGACCATCATGGAGTAATTTGGTGCATGAGCATTATCGAACTTACGATTAGGGTGCTGCTCTTTATAATTGTGGATCACACTCAATGAAGTATAGTGTTGCAAAAAGAGTCGGCGAGCAGTAGCCATACCATCAATAATCCAACCGGCCGACGGACTATCAGGATCAGCTCCCACACTCCAGAACCCCCACGGCAACTCACCGTCGACTATTAGAGAGGGTGATTCTGTCACGATTTGCCGGAAATTGTCCGTCCCTTCATGCATTTCGCCATCCCAACGATCCGGTTTAATAACAATAAAATCATCATGAAAAGACAAACGCCGATACCCTTCCGGCTGATCTTTCAACAAGTTTTTAAATTCTGGCAACCGCACTTGAACCTGCTTCTCGATAGGGACAACAGCAAGTAACTTCTCCAAAATAGCTCGTTTCGCCTCATCAGAGTTTTCCAGCCCATGAATAGAACTATGCCACTCTCCCCAAGCACCAATCACACCCGCTTGTACCACTAAGATGAGTGGTTTATTCTTCTCTAAAAACGGCTTTAGCTGATCGATATGGGTCAATGCCTGGCCCAATGTCGGCCCCATAGGCGAACGCCCCATGAAGTCTTTCTCGTAAGCAAACCGAAGGATCGCTTTTAAACCCAATTGGCGCAGCCTATCGAAGTAGCTCTGCATGATTTGAAAATCAACCGAAGTGAGTGGCTTGTCAACCAGATAAGTCAGATACATATAACTCTGAGCCAACGATACACTATCTGTTGCATATTTAATAGCCAACGAGTCTAGCACTGCCGTGGGAGACTCAATATGGTCAGCAACATCGACAGCAGCTTCCAACCGAAATCCTCGTTCAGGATTAAAGAGTCCTTCGGTTCCTCCATCATCATCGACTGCCAAACCGCGAAAGTTAATCACCTGTCGCTGATCTGCACAGCCGATAATGCATAGAGTACTCATCATCGCTATGCTAAAAGCTAAAACTCTCTTTCTTAAACGTAACTCCGATCTATTTCTATTCATAATCTACTTATTCTTTATCCCCTAAGCCCAGCTCTTTCATCTGAGCATCGTATTGCTTCTCTTCCCGGCACATGGGTTTATACCAATTGTAGTAAAGGAAAGCCGACGTTAATGTAAGCAAAACAATAGAAATAGCCAATCCCAAATAGCCACGGGTCACCAAGTACATCGGGATAATCGTTAAAGAGCATTGCCAAAGTATCCCCACCATTACATTCACCATATCGCGTTTGAAATGTCCGTTCTGTTCCAATTGCGGGTGACGTTCGATAACTTTATCGGCTATTGGCTTCCAAAATCCCCACGGACGTACTCGAATGTAGAAGTTCATCAATGTTTCATCATCGGTAGGAGGTGCGGAATAAGTTCCTATAATACATCCCACCAAAGAGACTAGAAACAGCACGGGGAAGAAATAAAGCATCCAAGCATCAGGCACAGTAAATTTCATAATAATAGCGGCCACGACACCTACAGTCATGCCCCAAAAATATCCTTCGCCATTGAAACGCCACCAATGCCATTTCAAAACATTCGCTGCTATATAACCACCAAAGAGTGCACCGACAATCCACTGAAAGATCTCATTAATATCTTTGAGAAAGAACCCCATTACGGTGCTGATGAGTACGACTAAAACAGAGATAAAGTAACTGGCTCTGATCTGACGTTTAACCGGCGCTTTCGGGTTGATGTATTTCAAATAGATATCGTTCACCACATAAGCTGGTGCCGCATTGACCGTCGAAGCAAAAGTCGACATGAAGGCAGACAACAAGCCAGCTAGTAGCAATCCGGCTAAGCCAACAGGGACATAACGGGTGATTAAATAGGGAAGAATTGTCTCAAAATCGGAGTTTGAAGCTGCCATTAGGTTTAATCCTTGCTCTTCTTTAAAAAAGTAGATAGCCAATAACGCAAAACCCATAATCATCAGATATCTGGGAATCAACAAGATGACAGAAACCGACCCACTCATCAAAGCTGCTTCTTTAGGTGTCTTGCATGACAAGATCTTTTGCATATCATAGTTAGGTGCCGGACCAGCCATACTCATAAATATCCCTTTGAATAGAGCCATCATGACAAAAAGGCCAATCAAACTGTAGGGTTCATTAGCCATTCGCTCGGTTAGCAAACTCAACCGTGAACTCCAATCGACATCGAGTGTCCAACCAAAGAAAGGAGAATCCCATCCGGCAGGTACAAACTGCTGAATCATATCCGGAGCGACGAGTTGCATGCCAATTATGGCAATGACCACCCCGGCCACTGTCATGATGCAAAACTGAACCACATCGGTCCATACAATGCTTAACATGCCTCCCAACATCACATAGAATGTAGCGATGGCGGTAAAAAATATACCATAAAAATGAGGCACATACTGTGCTGGAATATCAAAAGGTACATAAGCAGAAACAACATCCCAAGGAAAGAATATTTCCATAAACTTACCGATGCCGATAAAGCCATAACTCAAGAAGCCAAGTACGCTCAATAAAGCAAACACCACCACAATGGTGTGACTTAAAGTTGCCCCACGACCTCGACCGAAACGCGTCTTTATCCATTCAGCGCCAGTCAAAACGTTGCTCCGACGTAGCCAGATGGAAAGATAAATCATCAAGAAAATTTGATTGAAGACCGGCCACATCCAAGGAATCCATAGACTTTTAAATCCATAAGCAAAAGCCCAATAAACCATCAGCATGGTACCGGTTATATCGAACATGCCCGATGCATTGCTCAGCCCAAGCATATAAAAAGGTAAAGATTTGCCGCCAAGAAAATAAGAATCCATGTTCTTAGCCGCTCGTTTTTTCAGTACTAACCCAATGATCACAATCACCATCAAGTAGGCACAGATAATCATTATATCAATAATGTGTAATTTCATGATGTATTTATTTTTCAATTAATGTAACACTTACCGGGTAGTGATCGGATACCCCTTCTACAGGATACACCGCTGCATGGGTGCAATGCGGCATAAGCCTAGGAGATAATAAAATATAATCCAAACGTTCACGACGTAAAGGTAAGCGTTTATCATCAGTTCTCCAACCATAAAGAAAAGCTGACGGAAAACTCATTCGGGCAGATGCCGGATGAACCAATCGACCGATTGTATCATCCAAGCCAACCGATAGAAAAGCGGAAAGAACCGAGAAATCATAATAACCGTCTCGTAGATTCCGATAAACGGGCTGATTGGCATCCCAATGCCGCATCTGTATCAACAAAGAATCATGAGTGGCTAATTCATCAGCATCAAAAGGCGAATGAGCATTTAGATCACCGGCTATCAGGTAGGTTGTCAGCTTTTTCTCCCGAATATAATCCATAACCCGATGGGCCTCTTTCAAACGATAGTTCCATTCAAACGGACTAAAATGAGCTGCAATAACATCAATACCATAAGTATGTACGTGCATCATACCATGCCAAAAGCCATCGAGCAAACGCGACACAACCTTAATAGGTTTTTTTGAGAGCACTCCTACGGGGTAGCCCTCCTCTTTGGCTATAGCACTAAATGAATATTGACAAGATTCTCCCAAATGTCTCAAGTCGTCTGCCTTAAAACCAACCAATTCCGTCAACACCACAACATCTGCTTGTTGATCTTGTATCCAATCCACAAAACGTTGGCGTCTTAACGAATCTTTTTCAAAACCGTTCCATATATTATATGAAATCACTTTTATCGACTGACTTTGCCCCCAACTAGTTAAAGCAATTAGGGCAAACAAACTTAAAACACTATATCTTAATAATCTATTCATCGCCTTTTAACTGGTTATTACGATCGATCAACTCATTAATCCGGGCGACCGATTCGAACGAACGTAGCCCATCGGCAGGAGAATGTAAACAGTAGTCAACCAATTTATCGACAGTCGACGTAGCCACATGCAAACGTGTATCGCTCGAAGCATAATAGATATAAACGGTTCCATCCTCATCGGCTATCCAACCGTTTGAGAACAGCACATTCGATACATCACCTACCCGCTCCTCATTTTGAGGAGCCAAGAAATATCCGGCAGGTTCGGCTATCAACCGCCAAGGTTCATCAAGTGAAGTCATGTAAAGGTAAAGCACATAGCGCAATCCGGCTGCACAGCTACGCACTCCATGTGCCAAATGCAACCACCCTTGAGAGGTTTTAATAGGATGAGGGCCTTCACCGTTCTTCTGTTCCTTAATCGTATGATAATACCGTTGATTGATGATTTTTTCCTGTTTAATCACTGCACAAGTGATGTCATCGACGAATGCCCAACCAATACCTCCTCCGGTTCCGGCATTAATAAATCCATCTTGTGGACGAGTGTAAAACGCATATTTACCCTCTACAAATTCCGGATGAAGCACCACATTACGCTGCTGACTTTCGGAAATCAAATCGGGCAAACGCTCCCAATTCAACAAATCTTTTGTGCGCACAAGCCCAGCTTCGGCTACAGCCGACGACAAATCACCGGGTAAAGCCGTATCGTCATGCCGTTCACTACAAAAAACGCCGTAAATCCATCCGTCCTCATGCTCAGTCAACCGCATATCATACACATTAGTCTCTGCCAAATCAATGTCTGGCAAAACAACCGGACGTTCCCAGAATCGAAAATTATCGACCCCGTTCGAACTCTCGGCAATCGCAAAAAACGATTTCCGATCGACTCCTTCGACACGCGCCATTAATAAATACTTACCTTGCCATTTTAAGGCGGCACTATTCATCACGGCATTCATGCCGATACGTTCCAATAAAAAAGGATTCGTTTGGAAATTCAAATCATACCGCCATTCCAACGGTACATGCTGTGCGGTCAATATAGGATTTTGATACCTCGTTACAATACCGTTTTGATTTTCGGTCAATGCTTCATTAACCTCGGCCAATAAGGCTTCATGCTGACAACGTAACGTCTCGAGCCTATATTGAAAACTTTTCTTCATACACTTAAAAATTATTCTTTTATACCAATTTGTTGATTTACTCTGTTTGTTGATAATTAAACATACCCCACTCTGTCATTATAATGTTTCAGGGTATAATTTAAGACGAATAGCCCGATGGAAAACGGCCGAACTCAATTCCAACTCATACACCACTTTATTAGTCGATGGATTAATTTCAATGACATGTGCTCCATAACTGCCGTTACTCAGCTTATTCTGCATCGCCGAACTAAACAAGACGTTCTTGGTTAACGGAAGATACTGTACCGACGAACGAGCTGGTCCGTAACAATCGGGACGATCCTTGCCATACTGCCAAACCTGACGAACGGTTCGGTTCTTTTCATCGACCTCATACTCCACTGCACGGCTATATTGGTTATTATCCGAAAGTGGACGCGATATAAAGTTTCTAAAAAAGCCATTGTCAAATGCTATAATATGCCCATTGGGTAAAAAAGCGGGTGCATGTACCCCCCAAGGCCAATCAAAATCATCTGTACTCTTATCGCCATTGATCACATCTTCATCGGTTATTGGATTTCCATTTTTATCCAATGGTTTCAATAAGTACGGTTTATACTGTTCACGCCACATCTTGTGCGGAGCAATAATCCAAGCCAAACCACCTTTCTTATTAAACTTAAAGATACCTTGATACCGTGCAGTAGCTAGGTAATCATCCCCCCAATCCACAATAGCATTATTGTGCGCCCAATTTGCATTCGATTGGCCGAAATACATGCCGGGTAATGTTCCCACGTTATCATTACGTGCAGAATCGAGTGTATTCACTAAATCCCACTCATGCACTAAACTGTTGGTTTCGGGATTAAACTCAATAATATGGTCATTAATACGCGGCGTGATTCCATCCATGCACTTGGCATCTGTTTTAATAACCGTTGCCAGAAAATTGCCATTCTTTGCCTGCATCACCTCATGATGATACTGATACCCCAATGCCGTTAAGTTCCATTTCTTAACCGTATTGCCAAACACATCAAGTTCTAAAAGATCATTACGATTCGCATTACCTGCTAGATAATGCCCATTTTGCAGACGAGTCACCCCACCTTGCATAGCCGAATGAGCCAAGTCCGATTGTTCCAAGATAAGTATCCAACGTACCTCTCCATCCGCATCGACCATATAAGGCACCGACGTATCGTCATCCCCCACTCCCGGAGAGTTAATCAAATTCATTCCAGGCTCCATCAAGTTAGGTTGACAAGTCACCACACGTAAACTCTGAAAAGCCCGGGTTTCAAACCCCTCTGTCTGAATGGTTACAGTAGCCCGTCCCCGTTCATGTTCGCCATTTTTATCATAATAAATCAAATCCACTTGATTATTATAGTTCGGATAAAGACCTAATACAGCCAACGATTGCCGTTCAGTGTACCCATTAAACAGATGCTCCACATTAGGTTCACGGGCCTCTTTCTTGCTATGAACCACCACCTTCATACGTCCTTGGGTAGGCAAAGCCACCTGAATAGTAGCAGCCAAAGGGTTTAATCTAGAAGGATTGACCTCTATGTTTCCGATAAATTTCTCGAAACGAGTACCAAGTGTAGGAATAATAAGCGATTGCTGATTCTTAAATAAAACCGTTGTTCTCCAGTTTTCGACATCCTGGCTCACCTTTTCGATAACCGATTCCGGTATATCCACCGTCTGACTTTCAAAATAGAATTTCCAAGTATCTGCATTTAAATCAACATGTTTCAGTAACACATGATTATCAATCAAACTTTTGATAGAGATCACTTCTCCGCTATCTGTCCACCCCTCTTGATCGCCACTACAGGCTGTCAAAAAAAGGATTAAGCCTAAAATCCAATAACTATATTTCTTCATATTCAGTGCTCTTAATGCTTAGAATTATAAACATCACAGACTACCATCGTTGGGTGCAAATCTATTCACCGATCAACAGTAATCTGTGATGCACATTTTCCTTTTTTTCAGATGATCAAGAACCATCCTAGAAAGGAGAATCAAACCTCTTTTATCTCCAATCAGCCTTCTGATCCAAATTTAAATTGGCATCGACCTCACTTTGTGGTATGGGGAAGTAGAGATATTTCTTCTGGAAGTTTTGGAAATTCTGAGTATCCTCCACACCCACAAATGTCTTATTCCCGGTACCATCTACTTTATATATATTTGTGTCTGTCTTGCGCGTATGCATCATCGTTTTCAATTCATCGGCACTATACCAGCGTACTAAATCATCCCAACGCACATTTTCACCCGCAAATTCTAATAATTTCTGGTTACGAAGCTCATCCATAATTGCCGCCTTGTCCGTCAACTGTTTTTCAGGTAAACCTGCACGAACACGAACACGATTGATATCAGCCATCGCCGATTTCATATCTCCCATTTGTAGGGCTGCTTCAGCATGTAAGAAAAGCACCTCGGCAAAGCGCATGATGCGATAGTTATTGATACGTCCCGAATTATTAGAATACATGGTACAACCGGTTGCGTTATACCAAGGTGTGAGTTTCTTCATCAAGAAACGTCCCGCTTTTCCTTCAATGGTAGGATAACTCGGCTCACCCTTGCTCCACTTCTTATCATTATCGACCGTCCAACCAAAAATTTCATCGAACGTAAACCCATCAAAGAACGTGTCATCAGGTTTCACATCATTGTAATCCGAATATTTAAAGAAAGCCGTGGCATACAACCGTTTATCCCATTTGCTATCGGCTCCATTCGGACGAGGTTCGGCCACAAATTGTTTAATTAAGTAAGGCGAAGGTTGCATCTTATACCAACCGCCACCGGCATTCAGTCCGTGAGCACCAGGACCCTTCAATGACGGACCGAAATAATGTCCGATCACACTCCCCATAAATGCATTATTACCAGTACTGCTTCCCCAAGCATCACCAGAGTTCCCCAAAGCCTCGAAGTTAATCTCCCAGATAGACTCTTGATTAAACTCCTTGTTGTCACGGAAGTTGTCTTCATAATTAGGCATCAAGTCATACCCATATCCTGTCATGATTGATTTCAATTCTTTTTCTGCAGCCTCATAATCGCCTTTCCAAAGATACGCCTTCCCTAACATCGCAATCGCTGCCCCTTGAGTGACCCGACCAGCCTCATCAGCAGGACGAGTTTTAGGCAAACGCGCCTTAGCCTCTTTCAAATCTGCAATAGCCTGATCCAAAACAGCCTCGGGAGTCGATAATTCATGAGCAACCGGATCCGCACTCTGCGGTAATGTACGAATCACCCCTTCGTTAAAATCAGTACGCACCCGAAAATATTCAAATCCACGTAAGAAATAAGCCTCTCCAAGCATCTGTGACAGCGTAGTCTGATCCATGCTTGTCACGTTTGGTGCATTATAAAGAAACTCGTTGGCCAATTGAATACCACTATATAAATATCCCCAACACCCGTTGCTCGAGTTTGGCGTATTGGTAAACGATAGAGTTTCCCAGATACTCGGTTCTTCACCACGCGTAGGGTACATATCATCTGCACGCATCTGATAATGCAAAATTCCTTCGTAGCCCCCATAATAGCCCCAACTCATACGACGGATGGGGTTATAAACAGCCGACAAGCCCTTACTAACATTCTTCTCATTCACCCAATAGGTACTTGGCGTCTCTTTATTCGGGTTCACCTCATTCAAGAAACTTTCACTGCATGACGTGAAAAACAACGGAGCCGTGGCCAATGCCATCATATATTTTTTAAAATCGCTCTTCATATCTTAAATCATTTTAGTCATTAGAAATTAACTTGCACCCCAAAAGAAATGGTACGCGCCATCGGATAACGGCCATCATCACAACCACGTGTCATCACGCCCTCGCCACCGGAAGTTCCGGCGCCGTCACTATTGTTTATCCCCAAATCCGGTGTATATCCTTTATAACTTGTTATCGTAAACAGATTCTCCATAGCAGTATAGAAACGTACATGATTCATGCACGCCTTCATCGTCCAAGACTTTGGTAGTGTATACCCTAATTCGAATGTTTTCAAGCGGAAGAAAGAACCATTCTCCAACCAACGATCTGTATATCCCCAGTTCGTACCATTCTTATCATTTCCAGCCACATAACGTGGGATACTAGTATTCTTATTATTTTCAGTCCAACTATTCAAGCGTTCGGTATATTGATTACCGGTCGATTCATTATACACCGTACTATAATACATCGCATTGTAAATCTTATTGCCAAAGTTACCATCGAAGAACACATTCATATCCAAGTTCTTCCATTCTATTCCCAGAGTCAAGCCCAAAGTCATTTTAGGGAATGCACTGCCACAATCCTGACGGTCCAAATTGTCAATTTTGCCGTCCCCATTATAGTCTACATACTTCAAGTCGCCAGCCTCTGCATTAGGTTGAATCATCTTACCCTCCTTATTCACATACGCTTGCACCTCTTCCTTACTTTGAAAAACCCCATCCGACTTAATCAAATTAAAGAATCCGATCGGTTTTCCGACCATAGCATACGTAATGGCCCCTTTATTATGCGGATTAAACCCGGTCCACTCTTTCCGGGAACCATTCACCTTAGTCAACTCGTTCTTGATAAAAGTCGCATTCACGCCCACACGATAAATTAAATCACCAATCATGTTACGGTGATTCAAGGCGAGCTCAAGTCCCTTATTTTCCACTGTACCGGCATTCATAGTAGGCGATCCACCCAATCCGAAACTACCCGGTTGTGGCATAGAGAGTAGCATATCTTCCGTCTTCTGAATAAAATAATCAACACTCCATGTGAACTTATTATTCAAGAAACCCAAATCCAAACCAAAGTTAGTCGTCTTTGTTTTTTCCCAAGTCACATTAGCAGGCGATACCCAAGCACTACCGGTAGTAGCACCTTCCCATAATAAACCTCCCTGCACATTATTCAATCCGGTAGTCACCGTGGACTGAGTCGCATAATTACCAATGCCATTCAAGTTACCCAGAACACCATAACTAGCTCTTACCTTTAGCTCATTCACGGTTTTTCTTAAAGGCTCGAAGAATTTTTCATTCATCACATTCCAACCGATAGAAACCGATGAAAAGTTACCCCAACGATGACCTTCGGCAAACTTAGACGATCCATCGCGGCGGATAGAAGCCGACAACATATACCGATTATCATAGCTATACATCACACGTCCAAACATAGATACTAACGTGTTGGCCCACGCATCACCACTATTCGTTGAAGTCGAAACTGAACCGGCATCAATCACATCAAGTCCACCCGGCAAGCCCAAACGAGCTGCACCAAACCCACGAGCATTATTACGCTGAGCAGAATACCCGGCCAAGGCCGATACCGTATGCCGTCCGAACGTATTATCATAATTCACGGTATTTTCAATCATCCACTCATCTTGCCAAGAAGTCCCCTCACTCAATCTGTAATCCGGACTCTGCGACGTGGTACTAAATTCATAAGGCACATGATAATCATAATTACGATGTGTATACTTATTCACACCGACATTCAGTTTATACTTCAATCCTTTTAAGAAAAGATCCACTTCAGCATAACCATTAATCGTCAAATCGACCCCATGTTTCTGAAGGTCATAAGCCTCAGCCCAACCCACCGGGTTATCTCCTCTGGTCCATGTCGGTGCCTTTCCCCAATCTCCATTTTCATCGTAAGCCTTCCACTGAGGTACTGCAGTCAATGCAGCCGTATATGAAGCATCCTCATACTTCTTATTCCAAAGTCTAATTAAAATAGTAGACCCCATACGTAGATGATTATCGAACAACGAGAACGTATTCTTCGCCCGAATATTCCAAGCCTCATAACCAGTCGTTTTTACAATACCCTCTTGATTCAAATAACTACCTGAGATATTATAAGTCGAAGTCTTATTGCCTCCCGACACATTTAATCCCACTTTCGATACCATAGCCGTACGGTACAACTCCTTCTGCCAATCGGTACCAGCACCACCGTTCCAACCCAACAATTCGGTGTTATCACTATAACCGGTTGCTTTTGAAAAATCGCGCAACTGGTTACCGTCCATCACATCAATATACTTAGCCACACTCTGAATACCAGTATAAGCATTCACCTCTACTCGAGTAGGCGTCTCTTTCTTTCCCCCTTTAGTGGTAATCAACACGACCCCATTAGCTGCACGAGAACCGTAAATAGCAGCCGATGAAGCATCTTTCAACACTTCGATTGACTGAATATCGGAAGGATCGACCATATTAATATCCCCATACACCCCATCAATCACATAAAGCGGTGTTGTAGAACTCAATGAACTGATTCCTCGAATATTAATATTCATCCCCTCACCGGGTTGTCCACTCGGTGCACTCACTGTAACACCTGCTATACGCCCTTGCAGAGCAGCCGAAGCATTGCGTGCTACATTAACCGGCATATCCTTTCCAGACAAAGAAGCTACCGCTCCGGTTAGATTACTCTTTTTCACTGTACCATAACCGATGACAACCACCTCATCAAGTTGTTCTCCTTCAGCCATCTTGATATTAATCACCGTCTGTCCGGCCACTTTCACCGCTTGCTTCTGAAAGCCAATATAAGAAAACTCCAGTGTTTGTCCCTCTTTCACAGTAATCGTATAGTTACCTTCCAAATCGGTTATTGTTCCGACTGTAGAATGGGCAACAGACACTGTTGCGCCGACCAACGGATTATCATCCATATCCGTTACCACACCTTTAATCGTCATACCATGTTGTGCATACGTCAGCAGAGTGAACCAACACAACATGAAAATAAGCATGCTTTTTTTCATACAAAGAATTAATTAAATATATTAGATCAACAAAATAGTCTATAATCACCTCCTAAACAGTTTGGTCAGGACATACGATAAGCTGTACCAATCCGATTGGCACACTCCCAAAGAGCCTAAACCTCTTGTTATTAAGCTAAAAGAAATATTAAATTATAAGACAGTACCGATATAAGTGGTTACACTTCGAGCAGGTAGCACCACCACATAGCCGTTATCCACTGCTTGAACCGGATCAACAGCAAACCACCGATGCGTACTGTCAGTCAGATATCCTTGAAGTGATCCATTGACTTGAGCTGCATCAAGCCGCAACGTAATAGTTACGTCCACATCAGCAGGATTAATGGCAACAACCGTATAATCGACTCCTTTCTTATACGCCGATACCATATACCCATTATCCGGATTATACTCAGCAGAGATACGTTTACTATCCAACGGAATATAACGAGAGAAATTCCCAAATACTTCACATCGCTTGCTCACCTCGTAAGTCGTCCGATTTTTATCAATATGCACCAATCCCTCTGTAGTGTAATTGTCGGGTAAAGCACCAGCCCACCAGACAATAGCACTCGTATTGGCCTCACACAAATAACGGTGAAAAAGTTTCGCCCAACGCAAACCATCCGTCATCGTAGGATTGTAACTTGTACTAGGATCACTAATTTCGGTCAGCCATACCGGAATACCCTTTGATTCAGCTTTATCGAACGGTTTAATGCCCGGGTCCTTTTGTGTCACCGGATCGATATAGCCGTGACCGGCCGCTATCACCGGATAGTCCGTAATCCTCGGATTCAAATTAATGATATCACGCACATAGTTTTCACTCCCCATAACAAAACCGAGAATCCCCGTCCACTGTGCATTTTCGCCAAATATAATTCGCGTATCAGGGTTTGTCTGTTGAAGTTTCGGTCCCAAGTTATTTACGATAAACGGCCCAAGAGTTGTTGCCCCAGGCAACCACAAACAAGAATTCCAATCGGCAGCATATTCCGGTTCATTAGCCGGAGAAATGGCATATACCGGTAACCCCACTCGATTAAATGCCGTACAAAAATTGGCTAGATAATTGGCATACTCTTGATAAGAAGAGCGTTTCAAATATCCTTTAGAGGTACTTCCGTTACTTTTCATCGAAGCCGGCGGTGTCCATGTAGAAAACATCAACTTATCCACTCCATACTCCTGCTTAGCTTTTCGAGTCAGCCACAACTGTCCGTTGCGTTCAGCCTTAGCCTCAGCAACTTCATTACCATCAGCAGAAAAGTCAATATCGAAGAACGGATCATCCAGAGATAAATCGACATTCTCGTTCAAATTAAATGTCGTCGCATCATAATGTGGAAAAACCTCCCCACGCAAGATACTCAAACGAAGACCATCCTGACCGAAAAACAGATCCGTTATCTCATTACGCTTACGATGCGCATATAGATAGTCGGCCCATCCTGCTTGTGCAATGCCAAACCCATCGATCTTTTGTTCCTCCATAGCCCAATGCAAAACAACAGCATTTGAAGCGCCGGAACGAGTCATTAAAACAGAATTAGAATTAGAATCGTCTAGTACAGACTGACTTTCTTCATTAGTGCATGAAAAGAAAAAAACAGTCAAAACCGTCATGAATAGAAAAAAAGAACGGCGTGTAGTCATAGTTTCAAATCATTTAAAGGTGTTTTTACTGGTTGCAAAGTTAAGAGATATCCTTCTCCATGTTATCTCCAATTCAATCAATATACTATCCAATTCAATCAAATATAAACGAATAATCAGACCAGTTCACCATTAAAAATAAAATTCTAAATAAACAAATAAAGACCTAAAGACCAACAGATTACATACAAAAGAACAAAAAGGAGATTACGATAGAGCTATATACGGCGTCCGTCTGATCAAAAAAGTCACAAACAGCCTGATGATCAATCTTTCAAAGATAAATATTGGGAAAGACTATTCAATTCAATCACTCATCATACACTTCACGGCCGTTTTTTACATCCGTCACATATTTTACAGATACAACATCCTCATTTAAGAAGACTTCCGAACAGTATCTAGATGTAACGGATCAGTTTCTTCTTCCTGTTTTTTTGATATTCCACCAGTGTCATGCCGGTACGTTTCTTGAAAATTTTATAAAGATAAGGTGCACTAAAGCCATACTGTTCGGATAAATACTCAATAGTCACCCTCCTATCGGTTTCATGTAGTTCGCGTAGCACCGCATTCCAACGAAACTCGAGTAAGTAACCGGAAAAATTCATGCCGGTATGATTCTTCACATATCTAAAGAACGTTGCAGAACTCATCCCCATATACGAAGCAATGTCATTCACACTGATAGAACGATCAATATTCTCTTTTAAAAATTTATGCATCTTCCTCATCGCCCCATCATCTGCCGGATTCAGTACATCACTCGCCAACCGACGATAATTCTCGTCTAAAGAGAGCTCGTACAGCAACATCAGAAATTTAGTCTCTAAATAAAAGTCATCCACCTCGACAGTCAACGTGCGCAAGAATGGCAACACCCGCTTAATGGTTTCATTAGAAAAAACCACTCCTAAAGCAGCAGTATGAAACATCCGTTCGATAGAAGCAAAATGGGGACGTTCAAAGAGTGAGGAAAAGCCGGAAGGAGAAAACTGGATTGTAATTTCATGAATTTTCTGCGATTGGCAATTGCCATCTTTCCAAGCATGAGGAAGTGTTGAATTACAAATCAGAACCAAATCTTTATCGGCAATCGCCTCAACAGAGTCGCCTACAATACGTGTAGCTTGATCTGCATTCTCCACAAAATTAAGTTCATAGACATCGTGGAAATGAATTGGAAAAGTAAAAGATTGCTTATTACGCTCAAATATGGCGATACTACTTTTCTCTTTCAAAGGCGATTTTTCATTAAACACTTCCTGGTTCATAATAGTTTTTTTACAGTATTACGTGGTTACTTCGGTCTATTTTAATCCACCAGTCGATCGACAGTCCGTTGCCCTCTTCTTTTAAAGGATTCACCTTATTATATTAAGACAACGATTAAAAGAAAAAACACATTCCAATTATTCAACCCTTTTTGTCCTACTTTCATAGGATCGATCTTTTAGTGAAATTCAAAGATACAATAATTATAGAAACCAAGCAATAGAATAAGTCATCTACTAGTAGATAACTTATTCAGAAACAGAAAGACTAAAGACTGTTTAGGAAAAGGAACTAACAGAGTTAAAAACAGCACCGCATCTCAGCGTCATAACGACCGTACTCCAGCGCCACAACGACCGCACTCCACGAGAACAAGCACCCTACCTCTTTTCAACACAACTAATATCTCATTTTTTCATTATGCAAACTTTGTTAAACGAAATGTTCACTAGTGTCCACTTAAAACCATTAAAATCGAATCTATATATTTGATAACGTGGCCTTTACGAGCAAAATATTATATCCACGATTTGAATGGCTAACTTTGCATCCAATCACCAAAAACGGATACAGATGCTTAGTGGGAAATATATATATTTGCTCAACTCATAGAGTTTCTTCCTCAGAAATATTTTCAAAGACTTGTTATGAAATACGAAGGAGATAAATACGTGAAACATTTCACTTGTTGGAATCAGTTGCTTGCCATGATGTTCGGGCAACTCTCTAACCGGGACAGTCTTCGTGATTTGATTAGCATAATATCGGCACACTCTAATAAAATCTATCATCTTGGATTTGGAAAGAATGTGACGAGAAGTAATCTCTCTAAAATGAACGAAAGGCGTGAACCAAAAATATTTGAAGACTTTGCCTATCGTATGATAGACATCGCCCGAATGAAACGGATTACCAAAGACTTTGAAGTTGAAGAGCACGTTTACGCCTTCGATTCTACGACTATTGATTTGTGTCTGGCCGTATTCTGGTGGGCAAAGTTTCGGCGCGCGAAAGCTGGAGTTAAAATGCATACGCTTTTCGATGTTGAAACACAAATCCCTGCATTCATTCATATCACTGAAGCCAAAGTTCACGATGTGAATGCCATGGATGCAATTCCTTATGAAACAGGTGCATATTATATATTTGACCGTGGATATTTTGATTTGAAAAGACTTTATCATATTGACCAGATTAATGCTTATTTTGTCATACGCGAAAAGAGCAGACTGAATTATGAGGTTGTAAAGGACATGGATGCCAACCACAATCAAGGTGGTATACTTTGTGACCAATTGATAAGACTGACAGGCTATGCTTCTATCAAGAAGTATCCTGATGAGCTACGTAGAGTTGTATTCTACGCTGAAGCGTTGAACCGAACCTTTGTCTATCTGACCAATAATATTGAAGTATCTGCTGAGCAGGTTGCTTTGCTTTATAAATACCGTTGGCAGGTGGAACTCTTTTTTAAATGAATCAAGCAGCACCTTAAAATCAAGTCCTTTTGGGGAACAACTGAGAGTGCTGTAAGAATACAAATATTTAGTGCCATTACGGCATATTGCATGGTAGCAATTGTGGAACATGATCTTCAACTCAATAGAAGCAACTACGAAGTGTTGAGAATATTGAGTGCATCGCTCCTGGATAAGACTCCAATTAAGGATCTCTTTACAAAAGAACCTGTTGATGTGATTAATGATGGACAATTAAGTCTTATTTTTTTTAGTGGACACTAGTGAAAACAAGTAATTTATGCATGGGTAATGTATGTTACCCATAGTTGCTTTGTGCTGTATATGGTATATTACTGATCCGAATAATATATAATGTTGGGTATGCTTAGTTTACATATCGTTTAAAGTGAAATCTAAATGTGGGATCAATCGCATTAGATAATGACATGTTTATTTTTATATCTATTAAGCACATATTTCTAAAAAACATGTGCTCTTTTAAAATTTATCTATAATTTTGAAACATTTAAAGGAAATTTATTTGCAACAATAAATTAATTAAATCTTATTATATGAGATTTAAATTTTTAAATTATTGATAATAAATGTATTGTAAAAAAAACAAGATAGAGTGTGTATAAAAATAAACTTTATAAAATAAATTAAATAATTTTTATAAAACAAACAAACTTTTTTCAATATTATAAAAAAACAGAATGAGAAATTTGTACTTATGTGCAATTAGTTTAATGCTTTGTGCATCATGTAATCAGGATGAGTCGGTGCCAATACCAGATAAATTAACTGAAAAGTCACCTGATTGGGGTTATTTTAATGGTACTATTGGCGAGCATAAAGTTTCACTTGAAAATACCAAAGATATTCAATTTGTTAACTCCTCTAGAAGAGGAGTTGTTTTTGAGGGTGTCAGTCAATGGTTTTTAAGAAGTGCGATTCAATATACTTCAAATTCATATCTTGTAATTGATTTACATAATTTAAAAGTTGGAACGCATTATGTTAATTCTGGATATGGAATAGATACATATTCTAGTTTTATTGAATTGCAAGATGTTAATCAACGCCGGTTTTGGCCTAAAGCAGACAAGCCAATTAAAGTTGAAATAACTAAATTACATTGGCTCGAGCTTGATCACCCTATTTTAAAAGCAAATATAGAAGGAATTGTTTATAACACAAAAAATTCGAATGATTCTATTGTTATTAAAGGCTCTTATGGTGCAAGATGAAGATAGGTATAAAATCAAATAAAATGAAGAAAACAATTATGTCTTTATTAGAGCCTGTTTAAATTTTATTCAGTAGCATCCTAATGGATGCCAATTTAAACATTTCCTCTGCCGAATGAAATGTGAACTCATAGTTTCAACAGAGTTGTAATAAGCAAATTTTAAATCGACATATACTAATCGAGACTATTGGTCTATACTATTGATTATTTTAGGACGCAGAAGACTCATCCGATAGCTTTGTCCCGATAGTTTAATGACCTCGCAATGGTACAGCAACCGATCGAGGATTGCAGAAGCCAATACCTCATCATCAAGTGTCTTTGCCTATTCCGTGAGAACCTTGTTGTACAATATCCTTTCTGTTGTAAAGAGGTTCACAGCATACGAAACGATGGGAAAACTTTTAGGCGATACAACCAAAGACTCTTTGGAACTATCGGCTACTGACAGAATATAAGTGGTCCTTCAGGAAATTGTTATAACCATAATAGCAAACCTCTTCGAATTGGTCGATGAGGAACTATATCAAGCTATTATTAATAGATCTGAGAAACTGAGCCATATATGTGATATTTACAAATTAAAACTAGCAAGTTGAACTTGCGAAACATAAATAATTTTATATAAATGGAACTCGATTCTAAAAAAAAGAAAGCCATACTTTCTGCTTTTCTCTTATTTTTCATTTGCATTATCATGTGTAAATTTTATAGAGGCTATATTTACAAGAATCATATTAATGATTTTCATTTAGCAGACACTCTTACTAGTTGGTTTTCGGTTCCATCTTCTAGTCTCTTTTTTTGGGGAATAACAAAAAGATATAAATATAATCAATGTCTTATTGGGGTTGTTTTGGGTTTTACTTTACATGAACTTCTTTTCTCTTTGACATTCGATTTTTATGATTTGGCTGCTCTTTGGATTAGCTCTGGAATAGCTTTCTTGATTAAAAATCAGATACGTGTTTGTTGAATCGAATATATAGCAAAAGCTATAGCGCCTCCCAAGCATGTGGCAATTATATCTTTGTAATCACATATTCCTCCAAGATACCCTGTCGCTAGTTCATATAATATCAACCCAAGACTTGTAGAAATTAGAATCTTCATAGCTTTGTATTTGTAATTAATGGTAAAAGATAAAACAATAAAGAAGGTCACACATTCTCCAAAGAGATTTGTGTAGGTATCGGCCAAATAGAAATCGAAGAAGTGATTACTATAAATCCATGGTCTGTAGTAAAGTTTAAATATTATCATTAAAATGATAAAAAAGACTCCTGTAACAAAGAACTTTTTTGTTAAATATTTCCCCATATCTAATCAGGTATTATACTTTTTTCTGTTTCAAGGCTTATACTATCTCCATACAAATTTCGTAATGTGAAGTCCAATTCATTGACATACATAGGTTCTATTATATCTTTTAAGAGTGGTCCACCAATAGAAAGCTTTTCACATTCAGAATTCAAAAATTTATCTCTATTCTCATCACTCTGTGGTATCACCTCTAAATAAAAATGATGTCCATTTAAGTATAGAGAATAGAATCCAAATTGGTTAATATCATCTAAGCATTTTTTTGTCATATAAAACTTTGGTGGTGTTTTGACTTCTGATATTAAGTAAGCTCCTCTATTTTCAACATAAAACAATCTTGCATCACCTTGATTATATCGACTAAAATTTCTTATGTTATCAAAACGTGAGTCTAAACCTTGTTTTGTTTCAAAATGATATGCTTGTAAAAACAGCTCAAAAATTCCACGTTTAAATTGGCGCATAAACAATAATTGAAATTCCTTTTTTTCCCATTGATTATTTTTGAGTTTTAATACACCTTTACTTTCCTCATATTTAAAAAATATTGATTTTAACCATGTTTTGTTTTGACCCTTATAATAAAAGTATCTTGCAATATTCATTACTTCCTTAACACATAGCTCAATAGCTAATTTAGGAGGAGTTGGTATCAATTCATCGGAAGATCCAAAGTAAGAATTACATTGGTCGCATATATCGAAACCAATAATTTCACCATCCATACTTTTAGGTAAAATATGGGGCTTTTTATTGAATGTAGTTTCTGTTTTATCTTTACCACAAAAGATACATTTCCCAAGTTCAACATATTCTTTTTTCATACTAGAAGACTTTATTTTATATTATTCATGTTTTGCAAGTTATGATCGATGTTGATATGATGGCATAAAAAAGGTCTAAGAGTTTCTGTATGTTGTAGAAAATGAGTAAATTAAAGGTATGAACTAAAATTAATACTCGCCCCTAGGCTTATGCACAAAGTTACAACATTCCTCTTAGATATCAATATTTTTTAGGGAAAATGATTTACATAAATCTATGTATGCTATTATGAATGTGGTCAAAGGATTAAAAATGATAAGGATGTCCCTCTTTGGAATCAAGAGTAAGTGCAAGTGCCATCGGCAAATTTGTCTCATCACAAATCAGAAAATTTAAATCGACAGTATAAACAAAAATATAATTCCGAGGCCTCTTTTCACTGATGTAATCAACTTATTTAAGACACCTTGAATAGGTTAAGCATGCACTGATGAGAAAATCAAATCAGTAGTTCATTCATCTTTAGAGTATAGTCCAATGTGGATTTAAATTTGAGCACCGCAATCCGGCTCTACAAGCACCGCACCTCAGCATCGCAACGACCGTATTCCAGCGCCACAAGCACCGCACTCCAACGTCACAACAACCGTACTCCAGCGTCACAACGACCGTACCTCACGAGCGCAACGACCGTATCTCTTTTTTACAAGAAACTTATCTCTTTTTTCAGGTATAAAGTTTGTTAAATATAAGGTTATATAATGTTTATTTTCACCTTTATTTGGATGGATTTCACCCCCTAGAGCCTCTCAAAAAAGTATTATATGTCGCCAAACTGTACGGATATATCAAATCAACAATATCAACAAACCACTCTAAACCAAATACATAAAACCCTGCCATCAAAACAATGTTATCTTTTTTCAAAAGCCCTTCAATTCTCTTTCTTTCTAAAGCCATTTCATCGTTTAAACTCTATTATACATAGCGAAAAATGCGCAAAAAATTGGTGGATAACGTAGTGAAATTATCCTTATCTTTATGGGATGATTGCAACCGCAAACCACTGCGATTACAACCGGAACTAAAACGGTCTCA
>JBKEDO010000037.1:0-4802 GCA_047975405.1 Bacteroides sp.
GAAAAGTTTCATAATATGCCTCGAACGTATTATGTCAAGGATGATTCTTGGACAAAGCCCAAATGTTATTCAATCGTAAATAATGCATTTGCTTCTTTCGATAAGAATCGATTAAGAGGTGAGGAGTTAATGATTTTATTATATATAGATTCTACTACAGGTAAAGTTGCGGATGTTGAATTTAACTTTGTCACAGTGAATCCTTTTTCAACTGTTCCTTTATCTATCTATCGTAATATTGAGCTTGAAATTAAGAAACATATTTATTTCATTCCAACTCCAGAGGGTAATAAACTTAATTTTCTGTTCCATTTTTGGGAGCAAGAAATTGAATAACTAATAGGTTGATTTATAATGAAAACAATCTTTACTTTTATTCTTCTAGCGTGTTTTGGTGTCGTTTATGCACAAACGAATTACTACACCGTGACTAAAACCTTTAATGAGGATGGTTACTCTTATCAATGTAATGTCAGTACTTCGAAATTTGTTATGCTTTATAATAAGGCTAGCCGATTTATATCTGTTCGTCAGCAATATAAAGATGGTCGTCCTCTTGATGAAAAGTTTCATAATATGCCTCGGTCTTATCATGTAGAGGATGAATCTTGGACAAGGTCAAAATGTTATTCAATCGTGAATAATGCATTTGTTTCTTTTGATAAAACGCGATTAAAAGGTAGGGAGTTAATGATTTTATTATATATAGATTCTACTACAGGTAAAATAGCTGACGTTTAATTCAATTTTCTTTCAGTTGATCCTTTTGCTATAGTTCCTTTGTCTATCTATCGGAATATAGAAATTCAATTAAAAAAAGATATTTATTTTATACCAACTTCAGAAGGGAATAAGATCAACTATTTGTTCCATTTTTGGCTACAAAAAATCGAATAATTGTTTTTTTTTGTAGCTTTTACAATCTCTATTTATAAAGTGGTAAAATTGAAAATTGTCATTGAATTATCAAAGTATTGTAGGTCTCAATTCGAAGAGATTGAGAATGCTTTGTGCCGCTGATATTAATCATCTTATGTTTTTGATATTAGAATTTGCACAAAATTTGCAATAATAGCCATCGAAAACCATAAAAAGCGGTATATTGATAATGTTTTTCTCACTAAAAAAGCACCTACATTTGACTGTAAGTGCTTGATTATTATTATGAGCGGTAAGCGAGATTCGAACTCGTGACCCTCAGCTTGGGAAGCTTTTTAAAGCAACTATTAATCTATTGATATCAAGCAGTTTAATTTGCTCTTGATTTTTATTTGCACATAATTTGCAACGTTTTCCTAATGGTTTTTAGTTACGTGTTATGTTTTCTATAACCTCGTCGATGAATAGTGATCTGTAATGAGGACATTCTGTTATTCCTTTGTGCTTTGCCTCTCGATAGACTTTAGCAAATAGCTTTGCCTTTTCTTTCCCCGTTTCCGGTAGTTCGTCGATTGGTGTTGAAAGGAACTTGCATCCCCATCCTTTGCAGGTTGGCGTAAGTGAGCAGTGAGATTCACTTTTCCACTGACATGAGCAATTATATACTTTCTGAATCATATATGTAATTTAGTATCGTCGTTTTATAGATAAAAACTTATTTGTTTTTTTTGTTATTAATGTAATTGGTCGCCTCTTCTAATTGCTTGTTAAACTCTTCCATTTGTTTTTTATATTTTGCGGAATCATTTGTTGTCTCAAAATATAACTGTATTAAGTCTTTTTCTGATTGAGCTCGATCTAAAAACTGTTCGTATTGTCTGGCTTGAGTGCTTTCATTTAGACTTCTTATGATTGCTGTTCCAGTATAACCAATCACAAAAGAAAGTAGTATATAAAACACGCCTGTTCTTATTAATATCACTTTCTCATGAGGAAGTATTGGGACTTTGAGTCTAATGGTATCGCTAGAATAACCTTGTAACCGTTGCCCACTTTTATATCTTTTGTCTGTTGTATAATTGGCGATGGTTACTCTTTTTTCCATGTAGACGTGTCTCTGTACAAACTTTTGTATCCCTTTTATAAATAATACTATTTCAGGGATAAATGTCCATGAGAAAAGAAGGGCTGAAACGAACCATGTGATTTTGGTTGCAAGTGGATATTTATGTATTTTGACGCACATGCCTTCTAACTCACCTCTTTTTCTTAATTCTTCTGGAGTGATTATTTCCTCTGTGGTTTCGTTTATGTATTGTTTTTTTTGATTCATGTTTACTCCTCGAATGGGAGTTGCATGTGCATTACCGTAAATAGAATTGCTTATTACTTTTCCGCCATCTCGTCCAACTTGATTAACTGCTGAACGAACAAATCCTTTTCCTAAATTTACGAAGAAGTTTCCCATATAATATTTTGTAATTGTTTGTTATAACCATTTTGCAACTCCACCGTGATGTGAGCATGTTCCTCTTCTACTTTGACTAAAGCTGTATGTCCCATCTCGACATAATGCTGTGGCTCCGGGGGGTGGTGAATTATAATGTGTTGGTGACTGAACTCTTTCTCCCTTTGAGTTTGTATAATGTTTTACAGGGGATCGATATGGACTTACTATAGATGTTTTTTCTTTAGTTATGTATTTGGTTGAGACATAACCAATTTGTCCGTTGTAACTAATAGGGATCCACTTACAGTCGCAATCCTCATCTATTGTGATTGATGTTCCTTGTGGTATTACCAATAAGACTTCTGATGAAGTGTTTGGCATTGAACGCATATTAAGATTTACTGTCGTATATCTTATGTTGTTCTGTGCATTTATTCCTAAGAATACGATTAACAGAATTATTATTAGTGATATCTTTTTCATTTTCGTTTGATTAAAAGTCAATGGTTATGTGCGTAATCTAATTATTTGATAACCATTGACTTTGGTTTTTGATGCTTTATTTACCTAGTGTGGCAATTGGGACAGCAATACTTACATCCATCAACATTGATGTAATGCTTTCTTGCTTCGCGAACAGCCTCTGCACAATTTGAAAAAGAACCTAAATAGATTCTGTTTTCTGCTGCAGGTAAATAAGGACAACTAGATTTGTGTACTTCATGCTCTCCAGTAGTTTGGGCATTTTTATTCACATAATAGGAATCCATAAAAATGTAATTTAAAGGTTAACTAATTCAATTCTTTCTCTCTGACAAAGGGTGTCCTTTGCTTTGTTCGTGGAATTGACTGAACGGACAATATCTTTATCTTGATTTTTTTTGGTTTGACTCTTTTTATCTTAAAACCACGATTGATATAAGTCTATAAATACTATTTTATAGAAATTAGAAAACGAAAGCTAGTCCAGCTCCATTTTTTTCACCTTGAAGCTGTAGACATTTTCCTGATTTAAATTTGTATTGTATTGCATTGATTTCGCATATAAGGCCTATTAATGCACATACTCCGCCACCTATTAATAATCCGTTTTTGGTAGCGTTGTCTATTTTTGTGGCTTCTCCGTTTTTATATTCGTATTTGTCTTTGATTAAAGCTGATCCAATAAGGCATCCAATTGAAGCAGTGCCCAATCCTATGGCGACGTATTCGTAGTTTGCTGATTTTTTTAGATAAAGTCCAGCTTCGCTTAATAAGTTTACCTCTTCTTCTGTATTTGAATTATTTCTATCTCTATGTGCGTAGTTGCTATATACGTCATCTTGTGAATAAGAATTGATGCTTAATGTGAGTAGCAATAACAGAGATACAAGTTTTTTCATTGCGTATTTAAATTTATAGTTGGTTTCTTTTAATTTTCCCTTTAATTATAAACATGGAAATAATATCTTTCTTGGGTATTATGGTGTCACCTTTATAATCAGGGTTGCTCGCCCTAAGAATTATTTCGTCGTTATTTTCGCTTTGATGTACTAACTTTATTGTACGTAAGTCATTGGCTTCACTGTTGGTTATAACCAAGTATGCTTCTCCCCATTGAAGTATATTGGGGTTATTGACTTTCTTCACTGCTACTATTTCCCCGGCACAGTATTGTGGGTACATAGAGTCTCCGACTACAGGTATATATGCTGTGCAGTCATTAAAGTGTTCATAGTCAATGTAGAATGTCGGGTTTTCAATTGTACTCATTGGCATTTCTAGTATTGAGCATGATGCTTCTATATCCTCGAAATAAGGAACTCCTTTATTAGTGTTGTTTGTGTTGAGTTGTATTTGTGATCCTTTGTCTTTAAGCATTTCTCCCTCACCGGTGAGAAGCCATTCCAAATTATATAATGGAAAGGCACTAATTATTTTTTCACATGTAGCACGTGAAGGTGCACGACGTTCATTAATGATACGAGTTATAGTGACATTGTTAGAAATGCCTATGGCCTTGCTAAATGAGTTCTTGTTAAGACCTTCTTTCTTGATGATGTATTCAATTCTTTCCCAACTTTCCATATATCTAAATGCTAACAGTTAGTTAAATGTTGTAAAAATACAAACTTTATTTATTTTAAAGTTTGTGTATATACTAACTGTTAGTATATTTGCAACATCAAACAATAAACAACAACACAAAGGTGTAAAAAAACTCTGACTTCTCCAAGTTAAAATAGTAACTAAAAAAAGGTAAACGAATGAAAAAGTACAACTTATCTCAGATTATGAAAGATGCTCACAGACTTTACAAAAATGAGTATCAAAGAAAAGGTCGCTCATGGGGTGAATGTCTTAAGGCCGCTTGGAGATGGGAGAAAACAAATGTGAAGGCACGCGAGGAGAGAGAAGAAAAACTTCAAGCTGCGATAAAGGCGAGTTGGGAGGCGCATAATGCGAGAAAGAATGAGGAAAAGAAATCGGAAAA
>JBKEDO010000105.1:0-15433 GCA_047975405.1 Bacteroides sp.
CGAACGCAACCGGATGTTCTATAATTATCTGATGACGACTTGCGGGATTCCGAAAGAGAAACTAAAAGTGGAAACAGCTAGCGAAGAGAAGTTAAAAGACTACAATAAGAAAAGTAAATATGCCATTGAGATGGGGCTTGGGGACGAGAACTCCGATTCAAAAACCCAAACCGCAGATTCAGAAGGCAAGTAAGGGGAGTTAAACCGCACCCGATCGACTAAAATCGCTACGATCTTCTTTGATGAAGAAGATCGTAGCGACTTTCTTTATAGGCGGATAGGGATTGATAAGCCGGTAAGATCTGGTTTATAAGCTCGTCAATAACTCCTCAAATGAAGTAAAGGAGCGAAGGACTCCATCTTTTTCCAGAAAAGCCAAGTGCTTAGCCGATTGTACCTTCAACACCGCACATCCTTCAGAACGGCGATCATCAGGTGTAAAACAAGCATAACCCTTCCGGTTCAAAGCGTTCACTGCCCAATGAAACAAGGTCGGATCGTTCGCCTCCACAGCAACCTGTTTATCCCAACTCACTCGAGGATAATACACCCCGTGGTCATGATCAAACAAGATATCCTCCCGTCCAAACAACGTATCCATCTTTCCGCTTAAAATCACGTCTTCAGTCACCCCTACCGTCAACCCCTGCTGACGAGAGAGCAACCACAGCCGGTCGGCCATCACCAAAGCCTGTTCGATATCATGAGTCGACAGGAGTATGGCCTTCTTCTGATCATGAGCAATGGTATGCAACAACGTCATGATCTCGATACGACTCACCACATCCAAAAAAGCAGTCGGTTCATCCAATAAGATCAGCGGACACTCTTGTACCAGAGCCTTAGCGATCATCGCTTTTTGTCGCTCACCATCCGACAACTCCGCCATATAGTTTTTGGCTTTGTGAGCAATACCAACAGCCTCCATCGCCTCAACGATCATCGTTTTATCTTTAGCTTGCAGTCGCCCGAAAAAGCCCGTGTGCGGTTGGCGTCCTAAAGCAACCAATTCATAAACTGTCAATCCCCCGGTTTGAGTCTTGTCGGTGAGTACCACACCAATCAGCCGACTACGTTCCCGCTCATCGATCTGTCGGAGCTCCTTCCCATTCACGAGCAACTGACCGCCTAATGGCAATTGTGAAGAAGATAACGTTCGTAAGAGAGTCGATTTCCCGGCTCCATTAGGGCCAAGCAAACAAACCAGTTCACCACATTTCAGATCACAAGTCAGATCACGATGAACCACCTTATGTCGCCCTCCGCCTAAAGAATAGCCAATGGATAAGTTCTGAGCTGTAAGTATCTCTTGTTCCGTCATTTTTTTAATTGAAATATTGAATCTTACGTTGATTAACGATCACATAAATAATCACCGGTGCTCCGATAAAAGGAGTCACCGCATTTAATGGGATGACCCCACTCTCACCCGGCAAGATACAGATCAGGTTACAGAGCAAAGCGATCACGCTTCCCATCAGTAGAGTAACCGGCAATAAAGAGTTATGATTTGAAGTCCCCAGCATCAAACGTGCCATGTGTGGAACCGCCAAACCAATAAAAGCAATCGGTCCACAAAAAGCCGTCGTCACAGCTGTCAGCAAGCCCACCGTCAGCAACAATAAGTTCCGCACCCGATAGATATTAATTCCGAGATTCTCGGCATAACGCGTACCCAACAGCAAGGCATTCAAAGGCTTAATCAGCAAGATGGAGAGGAACAACCCCACAACCACCGAACCAATAAAAAAAGGCAATTGTTGATTAGAGACTCCACCAAAGTTACCCATTCCCCAGATCATATACGAATGCACCCCTTCGGCTGTAGCAAAAAAGTTCAGTAGTGAGATAGCCGATGAAGTGACATAACCAATCATGATTCCGATAATCAGCACCATAATATTACTCTTCAACAGACCGGAAAAGAATAAGATCAATCCTAAAACAGCCATGGCCCCGACGAAAGCCCCAATGATCACAGACAGAAAACCCGAGAAAGTCAGCGTCCCGACCGTAATGGTTCCGCCAAAGAGTAGCATCACCAAGGCGACCCCCAAACTCGCACCGGTATTGATTCCTAAGATAGAAGGACCGGCCAAGGGATTATTAAACGCCGTTTGAAGCATCAATCCACTCACCGCCAGTGCTGCCCCACAAAACAAAGCGGTCAACGCTTGAGGCAACCGCGATTCTAAAATAATAAATCGCCAACTCTCTTTCTCTACCGGGTGACCTAAAAGGATATCACCAACTATAGGAAGAGGAATGTCGACAGATCCAAAAACTAAATTAAATGCAAAGAGAATAAAGAGGGCTAATCCCAACACTACCCCATACTTTAGTCCCTTTGCAGAAGGAATGATCGTTGTCATTATTTTATTATTCTACGTTTCAATCGGCTAAATTAGTAAAAAAGCGCGAATTATACGTAGGGAGAAGTGACGGATGAAAAATTTTAATCAGATCGCGTAGAAACAGATCCGGATGATAGGGAACCTCTTCGTAGTATCCCACAGTATTCGTGTTGCATCCATAGATGGCACGCGTTTTAAACGCTTTGAATCCGGCATAAGGTGCATATTCACGTTGAAGTTCAGCATAGGTCTTATCGATCGATTGATTATACTTAATCAACCAAAAATCGGCAAACTGTCCTTTATCGAACACCGTTTCAAACGACAGAGGTACTGAACCGCTATGCGAGTCCTCCTTGAAAAGGTACTCAGCTCCTGCATCGCGATAGAACACGCTGATCCAACTCTGTCCACCCGGCACATACCAAGCCGATCCGCTCTTCAGTTCACTGATCACTGTGGGACGATGATCGACCTTAGTCGCCAACGCTTTCAGCTCGAGGTACGACTTTTCAATGGTAGCGAATAACGAATCCGCCCGTTCGCCAACTCCGTACAAACGTCCATAGAAACGCATCCATTCGGCCCGTCCCAAAGGAGAGGTCTCCATGTAGTCGGCACATTCAATGATCGGCACTCCCAACTGTTCGACCCGCCCATGACCGCCGCTATTCTCAAACGGCGAAAGCAGAATCGCATCAGGCATCAAATCAATCATCCGCTCAATATCCGGCGCTAGTCCATCCCCCAGATTAAGCAATTTACCCTCACGAGCAGCCTGTTGCACCTTATCCAAATTGATATAGTTCAAGTCGCACACTCCGGCTATGGCGTTAAAAACACCAAGCTCATCCATCAAGCTGCAATGTACAGCCGAATAAATCACGCTCTTCGTCAATGGAGTACGCACCACCACTCCCTTAGGTAAATCGCCGGGCAATGCTTGCTCCCGATCGACCAACAAATAAGTTTGCAGAATCTTCGCGGTATCCCACGGATTCTGTACCTCCACTTTCGTATAATTCCCACAGTCCTCGATAGAGAGTCTTTGAGCATAACGCATCTCCAACGCCTCTCCCGCATGAGTCGACTGTTTCGTCTTTCCTCCTCCACAAGAGGAAGAAAGAACGATAAGCGCCATGCAGAGTAGGACCAAAAAATGGTTTTGTTTCATCTCACCAATTAATTAAAGAAAGCCATATCCATCGGATTCAATCCTCCACAATCGAATTTCTCAATAAACTGACCGGAAGCATCGAAACGATAAATATCACCATTTGCTTGATAGTTAGAAACCCCAATATAGATCTCTCCATTATTCGGATTCACCTCCATCATATACACACTCTCTGAAGCCAATTTCTCCGGTGCATTCTTCAAGAAAGAAGAATCAATGATCTTACCGGTTGAATCATCATAGCTAAAGAACGTATTAACCGTCTTTTTAGCCACCCAATCGGTCACGGAGTTCACCAGATAAAGCGATTTGCCATAAGCCGTCATCTTAGTCGCCACACCAAGATGAGTGACCGCATACGTCTTATTCTTAAGGTCGATCTTTTGTAAATCATAGCCAATATCCCCCCAGTTACCCCATGAAATCAAGAACAGATTTCCATTAAGCACCTTCAACTGATTAGGGTTGACAGTCACCTCAATCTCTTTGCTCACTTTAAAAGTCTTTATATCAACTTCTACCACTTTCTTATCATAAATTTTATGATCACTAGTCCAGCCACAGATAGCCACATAAAGCTTACCGTTCACTGTTACAATGTTTTCAGGTGCCAGTCCCACAGCAACATAATCCTCAAGAACAAGAGTCTCAGCATTGATGCGAGCCACTTTTCCACTATAAAGGGTGACATAAAGCTTACCATCCACATAAACTAAATCACGAGGTCCACCATCCAAGTTCGAGAACGATAAACTTCCGATTTCCACTCCCGCAGAATTTAGTTTAACCAATCGTTTAGAGCCATAGGCCAATATATACATATAGCCATCCTCTTCAATCATTGATTGTCCGGTATCACCAAGTTCCTTTTTATTCTGTTTGAGGTAAATGTTGCTAATAAAATCAGCATTCTTATTTGGCGCATAAAAAGCCAAACCAGAATTGTTACCATTATAAGAGCCTGAATTCAAAACAAAAGCTCTTGTTCGAGGCAATTCAACTACCGAACCTATATCATTCCAACTATCATCCTCATTGCTACAAGAAGTAAAACTCATTAAGAGAGTTAACAAACCAAGTAAACTAAAAAACAAATTCTTCTTTCTCATACACTTATTTAAATTAATTGATATTTATAATTCTATTATTCGACTCACGATTTTATTTATTCGATATATTAAATGTAATTTGATGTATTAAATGTATTCGATGTATTTCATTATAACGATCGTTCGATCTTAACTATCGGGTTTTATAATTCCACCTTGAAAGTCAGCCTAAACTGCCTTCCGGGCATCGGATAGAACTTAATCACATCATATTGAATATTGAACAGATTAACCAAGTCGAATTGCGCTCCCAAGCGAACAGCGCCAATTTTAAACTTATTCGAATACGACAGGTTCTGCTCAACATAACCCTCTACCCTATTTTCCGGCAGATTTTGAGCCAGGACATAGCGCTCTCCGACTGCCATAAAAGAATAAGTTAGAATGCCATAAGGCGTTTCAGCCGTCACACTACCATTGCCGGAATGCTTTGGCGTATAAGGAATCTGATCCTTGTAGTTTTTATCCTCCTTGCTCGTCACATTGATAGCTTTCTGGAACGTATAGCCACCACTCACCACCATCGCCCAATGATCGGACAAACGTGACTTAAGGCTAGCATTCAGATCGACACCATCCACACTGACCCGTCCATAATTCACCATTTTCGAAACAGGAATTTGCGGAAAAGCCACAATCTTATCCTTAACATCATTGTGAAAGAAATCCACATTGATAGAGAGATAGTCCGCCCATCGCCCCAACGAACGGCTCCATCCAAGGCCTAAATTATATTCCGTTGCCTTTTCCGGACGCAAACCGGTATTCCCCAACCGTTCATAATAAAGGTCATTGAAAGCCGGCACCCGATAGCTCTGTTTATACAATCCGCGAATATTTAAATATTCCGTATGAAAAGGGCGATAAGAAACCGATACCGAAGGCGTCAAGCATTTCTGAGTGACCTTCTGCCCATCCGGTATTTTATTGGAAATGAACGTATTCAATAAGCCGCCAACCACCGTAACTCGCTCGAATGCCAACTGAGCATTAAGTGCAGTCAGAGAAGTCCACCGCCTCGGATTAATCTCATTCGGCATATTAGAGTTTTTATCCAACGTATTATAAGCCACATCTTGTGCCAAAGAGACGCTTAACTCCTTCAACGGCTGATAAAGCAACGTAGACGATCCATAATATTCATTCTGTCGGTTAACATCGATCTGTTTACCATTCTCATATTGCACATTAAAGTCCGCGTATTTATTCCACGAATAGTCATATTTCGCTTGCGCCTGCATCTTCCAACGTGAATTGAAGACCTTCTCATAATGCGCCTGCAAAAGAAAATTCTCATCCCAGAGACGTTCGTTCCGACCACTAGTATAATACACAACACTATTCGGCAACCCTCGTTCCGAGTTATAATAATAAGCCTTTACATTCAGTTTGGCCTGAGCCTTAAACGTGTGATAAAGGTTAGCCTCCGTGTGCCACGCTGTAATATCAGAGTTCTCACGTTTCTCTTTAGTGACCAGTGCCCCATTCTTCAACGTAAAAGGATACATTCCATCGGCACGCATCCAATCGCCATCCACTGCAAGGAGAGTACGCTGCCCAACCTTTTGTGTGAACCGCACATAAGGATTCACTTGTCCGAAGGACCCCACACGTACCTGTCCCTTAAAACCAAATTTCTTTGCCTCACTAGGATCCGGGCGAACAGACAAGATGCTCAACACCGCTCCCGAAGCATACAACCTTGCCGACTGCAACAAGTTATCATTTTGACCAACCGCCAATGAAACCATCCCTACATTATCTAAGGAGAATCGACCGATATCAATCTGCCCTGCCTGACAATTGCTCACAGCCACCTGGTCATAAGCTACTCCGGTATGATAAGCACCCAAGCTTCGTACAGAAACCGTTTTCAGTCCCCCGATGCCACCATAATCACGTACCGTTGTTCCGGAAAAGCGACGAACGGCATCCGCCATGTTCTGCAAACCAAGCTGTTCGATATGATCGGCCGAAAAAGCCTGAACAGGAACCGGTGCCATCACCTGCTTAGGCATACGAACTGCCTTAACCGTCACTTCATCAATGTGCTGAACAGTGGTTGTATCGACACGTTGTGCCCCAACCGAACCATAACTCAACAAGATAAAAATCCCGGCTACTAGTCGCCTGTTTTTAATCATAACCCAATCTTTCATTTCAATTATAAAGCTATCATAATCCTCATCACAACAAACCCATCTTATCCAAGATAAGTTTCAAAACGCCACCCAAGACACAAAAGGATAAAACCAATCGAAACGATTGAAAGTCGAAAGAGATCATGACCACTTAAAACGCTTGATAGAGTTAGAAGGAAAGTCATCATTCTCCGGCTTTATCCTCGAAAGCTAGATGGAGGCTTTGTTTTGCAGGTCTTCTGACTATTCTCCGGTTGTTTCAGCCTTCCCATTCGAACAAGCGAACAGTGGCAACAGAAATGAAACAACTTCTATTAAAGGAGTTTACAGCGGCGGGACCGTCGAAGATTCACACTTCGTTCCCTTTTAATCCTATGCTTAAGAGGCACATGGAACAAAACGCCACAAAGATACTCTTTTTTATAAATAACACAATTGCAGATAAAAAAAAGGTGAATTAAAGAATCCCATTTAGATTCCTTAATTCACCTTCATCAGTAAGATATAGCGATCGTTTATGTTAATTGCCCATACCGTTATCAGCTATTTATGACTCATGATCTATTGTTCATTGTTCGGCGCAGTTTCAGGATAAGCCGGGATAGCCAAGCTACCTAAAGAAACATTCGTTCCTCCAACCACATTAACCACCTCTTGTAATGTTGCAATACGTCCATCCTCCAAGTTCTGAACTTCAAGCTTATAAGCCCCGCTGAACAAGCCGTGAAGTCTAAAGTAATTGTTATTCAACGTATCCGAAACGGTTGAGATCGTATCCCCTGCAGAGTTGACCGTGAAAACTTTAGTTTGTTGTTTATCCGGAGTCAAATAGCCCTCAACAAACGAAGAGTTAGCCTCAATATAAGCTCGAATAACCGGTTTTAAAGAATAGCTGCCGTTTCCTTTCGCCACAATAGACCGTTGGGCATCGAAATCGATCACCACTTTATATCCACTAGTCACCTCAACATTCGATTGAACATTGATTTTAAACCCAGACGTTTGTCCACTAGGAATTTTAATGCTTTGGGTCGTACCATCCGACAAGGTGATCGTACTATTATCCCCTAACACCAATCTGATCTGACTGATTTTCTCCCCTTCATTCAAATTAACATTCGACAGCAACGAATCCTTACCGTTATTAAACTGTAACAATTCAATTTGTTTAGGTTGAATATCCAAATTCACCCATTTTTCATCGCCCGAAACCGAATAGTCTACCGATTGAACATCTAAATGTAAGAATTTCACATCTTTGCTTTTGGGTGCATCAGTGATATAAAAAGAGACTTTTGTTGTCGAACTACACGCCGGATCATTATTGCTACAAGCTTGCAGCAAAAAAATCAAGCATAAAAATGGAATAAATAAAAAATAGCGCGTTACCATATTTTTTCGTTTTATTAAATAAACACTTAAAAATAAAATCAATAAATGATCATAAGAGGAGCAACAACCATCTGGTTATCAAACGTAATAACAGACTTACACTTTTCTAAAAACAGACATCAGACGAAGCATCATCCCAACAACCGTAAAAAGCAAAAGCTCATCATTCAAAAGAATACAGTATCAAAACCAATAGTGCTACCCCAACAAAAGTATCATATTTACTATAAAAAACAAACCTATCAAACAAATGTTTATCTATAAAAAAACAAATGTAAAAGAGTTTCCAATCGGATAAAGCCAACCTATCGTCCTTAGTATTCCTCAAAATATTGCATGAACTATGGACAGAGTTCAAAGCTTTTTCGTATTTTTGCAACCTATTTGGCTAATTGCAATCTATAAAAACAATAATATAATGGCAAAAGAATTGAAAGACCTCACCAAACGCAGCGACAACTACTCGCAATGGTACAATGATTTGGTGGTAAAAGCAGACTTGGCAGAACAGTCTGCCGTACGTGGATGTATGGTAATCAAACCTTACGGATACGCCATCTGGGAAAAGATGCAACATTTCTTAGATACAATGTTTAAAGAAACAGGACACGTCAATGCTTACTTTCCACTTCTTATTCCAAAATCGTTCTTAAGCCGTGAAGCAGAACACGTTGAAGGCTTCGCTAAAGAATGTGCGGTCGTGACTCACTACCGTTTGAAAAATGCAGAAGATGGTTCAGGCGTTGTTGTCGACCCGGCAGCAAAACTCGAAGAAGAACTCATCATCCGCCCAACTTCAGAAACCATTATTTGGAACACCTATAAAAACTGGATCCAGTCGTACCGCGACCTTCCTATCCTTTGCAACCAATGGGCAAACGTTTTCCGTTGGGAGATGCGTACCCGTTTGTTCCTTCGTACAGCAGAGTTCCTCTGGCAAGAAGGTCATACCGCCCATGCCACTCGTGAAGAGGCAGAAGAAGAAGCCATCAAGATGTTGAACGTCTACTCTGAGTTTGCAGAAAAATACATGGCTGTTCCGGTAATCAAAGGTGTTAAGTCGGCCAACGAACGTTTTGCGGGTGCACTCGACACCTACACCATTGAAGCCATGATGCAAGATGGAAAAGCGTTGCAAAGTGGTACGTCACACTTCCTTGGACAAAACTTCGCCAAAGCATTCGACGTACAGTTTGTGAACAAAGAAAACAAGATGGAATATGTTTGGGCAACCTCATGGGGCGTATCTACTCGTCTAATGGGTGCATTAATTATGACTCATTCCGACGACAACGGTTTGGTTCTTCCTCCACACCTCGCTCCTATCCAAGTGGTTATTGTTCCGATCTACAAGAACGACGAACAACTCCAGCAAATTAATGCAAAGATCGACGGCATCGTGAAGAATCTGAAAGCAATGGGCATCTCGGTTAAATACGACAATGCCGACAACAAGCGTCCCGGATTCAAATTTGCCGATTACGAATTAAAGGGTGTTCCGGTTCGTTTAGTCATGGGTGGTCGCGACTTAGAGAACAACACCATGGAGGTGATGCGCCGCGATACGCTACAAAAAGAGACCGTTACTTGCGATGGCATCGAAGAATATGTTCAAAACTTACTTGAAGAAATCCAAAACAACATCTATACTAAAGCATTGAATCATCGTAACGCTCACATCACTGCAGTAGACAGCTACGAAGAATTCAAAGAAAAGATCGAAGAAGGTGGATTTATCTTGGCTCATTGGGACGGTACAACCGAAACAGAAGAAAAGATTAAGGAAGAGACTAAAGCAACCATTCGTTGTATCCCGTTCGAGTCGTTTGTTGAAGGCGACAAAGAACCAGGCAAATGTATGGTTACAGGCAAACCTTCGGCTTGCCGCGTCATCTTCGCTCGCTCATATTAATTTATCCAGACACAAAATAGATTATATTTCAAACAGAAAAGGGTGTGCACCGTTGAGGTATGCACCCTTATATTTTTTTACAAAAAACACCCAACCGAAGAACAACGTAATCAAATAAGTCTTATATTTGTAACGTTGTTAAAGGAAGACCCAACAACACATGCGGTAGTAGCTCAGTTGGTAGAGCATCAGCTTCCCAAGCTGAGGGTCACGAGTTCGAGCCTCGCTTACCGCTCGCATTGATAATCAAGCACTTACAGTTAAATGTAGGTGCTTTTTTAGTAAAAAAAACATTATCAATATACCGCTTTTTATGGTTTTCGATGGCTATTATGTGCAAATTTTGTGCAAATTTTGTGCAAATTCTAATATCAAAAACATATAATATGACTACTATAAATTACTACCTTGATAAACGTAGAGCAAAAAGAGACGGAACATATCCCGTCAAACTACGAATCATTCATAACGAAAGATTTTTTGTTTCGACCAATTTCTCAGCACATGAAAATAATTGGGACGACGACAAGTATACCAACAACGAACCCAACTTCAAAACTAAAAATGCCAGCTTAAGAAACATATTATCCAATATAGAAAATATAATATTTAGACTTGAAATAGATGGAAAATTAAAACAAACATCTGACAAGCTATTAAAGATGATTATTGAAAATGAGTTATCGGGTAAAAAACGAGATATAAGACGGTTCGTTGATTACATGCAGGATTTTATTAAGCTAAAAGACAATAAAGGAACAAAAAGCGTATACCAAACAACTATCAACAAAATATTAGAATACGACGAAACATGCACATTCGACACAATGACACTAGAATGGATGAGAAAGTTTGAATGTTGGATGAAAGAAAGCGGAATGAAAACAAACGCTTATGCGATACATCTTAGAAACATCAGAGCCGTTTTCAATTATGCCATCGACGAAAAAATAACCACATTATACCCCTTTCGGAAATTCAAAATAAAGAAGGAGGAAACACGTAAGAGATCATTAACAGTGCAACAACTAGCTACATTGAGAGATTACCACTGTGAAGATCATCAAAAACGATATAGAGACATCTTCATGCTCATGTTTTACTTAATAGGGATCAACGCCATCGATCTATTTGCTGCTAAACGGTTAGAGAACGAACGTCTGGAGTACAAACGAGCAAAAACCAATAAGCTATACTCCATAAAAGTAGAACCGGAAGCAATGGAGATAATAAATAGATATAAAGGAGACAAATATCTACTGAATATCTGCGATATTTACTCTAATTACAAAGACTTCGTTAAGCGAATGAACGTTGGCCTAAAGCAGATCGGGAATTTTAGACGTGTCGGGCGCGGAGGAAAGAAAGAGCGTGAATCTTTGTTCCCGGATATCTCACCATATTGGGCACGGCACACATGGGCGACCATCGCAGCATCACTCGACATACCCAAAGAAACAATCTCTCAAGCATTGGGACACGAGATCGGCAGCCATGTAACATCCATCTATATCGATTTTGATAGACGGAAGATAGATGAAGCCAATAGAAAGGTTATCGACTACCTGAATCAAGAACAAGGGCTATAGCTTCGGCCGTAGCCTCCTCTCTCTCCTTGGGAAATTCAGAGTTAAGGCGATCGATCAACTCCGTATCACCGGTCACCAAGTTACCTAATACCCCAGATTCATCAGAAACGGTTAACTCATAATGTCCATAACAGACAAACCATTTCTCAAGCGAATAAGACAATTTCCTGCGTGCCATATCAGCGAAATTAAACAGCGGAAATAAAAAGAACGGTTCCGCTTTCCCGTTGCGTTACATATCCATGATAGGGTACAGTGAGACCATTAAGTCACCACACGGGGGTCGGAACCGTATATGAAGAAGCTACAGGCATAAAAACAGTCTGTAGCTCAACGGACAGGATTTCCACCCTATCATTTATGTAACGCAATGCAAATATGCGGAAAATAAGCGGAAGTGCAAAGAAAAGGTGAGAAAAAAGAAAGCCGGGGGTTCAGAGTTCCGGCTTTACTTCAATTCTTGCCAAATAATCGGAATTATTTTTCATTTCAAAGTGTGCCACTTCTTTCAGATTTTATTCCCTATGAACACCCTTGGCATTAGCTATGTGATTGCCTCTATTGAGACTCAGTCGAGACTTGCACCCGTTAGAAAACACTCATGCCGAGCATATTAATAAAAGAAACTACGAGAAGAATCTCGCAGTTTCTTATTTATACAATTGCATAGAAAGTTCCACTCAATCATTATTTAGAATTTACGTTTTTCTCATTCTTAAGTTCTTTTATTTCATTCTTAAGTTCTTTTATCTTTTTATCTTTTGAATAAAACACCTTGCAAATAAAAGCAACTGATAAAATCATCCACCCTAAAACAATTCCATAAAATTTATCAGAATCTAATTGATCTATTTTTCCGGTGATTAAGCCATAAGCTATAACACCCAAAAAGCCTCCTAGAAAAACGATTAAAAATCGAGTAATAAATAGCTTCATATTTTTACCACATACAAGTAACAAAATCTGTAACTGCCAATCCCCATCCGACCCACGACAGAGTCCTTCCAGCAGCTTTAGCAATAGTTTTCAAAGCGGCTTTAGCCCCTTGTCTAGTTGCTAATCGTGTTATCCCTCCATCAATTAGCTCCGTAACTGATGTTATACCTAATGCCGTCATCGCACAGTTTAAAAAAGGTTCATCTGTAATTATTCCTCCTCGCGTTTGATTTGTGCTCTTTTTCGATTCCGCATATACAAGAAGAGACAATGTCATAATTTCATCATCACTAAGAGTTGCAATTTCGTCAGAAGAAATATTTAAAGATTTCAACAGCTCTATTCCCGCTCCTTTAGTACTCTGTAGTATAGATTTAGCGTACATTTCTGTTTTGTAATCAATATCTTTATTTCTTGTGAGAGTTTGATTATATTCTTCAGAAAACGAATTATATAACCTGTAATTTTCCGCTGTAATAATCTTTGTTGCTTTAATCAATTCGGTAGAATACTCATCTACTTTCTTGTTGAAATCTTCTTGTTCTTGAATATTTTCCATTTTGGAACAAGATGTCATAACTGTGAAAAGAATACACAAATAATAAAAATACGTTTTCATAACCTTTTTTTTTAAGTTAATAATTTAGAATTTAAGGAAACAAGCACTTGCATGTTCACAAACATACACATACGTAAAAAAAACACAAAAACCTAAGCGTTATTTTTTGTTAAATCAAATTCTTTTCACAACAAATAAAAAAGCCCCACCTTTCGGCAGGGCCATATATTTGAAAACTTCTACTCTTCAAAAATAGCGAGTAAATTCTTTCGGGCATAAGCAAAGCCCCGTCTACCAATGGGGTTTTGCTTATTACTTAGTCTTAACAACAAAGGCGTTATTCCTCTAAAGACGAACCATAGCCTTTTTCTATATTCAATGCTCGTAGCTTTATGTATAAATCAAACATGCCAGCTCGAGAAGCGATCCATTCTGTCACAACATTTATTATCTCATGCATATCAGTCCTATATCCCATTCTTCCATCAGCTCCACGAATCCCAACTTTATTTTTTCGATGTCCGCCTGAAAGAAATGTATTCTTCTCTTCATATATTAAATCACGCGCCTTTTTATTTGCATCACCTTTAGGCAAAGACTGTCGGAGCATTTTATTTAGGACATTGTAATAAAGTTGATGTTTTTCTTCTGGGTCATCAATAGCGTCTAACACCATATCAGATACCTCATTTCTCAACTCAATAGTTCCATCTACATCAAAGTCAAAGGTTTCTTCTTTTATCTCATCAGCTTTAGATAAAATAGCTAATTTCTCAGCTTCTTGCGCTTCTTTCTTTTTTCTCAGTTTCTCCTCTGCTTCAGAAAGTTGTTTTTTCTTCTCTCCCTTCATAATATTAAACGTTATAAATTAATTCATTTATTGTTTTCACGCTTTCAAGTAAAGACTCCTTCTCAAAAGGATGAGTATTGAATAGCTCTAATGCAATATCCATTGGTGGTATATACTTAGTAATAGGAAGTTTCCATGCATTCCTATTTCCTTGTTCACTCAAATGGTAACAATACATTGCATATATTATAGATGGATGTATTCCCCATTCTTGTGCACATTTATCGACTATAATCCTTGAATTTATATAGGGGATAATATACTTGAGTCGATCTTTGCTTAAAAGATAATCTGAGGCAAAAGAATCAGCCGCAACCTCATTTATCAAAAATAAATCATCTTCTCCTGTAATATGGTACGTTTGCTCCAAAATTTCATCAAAATCATATAAAACATGATGCAGTTCATGTAGAAGAACATGCCATAATGTTGGATACCTTTTATTTAAGTCAGACAAAACAATACACGGTTTTTTATTATATGAAAACGTGGCCCCTTTGGTTTGAAGTTTTGGTAATGACTCTTGAAAGATAACAGTTACTCCAACATTGAAAAGAGCTTTTGCAACTATCCTTAACCCATTTTGCTCATTTCTGGAATAGGGACGTATGTTTGGCATAAGTTTAAGGAGAGCACCTCGATTGTATGGATTTGGATTATTTATTAACTCAAAATGTCGATATGCGGAATTTACCCAAAATGTTCTTATTTGATCATCTGAACTTTTTTTAGACCGACTAAATGCAGGGAAGATATTGGTTTCAGTATAATCATAGATTGTAGATAGTCCAAAAAAAGTAACAATTCTATTCTTTATATTAAATAAAGATTGAGATGTTTGTAAATCAGAAGATGCAAAAAAACCAATCTTCTTCATTGTCGATATGTCAAAGTTGGAAATAATATACCCAGCTTCACGAGCCTTTTGAATTTCACCGATCTGCTCTGTAGGCATATTGGGAACATATAGTTTCATTATATCATTAACAGACAGTCCCAGAAAATGAGCCAATTTAATTACATTAATTACATCTATGCGTTCCCCTGTATTATTAAATATAGCCAATAGAGATTTATGACTTATACCTAATAAATTTTCAATCTGCGTGCCTGACATCTTTAGCTCTAGCAACCTTTGTTGATATAGCTCTTTCAAAGTCATTTCATTGTACTCTATCGATTGAGTAGAGTGCACAGCTGACTCAAGCACTTTTCTTAATTCTATATTTAATCCATCCATAAAAGCAGGTAATTTTACCGCAAATATAAGGACAAAAATTAGAAAAACAACAAAATCGAGGTAATTTTACCTCGATTCTAAAAAATAAAAATTCAAGAGTATTTAATTTGTCTCCATAGTAAGATCACCAAGATTACAATAACTACCACATCCACAAATTATAACTCACTCCAA
>JBKEDO010000081.1:0-11329 GCA_047975405.1 Bacteroides sp.
ACTCAAGTGCCGTTAAGCGAACTGGTCGACATTGGTTATTCGAAGGGAGCGCAAATGATTCAAAGTGAAAACACCTTCCTTTTGGGTTATGTCATTTTCGACAAATTGGCCGATAAAGCCGAAGTGGATGTGGTGAAAGAAGCAGACAAAATCATTAAAGATCAACTCCGATCAGGACAGCTGACTTTACCCAAAGGCGTTTCATATCAGTTTGCAGGGAACTATGAACAGCAACAACGGGCAACCAATCGTTTGCTCATCGTGATTCCGATCACTCTGCTTATCGTTTTACTCCTGCTCTATTTCCAATTTAAAACGATCACAGCATCGCTGATTCACTTCTCGGGCGTCTTTGTCGCTTTTGCCGGAGGATTTATCCTTCTATGGTTATATGGTCAGCCCTGGTTTATGAATTTCAGCATTGCCGGAGAGAACATCCGCGACCTGTTTCAGATGCACCCCATCAATCTAAGTGTAGCCGTTTGGGTCGGCTTCATCGCTCTCTTCGGTATTGCAACCGACGATGGTGTACTGATGGGGACTTATATCCATGACGTTTTTGTAAAACAACAACCCAAAACCAAACACGCCATTCGTGAAGCTGTTGTCGAAGCCGGTTTGAAACGCGTACGTCCAGCCGCAATGACGACCGCCACAACCCTCATTGCTCTCTTGCCGGTTCTCAGTTCTACGGGAAAAGGCGCCGACATCATGGTTCCAATGGCCATCCCAACCTTTGGAGGAATGCTCATCCAGTCGATGACCATGTTTGTTGTCCCCGTATTGCAATGTTGGTGGCGCGAGCAAGCCGAAAAGAAGAATAAAAAAGAATCTCAAACCAATGAAACAGTCGATCATGAAAGCCATGTATAGAAATACCACCATAAGGATAACGATACTCTCAGTGATAATGGGGTACTCCACCTTTAGTCTGGGACAAAATAGCGTTTCAGATAGTCTCTCCCATTATATGGAAGTAGGAGCCAAACAGAACCCGGAGGTTCAATCCGGCTTTGCCCTCTACCGTGCCACCATGGAAAAGATTCCGCAAGCGGCAGCTTTCGACGATCCGGAACTTGAAGTCGGTTTCTTGTTTAAGCCCATGGAAACAGTGGGAGGCAAACAAGTGGCCGATATAAAGCTCATGCAGATGTTCCCATGGTTTGGCACCCAAAAAGCGGCCCGCACGGAAGCACTTGAGATGAGTAAGATGGCTTATGAGAAGTTTCGTGAAAGTCGAGACAACCTCTGGTTTAAAGTCAAGCAACAATGGTACCAGTTAGTCTATCTAAAAGAACAATACCGAACCACACAAGCCACCGTCGAACTCTTGCGTCAGTTAGAACAATTGGCCACCGTTCGCTATTCTGCAGGACCGAGTAGCCGTTCATCGTCTGCCGGATCGACCTCCGGTTCTGCCCGCATCGCTTCACCAAGCAATGGAGCTCAACAAGGAGCGGGAAATGCCATGGCCATGGGAGGTGCCATGAGCATGGGGACAAGCGGAGCAAGCAACGCGACTCCTTCGAAAATGAGCGAAAGCATGCCTAGTCAGATGACCATGAATGGCGCATCAGAAAGCCGTCTATCCGATATCCTTCGCATTCAGATAGAACGACTGGAAGTCGAGAATCAGTTGAAGGAGATTTTATCTAAACAAGAGATTGCCAAAGCCGCATTCAATGCCTTACTCAATAGAGATCAAACAATGCCAATTCATCTGCCGGATAGTTTAGTTCCCCATCTTCCTCTACGGTTAAAGGCCATCTCGATCGACAGTATCCTCATCAAGAACCCAATGATCAGGATGATCGATAATGAGCGACAAGCGTACGAGGCTAAGACGAGAATGGACCGCAAGATGAGTTATCCAATGATCGGAATAGGCGTTCAATATAGTTTAAGAAAAGCGTCTGACACTCCTATCGGAATGCCGAATATGAACGGTAAAGACATGATTATGCCAATGATTAAAGTCAGTCTCCCAATCTTTAGAAAGAAGTATAGAGCTCAAGAACGCGAAAATAAGAGTTACGTTCTATCGAGTGAATTTAAAAGAAGCCAGACTCAGAACCTGCTCGAAACAGAATATATCCGCATTCAAAAGCAATTGGAAGATGCCGAACGAGCCATCGCACTCTATAGCGATCAATACCAACTCTCGCAAGTGAGTTGGAGACTGATCCTTCGCGAGTTCTCTGCGGGCAAACAACCTTTAAGCGACGTCATACAAGTTGAACGACAGTTGCTGAACTACAAACTAAAAAAGAGTGAAGCCACAGCGCAATACAACACACTGGTGGCCGAACTTGAAAAATTAACATCCACTTTTTAACCCGAAAAAGATATGAAACAAAAGATCTTAACCCTATTGACCCATAAATATATCATCGGATCGCTCCTCGTTATTGCAGGTCTTCTCATCGGCCGTTTTCTGTTTAGTCCGTCTCCGTCGTCAGTTCAAGCCGACCAGTCGACTCAAGCCGCTAGTCCTCAAAAGGAAAAACAGATCTGGACTTGCTCTATGCATCCTCAGATCAAAATGGACAAGCCGGGGAAATGTCCCATTTGTGCCATGGATCTTATCCCTTTGAGGAAAAACAGCCATTCTTCCTCAACCGAGATGATCGATCCTAATGCCGTGCAACTTTCTGAGGAAGCGATGGCTCTAGCCAACATCGAGACCTCAAAAGTAACGAAAAGCATCCCCTCAAAGACCATTCGTCTATATGGGAAAATAGCCATCGACGAGCGTACGTTACAATCACAGACCTCTTATGTCTCTGGACGTATAGAAACGCTCAATGTCGAATTTACGGGCGAACCGGTATCCAAAGGACAAACTCTAGCTGTGATCTATTCGCCCGACCTTTACAGCGCACAGCAAGAACTGATTGAGGCTAAACGGATGAATCAGCCCACGCTTGTTGAGGCAGCCCGTGAGAAACTCCGTCTTTGGAATATGACGACTCGACAAATTCAGTCTATAGAACAATCCTCGGTACCTTCACCAACCATCGAAATCAAAGCGAACACCTCCGGCATCGTGGTTAGCAAACGAGTCAACCGTGGCGATTATGTTTCGCAGGGAAGTGTGCTTTATGAGATAGCCAATCTAGATCGTGTCTGGGCCGTGTTCGACGCTTTCGAAGCCGATCTTCCTTTTTTACGGAAGGGCGACAGACTCACGTTTACCCTTTCCGCTATGCCGGGACGTGAATATTCGGGCATCATTCGTTTTATCGACCCAATGATCGATCCTCAAAGTCGCACGGCTCGTGTACGCATCGACCTACCTAATACAAAGCAAGAATTAAAACCGGAAATGAACGCCATGGCTACGGTTGAAGCTTCACCCAGACAAGCCTCTAGCCAACTGATCATTCCACAAACAGCACTCTTATGGACTGGCAAACGTTCCATTGTCTATGTGCGACAACCGGATACCTCAACTCCAACGTTCCAATTACGCGAGATCCAACTCGGGGCTTCACTCAATGGAGCATACGTTGTTGAAAGTGGCTTATCAGAAGGAGAAGAGATTGTCACCAATGGAATTTATGCGATTGATGCCAGCGCACAACTTGAAGGAAAAAGATCGATGATGAACACTCCTGACGATGGCAAAGAAAGATCACACGAAGGACATCAGCACCAAAGTTCGTCGACCGAAACGGTGCATAAGACACATGCTATGCTTAAGGTCAATGGCAACTGCGAGATGTGTAAAGAACGTATTGAAGAAGCCGCCAAAAGTCTATCCGGAGTCTTTTCGGCCCAATGGGACAGTAAGACCCAAATGCTTCACTTAAATTTTGATGATAAAAAAGTTCAGCTCAACACGATAGCCCAAACCCTTGCAAAAGCAGGTCACGATAATGAGAAATACAAAGCAAGCGATGCAATTTATAATCAGTTGCCCGAATGCTGTAAATATAGAGAATAAGAAAACCAACTGTTTAATCACTAAATTAAAATGAATGATGAAAAAGAAAATTCAACCCTTTGTAAGCATGAGCATTCGATCATTAATGATCGTTCTATTAGCGAGTCTTTTCACCAATGCTCCGGTCATGGCCCAAAGTAACCATCCGACCTCCAGTCCAACCTCGGTAACCAATGTGCAACAGAAGAAGGGCCCAAAAGAGGTTCATGCCATGTTGAAAGTACATGGTTCATGCGAAATGTGTAAGAAACGCATTGAAAAAGCGGCATTGAGTGTGAAAGGAGTTCAAACCGCCAATTGGGATAAGGATAAAGAGATGCTACACCTCACCTTCAACCCTAAAAAAGCAAATTTGAATGATATTGCCAAAGCTGTGGCTTTATCGGGACATGATAACGAAAAGTTTAGAGCAGACAACGCGGCTTATAAGAAGTTGCCGGAGTGTTGTAAATACCGTAAGCAAAAGTAAGACAACAGTTTCGTGACCAAACAAAAAGCTCACCTTTGTAGCAGATATCTGTATCAAAGGTGAGCTTTTTCCGACTATCTTATTCTCTATCCTCGGTCATCTTCTGTATCCTTCCAAATAGCCATCATTCTGTTGCAAGTTCCCCAACAACGCCTTGATCTTTTCAGGAATAGGAAAAACAGTGGTATAACCGTTCTCTTCATTTGGGAGTTGCGGGCGACTGCTATAAGCTCGGGTATATTTCCCAAAACGAATCAAGTCGGATCTGCGCCATCCTTCCCAAGCAAGTTCCAACTGACGTTCGGCTAGTAAATTTTCGAGAGTAGCCTGACGAGGAGGTGCTCCCACCCGATCACGAACAGCATTCAGTTCCACATCCCCGTTTTCTCCGTTCCGTACCTTCGCTTCACTTTTCATCAGTAAGACATCTGCATAACGGAACAACACAATATCATTTTCCATCAACTTACCGTCTTTCGTAGCCGTCAGATCAATCTCGTATTTCTTCATTCGCGCCCCTGCCGTCTTCTGATAAGGAGCATCGGAAATATCCACGTCCACCTTCCAAGGCAGATACTCCAAGACCGTACCATCATCTAATTTCACCGGCGAGCCGTTTAATCCATACACCACACCGGCATAGTAACATTTATCGAATCGGGGATCGACCGAAGGCGTATCATAACCAAATGTCTCGAGCGCCTCTTTAGTCGCACTCGATCCATTCTCACCACCCAAACCATAAGCTCCGGCATGATTATAATGACGGGAGCGGAATAAATATTGCATCTGATTGGTATAAAGCACTTTGTTCATCGGTATCGTAAATATATTCTCCGAAGACCCTTCATTGTAAACGGCAAAATTAGCTTCATAACTCGATTCCAACCGATAGCCCATGCCTGTGACTAAATCACAGTAATAGACCGTGGCTTCCCAAGCATTCAGGGAATGTCCGTCGACCGTAAACCTCATCGCTGTCCCATCGGGCCGCTGACCGTCTGTCCACTGATCGTCCGCATAGACTTCGGCATTAAGCATGAGTTTGGCCAATAAGAAATAAGCCACCGGACGAGTCAGCCGACCGTAATAATCGCCGGGACGGTTGCTATGCACTTCCGAAAGTAATGGAGCCGTCTCTTGAAGTTCACGGACGACAAACCGATAAACTTCACTCCTTTCGTTCTGCACGATTTCAGCCGTCGTCGTCGATGACGAAATCACCAAAGGAACGCGCCCGAAAAGATCCATCAAATGGTAGTAAAATAAAGCTCTCATGGCCCGTACCTCCGCACGATAGGCCGAAAGATCGACCGTCGGATGGGCTTGTCCAAACCGATCGATCTTTTCGAGCGATTGGTTACATAGACTCACCACCTTATACAAGTACTCCCAAGTGGCCTGTATCGCATCATTATCCGTTCCCCACTGATGAAGAAATAGGCCTTGCCAAAAGCCTCCATCGTACCAATCGCCTCCGCGTGTAGGCATAATCGCCTCATCGGTTGTAAACGTATTCAAATCGTATACTCCACGTCCTGTACCCTGCAAGCCTTCACTATCATTAAACCCACCCACATGGTTGTAAAGTGAAGCCACCGTATTCAGATAAAGGTCGGATAGGGTTAAATAACCTTCATCCTCCGGCAGTTTGTCCTGTGGGTTCTCATCCAAGAAGCCACTACAGCTCGAAAGAGTCACGATCAATATCAAAAGCGTATCATAAAAATAACGTCTCATCTGTCCCTCCTCTACCCTTAAAAGTTAATACTCAATCCTATCGTATACGTGCGAGATATCGGATAATTCCGTTTATCATCCACCCCTAGCGTACCATTCACCGTCGACGAGTTGATCATCGGTGTCAACCCGGAGTAACCGGTTATCGTTGCTAGATTTTTCACCGTAAAAGCCAATCGCAGCGAATGGATATACCGTTTCCATTTAGTCACGGGGACATTCCATCCCACCGTCAAGTAATCGAAGTTCAAATAATCCCCTCGTTCAAGCCAATAATCCGTTGCCGTTTGATCCTTTATATTTTGTTCCGGTGCCCCCTCCATCACATTATAATCGGGGAAGCTATTCATGTTCATATAGGTCAACGCCGTACCATTATAGATTTTATGTCCAAATGCTCCATTTATCTGTAGAGCAACATCCCAACGTTTATAGCGAAAACTAATATTCGAACCCAACAGAGCTTTTGGCATGGCTTGTCCCGCCACATAGCGATCTTCCCCATCCTCAAGGCTCACTCCTCCTCCATTCAGATCGGCAATGCCATATTTCCGACCATTAGTCACATCACCCGTGAGACCGGTCGACTTCGGCAAATAGAATACCCCCAAAGGTTGACCGACCATCTGATAAACAATATGGTTATATCCCCCATGAAATCCGGCTCCATTCAAGCTAGCCAACCGTTTGTATTCGGCAGTCGAAATGGTTTCACCTTGATAATTACCACTCAGCGACAGCAATTTATTCTGTTGAAAAGTCAAATTGGCATTGACATTAAGTTCCATATCCTTCGTTCGCAACGGTGTTATCCCGAGTGAAAACTCCAAACCACTATTCCGCATCGAACCAATGTTGGCCAACAACGTATTATGCGTAAAAGGAGGCACACTCACATTATAAAGATAAAGCATATCACTCGTCTTCGAAACATAATAATTGGCCGAAAACAACACCCGGTTACCCAACATCGCCAAGTCGACCCCGGCATTAAAGGTTCGTTTTACCTCCCACTTCAAATCAGGATTTGTATTGCGGATATTTCCTAAAGAGACCACAGCCGACGATCCCACAGGAACGACCCCATTAGGTTGAATCAGATTAAGCGTGGTATACGAATCAATCCCACTCTGATTGCCGGCCAAACCATACCCTATACGCCATTTTAAATCATCAATCATCGTAACGGACTTCATAAAAGGTTCATCACTCATCACCCAAGCGGCCGATAAAGAGGGGAAAAAGCCCCATTTATGATGACGACCAAATTTCGAAGAAGCATCGGCGCGGGTATTCACTGTGAAAATATAACGATCGGCATACGTATAATTAAATCGCCCGAGGAATGAAGCCAAACGCGGTTCCTCATAATACGAGTTCGTTCCCTCCCATAAACGCAATGCTCCTGCTTGTAGATTATCATAGCCCAACGCATTATTACTAAAGTTCGTCACCGTAGTATAAAACCCCGAATAAGTTTCTTTCTGAGCTTCAGCTAAAGCTAGTACATCGAAGAAATGTTTTTTCCATGTTTTCTGATACGTCAGTTTCACGTGCCCCAGAAGTGATTCTCTCTTTTTGACTCCCTTGTAAGCTTGTCCATGTGCCCAAACATAAGTCGGCAAGTATTGAGAATTTTCGACCATGTTATATGTATAAGCCCCGAACAACGCCAGTTTCAACTCCTTTGTCAAGTGAAACGTCACTCGCCCGTGAGTACTCAGATGCGAGGTTGCATCTTTATCCTTAACCTCCATCCAAGCCAAAGGGTTAGTGATCTGACTCGCATTCGACACATTGTCCCAACCATTCGTTTCTGCGTTTCGATGATTCGGGAATGTCGGATTAAAAGTTGCTGCCGAATAAAATGTCTTTTGTTGATCGACCAAATTACGGTTCTTCTGAATAGAGCCAAACATGCCCAACTCACAGGTCACCCATCCATCGAACAATTGTTGATTCATATTCATATTCGACGTGAAGTTCTTCAGATCTTCATGCCAAACGACTCCTTGTCGATCCATAAACCCTAACGATACACGATAGTTAGATTCCTCTGTTCCCCCGTCAAAAGCCACATGATGGTTTTGTTGCAAACCGGTCTGTGTAATCTCTTTCAAGAAGTTCGTCTGTTCCCCTTTATCTATAATAGAAAGTCCTTGTTCACGTGCCACCCGACGAAAATCATCGGTAGAAAGCATCTTTAGCGTTTTAAAAACCGAACTAAATCCAAAAGTTCCATTATAACTCACCCGTGTCTTTCCACTCATTCCCTTCTTGGTCGTAATCTCAATCACTCCGGAAGCTCCGCGTGAACCATATTGAGCCGTTTCCGACGCATCCTTAAGAATGGTAAAACTTTCAATATCGGTTGGGTAAACAGAAGCCAAGGTGTTCAAATCACCAAAGACTCCGTCAATAATAATCAAAGGATCATTTCCGCTGCTCAACGAAGTCGTTCCTCGTAACCGTACAGCATCCAAAGCTGCCGGTCCGTTTGAACCCCGATCGATTGTCAACCCCGGTACCCGTCCACGAATGGCTTCAAGCGGATTAGTGATCAACTCCTTATTCATTTGTTGTTCGGTAATCTTCTCTACAGAACCCGATAAATTCTTCAATTTACCGGTAGCATATCCCACCGTTATAGAAGAATCCCGTCGAGCTGTCTCCACCTTTTGAGCAGATAGAGATAGGTGAAAAGAATACCCAAAAAGCAATACTCCAAGAATAAAAAACTTTCGATAAAGAGTCATATAGTCTCAAGTTTATGATTAAAATTTGCTACAAAAATATAAAATATATCCTATCGTTCATTGATTTAAACCATTCAAGTTGAATTCTCATATCTCTTAATATAAGGATTATCTTCGCATAAAGTTCTATATAGATTCGAATTAAAGTTACAAGAAATCGTTCAGATTAATACCAGAAAATCATAAAAAAAATATTTTAATTACAGCCAATTTACGCTCTGCTTTTAGGATTTAAGACCCACCTAATTTATACAGTGTAACAAATAAAATAGCACACTGCCGGAATAAAATAGTGCGCTGCACTAATATTAACGTAAGTTCGGCCGAATAGCTGATAACGTAAATGACTCTCTATAAAGACATCTTTCTTTATATTTTGCAAACTCTTTGCAGAAATCCTCTACTGAACAATAAAATTCAGTAATTTTACCCTCAAAGTTATCGTTGAACCTAACCTTGGTACAAAACGAGGACCGGTAATGGCCCTATACAAAGCACATCAGTAACAAGCAATACCTATATCCATGGTATCTAAAACTTTCTAACACTTTTAAAACAATGACAGTATGAAAAAGATTTCTACAATTCTATTACTTTTCATCGGACTATTTGCCAATGGGCAGACCCCATCAAAAAAGTCTTCACTTCCTATTCCCAAACCGGCCCAACTGACATGGCAAAATGCCGAGTTGACGGCCGTCTTCCATTACGACCTACACGTATTCGATGGCAAGAAATATGTTCAAGCCTACAATCGTATTACCCCCATCCCTGACGTGAACATCTTCCAGCCCGATCAATTGGATACCGACCAATGGATTCGCTCGGTCAAAGCCATGGGAGCAAAAATAGCCATCCTCACTGCCACTCACGAAACGGGCTTTGCTCTTTATCAGTCGGATGTCAACCCCTATTGCATGAAAGCTTTGAAATGGAAAGACGGAAAAGGGGATATTGTACGCGATTTCGTAACGTCGTGCCGCAAATACGGCATTCTACCCGGAATTTACATCGGTATTCGTTGGAATTCCTTCTTAGGCATACACGACTTCCTAACCCCCAACGACGGTAGTCCGTTTCAGAAAAATCGTCAAGCCTTCTATAACAAAATGTGCGAAGGGATGACAGAAGAACTGATGTCACGCTATGGTGATTTAGCTATCGTTTGGTACGATGGTGGAGGCCACGGCCCCGAATTGGGAGGAGCCGATATTCTCCCCATCGTAGAAAAATATCAGAAAAACATAATCTTCTATCACAACAGTCAACGCGCCGATATTCGCTGGGGTGGTTCCGAATCGGGCACCGTAGCCTATCCATGTTGGGGCAACTTCCCCTACCCTTACTCACACTCCAAAAACCAACAACAGATATTTAAGGATAACTACCGGCTATTAAGAGGGGGTGACCCAAATGGAGAATATTACATGCCTGCCATGTCGGATGCCCCACTCAGAGGTTACAACGGGCGACACGAATGGTTTTGGGAACCTAACGATGAAGAGCATATCTTTCCACTGAAACATTTGATGAACATGTACTATAAATCAGTAGGACATAACTCTACGCTCATCTTAGGAGTTACTCCTGACGATAGAGGACTTATTCCGGATGCCGATGTAAAACGACTGAAAGAGTTCGGCAACGAGATTCACCGCCGTTTCGATCAACCGATAGCCTCTACCCAAGGACAAGGTAAACGCATCACGCTAAAACTGCCTGCCAGCACTAGCATCAATACCATAGTTCTTTCGGAGGATATCCGACAAGGTGAACGTGTACGGAATTATCGAGTAGAAGGGAAAGTGAATGAAAAATGGCAAACTTTATGCTCAGGCCAATGCATTGGACACAAGCGAATTGAAGAGATTGCCCCTGTCAATGTATCAGCTCTTCGATGGATCGCCACCGAATCAGTAGACACTCCTCTGATAAATCGTTTCTCAGCTTATTTTATCCAATAAATGCAGTTTCGGCTTCTATCTTAGACCTTTCTATTAAGAAAAGGTCTATAAGCCTCTTGGAGCAAAGATTCATGCAAGAAGCATCTTACAACCGTTTTCTAGAACCAGAAAAAGAGAACTTGTTGCCTTTAACAATCGTCATCAAAAGCAACTTGCACCATTTAAAGTTCTATCGAACTGATTTTAAATGAGTATCATGCACTCTTCTTCTGTCTCTGGAATTCGGTTTCTTTATTCCCCTGCATCAACAAATTTCAGCGTTTCAGTTCCTTTGTTTTTTTGTTTTTAGTTTAATCGTCATCATTGGTAGAAAGAGGAAAATGCCCACGACCGACATGATCAATCCCCCAATGGTACCGGCAGCCAATGGAAACCAGAATGCTTCTTTCTGAGTACCAATCATAAATGGGATAAAGCCCAGAATGGTGGACATCACCGTTAAGAAAATCGGAAT
>JBKEDO010000061.1:0-52828 GCA_047975405.1 Bacteroides sp.
AAAACATCAATACCACGGAGAGCATCACGTTGCAATCGTGGCAAACAGCATTTTCGTTGGAGTTTGTGGTCTCTAATTACATCTCGGGACAGCATAACACGTTCGCTTATAAACTAGAGGGATACGATAAAGAATGGTATGACCTCACAGACAAACGAACGGTGTCGTACTCGAACTTACCTCATGGCGAATATACGTTCTTGGTGAAGGCGGCCAACAGCGATGGGAAATGGAACAACCAGCCTACAGCACTGAAGATTGTGATACTCCCGGTGTGGTATAAGACGTGGTGGGCTATGCTCCTTTTCTTAGCGGCATTTGCAGGACTCGTGATCTTCGTCTTCCGCTTTTTCTGGATGAGAAAGAGTATGGCAGCTGAGTTGGAGATGGAACGACGCGATAAAGCCCATCAAGAAGAGATCAACCAGATGAAGATGCGGTTCTTTATCAACATCTCGCATGAGCTACGCACACCGCTAACTCTAATCTTGGCGCCGCTTCAAGAGATTATCAACCGAATCAGCGATCGCTGGACACGTAATCAGTTGGAGTATATCCAACGGAACGCCAACCGTTTGCTTCATCTGGTCAACCAGTTGATGGATTATCGCCGTGCAGAGCTGGGAGTCTTCGAACTTAAAGTGAAGCAAGATAATGCACACCGGTTGGTTGAAGAAAACTTTTTGTTCTACGAGAAGCTGGCACGCCACAAAAAGATCGGTTACACCCTACAATCGGAACTGAACGACCGACCGATGTGGTTCGATGCAAACTATCTGGAACTGATCATCAACAACTTGCTATCGAATGCTTTCAAGTATACGGAGAGTGGTCAAACCATTACCGTAAGTTTAAAGGAGGAGAATCAAGAGCTTGTGCTGCAAGTCACTGATACCGGCATCGGTATTCCGATCAACAAGCAAGGCAAGATCTTCGAACGCTTCTATCAGGTAGAGAGCGAACATGTGGGTAGCGGCATCGGCTTATCGTTGGTGCAACGTTTAGTGGAACTTCATCATGGGCGCATCGAACTAGAGAGCAAAGAGGGTGAAGGTAGTTCGTTTACGGTTTATCTCCCTCAACAGGAATCGGTCTACCAAGCGTCGGAGATCGCAACGGTCGAACAGGCCGAAGAAGAGCCTCGTGCCTATTCGACCAATTCGAAAGAGATGTATTTCATCGATACCGAGAAAGCAGAGGAACCGGATACTGCAACGGAAGAGAAGAAACGGGGTACGATCTTGATCGTGGAGGATAATCAAGAGATCAGACAGTATCTGAGCCACGGTTTGTCGCGCTCGTTCAACACGTTGGAAGCCGAAAATGGTGAAGTAGCTGCCGAACTATTGAAAGATCAAGAGATCGATTTAATCATTACGGATGTGATGATGCCGGTGATGGACGGAGTGAAGTTCTGTAAGCTGGTTAAGCAGAACATACGGACGTGCCACATCCCGGTCATCATGCTTTCGGCGAAGACTGACATCAAAGATCAGATGGAAGGATTGCAGGTTGGTGCCGACGATTACATCCCTAAACCGTTCTCGCTCTCGATCATGATCACTAAGATTCAAAACATGCTGCGTACACGTTACCGCATGTTGGAGCGCTATTCTAAATCGCTCGAGGTAGAACCAGAAAAGATCACCTTCAATGCCATGGATGAGGCTTTACTCAAACGCGCAGTGAGTATCGTCGAAAAGAACCTCGATAATGTAGAGTTCTCGACCGATGAGTTTGCACGCGAGATGAACATGAGTCGTTCAAACTTGCACTTGAAATTGAAAGCCATAACCGGTGAACCGACCATCGACTTTATCCGTAAGATCCGGTTCAACGAAGCCTGCAAATTATTGAAGGACGGACGTTATACTGTGGCCGAAGTAAGCACCATGGTGGGCTTTAATACGCCCTCTTATTTTGCAACGAGCTTCAAGAAATACTTCGGTTGTCTACCAACAGAATATATCAAGAAACATCATAACGGATAAAAAAACTATTTCTCATAAAAAGATTCCATATTCTTGTTCAACATAGAATCTGGGATCTTTTTTTTATCTGCTCTCATCACTAAAGCTTCTAATGTAACAAGAAACCTACTATAAGAAAGTCGGAATAGACTGTGGATCAGAAGGTATAACAAACGACTATAAAGCACTCCTAAACAGCCTTTTGAACAAAAATAGCATTTCATTCAACAAAAATAGCAGCAAAAGAACCATTTTAAACAAAGTGTGTACGACAGCAATAATCGTTCTATGCCATTCCCTTTATCTTTGTAAAAACAATAATCATTTTATTATAATATCTTATAGCAACTTATGAATTACATTAAACTTTGTTACCTGATGTTACTGGTCTGCTCCTATTGTTTTGCAGGATGCTCAGATCAAGAACTAACCTGGTCTCCTAACGGACAGGGTTCTTCAATAACTGGAACTGAAGAGCAAAACAAATCAATCGACCTAAAGGTCTTTGAGTGTCTCAACCTAGATTATCCGGGACTTGAAAAAGTGAAAACACACTATGAAAATGGAGAATTCTATTTAGCTTCTCAAGCTCTATTAAACTATTACCGTTTACGCCAAGATGTGGTAAATCCATTAATATCACTGATCAATATCAGCGTTCCTTCAGGCGAACAGAAAATGGCAGATGATGCCTTGCAATATAAGTTTTATATCAAAAACTATACAGATGCAAACGGCGAATCTTATCAATTCCCCAAAAATGAAGAAGGTTTAATAGATTGGAGCTACCAACCCAATACCGATGGAGAATTTCGCAGTCAATTGTATCGTTTAGAATGGTTTCCGGCCCAAGGTAAAGCTTATAGAGCAACCGGCAATGAGGCTTATACCAAGTCATGGATGGAAGTGTATGGGGATTTCATGAAACAAAATCCAATTCCGACATCTGAAGAATATGATCATTACGGCACTTATGGCTCACTGCCTGTATCAGAGCGAGTATCTAATGCCACAGATGTTTTTTTCTACTTTATCCAATCACCGAACTTCACAGCTTCATTCTTATCCTCATTCTTGGTTTCTCTATCTGAACAAGTAGAGTATATTAAAACTCATTATTATAATGCCGGTAATAACATTTATATTGCACAAGCATTTTCTGTGACTAAAGCTGCTATGCTTTTCCCTGAATTTAAAGAGGCAACAACATGGGTGAAAAATGGAACAGATATTCTTGGACAAGAAGTTTCTAACCAGTTTCTGGAAGATGGAATGCAGTTTGAAGTCGACTTAAGCTATCACATTGGCGAAGTAGCGACTTTCTATGATGCGATTATTTTAGCTAAGGCTAATCATAAAGAAGATTTGTTGCCAACCACTTATATTGAAAGTATGCGCAAAGCAACCGAATTATTAATGAATTTAATGTATCCGGACTATTCTGTAGAAGCATTCAATGATACACGCCCTGTTTCATGGACAAAAAGTGTCATCACTAAAAATCTGAAAAAATACGTTGAAATGTTTCCTGAAAATGAACAGATGAAGTGGATGGCTTACAATGGCAAACAAGGAATCAAACCATCTCACCTGACTAAAGCTTTTACAACTTCGGGCTATTATGTGCTTCGTAATGGATGGGAAACGTCATCAACAATGCTTATCCATACCAATAATCCAACTGCTGCATGGCATAATCAAGGAGATAATGGGACATTCGCACTTTACCACAATGGTCGTCATTTTTTCCCGGATTCAGGGTGTTTTACTTATAACAACGGAAGCACACGCGAGTGGTTTAGGAGTGCCAAACAACACAATACGATGACACTGAACGATAAACCAATCAGAGATACTAATAGAAATGGTAAATACCTTCAGTTGCAAACCATTAGTAATACAGATGTATTAGTCACAGAAAATCAGAGTTATTCTGATTTAAAACATCGTCGCGCGATCTTCTTTGTCGACAAATCTTTCTTTGTTATAGTGGACGAAGGTATCGGTACAGCTACAGGAAAAGTAAGTCTCAACTTCCATCTGTGTGAAGGTTCTGATAGTGAAGTGGTGTATGATTTGAACGAAAATGGTGCTCACACCGCTTTCGCCGATAATAATAATATGATCTGTCGTACATTCAGTAACAGCAATCTCTCTACAGCAGGATTTGCCGGGAAGGTTTCTTATAACATCGATCAAGCCAATGATCGAAAATCGTATGAGGTAAACTTAACTAAAGCGACTGATGAAACCGCACGCTTTATCACCGTATTAGTACCGATGAATAGTGCAACACCGACTAATACAATCTCTGCTGTCTTTACTGACGGAGAATACCATGCCAACGGAACTGCTGTAAAAGTAACAATCAACGGCAAAGAGTATTCTCTTAGCTACACTTTGAATTAATACAAAACAATATCATAATGAAAACGAGAATTAACCACAACTTGTTATCATGGGCTACCTTATGGTTGCTTATGTTTACAGTGGTCTCTTGTACGGATACAGAGACGACGGATTCCAGAAATTTTGCACTATATTACTCGGGAGTTACCGATATTGGTCCATCAATGACCTACAATTCAGGTACACCAACGTATATCGGCCCAACACCTAGTTCGTTTACGATTACTAAAGTGATTTATAAAGACGAAGATATTGATGCTAGAAGCTTCACTATCGACGAAAATACAGGTGTTATCACCATCAGCAATAGTGCGGAATTAGGAGTGGGAATGTATAAGATCTCTATTTCCTGTATGGCTGGCGGGAAAACCTATACTTTTAATGATGCTATTGAAGTCAATATGTTACCGGCAGTACCCGAAGGAGTAGAAGCCGTTCCATCAGTGATCACCATTGATTACACAGAAGTACAAACGTCTAAAGCAACTTCACAAATAACGACCGATGGGCACCATGTTTCAATCACGGCTTATAGTGTGATTCAAGAGGAAGGGAAAGAATACTTTACGGTATCACAATCGGGTAAAATTTCAATCAATCCAAACTTTAAAGGGGAAATACCTCCAGGCATTCACCAAGTTTCTTTGAAATTAACCACTAATGCAGGAGATTGTATTTTTGAAAATGCAGTAGAATTTAACATTACTTCTAAACCATTATCCCTTACTTATACACCATCAGAGGGAGCTTTGGAAATCGGCAACGGCTTTGTATCATCACAGCCTATAGTCAAAGGATCTTTAGAAGAGTTGACCTATGAAATTAAAAATATGACTCCGGCTACTAACCAGATTAAAATAGATCCGAAAACGGGCATATTATCTATCGATCCAAACAATACGCTAAAAATTGGTGATAAGTTTGATTTAGACATTATGGTTAGTAACACCTATGGCAGTACTAACTTTGAGAAGGCATATACTCTAAATGTTGTTGCATTCATTAAGCCAATCTCAAACTTCTCTTATACCGTTAAAGACGCTATGCAAGCGGTTAAGTTTGAAACGTCTCCAACTAGCGGATTAATTGGCGATGCTATCACATTCTCATTGATTAATGACCTAAATGGACAAATTACTATCGATCCACAAACAGGGGAAATCTCGGCCGTGAAAGGTCACACCATTCCATTGGGAACTCATACAGTTACCGTAAAAGCAAAAAATGTGAAAAGTGAAGCTACAGCGAACTTAACTTTAACCGTAAAAGAGAATCCTTATTACTTTACTCATATCCGCTATGGCAATAACTTAGGTTTGACACCTGCAACAAACTATGCTAACCAATTCAGAGTCTTCTCTGCTGATGAGTTGCAAAATTTGTCACTGACACCGACAACAGATATCAAAGCTGGCGTAGAGGTAGAATGGAGTGTAAAAACAAAAGCGCAAATGTCTGGAACAACAATCGATGCAAATGGTAAACTAAACTTTACCACAAGTGGTTGGAAGGATGCCAATAGCGGTTTAATTATGGTTACTGCAACAACAGGAAAAGGGACTCCGGCTGAAGTCAGCATGACCGTTCCGGTATTCTTCAATTTTGCCTCAGCTGTAGCTGGCATAAAAGTACTTTATTCACCGTTCGTCTTTCAAGTTAATCCAAAGACAGGAGGAACATCGGCTATACCTACAATTGAGGGAATGAGTGATTTAACTCAATTTGCAATTGATTATCGACGTTCGTTTAACTTCTATAACTTTAACGGACCAGACGCACATGGGGATGGACAACCTAGTGTGACAAACTCACTGATGAATCAGGTTTGGAAAAAATATTATGAAACGATCGGATCAGCAACGATTAATACCGGTTCTAAAGATCCAATGTCTTATTTCTCTAATAATGGAGTTAATGGTCGAACATTAGCTATGGCATTGGGATACGTTGATGCAGCTAATAATAATGCTTTAAGAATTAATCCAAACCAATACATCGGATTGGATGGCATACCGGCCAATGGGGCTATGATCGGACAAATGACCTTCATTACAGATGGTAATATCGGTGGACTAGGTAATTCTAAGAATCAGATCTTTCCGATCTTTATCTGGTTCGATGAAGCTTTTGAATCTAAATAATTGAATACTATGCAACTAACAAATAGAACAAGTGGCTATAGTAGAGTGTTTATCACTCTACTGGCCTTAATCTTAACATTAACAGTATCAGCACAACAGCTCACGGTAAAAGGAATCGTTAATGATGAGACGAATATGCCTCTCATCGGAGCTACAGTCTTAGTAAAAGGAAGTACGACCGGTACAGTAACCGATTTTGATGGTAACTTTACTGTTAGAGTAGCTAAAGGTGCACTCATTTCAATCTCTTATATTGGTTATAAACCGCAAGATATCAAGATTAAAGATAATCAAAGACTTGTGATCCAGCTACAACCAGATGCACAAATGCTTGACGACGTCGTGGTAGTAGGATATGCAGGTATTAAACGCGGAGATTTAACCGGTTCAGTGTCATCCGTTTCATCAAAAGCAATTGAAGGCTATAAGTCAAGTTCGGTCATGGAAGCTTTAGGCGGACAAATTTCAGGTGTTCAAATTACACAAACAGATGGTACACCCGGATCTGGATTTGATGTAAAAATTCGCGGTATTGGTACAGTAACGGGAGATGCCTCACCACTTTACATTGTTGATGGGTTTCAAGTAGATAACATCAATTATTTATCAAACTCCGATATTGAATCGGTGGATGTTCTTAAGGATGCCTCTTCAGCAGCAATCTACGGTGCGCGTGCAGCAAATGGAGTCGTTTTAGTAACAACTAAATCAGGTAAGAGTGGCGCGCCACACATCAGTTACAATGGTTCTGCCAGCTATCGCAAAGTAGCCAAAAAATTAGACATGCTCGATCCATACGAGTTTGTTAAACTGCAAATGGACCTTTATCCAGATAAATATGCTAATACGTACTATAAGGCTGGAGAAGATGAAAATGGAATACCATACCGTTATCAATCGCTCGAGGATTACAAAAACGTAGATGGTATTAATTGGCAAGACGAAGTGCTTAAGCCTACTTGGTCTAGTAACCACAGCCTTGGAGTTACCGGAGGTAGCAAAGAAACAAAATACGCATTTTCTTTCTCTCACTTCGATGAAGATGGAGTTTTTAAGAATAGTTCGTTTAAAAAAACAACCGCAAAAATGCGCATCAATCAGAAAATCACTAAAAAGATTACCCTTGATGCCAATGTGACTTATGCCAATTCTACACAAATGGGAAATGGAACTTCAAGTGGATCTGGACGTTTTAATGTGCTTGCTCAAGTTTTAAGTGCCCGCCCTACCGGTGGATTAAGCATGACTGACGAGGAATTATTAGCCTCAGCAATTGACCCCTTGGAATTGGAAATGAGTGAAAGTTTAGCACAAGTGAATCCTGTAAACCAAGCAGAATCGGTGCATAAAAAGAAAAATTCCGAAATGTGGTCAGCCAATGGTACACTAACCATTGAGCTAATAAAAAACCTAACGTTTAAAACAGCCGGCACATACGGCACAACAAATACACGCAACGATGTATTCTACAATGACGGTTCAAAAGAGGCCTATCGTAACGGAAACAAACCGTACGGAGAAACCCAAATGGCAAAATCGGTACGATGGACTAACTTCAACTATTTGACATACAAAAAGAAGATTAAAAAACACACCATGGACGTGATGGTGGGACATGAAATTAGTTATAATAGCGATGAATATTTATTAGGACAAGCAAAGGATTTCCCTTTCGACAACTTAGGTAATAACAACTTAGGCCTAGGAGCTACACCAAGTAAAATAGAAACCTCTCTTTACGACAAGACACTACTTTCATTCTTTGCTAGAGCAAACTACAATTATAAAGATCGCTACTTAGTAACGGCAACGATTCGCGCCGATGGATCAACCGTATTTGCAGCTAAAAACAAATGGGGATATTTCCCTGCTTTTTCTGCTGCATGGCGTATTAATGAAGAAAAATTCATGAAAGACATGACTGCCGTATCAAATTTAAAATTACGTTTAGGATGGGGTACTGTTGGTAATGATCGCGTATCCAATTATTTGTCAATGGATATATATGACAGGAGCAAATATGGATTGGGAAACAATCTAGTAACGGTATTGACGCCTAAGCAACTTAAAAATTCAAATTTAAAATGGGAAGGCTCTACAACAACTAATATTGGTATAGATTTAGGTCTATTTAATAACCGCGTAAATTTAACTGCCGATTATTTTATAAAAAACACCAAAGATTTATTAATTGCACAAAGTTTAGCTAATGTAACCGGTTTTGAATCACAGATGCAAAATGTCGGTAAAATTCAAAATCGAGGATTAGAATTATCATTGAGCACTGTTAATATTCAATCACGCAAACTTTTATGGAAAACAGATTTGAATATTTCATTCATCAAAAATGAATTGAAAGCATTGCAATCGGGTGTCAATGCTATGTATGCCCGTACAGGGTTCAACAGCGACTTCCCAGATTATGACTATATTGCAAAAGTTGGCTCTTCGTTAGGTTTAATGTACGGTTATGAATTCGATGGTATCTACCAGAGTTCTGATTTTTATGCTACTCCATCAGGTAAACTTGAGTTGAAACCTAATGTGACGCGCAACATGCGTTATAATGATGGAAATGTCACTCCTGGCGTCGTAAAATATAAAGATCAAAATGGAGACGGATTGGCGACTACCGAAGACCGAACTGTCATTGGTAATGCTATACCCGATTTTTTTGGTGGATTCACAAATAGCTTCAACTACGCCAATTTCGATTTTAACTTCATGTTCCAATTTTCATATGGCAACGATATCTTTAATGCTACTCGTATCTACACGACACAAAGTAGAAAAGAACGCACAAATTTGTTAAGCGAGGTAACCGATCGTTGGACACCAACACATGCTTCTAATCGTGTACCATCAGCTAATGGATATGTAAATAATGAGCTATATTCTCGTTTTATTGAAGACGGATCATTTTTGCGTTTAAAAAACATTACATTAGGATATACTTTGCCTAATAAGCTTACTCGCAAAGCCTACATTTCCAAACTACGTGTTTATGGTTCTGCTCAAAATCTTTTTTGCATAAGCGGATATAGCGGATATGATCCAGAGGTTAGTATGTCAAGCAATAGCCCTATGACTCCAGGCTTAGACTGGGGAGCTTACCCAAAAAGTAGAATCTTTACGTTTGGGGTAGACATTGAATTTTAATACGAAAGAACAATGAAAAAATATATCATTTTAATGTTAGTCATGGGCGGAAGTTTCGCATGTACTTCTTGCTCGGATATGCTTCAAGAAGAAGCACAGTCACAAATTGATAAAACGAAATTTATCAATAATGCCAAAGAAGCGGAACCGGTATTGTTAGGGGTTTATCGTTCAATGGTAACCGATCAGACTTATGGATACAATCTTTCTTTGTTATTCCCGTTGTCAACTGATATTGCTCAATGCACAAGCGGCACAAATAGCTTTAGACAGATACCATCAAATGCGCTCACAACAAGTGAATCAAGCGTAAAGGATACGTGGAAAGCGCTTTATGAAGGCATCTATAATGCTAATGATTTTTTAGAGACTATCGCTACCCGCTATGAATACTTCAGTGCTAACGATAAAAAGAAAGCAACCATTTACATTGCTGAAGCAAAAGCTTTACGTGCCATGTATTATTTTGAATTGGTACGGTATTGGGGGAATATTATTTTAATGAAAACGACAGCTGATTCCAACAAACAACCTTCTGTTTTTGCTCAAGCTGACCCCAAAGAGGTCTATCAGTTCATCGAAGAGGATCTGAAATATGCCATTGAAAATTTACCTTATGCCATAGACGATGACATTCGTCCGGACAACAGTTTTCGTTTCTCTCGTGGTGCAGCATTGGGATTACTAGCTAAGGTTTATGCAACATGGGCCGGCTATCCTATCCAAGATACAAGCAAGTGGGAACAGGCCGCACGTACAGCTAAAATTCTTATCGAATCTGGCAAGCACGCCTTATTAGATAATTATGAACAACTCTGGAGAAATACGTGTAATTCAATTTGGGATCCGAAGGAAAGTTTAATCGAAGTTAGTTTTTATGCTCCAACTGTAACAGGGTCTGCTTCGGAAGATCCATGCGGACGTATTGGAAAATGGAACGGTGTTGTGGCCAATGAAATTACCGGTTTGAGGGGACGTAATGCCGGAAACGTCAGAGTAGTCTATACCTTTTACCGCGATTGGGACAAAGGCGATCTTGATTTACGACGAAATCTCTCTATAGCCGATTATAAGTATGTCAACACCGTCAAAACGCCACTTTCTAATAAGACCCCTGACGAAGATGGCAAGAATTGGCAAAACATGACACCAGCTAAATGGGATACCGAAAAGTATGTTTTGCCCAATAATATTTTAATCAATCAAGATAAATCAAACATCAATTGGTATATTTTACGTTATGCAGAGGTCTTGCTAATTTATGCAGAAGCTCTGAATGAATGGCAAAACGGGCCGACTCAAGATGCATATACGGCAGTAAATATGGTACGCCGCCGTGGATTTGGATTTCCTATCACCATGACCAATTCGATTTCTGACTTATCTGCAGACATGACACAAGAAGAATTCAGAACAGCCATTCACAAAGAACGTGCTTATGAATTAGCTTTTGAAGGGCATCGTCGCACAGATTTGATGCGTTGGGGTAATTATTACGAAACAGTCATTTCTACTGCACAAACATTAGTTGACTGGTATTCAAGCGCTTACTACACAGCTGCCGAATACACCAAAAAGAACAAACATGAATTGTTGCCTATCCCACAACGTGAATGTGACTTAATGCCTCAGATTAAACAGAATCCTGGTTGGAACTAGTATTTTAGACAGTACAATACTTAATCATTAAAATCGCTCTTGTATACATATAGAGAAGTATTCAAGAGCGATTTTTAATGATAACCTCTCAACCTCAACAAACCATGTTCTAAATGAAACCACTTTTAAAAAAACTACTCATAGGCTTGACTTCCATGTATGCTTTATCTTGTCAAGCACAAATTTATTCGTTCGAAAATTCAGAAATTCCTTTAAATTGGAATTTGCAAAAAGGAGTACTTTCTATTTCATCTTCAAAATACAAGCTTGGACATCAAGCCTTGCAGATTCAATGGAAAGCTGGAGACAAACTAACTATTTCTCAACCATTGGGAATAGAAAAAGCCTCTCAAAGCTCTAACGGGGGCATCAATGCATGGTTCTATAATACACTTCTGACAACTGATTCTATCCGATTAGCATTCTTAGACGTCAACCATCAAGAACTGTGTCATCTTAATTTTCAACTTAATTTCAAAGGATGGCGTTGTTTATGGGCTAAGTTCAAGGAAGATATGAATATGCCAATCAAAAGTCAAATACAAACTGTAGAAATAACATTTCCTAAGACTCAACAAACGGGAATATTATACCTTGATGCACTTGAATTTACTCCTAAAGTATCTTGGCAAAAGATGTCGGATACTCAGTATTTCGTCAACCAAAAAGATTTCAGTTTAATTCCAAACTTTTTAAGCTATCGAAAAACTTTGCCTCAAGTGAATAGGCTCATTACAGGTAAGAAAAGTGAAATAGAACTTATCAGTAAACGATTAGAAAATTGGTACCTAGGATTCTCGGACAAAGTATCAACTGATCCATGGAGACAAATGCGTCTAAATAGCGAACATCGTTTTATAAAAGAGGGAGTTAGCGAAGCAAAAAAAATAAAAATCAAATATGACAAAGATGGGATAGCCGTAGGCAATGCACTTTACCCAATGGCTTCTCCTAAGGTGATAGATCAAAACAAAGTGATGTATTTCCGAACTATAAATGAGAAGATGCTATTGCCGTTAGCTTTGGATTACAGAAAAAACAATAACAAGGAGAGTTTAAACAAAGCACGATACATTTACGATTGGTTTTACGACCAAGGCTGGGCTGATGGTAGCGGATTAGGCACCCTTTGTTTTGAAAAACTTCGTAGCTCAGGCTATTTTCATTCATTTTTCTTACTTAAAGATAAGTTATCGAAAACACAACTTGAACGAGAATTAAATACGCTTAATTGGTATACGATGTTTGGCGTCTGTTATCAAAACCCCACACATACGGGTGAAGTAGCCGATAACCTCAGAGCATTGGCTCTTCCGAAACTGATTTATGCGTTATCTCTAACCAATGAAAAAGAACGTCAGATTGCTCTTACGGCCTATAAGAACTACATGGATAATGCGTTAGGTATCGCCCCTGGATTTTATGGTACAATAAAACCAGATTATTCAGGTTATCATCACCGTGGTCCTTACCATAGCGCTTACTACCCACATGCTCTTTATGCAGCTTCATTGGTGGCTTACCTACTTCATGGCACCCCTTATGCTTTGTCTGAACAAACCATTCACCATCTAAAGCAAGGATTATTAACGTTTCGCTTCTTCTCTGCCGAATTAAATGTTCCGGCAGGTACGGTAGGACGCTTTCCAAAAAATCAAGAAATCGTACAAACAATTTTACCGGCTTTTGCTTATGTCGCTCTCTCCTCAGAAACACCCGACAAGGAACTTACGGCAGCATTCAAACGTTTGCTAACCTACAACCAAGAAACATTAAGCAATTATATCAAAACAGTAGACTCTAATTTAACATACACAGCTAGCATAGGTGAAATAGAACTAATGAATGAGTTATCGGCTACAGCCATTGCCGAAGAGGTTGAAGTTAAAGGAAACCTATTCATGCCTTACTCAGGGGTAATGATTTCGAAAGATGAAAATTTTCAGTTCAATATGAAAGGATTTAGTCGCTATATATGGGACTTTGAGTCGTCAGACACTGAAAATTTAAAAGGACGGTATTTAGCTTATGGACAAATAGAGTATTTCGATTTCAAACAAAAAAACAAGTCCTTTAGACCAGATTTAGAAACATTCAATTGGAATTATATTCCGGGGGCTACAACCAAAGTTTTGCCTGAGAAAGTGTTGCAAGATAAAGGAGGAAGCGATTCGGGACATCGAAATTTTTCCGATGAAACGTTCCTTGCCGGTGTTCATGCCTCAGAAGAAATCGGTCTGTTTGCCTTTAAATTGCACGACATCACTTACGATAGCTCTTTCCGAGCGAATAAATCTGTATTCATTCTGCCAGAAGGATTACTTTGTTTAGGATCAGATATTCAAAACTCAGACCAAGAACACCCTACTGTCACAACTCTTTTTCAATCTTTTGGCAATCAATCTGATCAACTATCATCCTCCATCTTCGAAGATCAATCGTGCCTCTATGCGGTCAAAGATGGTATGGTAAAAGTGGATAAAGAAAAAGATCATTGCACAGTCTATCTCTCACATGGTACACAGCCCAAAGCTGAAAAATATGCTTATTTCATTCTAAAAGAAAAAAACAAAACACTAGGAGAAAAACTTTTAAACGAAAATGGTCCGGTTACAATTGTGAGACAAGATTGTCATGCGCACATTGTCCGGCACGAAAACAGAAAGATCATTTATGCAGCTTTGTATGATGCTCAAATGATCTACAACAACCTAGTTCTTCAGAAGGTCAACATTCCCCTAGCTTATGTGTTAGAAGAGCGGAATAAAGGAACTTACGCATTATCAATCTGTGAACCGAATATGCGTCGTGCCTCACAAAAGCACATGGGGTTACTTACCGAAACGGATGTGATCGATCAAGAGAGATCCTTTGAAACAAAACTAACCCTTCAAGGCGATTTTACAGTAACGTGCAAACAACAAGCGATCAAGTTTAGCTACGATAAGCAACGTAACGAGACCACGGTGCAAATCTCGACTATTCGCGGTGAAAACTATAGTTTATTACTCCACAAAAACAATAAACATGAAAAATAGAGTTTTATTGTCATTATTGGGATTACTCCTTACATCAACTTCACTCTATGCTCAAGAAGAATTAACTTTATGGTATAGCTCTCCGGCCAAACACTGGGAGGAAGCTTTACCTATAGGGAACGGCCGATTAGGAGCTATGGTTTTTGGTGATCCCCACAAAGAAAGAATCCAATTTAACGAAAACACCTTATATAGCGGTGAACCGGAAACTAGAAAAGGAATTAAAGTATATGCCCAATTGCCCATCATCAAGCAACTTCTCAGTGAAGGAAAGAATGATGAAGCAGAGGCTATTATGCAAAAAGAATGGATCGGCCGCCTAAATGAAGCTTATCAACCTTTTGGCGATTTAATACTTGATTTCGGTGTCAATCAAGAAATTAGTAACTATAAACATACGCTAGATCTGAAACGAGCAATAGTAACAACAACTTATACCCAAAACGGCTGTGCAATCAAGCGTGAAGTATTTGCTTCTTATCCAAGTCAAGCCATTGTCATACGGCTCATGGCAAACCAACCTATTATAAGTTTTAAAGCTCAATTTACTTCACCTCACCCCTATTCTAATTCGATCAATCAAGGTTTGCTTTTACTGAAAGGGCAGGCTCCTGCACATGCTCAAAGGCGAACAATCCGCTCTATCCAAGAAGCTCAAACAGAGCATTTGCATCCTGAATTTTTTGATAAAAAAGGGACAATAATCCGTCGAAAACAAGTAATTTATGGAGATGAAATGGACGGCAAGGGAATGCGATTTGAAGCAGCTTTATCGTCTACACACCTAGATGGAGAACTTAATATAACACAGCAAGGAATTGAAGCCAAGAATTGCCGCGAAGTTGTTTTGATGATTTATGCGGAAACCAGCTATAACGGACCTAATAAAAGCCCAAGTAAAGATGGGAAAGATCCACATAAATCAATCCTCAAAACCTACGCAGCCAATAAAAGCAAAACTTATGAGTCGCTATTGAATCAGCATATCCAAGATTATAAAGCCTTATTCAACCGTGTAATGTTTAGACTACCGTCGACCGAGGAACAACGCGCTATGTCTACCGATCAACGTTTAAAAAAGTTCGCAGAAAAAGAAGATCAGGAATTAATTACTCAACTTTTTCAATTTGGCCGTTACTTAATGATTGCAGGATCACGTGGCAACGGACAGCCTCTCAATCTGCAAGGTCTTTGGAACGACAAAATACTTCCACCGTGGAATTCTGGCTATACACTCAATATTAATCTGGAAATGAATTACTGGCCAGCCGAAGTCGCGAATCTTTCAGAATGCCACCAACCCTTATTCGACTTTCTCGATAGTATAGCCAAACGAGGTGAATCATTGGCTAAAGACATGTATCATTTAGACGGTTGGGCCATTCACCACAACGTTTCCATCTGGCAAGAAACGTATCCATCAGATGGATTTGTTTATTGGTTCTTTTGGAACATGTCTGGTCCATGGTTATGCCAACATATTTGGGAACATTATTTATTCACTAAAGACTTAGTTTTTCTTAAGCGCTACTATCCAATCTTAAAGGGCTCTGCTACGTTCTGCAACAAATGGCTGATTCAAAACACCAAAGGCGAATGGGTTACTCCTATAAGTACTTCACCCGAGAATTCATTTTTCTTAACCAATAATCGACCAGCATCTGTTTGTGAAGGTAGCACCATGGATTTAAGTCTTATTCGTCACTTATTCGATCGCACAATCAAGGCAGCTAAACTTCTCAAAACAGACCAGCGTTTCTGTGCTGAACTAGAAACTAAGCTAAAAGGATTGAAAGGTTATCAAATAGGAGATAAGGGACAATTATTAGAATGGGATAAAGCTTATCAAGAAAGTGAACCTCATCATCGTCACGTTTCTCATCTTTTTGGATTATATCCAGGATGTGATATCACGCCTGATACGCCTTTACTTTTTGATGCAGCACGTACTACCTTAACCAAACGAGGAAATAAAACAACTGGTTGGAGCATGGCTTGGAAAATTTCTTTGTGGTCGCGCTTACTTGATGCCGAAAATGCATATGATGCTTTAGTGAACTTAATGACTTATATTGATCCTAACCAAAAAGGAGAGAACAGAGGCGGACTTTATAGAAACTTGTTAAATGCACTGCCATTTCAAATTGATGGAAACTTTGGAGTAACTGCAGGTATAGCTGAAATGCTTCTTCAAAGTCATCAAAATGAAATTCATTTATTACCAGCCTTACCAACAAAATGGGAAAAAGGACAAATGACTGGATTGCGTGCAAGAGGCGGGGTGACAGTCGACTTGAAATGGGAAGAAGGTTCACTTCAAACAGCCACATTTGTTAGCGACTATGATCAAAACATTTTAATTGTTTATGGAAATAAAAAGCAAACTTTGACTCTTAAAAGAGGGAGATGTAAAACATTGTCTTTTTAAGTCCAAAGATCGTTAAATTCCGATCTAAAGGAGTTGATTGACAAATTTGATACTTTTTTCAACAAAACTAATAGTTCCAACACCTTTCTATAAAGGCTTTTGAACATTCGTTCCATCTAAATTAAAAGAGAAGACCTACTTTTGTATCAACCGTAAAAACAAAAACAAAGAAAAAAAACAAGCATAAATTAATGAATAAAATGAAAAAGAATTTCGTTCTATTAGCTTCCGTAGCTTTCGCTTTTGCGTCGTGCCAAACGGCCCCTAAAACAGATTATGGTTGGGTAAAAAAAGGATTAAACGTTGCTTCAGAACAACTCAAACTTACAGCAGAGGAAGTAAACGGTACCGGTAAACTACCCCGTTCTATTCATAGAGGCTATGATATGGCTTTCCTTTCTCAACAACTAGAAAAAGATTCGCTTCTCTTTAAGGATTCTCTTCGTGCTCGTCCTTCAGCAGAGATGTTGGGACAACGTCGCCTTTGCGGAGTATACGATTGGACCAGTGGTTTCTTCCCCGGATCGTTATGGTTTGCTTATGAGTTAACGCATGACGAACAATTAAAGACACAAGCCACAACTTACACCAATTTACTTAATCCGGTGCGTTATTATAAAGGAACACACGACTTAGGGTTTATGATTAATTGTAGTTTTGGCAATGCCGAACGCTTAGCGCCAAACGACTCGATCATCAAGGTGATGACAGAAACAGCCGACAACCTATGCGGACGCTTTAATAAACAAATCGGTTGTATCCGTTCATGGGACTTCGGAACTTGGAACTTCCCGGTTATCATCGATAATATGATGAACTTGGATTTATTATTTACAGTCAGCAAGATGACCGGTAACGAGAAATATAAGCAGATTGCCATTACACATGCCAATACAACCATGAAACATCATTTCCGTCCGGATTATACCTGCTATCATGTCATTAGCTATAATAATGACGGAAGTGTAGAACGTAAACAAACCCATCAAGGGAAGAATGATAATTCTTCATGGGCACGTGGTCAAGCATGGGCCGTCTATGGTTATACCGCATGTTATCGAGAAACTAAGGATACCACTTACCTACACTTCGCCGAAAAGATTGCCAACATGATCATGACACGTGTTAAGACAGATGATGCTGTTCCATTGTGGGATTACGATGCACCAAACAGCAAGGAAACTCCACGTGACGCTTCGGCCGCATCAATCACCGCTTCGGCTTTGATCGAACTGAGTACCATGTCGGAACAAGGCGACACCTACTTGTCGTATGCTGAGAAAATTTTGAAATCACTCTCTAGCGAAAATTATCTAGCCAAAGTTGGTGCCAACCAAGGGTTCATCTTGATGCACTCTACAGGTTCTCTACCCAATGGTTCAGAGATCGATGTGCCATTGAACTATGCCGATTATTACTACATGGAAGCCTTAAAGAGATACATGGCTCTGAAAGGTCTCGATTATAAAAATTTGTAATCTACTCTAATCTTTTTCAACATGAAACATAGATTGACTTATCTACTTTTACTCGTCATGATTTGTTTGCCGAGTATGAGCTCCGCTCAAGAACTTAAGAGTGAAGTATTTTCTCTTCTCAATTTGGATTATCCAGGGTTAGAGAAAGTAAAGGCCTTACATCAACAAGGACAAGACCAAGAAGCAGCAAAAGCGCTATTGGCCTATTATAAATCGCGCACAACGGTTAAAACACCCGACCTCAACCTAAAGAAACTTTCTATCAGCAAGGAAGAACAAAAATGGGCAGATGATGGCTTAGAACATACCTTCTTTGTACACAAAGGGTATCAACCTTCTTATAACTATGGCAAAGATATCAATTGGGAATATTGGCCGGTTAAAGACAACGAACTTCGTTGGCAATTACATCGTCACAAATGGTTCACTCCTATGGGAAAGGCTTACCGTCTTTCTAATGACGAGAAATATGCCAAAGAATGGGTGAATCAATACATCGACTGGATCAAAAAAAACCCATTGGTTAAGATGAACAAGGAAGAATATGAGATGGTCAGCAACGGCGAGATCAAAGGTGCACAAGAAAACGTACGCTTTGCTTGGCGTCCATTGGAAGTCAGCAACCGTTTACAAGATCAGACTCTACAATTCCAATTGTTCATTCCCTCTCCTGCTTTTACAGCAGAGTTCTTAACGGAGTTTTTAGTCAACTATCATAAGCATGCCATTCATATCCTTGGAAATTATTCCGACCAAGGTAATCACCTTTTATTCGAAGCTCAACGCATGATCTATGCCGGAACCTTCTTCCCGGAATTTAAGGAGGCTCAAACTTGGCGTAAAAGTGGGATTGAGATTTTAAATCGTGAGATTAACGTACAAGTTTATAAAGACGGGGCTCAGTTTGAGTTAGATCCTCATTATCATTTAGCTGCGATCAATATCTTCTGCAAAGCCTTGCGCATGGCCGACGTGAACGGATTCCGTTCGGAATTTCCACAAAGTTACATGGATACGATCGAGAGCATGGTTATGTTCTATTTGAATATCTGCTACCCGGACTACACCAATCCTTGTTTCAGCGATGCCAAACAAACTAACAAAAAAGAGATGATCAAAAATTATAGTGAATGGCACAAGCTATTCCCAGATAATAAAACCATCCTTTATTTTGCAACTGAGGGAAAAGAAGGGGCGTTGCCTCATTACTTGTCAAAAGGATTCACTCAATCAGGATTCTTTGTTTTCCGTAATTCTTGGGGAGCAGATGCTCTTCAGATGGTCGTTAAAGCCGGGCCAAAAGCATTCTGGCATTGCCAACCGGACAATGGCACTTTCGAACTCTGGTTTAATGGAAAAAACCTATTCCCTGATTCAGGCTCGTATGTCTATGCTGGAGAAGGAGAAGTGATGCAGTTACGCAACTGGTTCCGTCAGACTGCTGTACACAATACACTGACGCTCAACTATAAGAATCTGGAAACAACTCAATCAACCACCAAATTGTGGCAACCGGAAGGAAAGCAGCAAGTGTTGGTGACTGAAAACTCAGGCTATAAAGGATTAACTCATCGTCGTTCAGTCTTTTTCGTAGACGGCACTTATGTAGTGATTGTGGACGAAGCTTATGGCGAAGCTAAAGGTACCATCAACTTGAACTATCAAATGCCAAAAGGCAAGATCGAGAACGACAAAGAAGCTAAAACATTACAAACACAATTTGAAGGTGAAAGTAATCTGAAACTACAATGCTTCGGTCCGGAGCAGATGGATATGAAGAAAGAAGAAGGATGGACCTCTACAGAATACAGAAAACGTGCAAAACGTATGCATGTTTCCTTCAACGTCAACAAAAACGATGAAGAGGCTGTACGTTACATTACCATCATCTACCCGATTAAAGATAAGGATAAAGCACCTAAACTTTCAGCCAAATTCAAAACCAAAACTTTTGATGCCAAGCATCTAGAAGTTGAAGTCAAAGTTGATGGCAAGAAACAGACATTAAACTATAATTTATAAGATCAGAAGTGAATGATAGACGAAAGAGGCCCCTACCCATCAGACCGAATCGTCTATTGTTCGCTTTGCTGTATAATAGATGTTATGAAATACCGTTCTAAAGCAATTTACATTCCTCTGGCTACCACTGCTGTTGTGTTGTCGTCGTGTGGTAGTGCCCCTAAAGAGACCAAACGTCCGAATATCATCTTTATGATGACAGACGACCATACCACGCAAGCGATGTCCTGCTATGGAGGCAATCTGATACAAACGCCCAACATGGATCGTATCGCCAATGAAGGGGTGCGTTTCGACAACTGCTATGCCGTGAATGCACTCTCCGGTCCATCACGTGCTTGCATCCTTACCGGAAAGTTCAGCCACGAAAATGGGTTTACCGACAATGCAAGTACGTTTAATGGCGATCAGCAGACCTTTCCTAAACTTCTACAAAAAGCAGGGTATCAAACGGCAATTGTTGGTAAATGGCACTTGATTAGCGAGCCACAAGGATTCGACTATTGGAGCATCCTAAGCGGACAACACGAACAGGGCGATTACTACCAACCGGATTTCTGGGAAAATGGGAAACATATTGTAGAAGATGGTTATGCAACGGATATTATCACAGACAAAGCCATTCATTTTCTCGAACTAAGAGATAAAAGCAAACCTTTCTGCATGATGTATCATCAGAAAGCGCCTCACCGTAATTGGATGCCGGCTCCACGTCATCTAGGTATATTCAACAATACCACTTTTCCAGAGCCTGCTTCACTCTTCGACGATTATGAAGGTCGAGGAACAGCAGCTCATCAACAAGATATGTCGATTGAGCACACGCTCAGAAACGATTGGGATTTAAAACTTCTCACCAGAGAGGAAATGTTGAAAGATACCACCAATAGACTCTATCAAGTCTACAAACGCATGCCGGCTAAGGTGCAAGATAAATGGGATTCAGTTTATGCACAACGCATTGCCGAATACCGAAAAGGCGACCTCAAAGGCAAGGCGCTTATCAGCTGGAAATATCAACAATACATGCGTGACTACTTAGCCACTGTACTCGCCGTGGATGAAAATATCGGGCGTTTACTCAACTATCTGGAAAAGATCGGTGAGTTGGATAACACCATCATTGTCTATACGTCCGACCAAGGTTTCTTCTTGGGTGAACATGGATGGTTTGACAAACGGTTCATGTACGAAGAATGCCAACGCATGCCACTGATCATCCGCTATCCTAAAGCTATTAAAGCCGGAAGCATCAGCAATGCCATCAGTATGAATGTCGATTTTGCACCAACCTTCCTCGATTTTGCCGGGGTAACTATTCCTAACGATATCCAAGGGACTTCACTTAAACCGATCCTTGAGAATGAGGGGCAAATACCGAGCGACTGGCGTAAAGCGGCTTATTATCACTATTACGAATATCCTGCCGAACATGCCGTAAAACGTCATTACGGTATCCGGACGCAACAGTTCAAACTCATTCATTTCTATAACGATATTGATGAATGGGAAATGTACGACTTGAAAGTCGATCCGAAAGAGATGAATAATGTATTTGGGCAACCGGAATATGCGCATCAGCAAAAAAAGCTCATGCAGCTATTAAAAGAGACCCAACAACGCTATAAAGATACCGATCCTGAAGAAAAAGTCAACGTTTTATTCAAAGGCGATCGCCGTTTCATGAAAAACAGATAATAAACTATAATACCACTATAAACCATGGATAGAAGAAAATTCTTAAAACATACCGGATGGTCATTCCTCGGATTGGCCGCATCAGGCAGCCTACTTCAGTCGTGCACACCGGGAAGTAAAGAAGCTAAAAAAATCATGCCTAAGGCATCGGACCTTAAAATGTATTGGGGCGACCTTCACAATCATTGCAACATTACCTACGGACATGGCGATATGCGCGATGCCTTCGAGGCCGCTAAAGGACAACTAGATTTCGTGAGTGTGACTCCTCATGCCATGTGGCCGGATATTCCCGGAGCAAACGATCCTCGTCTGAAATGGGTCATTGACTATCACACGGGAGCTTTCAAACGTCTACGCGAAGGAGGTTACGAGAAGTATGTGAAGATGACCAACGACTATAACAAAGAAGGTGAATTTCTAACTTTCATCGGTTATGAAGCGCACAGCATGGAGCATGGCGATCATGTGGCCTTGAATTATGATCTTGATGCTCCACTCGTGGAGTGTACTTCTATCGAAGATTGGAAACAGAAAGCCAAAGGACATAAAGTATTCATCACCCCACATCACATGGGATATCAAGGGGGGTATCGTGGATACAACTGGAACTGCTTTACCGAAGGCGACCAAACCCCATTCGTCGAAATGTATTCACGCCACGGATTGGCCGAAAGCGATCAAGGTGATTACCCTTATCTACACGATATGGGACCTCGTCAGTGGGAAGGTACTATCCAATACGGATTGGATCAAGGTCATAAGTTCGGACTCATGGCGTCGACCGACCAACACTCGGGTTACCCCGGAAGTTATGGTGACGGTCGAATCGGCGTGTTAGCTCCTTCATTAAGTCGTGATGCCATTTGGGATGCTCTTCGTACTCGTCACGTCTGTGCAGCAACCGGCGATAAGATCTTAATCGATTTCCGTTTAAACGATGCCTTTATGGGTGATGTAGTTCGTGGTAACAGCCGCCGCATCTATTTAAATGTGACCGGAGAAAGCTGTATCGACTATGTTGACCTCGTTAAAAACGGTCAAACCCTTGCTCGTATGAGTGGTCCGTTAACTCCGATAGCACCGGAAGGCGATACCATACGTTGCAAAGTGAAGATCGACTTCGGATGGAACCGCGAAGAACATTACGTCCATTGGCAAGGTAAACTTTCGCTCGACAAGGGAAAACTTCTAAACGTTACCCCTTGTTTCCGCGGAGCTGCTTTCACCTCACCCCAAGAAGGTGAAACCGAATTCCACACCCACATCAACCGTGTGGTATCGGTCGACCAGGCTTCAACAGAGCTCGACCTCTATAGTTCTAAAAACCCAAACACCACAACAGCCGCTATGCAAGCCGTCATCTTGGAAGTTGAAATGCCAAAAGACGGAAAGATCAGTGCCGATTTTAATGGCAAGAAGTTCGAGCACACCCTAGGAGAACTACTCGAAGGATCACGTTCACACTTCATGATCGGTTGGCTAAGCGAAGCTATTTTATTCAATCGGGCGATGCCGGAAAGTTGCTTCACCGTAGAACACTACTTAGAAGACAAAGAGCCGCAAAAAGAGACCGATTATTATTATGTCCGCGTCCGTCAACGTGACGGCCAATGGGCTTGGAGTTCACCAATTTGGGCAGAAAGAGTATGAGAAAAAAATACGCCATAGGAATAGATCTTGGCGGTACCTCAGTGAAATACGCACTCATCGATGATGAAGGCGTATTTCATTTTGAAGGGAAATTACCGTCGAAAGCTGATCAATCGGCCGAAGCCGTAATCGGTCAGCTACTCACCGCCATTCAAAAAGTTAAAGCGTTTGCCACAACTCAAAATTTCACAATTGAAGGGATTGGGATCGGCACACCGGGGATCGTCGATGCCACTAATCGCATTGTTCTTGGTGGTGCTGAAAATATTGTTGGCTGGACTAACATTCCCTTAGCCGATCGTATCGAAGCCGTCGCCCAACTCCCCACTCAACTCGGCAATGATGCCAATCTGATGGGTCTCGGTGAGACCTTATACGGTGCCGGAAAAGGAGCCACACACGTGGTCTTTATCACCGTCGGTACCGGTATCGGAGGAGCAGTCGTGATCGACGGAAAACTCTTTAACGGATTTGCCAACCGTGGAACGGAACTGGGGCATGTACCACTTATTGCCAACGGAGAGCCCTGTGCTTGCGGATCGGTAGGCTGTTTAGAACATTACGCCTCAACTTCCGCTTTAATCCGACGCTACAAACAACGTTTAGCCGCTTCAACGACACCGAACGATCCAACGACACAAAATGATTCCACCGAGATCAATGGAGAGTACATCGTTGCACGCTATATGGAAAACGATCCGATTGCTCGAGAAGCCCTAAACGAACATTGTGACTTTCTAGGTCATGGAATTGCCGGATTTATTAATATCTTTAGCCCCGAAAAAATAGTAATCGGCGGCGGACTCTCCGAAGCCGGAGATTTTTATATCGAAAAGATAACCGATAACGCCCAACGCTACGCCATCTCGGACTGTGCCGTCAACACCCACATTATGGCTGCATCTTTGGGAAATAAAGCCGGAAGTATTGGTGCTGCATCCCTTATCTTCTCACTAAAAGACTAATACGATGAAAAAACACTTAGGCATGCTAACGCTCATTATGGCGTTCTGGTTTACGATCTCTTTTATTACCAATATCTTAGGGCCACTCATCCCCGATATCATTCATAATTTTCAATTAAGCGATTTGGCTATGGCCGGATTTATTCCCACCTCTTTCTTTCTAGCCTATGCCATCATGTCGATACCGGCAGGATTGCTAATCGATCGTTTTGGAGAAAAACCGGTATTATGGTGTGGCTTTCTTATGCCTCTAATCGGCACCTTACTGTTTGCGAACTTTCCAACCTACCCGATGTTGCTTACTTCATCGTTTATCATCGGATTAGGAATGGCCATGTTACAAACCGTTCTCAACCCTCTGCAACGCACCGTCGGTGGTGAAGAGAACTACGCCTTTGTAGCCGAACTAGCACAGTTCATGTTTGGCATTGCTTCTTTTCTGAGTCCATTGGTTTACACTTACCTGATTCAGAATCTCAATGCTGATCACTATGTCGCAGGAAAAAACGGACTGATTGATCTTTTAGCCGGACTAACCCCAAAAGAGATGCCATGGGTTTCTCTCTATTGGGTATTCTCTGCCCTACTACTGATCATGCTAGTTGCCGTAACTCTGTCTCACTTTCCCAAGATCACTTTAAAAGAAGATGAGAAAAGCGGATCGGCGGACTCTTATTTCAAGCTTTTTAAACAGAAGTACGTCTGGTTGTTTTTCCTAGGGATCTTCTGTTATGTCAGCACCGAACAGGGTACTTCCATCTTTATGAGTACTTTTCTGGAGAAATACCACGGCGTAGATCCACAAACGACCGGAGCACAAGTCGTTAGCTATTTCTGGGGACTGATGACCGCCGGTTGCGTGGTAGGTATGATCCTATTAAAACTGATCGACAGTAAACGGTTATTGCAATTCTCCGGCATCACCACCATTATCTTGCTACTCTTAGCTCTTTATGGAAGCCGTACGATCTCCATAATGGCTTTCCCAACCATTGGATTTAGCATCTCCATGATGTTTTCAATCGTGTTCTCATTAGCACTCAACTCGGCCTCACAGCATCATGGCTCATTTGCAGGTATTCTCTGTTCGGCCATTGTTGGAGGAGCCGGAGGACCTCTTATTGTCAGTGCGATTGCCGATCTAACTTCGTTGCGTGTTGGTATGCTCTCCATTATCGTCTTCGTTGGCTACATCACCTTTATTGGTTTTTGGGCCAAGCCATTAATTAACAACAAAGTCATCCCTCTGAAAGAACTTTTTACCCGAAAAGGTCAATAATCGACTTTCCGTCACCAATTATTCATAGAAAAAGAATACACATGAAACGTTATATCCCCTTTTTTTTACTCATACTCAGTTGCCTTTCAAACGGATATGCTCAAAAGAGCATTCTTCGTCTGAATCAATCAACACTGATGCATGAAGTACGCGAAACGCCCTCTCCGGCAGACGGCGAGCAGTTGAGCGTTAACCCGCCACGCTTGATGTGGCCCGATAAATACCCGCATCTTGGTGCTGTGCTCGATGGCGTGGATGAACAAGACTTCAAACCCGAAGTCACTTATCGTGTTCGCCTATCACGCGACCCGAAGTTCAAAAAAGAAGTCCTCACAGCAGAACGGAAATGGGCTTTCTACAACCCATTCCAGAAACTCGACAAAGGAACATGGTACTGGCAACACGCCTACGTGACTCCGGAAGGTCAAGAAGAATGGTCGCCCATTTATCGTTTTTACATCACCGGTAAAGAACGGTTGTTCAACCCGCCTTCACTAACCGACGTTTTGAACAAACTGCCAACGACTCACCCTCGTGTGTTGTTAGATAAGACGAGTTGGAATACCATCATCGAAGACAATAAGACTAACCCGGAAGCTTTGGCCTATATTGCCAAAGCCAATAAATGCCTTAAGCGTCCGCTCAAACATTTGGCAGAAGAGATTGATACCACACAAGTGGTTAAGCTGACCAACATTGTACAATATCGTTCAGCCCTAATTCGCGAAAGTCGCAAGATCGTCGATCGTGAAGAAGCCAATCTTGAAGCCATCGTACGCGCTTATCTCCTTACGAAAGACGAGACCTATTATCGCGAAGGTATCAAACGTCTCATCGAGATCCTCTCTTGGAAAAACAGTAAATATTTCGCGGGCGATTTCAATCGTTCGACAATCTTGTCCATGAGTACTTCAGCTTATGACGCTTGGTATGACCTCTTAACTCCCGGAGAGAAAAAGATCCTTTTAAGATGTATTCGCGATAACGGAAAGAAATTCTTCCATGAATATGTGAACCATCTAGAAAATCGCATTGCCGACAATCATGTTTGGCAGATGACATTCCGTATTCTCAATATGGCAGCCTTTGCCACTTATGGAGAATTGCCGGAAGCCTCAACTTGGGTGGACTATTGTTACAACGAATGGGTCTCACGCTTGCCTGGACTCAATACCGACGGAGCATGGCACAATGGAGATTCTTATTTCCAAGTCAATATCCGTACACTCATCGAAGTACCCGAGTTCTATTCTCGCATTAGCGGGTTCAACTTTTTTGCGGATCCATGGTATAACAACAATGCCTTATACGTGATCTACCATCAACCCCCTTTCTCTAAATCGGCGGGACATGGAAATTCTCACGAAAGTAAAAAACAGCCCAATGGCGTACGTGTGGGTTATGCCGATGCCTTAGCACGTGAATGCGGTAATGTTTGGGCAGCAGCGTATGTCAACGCCATCATGGAGCGCGACCCAGATATTCTAAAAAGCGGCTTTCTGGGTAAGTCTGGCGACCTAACTTGGTATCGTTGTATCACCACAAAGGTTTATCCGAAAGATCAACATCAACTCAATGAGCTCCCTATGGCAAAAATCTTCAATGAGACAGGGGTTGCCACCATGCATAGCCAATTAGGAGATGTAGAAAGCAATGCCATGCTATCGTTCCGATCTAGTCCATACGGATCAACCTCACACGCCTTAGCCAATCAGAATGCTTTCAACACTTTCTATGGCGGAAAAGAAATTTTCTATAGCAGTGGGCACCGTACGGGATTCACAGACGACCATTGCATGTACGCTTATCGTAATAGTCGTGCACACAACACCATCTTAGTCGACGGAATGACACAGATCATCGGCACAGAAGGATACGGTTGGATGCCCCGTTGGTACGAAGGCGAACAACTCTCTTATATGGTGGGCGATGCTTCAAACGCCTATGGTAAAATCACCTCTGCGTTATGGTTAAAACGCGGAGAATTATCCGACACTCAGTACACTCCGGAAAAAGGATGGGACGAGAATAAACTCAACCGCTATCGCCGTCACATCGTACAGTTGGGACGCACTGGTCTTTTCGTTATTTACGATGAATTAGAGGGTAAAATTCCCGTGACTTGGAGTTATCTACTTCATACGACCGAACTCCCAATGACCGTCAATACAAAAGGCGACGAAACAACCGTGATCGGTCAAAATAAAGCCGGCGGTCAATCCATCGCCCATCTATACGCTTCGGAAAAAGTAGAGACCAGTGTAATCGACACCTTCTTCTGTACCCCAAGTAATTGGAAAAATGTGACTAATGCCAAAGGTGAGACGGTGAAATACCCTAATCATTGGCATTTCTCGGCAAAAACTCAAAAATGCCTCACCGCACGTTTCCTCACCATCATCGACACCCACGGAAATAATCGCGAGTCGATGCCTATTATTCGCCATGGTGACACCTTTACGGTAGGAAGTTGGGTGATCCGTTGTAACCTAAAGGCAATCGGTTGCGCTGCATTTGAAATTTCCAATCCAGCAGAAAAGGTGACCTTACGTTACGATGAAAGCCGTGATAACGGAAAAACAATCATCACCGATCGCGTAAAAGGGGAAAAAGTAAAACGTGCATTAAGCGACTACCTCCCACCATTCGAAATCTAATGGAAGTTCTAGGTTAATCGCATCCTATTTATATGACTTTTGCCAGTCGTAAAACCGATTATTCAGGTTTTGCGACTGGTTTTATTTTAGAAAGAGTGTCCATCCTCACGAGATACGGTCGTCCGTGTTCCAAGATGCGGTACTTTTAGCGACAAGGTACGGTGCTTTTTTCTTCAAGATATAATCTTATTTTCAAGAGGCACAATCAATAGAAAGAAAAAGACCGATAAGAGTAATTTTTAATGAAAATGGTATTTCTTCCGATCGTCTCTTTCTTCCATTTTATTCAATTCAAACCAATAAATTGAACAAAATAGACTATTAATTGTATATTTGCATAGAAACATCAAAAAAATATAATTATATGAAATACATTGGAGCCCACGTGAGTGCCTCGGGGGGCGTAGAATTTGCACCTATCAATGCCCATGAAATTGAAGCCAACGCTTTCGCTTTATTTACAAAAAACCAACGTCAATGGGTGAGCAAACCATTAACAGATAAAAATGTAGAAGCCTTCAAGGCTAACTGTACACGTTATGGCTTTCGACCAGAGCATATCTTGCCGCACGATAGTTACCTCATCAACCTCGGGCATCCTGAGAAAGAAGGGTTAGAAAAAAGTCGCGCAGCTTTTCTTGACGAGATGAAACGGTGTGAACAACTTGGATTAAAGCTACTTAACTTTCATCCCGGCAGTCACCTCAATAAGATCAGCACAGACGAATGTCTAAGTCGCATTGCCGAAAGCATTAATCTCGCTTTAGCAGAAACCGACGAGGTGACAGCGGTGATAGAGAACACAGCCGGACAAGGTAGTAATCTAGGGTATGAGTTCGAACATTTAAAATACATCATTGACCGTGTAGACGATAAAAGTCGTGTTGGAGTTTGTCTAGACACTTGTCACACCTTCACTGCCGGCTACGACTTGGTAAATGAATATGATTACGTATTCAACCGCTTTGAAGAGATTGTAGGTTTCAACTATCTACGAGCCATGCATATCAATGATTCTAAAAAAGGAGTTGCTACGCGAGTGGACCGTCACGATAACATTGGACAGGGTTACATCGGTGGTCCTTTCTTTGAACGATTGATGAAAGATCCACGTTTCGAAGAAATGCCTCTCATCTTAGAGACTCCCGATGAAAATAAATGGTCGGAAGAGATTGCATACTTAAGAAGTTTAATGTAAACCACATGGTTTAATATAAAATTAATCAGTTATGAAAAAAACCACGTATTTATTAGGAGCCATCATTCTAGGGTTAACTAGTTGTCAATCGACTCCAAAGACATCCGATCAAGATGTCATCAATATGACCGCTTATGCAGGACATTATGTCAGCGACGGTTATGAACAACGAAATGAAGGGTATGATTGGGTTGGCGTTAGTATTGATGCAAGTAGCGACAGCACGGCACAAATATCTATTCGATCACGAGCAGATCAAAAGAAACCAACTTGCACTTTTGACGCAGAAGCTAAACTAATCGGGAAAGATTCTCTAGAAAGTATATACGAAGGAAAAAGCATCTTATATCTATTTAAGAATGATTCTCTAATCATAAAAGGACGTGATCAAGAAGCCGAAAACCAGCTTTATTACTTCTGTTCTGGAGGGGCAACAGTAGCTGGGACTTATGTAAAAATCAACGGAGATCTAGATCAGACTCAAATTGACAAAACCGTTTTTAAAGCTTCTTTCGGTTATGATCAATTGATGTTTTTCACCGATCAAAAAGAAGGTAAACTAACCATTCGTCCGGTAGGATTAACTAAAGATAACCGTGAAGTCGTTCGCGAGCTGAAAGAGGATGTCAAAAGTGCTGAAATTGGTGATATAGATGGCGACAACTCACCGGAACTCTTTTTCTACGTAAAATCGGTAAACAATGGCTTGACCGTGGTAGGATACTCTACAAACAACGGCAAATCACTTAGCGAAGTTAGCCTTACTCCAATAGCTGAAAACGATACAATATTGAACGGATACAGAGGTGAAGATGAATATGCCATGGTAGAGAATAACTTAATCCGTCGATTCCCTATCTTCGAGAAAGAAGATAACAACTTCAAAAAAACTGGGAAAATGCGTCAAATTCAATACAAACTTAAACGTGGAGAGGCCTGTAAAATCTTAGAAATCGACAAAGTGATCGAGTTTTAACCAACGATCCCTTCAATAGGCTAAGATTAGAAGGGTCAATCATTTATAAGTCAAGAATAATATTAAACGAATTAAGCCTTCAACTCTATATAAAAGAGTTGAAGGCTCAATTCGTTTAAAGATAAGCAAAAGCCACCATCAACGCTTCATAAAACGTACAACAGAAGAAGGTGCATAACCTATGCGCTCGGCTTTCACCGTCAACTCATCACCAGGCAACAGCTCAATAGGAGCAGTATAAAGCCTCCAATGAGCTGGGTTTCCATTCAATCCTTTCCCATTGATTTGATAAGACATTGAAAGTCGATCGCAAGCATTAACAATCATGATTTTACCATCAATCTCCTTCAGACGAGGAGAACTAGCCTGAGGCTTCTTTTTCTCGGGCCACATTCTGTGAATAAAATCATCTTCGGTAAACAAGACCCAATCTGCATTATAAGCCTCAATCCACTCCTTCTTAAAAGCTAAACGCATCTCTTCAAGTACCTTTTTATAATTAGGATCATTAGCTAAGTTATGAATCTGATGAGGATCCTTCCGACAGTCGTATAATTCTTCCCGATCAGCAGGCGCTTCAAACCAACGGCTCTGCACAGCATTCAACTTTCCCGCCTCATAAAGTTCGACCATATTGCGCATCATGGGCATCTGTAATCTAAAAGCATTCGGTTTATAAATAGAACTTTCCGGCATATAATTGTAGAGGTATAAATAGTGATCGGAACGTATCGAAGCCCGTTTCTCCACCTGCTCGTCAAATCGATCGGTTGCCCCAAACACATATCGACGCTCATGCTCCGCCGCATACTCCCCATACATTGCTTGTCCATGCATATAAGAAGGGCGTTTAATGTGCGCTAACGACAAGATCGTTGCAGGAATATCTACAAACATATTCATGGCTTCGTTCTTCATTCCGGCATTCCAACCATCAGGAAAACGAATCATAAAAGGTACACGTGTCCCTGAGTCCATAAGTTCACGTTTAGCGCGGGGCAACGGACCACCATTATCGGAATAAAAAATGACAATGGTATTTTTCGCTCGATCAGAAGCCTCAAGTTCTTGAATTAACTGGGCAAACTGCTGATCCATTTTTGCAATATTGCTATACAACACTGCCATATCATGACGAACGACTTGATTATCGGGATAATAAGGCGGTAAAAGGACGCTATCGGGATGGACAACCAGCGGTTTATCGGTATTCTTCCAAATAAACGATTCGTGTGTCACATTCAAATTAAACGTTGCCAAAAACGGGCGATCGGCAGGTGTATGTTTCCAATGCGCCGCATTTCCTTGTTCGTCCCATGCCGATTGAGGATGATTAAACTGATAATCCGTTTTGGCATTATTAGTACAGTAATATCCTTCTCGACGCAAGAGCTCAGTATAACATTTCACTCCATCAGGTGGAATAACCTCAAACGACTTATTGAAATAGTTCGCTCTCATATAATTTGCACCATCGGTCGAAGCATAGCGTCCGGTAATCAACGCGTAGCGACTTGGAGACGAAACACCGACACAAGTATACATATTTGTATGCAAAATACTTTCATCAGAGAATGCATCTAAGTTAGGCGTTATCGCTACATCATCGCCATAGCAGCCCAAATAAGGACTAATGTCTTCACAAACAACAATCAGAAAATTTGGTTTCTGAAGCAAAGGTCTATTTACAGTATCAGCACTGGCATAAGAACATGCCAATGCTGAAGACACTGTAACAAACACGGTAGATTTTGTCACATTTATCATACTTACATAACTTCAACTACAACTTTCTTTAAATCTTTATCAACCGATGAAGGTCCGACCATGACTTCAAAGACTCCTTTCTCTACCGCATATTTCATCTCTCGATTAAAGAATGCGAGTTTATCCGGAGTAACCGTAAAGATCACTTCTTTAGTTTCACCAGCTTTTAAGTTTACCCGTTTGAAATCTTTCAATTCTTTCACCGGACGGGTAGCAGAACTATATAAATCGCGTATATAAAGTTGAACGACTTCAGTACCCTCACGACCACTCTGGTTCATCACCTTAACTCGCACTTCGAACGTCTCTTTATCAGAGATCTTATTTTTCGAAACAGTTGGAGCATCGATCACAAATTTAGAATAAGACAAGCCAAAACCAAAAGGATAAAGCGGAGTAATGGCTCCATCTTTATAAGGATGGAAGTACTGCGATGGCTTATGGTTATAGATCATCTGAATCTGACCGGCATGACGAGGAATAGAAACCGGTAATTTAGCAGAAGGATTTGTTTTTCCGATTAAGATATTCGCCAAAGCTGTTCCTCCAAAAGATCCCGGTTCGAAAGCTTGAATCAATGCCGGCACATTTTGAGCGGTCCAGTTCACACTCAAAGGACGTCCGCCAACGAGAACTACAATCGTTGGTACACCTGTCCGATGAATGGCTTGAATCAACTCTCTTTGAGTTCCTAACAGATCAAGACCCATGCGATCGACATTTTCACCACAAGTTTTTGTTTTCTGATAACGCAACGGGTTCTCACCCACTACCACAATCGCTAAATCTGATTTTTTAGCCAGCTCGGCCGCAGCTTTCACCTTTTCCGGCGAACGTTGTTTCACATCGTCACCATAATCATAGAACTTCACTTTATCCTTACCCGCAGCCATTTGAAGACCTTCAAGTACAGTCACCACATTTTCTTCCGGCTGTTGTAATGTCCAGTCACCCAGAATCGTATGATTATTAGCGTTTGGTCCGGTTACCAAAATGTTTTTATACTTAGATAAATCCAATGGCAACAATCCATCGTTCTTCAATAAGACAATTGATTTCTCAGCAGCTTCCAAAGCCGTCTGGCGATGTTGGGCATTAAAAACCGTTTTCTTATAGTTTTTTAAATCCACATAAGGGTGTTCAAACAAACCTAATTTAAACTTGGCTTCAAGAATTGCCCGACAACCTCGATCAATCTGAGCTTCAGAAAGACGTCCTTCCTTCACCAATTCAATCAACCCTTCCGCAAATCCAGGGCCATGCATATGCATATCCAATCCCGCATTAACCGCTTCATAGTAAGCATCCTTCATGGTTGGAGCATAATGATGTAAATCATAAATACGCTCCACATCCATCCAATCGCTCACAATAAAACCATTAAACTTATACTCATCACGAATAATATCAGTCATCATCCATTTATCGGCGTGACAAGGAATGCCATTCAATTCATTATGAGCGGCCATCACCGTAAAAACCTTCGCTTCTTCCACAGCTGCTTTATACGGAGGCAAATAAACCTCACGTAACGTACGTTCGGATACATCCATCGGTGCAGCATTGGTTCCATTAGACGGTTCACTACCGGCGATCAAATGCTTAGCACAAGCAATAACCTTGTCTTGTCCCATGAAATCAGCACCTTGATACCCTTTTATCGTAGCTACTCCCATACGAGTCACAAGATAAGGATCTTCACCAAATGTTTCGCCAACGCGCCCCCAACGCGCGTCACGAGCCACGTCGATATTAGGAGTAAAGGTCCAATGCGCACCAGCAGCTCGAACCTCAAGAGCTGATTCACGACTCATCTTCTCCACCAAATCCGTATCAAAACTTGCAGCTTGTCCAATAGGTGTCGGATAAACCGTCGTTCCACTCACCAAAGCATTACCATGAATCGCATCAATACCTACGATTAAGGGAATTTGCAGACGACTCTGCATGGCTAGCTTCTGAAGTTCATTGCTCTCTTCAGGGGTTACCACATGAAGAAAAGAACCGACCATTCCTTTTTTAGTCAACTCCAAAAGGTCGTTAATACTTAAATCCGGATAAAAGCCATGTGCATCATCACCCTTAGCGACCTTCTGACCTTTAAACTTTGCTTGAGTCTCCCGAATATGTCCCGGGCCAACATACTGACAAAGTTGTGCCACCTTCTCCTCGAGCGTCATACGTTGCATCAAGTCGGCCACACGTTTTTCTACCGATTGTGTCGGATCTTTATATAAAGGTGTATTCGCTTTATGCGCCTCTCCTCCACCCGAGAAAGCCATCATAGGAAGGCTCACTACACCCGCTAAAAGAGTCTTTAATCTTATATTCATAACCTTATTCTTCGTATCTAAGCATATATTTATCTGTCATTTTTCTTCTCTCTGTGAGCGTTTGAGCATCATCATACTTCTTCTGCAAACGAGTAATCTCAGCCTTCAACTCCTTAACTGTCGCTTCGTATTTCCGATCACCATAAAGATTGTTCACCTCATTCGGATCATTTTTTAAGTCGTAAAGTTCCCACACATCAACATTATAATAGAAGTGTATCAACTTAAAGCGATCGGTACGTACTCCATAATGCGGTTGTACATTATGCCATTTTGGATATTCAAAATATTGGTAATAAGCCGATTTACGCCAGCTTTTAACCCCCTGATCGCCCTTTGCTAATAATGGTTTAAGACTTTCACCTTGAATATCTTTAGGAATCTTCACGCCGGCATAATCCAATAATGTAGGAGCAATATCAATATTCAAAGCTAACTTACTCAAGTTTTGCCCCTTCTTAATCGCTTTAGGATAACTAATCAAACAAGGCATCTGAAGTGCTTCTTCATACATCCAGCGTTTGTCGTACAATCCATGTTCACCCAAGAAGAAGCCTTGATCACCCATATAAACGATAATCGTATTCTCATAGAGATCATGCTCTTTCAAATATTTCACTAGACGTCCCACTTGATCGTCCACCGAACGAATCACACGCAAATAGTTCTTTAAGTAGATTTGAAACTTCCATTTTTTCAACGCTTCACCTTTCAGCGTCTCGTTCGGACTCCAATATTGGTTCTTTCCAGAACCACCCCACCAAAGCCATTTATTCCGTTCTTGAGGGGTCAAACCTTCGGGAGGCGTTTGTTTTAAATCGCCACGTGACAAGTGATTTTCGATACTAGCCATATTTTCCCCTAAAGTCTTCTCGCGTCCGGCATAAGTATCGTCGAATGTCGCAGGGTAAGGAAATTCCACATCATCAAACAAATGCTGATAGCAAGAGTCAGGTTCCCATGGACGATGCGGCGCTTTAAAATGTAGCATCATGCAAAATGGCTTCTCCTTGTCGCGTTGCTGATCGATCCAGTTCAAAGCCGCATCAGCAGTCAGACGAGTCGCATAGCCTTTTTCTTTTTTCTTTTTACCATTAGTGCTGTAAATTGGGTCCCAATACGTTCCCTGCTGACTAGCATTTGCATGAATCTTATAGTAATCAAATCCAGCAGGATCAGAGAACAAGTGCCACTTTCCGAAAAGAGCAGTCGTATACCCGTTCTCGCGTAATATCTTCTGATACTGTTGTTGGGTGTTATCGAATACAATTCCGCCCTCATTCTGATAAAATCCATGTGACGTACTATATTTACCGGTAAGCAGACAAGCCCGACTCGGTCCGGAAATTGAATTGGTACATAACATATTACGCATGATAGCGCCCTCGTTCCCGATCGCATCAATATTCGGTGTAGGTGCTAGTTCTGCATTAATTCCACCATATGCACTAATAGCCGTGCGTGCATGGTCGTCCGATAGAATAAAAATAATATTCGGACGAGTAGTCTCTTGTTTCTTTGCGCCAGATGCCCAAGCCGATAAAGCAGCCAAGCCACATCCGCATAAAGAAAGAATACGATTTGTGTTCATTGTATATCTTTTATTTAATCATAAAATCTTTTCCGCGACGTTTCAAAAGTTCTTGTTGCAGTTTCTGAATCAACGCTTTGTTTTCAGGATGTTTAGCGACATTCTTGGTCTCCATTCGATCATGGTTATACAAGAAAAGCATATTCGTTAAGAATTGATCTTTCTTATCATACCACTCTGTATAGCCATAATGACGGTCGAAATAGGTCAGCCCATTGTGCCATTTGATAATTGCACAATCTTTCCAAGTCTTGTCCTCTCCATGCAGAAGCTTCATGAAGCTTTCTCCTTCAGTATGTTGAGGAATAGGAAGACCAACAGCTTCGCACAATGTCGGATAGAGGTCGACAAACTCAACCACCTTTTCCTCCTTACCCTTCTTGGCATTATCCGGATCGAGGACAATAAGTGGCGCGTTATTGACGATATTAAAATTAGAATGCTTACACCATTGATTATGATCGCCCAAACTCCAACCATGATCGCCCAATAAAACCACAACTGTGTTCTTGTCAAGCTCCAAACGCCGAAGTTCTGCCATGATTTTGCCCACTTGTGCATCCGTGTAGCTCACACAAGCCCGATACCCATGAATCAAGGTTAATGCCTCTTCAGGAGAGATATCTCCTTGAGTCGGTATCCCTTTGTAATAACGTATCTCATTATAAGCATGAAAAGCTTCTTTAGGGAATCCCTTCCGATCAAACTTAAAAGTTTCCGGCAAGCTAATATTTTTCCGATCATAAAGATCCCAATAACGCTTCGGAGCATTGAATGGCAAATGTGGTTTCAACAATCCCACTGCCAAAAAGAACGGTTGATTTTTCTTCTTCAACGACCGTAAATCCTTGATGGCTTTTTCAGTTGTTTTGCCATCAAAATAGGCCTCATCCGGAACGTCCAAACACTCATAAGCCGTAGGACCACCCTTCTTTTTCTCCACAGATAAGTTCTCATCTCCCAAGTAATCACGCCACGTCTTCGATGGACCTTTAGGCATCCATCGTTTACTCCACGATCGTTTAGCAGCATCATTTTTTCCATGAATTACTTTACTGTTTGAGATCGTTGTATAACCATTTTCCTGAAAATACTGAGGCAACGTCACATTGTCCGGTGCATCCTCATCTATTTCAGAATTAACATCCCAAAAACGAGTTTTGCCCGGACGCAGACCTGAAAAGATAGAAGCCCGCGATGCCCCTGAAACAGGGACATTGCAATAAGCATTCTGAAACATTACTCCCACCGAAGCCAACGAGTCGATACAAGGAGTTTTCATATAATCAGCACCGTAACAGTTAAGTTCCGGACGCAAATCGTCAATAATCAGAAACAAGACATTCTTTTTTTCAGTGATCTCCTCTGATTGAGCAAAAGCAGAGGTTGTTCCAAAGGCAGCCAGTGCTAATCCGATATATTTCCTATTGAAAAACATGAAGCAATTCTTTTATAAATTAATAACCATAGTTTTGTTCATCTTGAGAAATCTGTTCATTACGTGAAATTTCATCGGCTGGGAACGGAAGCAATAAATTCTTACGTACCGACTCATCAGTAATCTCATAAGTATAAACAAATTTCACATTTGAAGGATTCAGATTCTGAGAAGCATACCAACTGCCAACAAAAGTATTATGCTCTTCCATCATTCTTCGTAAAGGCTCAGTTCCTCTGCGACGTATTGTATACCATTCGTCACACTCACCAGTCAGTTCTTTTAGACGTTCACGGAAGACACGCTCACGGAACAATGCCTTATCTGCCTTCTCCAGATCAGTTACAGCAAGCGGATAAACCTCTTCGGTCGAAATCGTTCCATCTCCATTTGCATCGCGCGCTCGATCGAGTACTTCATTCAAATAATCAGCTGCATCTGCCGAACCTATTTCATTGGCAGCTTCAGCCAATACCAATAATAAATCGGCATAACGATAGTAGACAAAGTTGGCACTTGAAGCCGAGGCAGTCATGGTCGGATCATAATACTTCTTCCAAGCTGCATATTCCGAATCCCCTTGTTTATAAACCAATTTCAATTTATTGATATCCGCCTTTTTTGTTGGGAATAACATCACATTCTTAGCCGGTGCAAAAATGTTCTTATATTGGCCATACACAAAAGAGGCCTCACGACGAGGATCCGCTTCATCGAACTGATTAAAAGCCAACTGTGTCGGTCTTGTCTTTCCCCAAGTCTTACCTAATGCAGCGACATTCGACATTAAATCGTGTCCCACCGGAAATGTGGTTTCAGTCAGACGTCCGCTATTGATGGCCGATGAAAACTGAATTTCAAAGATCGATTCTGCATTATTCTTATTCGGACTACCAAACAGATTAGCATAAGGACGAACCAATTGATATCCTCCATTATCGTGCACATCTTTCGCCGCGTCATAAGCTTTTTGCCAATATTCAGAAGATTCTTCATTGCCGGCCATAGTCAGATACACCTTTGCCAATAATGCCTGAGCAGCATATTTATGAGGGTGACCTTCTACCTTATTAGTTGGCAATGGTAATAAATCGTATCCTTTCTGTAAATCACTAACAATCGTTTCATAAACTAGACTAACTTCACTACGAGGACTTTGTGCCTCGGCATACGAAGTGACCGGTTTAGTAACCAAACAAACTTTACCAAACAAACGAACCAGGTTAAAGTAAGAGACAGCACGAATAAAATAAGCTTCCCCACTGATCCGATTACGTTCCGATAGTTCGATTGTACTAGTTTGCATACCATCGATAATGTCATTGGCCGAATTAATGGTCTGATAAAGTCCGTCGTACATCTTCGTCATATTCACATCCGAAGGCAACACATTCATCGTTGTCAGATTTACATCATTGGTCTTAAGGCTCACTCCCATCCCTGAAGAAGTACTCAAGACATGAAAATAGTTAAAAGCATAACCATCATACCCAGCCATCATAGCATAGCATCCGGCCAAAGAAGCCTTAGCAGAACTCAAAGAATTGTATACGCCTTCTTTAGCCACCGAAGTAATAGGCTCTTCATTTAAAAAATCACTACACGATGTCATCGCCAAAGCGCAAAGCGATAATAATGTATATTTAATTCGTTTCATTTTGTTTTTCCGTATTAAATTAGAAATTTGCAATTACTCCAAAAGTGAAGTTTCGTGCAGAAGGATAAGATGTTAAATCAATTCCCATACGATCAACATCACTACCAAACGTATTCACATCAGGATCGAACCCACTATAAGAAGTCCATGTAAAGACATTGCCTACAGTCGCATTGAAAGTCAGCGATTGAATAGCTTTAGACTTCTTAAATTTCATAAGATACGATAATGAAATCTGAGACAATTTGAGATAACTGCCTTTTTCAATAACACGATCGCTCAACACGCCCTTAGGTTCGTATGCCAAACGCGGATACGTATTGCTCATATTTTCCGAAGTCCAAGCTTGATAGAAAGCCTCTTTGCGCACATTTAAGTTGGCATTCTTTACATCTGTTTCATCAATAAGGTTAGCATTGATAATATCATTACCATAAACCCCATTGAAATTCAAGTCAAGCGTCCAATTCTTATATGAGAGAGAAGTATTAAACGCATAAGTAAACTTCGGATTAGGATTACCTAAGACCACACGATCTTTATCGTCAATCACATAATCACCATTTTGATCTACATATTTCACATCCCCGGCAACAATTGGCATTCCATTAATGACCAGTGGATTAGCTTGGTATTCCGGAGAGTTATATTCTGCCTCCTGCATAATGCCATTAGTCTGATATCCCATAAACAAACCGATAGAACGCCCTACGAGGAACACATTACCCGGGAATTTAGTGTAGGTATTATTACCGACATTCTCTCCCCAATAGCCTCTCTCATTTTTCAAGACACCAAAGTCAGCAGGAGCCATTCCAAGTTCTTTAATCGTATTTTTAGCCAATGCTATATTACCACCTACAGTCCAATTCCACTGTTTATTGGTAAATGGGATCGCTTCAACAGAAAGTTCAAGTCCCTTATTCTCGATCTTACCATTATTAATCCACATTGTTTTGTAACCGGAAGAACTCGGCAAAGCGATTTGTTGCAAAAGATCCTTAGTGTTCTTAATGTAAGCATCAACAGTAAAAGTCAATCGTTGATGAAACAAACCTAAATCAAAACCGACATTGTATTGTTCGGACGTTTCCCATTTCAGATTAGGATTAGGAATAAGTGCCGGGACTAATCCGGGTTCACCTGTTCCATCCGGTTTAGCAGCAATCACGTTATTATAACTTGGCAATGTTTGATAAGGAGCAATGGCTTGATTTCCAACCTGTCCCCAACCTAATCTTAATTTCAAATTAGAGATCTTATCAAATTGACTCATCCATTTCTCTTGATTAACACGCCAAGCCAATGCAAAAGAAGGGAAATAACTAAAACGATGTTTTTTATCAAACTTACTTGATCCATCCGCACGGAACGTTGCAGTCAGCACATAACGTTCGTCATAATTATAAATAGCACGTCCCAAGACAGAGAATAGTTGCTCGCCTGTTTTAATATAGAGAAACGGATAAGGTTTAGCTGCTTGAGTAATGCCATCATAACGAAGATCACCCGTAAAGAAATCTTCTCCGGTCATACTCGTTTGTTTCAGATTTTTCTTATCATATACCACACCAACCGTTCCATTGATGTTATGCTTCTTAGCGAACTTATGATTAAACATCAACAGAGCTTCCGTATTATATGAACGGCTAGTCAACTCAGCAAGACCAGCTTTACCATTGGTTTGAGCACCAATAGACGTCATTTTTCCAAACCACATGGAACGTTCTTTACGACGATAAATCATACCTCCCTTCAAACGAATAGTCAACCATTTTAAAGGTTTAATATCGAAAGCTAGATTTGTATTAAACGTATTTTCCTCACTATCATCATCATAGTCGGTAAACCAAGCTTCAGGAGAAGTGACATCCTCATCATACTCTGTATACTCATCTTGTCCGGTTCCTTTAAGTGGTTTAAACGAAATCATGTGACGAACAATACTAGTCCGTGTATTGGCCAATTTATCGGTACCCGAAGTCATAGAAGTATTGACAGTAGCAAACGCAGAATTACTTTTTAAGGTAATAAAGTCGTTAATTTCCTGCTCCAAGTTAAAACGGAAGTCATACTTGTCCACTCCAGTTTTACGGATCACCCCTTGTTGGTCGGAATATCCGGCAGCTAAATAATAAACAGTTTTCTGGCTCTTGCCGCTGACACTCGCTCTATAGTTTTGTGACACGGCTAAACGTGTAGAGGCTTTTTGCCAATTGATAGGCGTATAGCCGTCCATAGTCATTTTCACGCCATCGACACCAATAAATTCCGGAGCATTACGAAAATCAAGATAGTCATAAGAGTCGAGCATTGGGATCTCACGAGCCAAAGTGGAGAACGTCGTATTCGCACTTACCATCACATTAGGCTTACCTGTATTTCCACGTTTAGTTGTAATTAAGATTACCCCATTAGCCCCTTGGGAACCATAAATAGCGGTTGCCGAAGCATCTTTTAAAACTTCAATACTCTCAATATCCTGCGGACTGATAGACGCTAGTGGATTTTGTTCTTCAGCACGAGAATTACCCCCTCCTTGTCCGGCAGACATCGGATTCATCGTATCTCCTAAGCCACTCACAATATTACCATCGATCACATAAAGCGGAGAATTATTACCACGCAAAGAGCTCGTACCTCGGATGCGCACATTAACCGATCCACCAGGAGCTGCACTACCCGTAGAAACAGTAATACCCGCAGCTTTGCCTTGAAGCATTTTATCGAACGAAGTCGCCCTTGCTGCCTCTTCATCAGACGTTTTAATCGATGAAACCGATCCTGTCAAATCACTTTTTCTCACACTACCGTAGCCTACCACAACAATCTCATCCAGTTCAGTAACATCCGGTTCTATCTCAATAGTCAGAATTGTTCGGCCTTTCAAAGGTACGTGCTTAGTCTTATAACCGACATAAGACACCACCAATATTCCATCCTTAACATTTGGAACGTTCAACGAAAACTTACCGTCGAAATCCGTAATCGTACCGACTCCACTAGCCCCCTTAAGCTGGACGGTGGCACCTATCACAAGCTCTTTCCGCTCATCCACAACAGTACCTTCGACTTTAATGGCATGAGCATAAAGACTCATAAATGATAAAAATAACAAAAAGACAAATTTGCTTTTCATAAGTCATTAGTTTTAAAATAAAAAATAGAAATCGAAAAATGATGCCCCAAATGTATCCTAGTTCATTTAGACCAAGGTTTGAAAGCCGTTTTTCAAGGTTTCATTTTCATTTTTTCTTCTTTTTCGGAGCTTTTACGAGAGCTGTTGGATAATTCTCTATATGTTTCTTTATTTCCGGACGAAAAGAATCCAACTGTTTTTGAGCATCACCCGACGATTCCAATACATTCTTCATCTCACCAGGATCATTCAATAAATCAATCAGCACTTCATGATCACCATCTTTATCAAAAAGAGTATATTTATAATGTCCCATGATCTGAGAGACAAACCACTCCGATTCTACAAAAACGGACTGACGGTACAACGGGATATCCTTTCCTTTTATCCGATCGATCAAAGAGACCCCATCCAATTCAGCGGGTTTCTCTATACCGGCTAGATCACACAACGTCGGCATTAGATCAATACCATTGCACACTAAGCTGTCGTCAAACTTATACAATGGGATGCCTTTACCGGAAAAGATTAATGGCACGCGTTGGCACTCCTCATACGGCAAACTCTTTGTAACGCTATGATGTGCAGCCTGCATCTCACCATGATCGGATGTAAACACAACAATAGTATTCTTTTTCAATTCAGGATTGGCATCCAAAGCGTCCAATATCCGTCCGATATGCGCATCAACTATCGACACCAATTCCGCATAAGTCCACCTATACTTTTTCCAATACCAATCCGGAAAATCCAAGAAACGCTTACGCGTAAGTTTCGTATCAGGATATCCTACCGTTTGAGCAAAGTTAAAAGGCAAATCAGGTACGATTTCTCGATAGAACAGCAAGGAATCATAAGTCGCCGCTCGTTCACGAAGCATCTGTACTGTTTTTATCTTATCAGCTTTATCCCCCTTGATAACCGTCGAAAGATTCGTACTGCTTTCCAAACAAATATCATGTGGGTTCAAAAACGATGAAACAAGAAGTAACGGTTTATCGGTCGACTTACGGTGAGCAATAAAGTCGGCCGTCACACGACTCAATTCCTCACGTTCATCTTTAGTAAGATACGTTTGAAATCCATAACCCGCAGGAGCAGCAAACTTACTATTTCCGGCACGCCCCGAGAAAGGCAAATGCACCTTTCCGCCATAAACCGTTTCGTACCCACCTTTAGTAAACACATTTCCCATGCCGTTAGTTTCCAGCATCGGACGAACAGAATTTTCCTCAACACCACGACATCGGTTCTCACGAATGCCATAAGCTCCACCATATTTACCTGTAAACAATGAGAACCGTGAAGGTACCGAAACCGGATTAGAACAATACGTTTGTGTGAACGACACCCCATCCTTTACCAAGCGATCAATATTAGGGGTCTGTGAATACCCCCCGTCATAAAGCTGACGATAGGCACTAATCGTATTAAATGATTGCTGATCGGTCATGATCAGAATAATATTAGGATGATTCTCGGCTGCTATTGCTTCATGACAAGCATTCGCACACAAACAAGCAAACAACGATGTTTTTAAAAGATTCATAGTCATTAGATTTTAATAGCGTTAATCAGTTCTTTTTTAATGCGGAAATAAGCCTTTCGCGGAGTGCCGTCATTTCTCCACAACGTACCGTTCCAATCCGGGTTAGCTGTATCTTCATCGCGTACATTCCAGAAATTTAGGCCAACAACTCCATTTTCCTTATTCTTCAACAGTACATTAAGAACAGCAGCAAAAGTATCTGCTTGTGCTTCTTCATCAAGATGAGCAGGATCTTTCATCCAAACATTCATCTCAGTGACATGAAACTCCAAAGCATTGGTATGACACCATTTAATGAATGCATCGAGTCGCTCTAAGTTTCCGGGAATTTTTTCCCATCCGCTATCAATATGTGCCTGCCAACCTAATCCATCCACCCGCCGATGCTTCACCTCACGCAGATACTTCACTAAGTTTTTCATCTTCTCCCACACAATCTCCTCAAAGCGCCCATGTTGATTGATGATTTGTTTCAAGTTTGGAGCATACTGATTGGCTAGTTCAAACGCTCGATCGATATAAAGAGGAACTTTAAGCTCACTCTGTTCATCAAACCCAATAATCGTCCATGGGTTTTCCCATTTATCAGTACCCTTACGCGGCGAAAACCAATCACCAGGTTCACAATCATTAAACCCTTCTCCACCGCCTTTAACCTTCTCCGGACAGATCGTTTCGTTCACCACATCCATCCAAAGCACTTGCGGTGTCTGGTTGTATCGCAGACAAAGGGCTGTCATATATTCATCCAACATCTGGCTCAGCTCCTCCGGAGTACGTTCATCCTCTCTGACCCATGGTGAACATTGAGGGCTTATAGGACCATGAATGCGTAGTACTTGTCGCTGCGCAGTGGCATGATCAACATATGCATCAGGATATTCCCAACGCCAACGATCGAAAGTCGGGTGAATGTAACTCTGTTTAAAATCATTAGAAGGAGTAATGTAAGAGAATTCCCGATCAGCAATCTCAGTCGACAATTGTCCAATCAGCTTTGCATGATTGGCCGTACCAATATAAAAATGATGATTACCATACTTCTCCACGATCTCACGAATGGGTAAATTCATTAAACGTTGCATTTCTCCATCTGTAAAAGGCGAATGCTTCTGTCCATTTACAGAGTCCGTGCAAGAAACCAGAGTCAAGTAACACAAACAAAAAAATCTTATCCAAAAATAGTTTTTCATATATTCAAAGCGTTATAGTTTAACCTGATACAAATATAAAAACAAACCAAAGCCAAAAGGTTTGAATATTATTCACTAACGTTTCATATCTGTTTTTTCAAAGACAATCAACACCTTATGCCTTACAAAACAGTCTGAGACTAAAAAAGGTATGCCTATCATCCAGACATACCCTTTTGTTATCCATTCAATCCTTTTACCTATTTCTAACCAGCTACGAAAACAAAACTTTAAAAATCATTCTCTAATTTATTATGCTTATTTTTTCTCTTTTCCTTATTCTTATTCCCTTTCTCACTCTTTTTCATTTTATCACCAAACATGTAAACCTTATACTCTTCACGCCAGGTCTTGATCTTATCCATTAGTTGAGCGGTCAATTCCGGCTTTTCATCCTTTAAGTTATGTGTCTCACCCGGATCATTCTTCAAATCATATAACTCGATACGTCCTTGTTGGTAGAAATCGATCAATTTATAATCGCCGGAACGAACGGCCGTCGAAACATAATCGCCCGTTGAATTGGGTCGTTCAGCTGCCTTGTGCCAAAATAAATCGCGCGTTCCAAAGCTCTTATTCCGATCAGCTTTCAATAACGGTTTTAAACTCATCCCGTCCAATTGTGCCGTTTTAGAAACAGGGGCTTCACATAAATCGGCCAAAGTCGGCAGTAAATCATAGCTTACCACACATTCCTCTTTAACAGCAGCTTTTTTCTGTTTAGGTAAATGAATCAATAATGGAACCCGAAGTCCCCCCTCATAAAGATGGCCCTTACCAGCTTTAAACGGTGCATTAGTGGTTGCCAATTCCCTATATTTCTCCCCTCTATTCGACAGGCCGCCATGATCAGAGATAATCACAATCACCGTATTATCATACTGTCCACTAGCTTTCAAAGCCTCTACCATACGACCAACACCTTGGTCAACCGATTCAATCATTGCCGCATATACAGGGTGATCTTGTTGTGTTTTACCAAACCCAGCCTCTTCTTTCATCAAAGGATCATCGCTCAATCGCATCTTTTCCTTTTTAATCTGATACTTTTTAATCATCTCGGGCTTAGCTTGCAAAGGGGTATGTACCGCATAGAAACTACAAACCGCAAAAAACGGATTTTTATGATCTTGCTTAATATAATCGACCGTCTTCCGTACCATATAATCAGTAAGATACTCACCAGGAGCAGCATCCTCCATTCCATAGATCAATCGGTCGGCATTACTATCACCTTTTTTATTGAACGGCGCAAAATACGACCCGGTAGCTCCGGCATGTCCAGCTCCAATATTGATATCAAATCCCTTATCCTCCGGACCAGTCTCTTGATCACTCAAATGCCATTTGCCAATAATGAATGTAGAATAGCCGGCAGCCTTAAAAGGCTGAGCAATACAATAGCTCTCCGCATCCACCTTGCGGTCGTCGCTCTTAGCTCCTTTCTGCGGACGTGCACAGTGACGCCCCGTAATCAGAGAGTAACGCGAAGGGACGCTTCTAGGATAGGCCACATAAGCTTGTGAGAAAGTGGTCGATTCTTTCGTTAGTTGATCAATATGATGAGTTTCATAAAACTTTGACCCGGCAAACGATAAGTCATGCGCTCCCCAATCGTCGACCACAATCATTAAGACGTTGGGTTGATCGACATTCTGTGCAAAAGTGTCAGCGAAAGGAATCGCCGTTGTACCTAGAGCGGCAAGCATTCCGCACGCTGTTTTCATTCTTTTCATGATATGAATATGCTAAAATTAAGCTTTAAAAGTTTTCCTCACAATAGTTCTTCCAATAGCCCTTCATACGAGCTAGTTCTTGACTATATTCAGTCCGTCCGGCCACATTAACTGTTTCATTGGGATCTTTCACATAGTCATAAAGTTCTTCTGCATACACGGTTTTGATATCTGTTTGCTTATTCTCCCATTTCACCCAAACCGTATATCTATATCTGGAATCTCTAAACGAATATCCCATTTTCTTTACTCTTGGATACTGACTAACCGCATAAGGTTTAATGCCTTTACTGTTTTTTTTATTTTTTATGATATGACTCAAGCTCTGTCCTTCAAGATGTGCAGGCTGATCAATACCGGTTAAGTCGCACAGCGTAGGATAGATATCGATAAAGCCGACCGGAGCCTCAACTTTTTGAGGTTTGGCAGAAGGATCAATGATCAACAAAGGCACATGAGTGGCTTGCTCAAAGTTCGAGTGTTTATTCCATAATCCATGATCACCAAGATGCCATCCATGATCGCCCCAAAGCACAATAATTGTATTTTGGCTAACCCCCTTTTGCTGTAGTGTTGCGACCAACTCACCAATCAAAGCATCGACATATGAGACACAAGCATAATAGCCATGAATCAGTTCACGAGCTTTATCATCAGGAATTTGGAGGTTTTCAATATCCGAAAAGCTTGCCAACGGAGGAATATCGGAATAGCTCCTCAATTCTCCGGAATTATGATAGGCAAAATCCGGGCTATCGACAGCCTTTTTACGATATTCAGCCAAAGGCATCTTGCTTCTATCGTACAACTTCCAATACTTTTCCGGTGCACAAAAAGGCAAATGAGGCTTCTTAAATCCAACCGCAAAGAAGAAGGGTTTATCGCTATTATACTCCTTAATGAAGCGAACCGCTCCCTTTAACGTCCCCCCATCCAAATAAGCATCATCCGGCACATCGACACACTCAGTCGACGGTTTTAGGAATTTCTGAACATAATTCTCTATTTTGCGATTTTTCAACCCCTTGGCTTGGGCTTCTTCCCGGTAAGTCTCATATAGACGTTTAGTCGTTTCACTCTGATAATGCGCCATCACCGGTTTACCAAACTCCGGATTCAAATAATCTTCTTGACTGATATAAGGTAACGACCAAGATCGTTTATCTTGTTGTTTATCGACTGAACGCGGATCGTATATCTTACCAATACCCGCCACCACATAACCATTATTTTTGAAATGTTCCGGAAGAGTAACCACCTCAGGATTATTTGCACGAATAAGAGTTTTCAAGTCCCACACCTTAGTGCGGTCAGGTCCCATACCAGTGAGCAAACTCGCACGACTCGGCCCGGAGACAGCCTGTTGACAATAAGCTTGAGTGAACAATGATCCTTGCTGAGCCAAACGATCGATATTAGGCGTAACCGCTACTCCATCGCCATAACAGCCCAGAAGTGGTTTTAAATCGTCAACGGCAATGAACAAGACGTTCTTACGTGGATTCTGAGCCTGCCCTACCTCATCAGCTTGAACAGCAGAATAAGACGACGCCATGATTAAACCGGATAAAAATAAACTTTGTTTCATTAATAGTAGATTATTAAAGTATATGTATCATTGTTAATTATAAACGAACAGATGCAAAAGTAAGACATTAGAAACTGCAAAAGGTTTGTTTTCTAACCAAACAAGTTCCTTTTTTGTTTTATTCCAATAGACCTTAATAAAAAAGGAACTTGAATCGATGAAATTATTTATTTTTGTAACGATCATATAAATGAAAAAACAATGAAAAACTTTATCGTTTTTTATATCGTAACCTTATGCTTCGCATTTTGTTCACAAGATATACATGCATCTCTATTCAAGGAGCTCTCCATAAAAGATGGCTTAAGCAATCGAAAAGTCTATGCCGTAACGAAAGACAATAGTGGTTATCTATGGTTCGTCACTCATTCGGGCATCGAACGCTATAATGGTGATTCATTTAAATTCTATGAACTTCCACAAACCGACACCCGGGAAAATGAATTTCCTAAGGGGTTGATCAGCAATAATACCGGAAGCATCTACGCTTTCAGTGATAAAAACATCTACTATTTCGATGAGAATAGCGATTGTTTTAAGTTGATGAAAGAATTCAATCACGAACCCTCGGAAACCATTACCGCTCTGTTTGCTACAAACGGCAATAATCTTCTTATCGGAACAACTAAGAAGATTTATATCTTATCGCCTCAGCTGACGATAAAGAACATCCCCCTAAAGAAGACTTATGCCATATACTGCATCACCACCGACAAAGACAATTTGTGGGTTGGAACCTCTCAAGGTGTTTTCAAATTACTTCAGACTTCGTCGGGCAATTATACCGTACAGCAAGAACCTCGTTTAACTTCGCTCAATAAAAGTCGAATTCAGAGTCTATATTTTGACCCATTAAGCAAAAACCTATGGATAGGCACATTCTCCGAGGGGCTAAAAGTCTATAACACCGAAAATCAAAAATGGGTTTCATCCCCAACATTTCATCTCGGTTTCCCTATACGTAAAATAGTCCCCATCACTAATAACAAGATATGGGTAGGAACCGACGGAGCGGGAATACGCGAATACAACCGATTTTCGGTCGAAGAGCAACGGGAATATTCGCAATCCTCAAAAGGACTAAACCAAATCAAAGCCAATGGCATCTACGATCTATTGAATGATAACACCCATGTTTGGATCTGTACCTACACCTCCGGGATCTTTATCTACAATAAGAAACAAATAGTCGACAAGGTCTACACCTACACCGAAAATAGTCTAAGCGGACTCACAAATAATCAAGTTAATGCCATACTTGAAGACCGCCGAGGAAACCTATGGTTTGGCACAGATAAAGGCATTAGCATGTATAATGAGAGCACGAACACTTGGAAACACTTTCTAGAGAAAAATCATACGGGACACTCCGTCATTCTATGTCTCTATGAAGATCGTAACAACAAAATATGGGCCGGCGGTTATGCCAGCGACTTGAGCTGTATCGATCCGGTGCACAACAAGGTCGAAACGATAGAGCTAGCTAACCGTAAGAAAAACTATGTTTACAGTATCTTTGAAGATCAAGACCATAATATGTGGTTTGGCGGAATCATCAACAACCTGACTTGTTATAATCCTAAAAGTAAAACATTTAAAGAGTACAATATCAAAGGGATCAATAAGATCATCCGCTACAACGCCGATTCACTATTACTAGCCACCAATCACGGGCTCATCTTCTTCAACATGAAGACCGGGGGTAACCATTTTCTGAACCTTAAACAAATGAAAGGCGATAAGCCTCTCCACTCCTATCCGTTCATCAACAGCATCAGCCTAGACCCAAACGATAGAAACACCGTTTGGATTTCGACCGAAGGTGACGGTATTTATCGCTATTCAATCAATCAAAGTTCAATTAAACACTACACTACCAAAGACGGATTATCGTCCAATAATGTTTGTGGCATTCAATTCGATCAGCTAGGGCGTTTATGGATCAGTACCGAATACGGAATGAACTGTTTTATTCCCGCCAAATCGCAATTTGAGATCTTCTATGAGATAGACGGATTACCCAACAACTCCTTCAATTTCTTGGCTTATACCAAACGCGACAATGGAAATATCCTATTTGGTACACCTTCGGGGGCGATAGAAATCAATCCAGAGAAATACGACGAGAAGAAGAACGAGTCGTTCAATTTGAAATTCGAATCGTTCTCTCTTTTTTACAGCAATATTACGCCCAACACTCCACATTCTCCGTTAAAACAGACCATTGATCAGACAGCTCAAATCAAGTTGTCGCACAAACAACACTCGTTCACCTTCGATTTCATTAATGTCTCATACTTCAACAATTCCCAGATCCTATACACCTGGAAATTAGACGGATTCGATGAACAATGGTCGGTGCCATCAAAAGAACATAAAGCAACCTATACCAATATCACTCCCGGCTCCTACACCTTCATCGTCAAAGCCTACCGCGCCGACAACCCCAATTTGTCGACCGTTCGCCAAATAGATCTAGTTATCGCTCCTCCTTTTTGGGCCACCCAATGGGCCATATTACTTTATGTCATCCTCTTGGGAGTGGTGAGCTATTTCATCATGAGAATCTATAAAGACCGTTTAGAAGCCAAAGACTCTGATCAGAAGATACGCTTCTTTGTCAATATTGCACACGATATTCGTACCCCGCTTACCTTGATCAAAGCACCGCTCAACGAGATCGAACAAGAAGAACTCTCGGAGAACGGATCACTAGCCTTAAAATTGGCTAAGAAGAACATCGAAAAGCTACTTAATATGGTTTCACAATTACTCGACTTCCAAAAGATCGAACGAGAAGCCATGAGCCTGCAAATAGAAGAGACGCAGATCCACACATTTATCGAAGGTTGCATCAGCAACTTCCAGTTGTTAGCCAAAGAGAAACAGATCAAGTTATCGATTGAGCAACCCGAAGAAGAACATCAAGGATGGCTCGATCGTCGAAAGCTAACCATCATCTTAGACAATCTCATTTCGAATGCCATTAAATACACCCATCAATATGGGAATATAGTAGTCAGAGTGGCATACCAACAAAACAATCTCGATCTGACCATTACAGACGACGGAATAGGTATTCCTATGAAAGCGCAGAAAAAGTTATTCAACCGCTTCTATCGGGCAGAGAATGCCGCCAATTCCAATGAAACAGGAAGTGGAATCGGTCTGCTCCTCACCAAACGTATGGTTCTACTACACAAAGGACACATCTCATTCTCCAGTCATGAAGGAGTCGGTACCTCTTTTCACATTACCATCCCCCTCAACAAATCGGCTTATCAGAGTTCAGAGATCATAGAAAAAGAAATCCCCGATCTACACCTTGTCAACCACCAAGAAGAGAGTGAGAAACATAAAATCAAACTCTTGCTCGTTGAGGATAACGAAGAACTGAGAAACTATCTATCCCGATATTTGCAAAAACATTATGCCATCACAGAAGCGCCGAACGGAGTCCTTGCACTCGAAAGCATCAAGAAGAACTCACCCGATTTTGTTCTTTCGGACATCCTCATGCCCGAGATGTCCGGGCTTGAATTGTGCAAAGAGTTAAAGACAAACATCGAGACCTGTCACATCCCCGTTATCCTTCTCACCTCATTGGCCGAACGAGAGAATATCATCGAAGGATTTAATGCCGGAGCCGATGATTACATCACCAAGCCATTCGACTTATCGGTGCTCGATAGCAAGATACAAGCCATTCTGAAAAACAGAACCCTCTTTCGCAAAAAGTATATTGATAAGTCCGCCTTTACCGACGAGTCAAACCTCATCAGCGAGATGGATAAAAAGTTCATGTCGAGAATTGTAGAGTATATTGAAGATCAAATGTCGAACGAAGAATTTTCTATCGACACCTTAGCCTTAGAGATGGCCATGAGCCGTTCGGTGTTCTACAAAAAGATTAAATCGCTTACCGGACAAAATCCGCAAGAGTTTATTCGCGATTTAAAAATGAAAAAAGCCGCCCGATTGATCTGCGAACAAAAATATTCCATTGGCGAAATAGCCTATCTAACGGGGTATCCCAATGCGAAATACTTCAGTACCGCATTCAAGAAATATTACGGGTGTACCCCAAGTTCTTATCTGGAAAACGAA
>JBKEDO010000112.1:0-12072 GCA_047975405.1 Bacteroides sp.
ACCGTTCGGCGTCGTTTGGCATCTTGCATTGGCTGGCGGGCTTGTGCCGGGTGAACTATTCGTATCTTATACATATTGTGCGCGACTTCGACTTGTTCTTGTTTACCGACAATCGGTTTGCGGTGAAGGTAGTGGAAGAGACGGCTCGTTGGAATGAACGCTCTTTTATGGGGGATTCAAGGGGTGGCAACAATCTGACAAGGGGTGGTAATGATCTGATAAGGGGTGGCAACGATCTGACTGTTCGGACGGACGATTGTGGGGCTGTAAATGGCGATGCGGACAGGGATGGGAATGAAGTCGTCGACCGAACTGACAACGCCACTGAAAACGTCACTGATAACGTCACTGATAATGCAGCTGATAACGTCACTGATAACGCAGCTGTTAACGCAGCTGTTAACGCAGCTGTTAACGCCACTGTTAACGCCACTGTTAACGCACTTGTTAATCGGAGTGTTAATCGAAATGTTAATCGAATGGAACTTCGAACCTGTAACACGCTGAAAGATAGAAATTTGTCCTCCCGCGTACGCGCGCGCTTTAGTAACAGTAGTATCTCTTTATATAAAGAGAGAGAGATAAAAAGAAAAAGAAAGCATCAAGAAAAGCCGGTGACTTCTTCCGGCTCTTCCTCATGGGAGTCGATGCTTGATGAGATTCTTTCCCCGGAGGGTTACCAAAAAATGATGGCGGTGCATTCGGGATTGAACGAGCGGTTTATCAAAGATAAGGCGTTTATCGTCGAGGCTTTTAAACGTCACGTGCGATTGCTGGGTACGGATGTGGGGTTGAAATCTCCTTCGGATGTGAAGTACTACTTCGCCAATTTCATGCGTGAAGGGAGTCCCACGTGTAAGAAAGTTGCGGTGGAACTCGATCGTGAGGAGCAACGCCGTTGGGAAGAGAATCCTTATCGGTTTGAAGAGTTGATCGACGGTTGCCGCACTTATTGCGGAAATGTGATTCCTCCCGATGCGCCTCCTCGTCCCTCTCGTGAGTCGGTGTGGGACGAACGGCGACTGTATTGGCGATGACCTGATAAAGCTTTATGATCTGATAAAGCCATATGACCTGATCTTGATCTTAAACTTAACCTTAGTCTTGATCTTAAACCTGATCTTAACCTTGATCTTAACCCAGATCTTGATTTTAATCTTAAACTTGATCTTAACCTTGATCTTAAACTTAACCTTGATTTTAATCTTAAATGAAATACGACCATGAGAAATTTCAGAAAGTATAATGTCGATTTGCGGGGACATTCGGCAGGAAGAGTAAAAACCTATTGCGAACGTTGTCGGTCGACCCGCCGCAACAAGCGCGACCGTTCGTTGTTGGTCGACATCGACAAAGGGGTGTGCCACTGTTTTCATTGTGGGGTGACCTTCGTGGTGCCCGATGACGAGGAGGAGGATCGGCGGCGGGAGCGGCAACAACAATCACGTCGGAAGGAGGTGCCGCAGCACTTCAGGCGACCGGTGTTCGACGTCACGAAGTTATCGATCTCCGAACGGTTGGAGCGGTGGCTGGTCGAGGAACGTTGTCTCTCGCAGGAGGTGATCCGACGGATGAAGATCACGGAGCAGGAGGAATGGATGCCTCAATCGGAGAAGCGTGAGCGGTGTGTCTGTTTCAACTATTTCGAGAATGAGCGGTTGGTGAACACGAAGTTCCGGAGTGGGAGCAAGCATTTCAAGATGGTGCAGGGGGCGGAGCTGATCCCGTATAACATCGACAGTGTGCGTGATGCGGAACAGATCTATGTCACCGAAGGGGAGATCGATGCGCTGTCGCTTCTTACCGTGGGCTTCTCGGCGGTCATCTCGGTACCCGCCGGTGCCAATGCGGGACTGACGTACCTCGATCGGTTTCGAGAGTCGCACTTCGGGCGACTGCGGACGGTGATCGTGGCGTCGGATACTGACGAGGCGGGACTGGCGTTGCGTGAGAACCTACTGACGTACTTTGGACCGGAGCGTTGTCGGGTGGCGACTTATGGTGAGGGGTGTAAGGATGCGAATGAGCATTTGCAGAAGTTCGGTGCGGAGAGTCTGCGTATCGTCATGGAGCAGGCCAAGGAGGTGCCGCTTGTGGGGGCGTGTACGGCGAGCGATCTGAAGAGCGATTTGCGGGCGTTGTTCGAGAATGGTTTCTCGCGTGGTGCCGAGACGGGATGGAGTGAGATGGACGAGATTTGTACGTATGAGCGTCGGCGACTGGCCATCGTGACGGGTATCCCGAACTGTGGCAAGTCGGAGTGGGTCGATGAGTTGGTGCTTCGGCTCTGCCTCCGTCACGGTTGGAAGATCGGTTTCTTCAGTCCGGAGAATGTCCCGATTGTCTATCACTTGCGGAAGTTGGCCGAGAAGCTCACGGGTTGTCAGTTTCAGCCGAGCAGTGACATGAATCAGGGGCGTTACGATCAGGTCGTGAACTTCTTGACGCGCAACGTGACGCATATCTGTCCGGATGGTGAGGCGACGCCGGATGTGGTGTTGAATAAGTGTCGCGAGCTGGTGGTGCGTCGGGAGTGTAGTGTCTTTGTGCTCGACCCGCTCAACCGCTTCGATCATAATGCGCGACCGGGACAGACTGAGACGCAGTATCTCTCGTCGTTCCTGAATCGCCTGACGCGTTTTGCGCAGCGTTACAACTGTCTCATCATCTTGGTGGCGCACCCGAAGAAGATGTATCGTGATGCCTTGACGGGTAAGTCGCATCGTCCGGAAATGTACGATATCAGTGGGTCGGCCGACTTCTTTAATAAGGCGGACTATGGGTTGGTGGTCGACCGTGATGATGCGCTAGGGGTGGTGCATCTCTATGTCGACAAGGTGAAGTTTAAGCATCTGGGTAAGAAAGGGGATGTGACCTTCTGTTATAACTTGAGCAATGGGCGTTATGTGCCGTTCAGCGAGGCGCATCCGGATGGAAAGATGGGACAGGGTTCACCGGCTGCACGGTCGAAGAAGGTGGAGGCGAATTGGCTCGATGAGTTTTCGGAAATCGAACAGGGGGAGTTGATGTTCGCGGGAACGAATGATGTAGAGGGGCATGAAAAGGATGATGTAGGGGATGATGCTGGTGATGATGCTGGTGATGATGCAGGTGATAATGTAGGCGATAATGGGTAAGATAACGAAAAGAATAACGAAAAGGATGATGTAGGGGATCATTAAGAAAGTGATTGCAGTGATTGCAGTGTTAATGTGCTTATCGTAGTGGTGGTGCCCGTATTCGTGTGGTGCCGAAAACCTTGGAGGGCGATGATTTATCTTGCGTGGATAATTCGATATCCACGCAGGATATGGAATTATTCACGCAGAATAATTAATTATCCACGCAGGGTATTGGACCCTCCTTCTAATAACTTTGGTTTTTCGAACCTTGTGAGTAATGTTATTTCATTTTGTTAAACTAAACTTGTGCGATTTTAAATTTATTATAATGTTTTATTGCTTGTTTGTCTTGTTTTATACCATTTTATTTAATTAAATATAAAAAAGGTGCCGATTTGTTATACCTTGTTCCCTATAAACCTGCCTTTCCTTATTTAAAATAAAGTAGTTTTGTTGTGTTAATTAAAATCATAAAACTATGAATAAACTTAAAAGCAAAAGGCGTTTTTCTTTTCGAAAAACTTGTTTAATGCTTGTATCTGTGTTCTCTTGCTTTGGGGGAGCTATGCAAGCTGAAACGAGTGCAAGTGTAGGTTTGTTGTATGAAACAATGGAGGGCAACTCTGTGATACAGCAACTTCTCCTTATTAAAGGGAAAGTTAAGGGTACCGATGGGGAACCCATTATTGGAGCAAATATCATGGTTAAAGGAACGACCAATGGGGTGATTACAGATTTGGATGGTAATTTCACTCTGAAATGTTCCAAGAAATCAATATTGGTTGTCTCTTATATTGGATACAAGCCGTTTGAGTATGTCGTTGATAGTACCAAGCCGATTCAAATCGTGTTGGAAGTGGATACGAAAACTCTCGATGAGGTTGTGGTAGTGGGTTATGGTACCACTAGTATCCGTAAAAATTCAGCTTCAATTTCGTCCATGGATACGAAGTCTATTAAGGCTGTGCCTTACAATGACATGACCTCTGCTCTTCAAGGTCGCATTGCCGGCGTCATTGTGCAGCAGGGCTCGGCCGAACCTGGACAGAATGGAGCTTCGGTTTCGATTCGTGGTAATGGTGAACCACTTTATGTTATTGATGGCTTTGTGGCCACTAAATCGCGCTTTTTGAGCTTGAATAAAGCTGATATTAAGTCGACTACCATCTTGAAGGATGCGGCATCGACAGCGGTGTATGGTATGAATGCAGGTAACGGTGTTGTTTTGGTGACCACCAATCAAGGTGAAGCAGGCGATTTGAGTGTGAACTATCAAAGTAACTTCGGATTTAACCAGTTGTCTTACCCGACTAAACGCATGAATGCGTATGATTATGCTTATGCTATTAATCATTTGAATCAAGGTTTGGGATACGGCGTCAACTCGTTTAAAAATCCTGATGAAATGATCGAAATCAAGAATAATCTCGATCAATATACCAATTGGGAAAAGATTTGTATGCGTAACTCTGCTCCACAAAATGAACACACACTGTCTTTAAATGGCGGAACGAATAAACTAAATTTCTTTGGTAGTTTAAACTACTTGAAGCAAGGGGGTATTTATATTACTGATGTGTTGAACCTCGATCGTTACAATTATCGTTCGAATGTTAATACTCATTTCGATAAGATCGGATTAAGCATGGGACTGAATATTAATGGAACGATGACAGACGAAAAATATCCGGACCAAGGAGCATGGACAATCTATTCTAGGATGAGAGATCGCACACCTTTTGAAAAACCTTATAATACTGATGGAACATTGTCGAATCAATTTGATAACCCGATGTTGATTCTTGATGGACCGGGATATACGAAAATTCGTACAGTCTACAATCAAGTAGCGGCTAAGGTTAATTGGGATCTTCCTTGGGTGAAAGGATTAAGTGTTGGATTTGACGGCAATTATAATGTAGAATCTCAGGATAAGGTGGGATGGTTTGAAACGGCAACGTACTACGATGATAATGGAAATGCAACGGTTGATAATCCTTCGAACATTCGTATTTCACGTTCTTCTTATCAGAATAGTCGATACGACTGGAATTTTAGAGTGGATTATAAAAATACGTTTAGAGAGGTGCATAATGTACAGGCTACTTTGGTTCATACTCGTCAATATTATAAGGGTAATGACTTATCGGCCGGATCAAATACATTTTATACTACAGCGATTAAGCAAATCCAAAAGGGGGATGCTGCAAGTGTGACTGCTTCTAATGGAGAAGGTGAACAAGCTTCAATGGGATATGTCGGACGTTTGCATTATGATTATAAAAATCAATACATCGTTGAGTTTGCCGGACGTTACGATGGATCGGACGATTTTCCTTCGAAAAAGCGTTTTGGCTTTTTTCCATCAGTTTCTTTGGGATGGGCTATTTCTGAAGAGGGATTTTTTACTAAAATCAAGGAAAGTAAAATTGTCGATTATTTGAAGTTGCGTGGATCGTATGGAGAGATTGGGGTTAATGGAGCTAAACATGCAGATTATGCTTATCTGGCAACTTACAACTATAATTCTAATGCTTATGTAGTCGATGGTAAATTAGTCAACACGGTGACGCCTGGACCTACACCTAGTGTGAATATGACTTGGTATACCCGTAAAAAATATGATATAGGTTTCGACTTTACGGCCTTGGATAGTAAGTTAGAAGGTACATTGGACTGGTTCTTTGAGAAGACGAAAGGCTTTTTGTCGGAAAATAATTATAGATATACTGCCCCGATTGGATATAAATTGCCTTTGGAGGTTTCTGATGCTGAAGATAGGAATGAGGGGATAGATGGCAGTCTGAAATATTCCGATAAGGTAGGTGATTTGAAGTATTCTGTGGGAGTGAACTTTACCTATTATAAGGCGATTAATGCCAAGACGAATGAAGATAGTTTGACATTGGTAAACCCTCGTATTCGTAAACAGGGCGAGAATATGCACTATGTTGGAACTGGATATATCGGAGCAAAACATTATGACACTCCTGAGGAAATTTTGAACAATCCTAAACGTGAAACATCCAGAGATTTGCGACCGGGTGATTTGAGGTATAAGGATGTGAATGGGGATGGTAAGATTGACGGGCAGGATCAATATCGTTATGGTCATAATGCAAGTCCGAGCTTCGTTTATGGTGTAGATATTGCCTTGGAATGGAAAGGAATTGGCTTACAAGCGAATATTCAAGGTACCGGACCACGACAGACGTATATGAATGATTTTGCGATGGCTAAAGAAGGTGAACGACGGTTGGACTTTGCTTATCAGCTTGACTTTTGGCGTCCTGATAATCAAGATTCTACGTTCCCGAGAGCGGGTAATCTGAGTATGAACAACAATAATAATTATGCTTCATCCGACTTTTGGGCAGTCAATAGTACGTATGTGCGATTAAAGTCATTGACGATCTCGTACGATTTCAAACAGTCGCTACTAAGAAGAATCGATTGGGTGAAGAACTTTACTGTGTTTGCTTCAGGGGTTAACTTATTGGCTTTTGGACCATCGGTGAAGTATGGCGATCCTGAAGCGAATAATTTCGATGGATATTCTTATCCAATGATGAGAACGTATTCTATTGGTTTCCAAATAGGCTTTTAACTAATACGAAAAAGATATGAAAAAACAGTTATTATATATTATTTTGTTAGGCTTGGGCTTAGCCTCTTGTACCGACTTTCTGGATACAAAGCCTTTTGATAAGATTACGGAGGAACAAACGTGGGGCAATGAAAATTTGTCTACCGGATTCATCTATCAGATATATGCGGATGTATTGGGAACAGATGCTTGGTTGTCGGCTTATGCTCATCAGTATTCTTGCCGTGCCGAGGGTTCGACGAAGAATGTGATGGTTGGCACACTATGGAGTGCTTATTGGTCGGGTGATCGTGCTGAAAATATGACGAAATCGGATAATTATGGTTGGCTGAATTATTCGATATTGTGGCGTATCCATACAGCTATGGAGAAAATACAAGCTAGCACGGTGTTATCGGCCGATTTTAAAATGAGAGCGAGGGGCGAGTTGCATTTTTTAAGAGCAGCTCATTATTTTGTGTATGCTAAGCAGTATGGAGGATTACAATTGATCGATCGGATTTATTCGGAAGAAGATGATTTGCAGATTCCTAGAGCAACAGCCAAAGAGACGTACGACTTTATAATCAAAGATTTGGAAGATGCTACAAAGGAATTGCCCGAAACGGCTCAGCGCGGAAGAGCAACTCAAGCTGCGGCCCGTGCATTGCTGATGCGTGTAGCCCTACAAGCTGCGGCATATGTTGATGGTGGAGTAAGCACAAGTGCTTATTATGATAAAACAATTGCTGTGGGTACGGCCATGGGATTGACCGATGTTGGTAGTCAGTTGTCTTCGTATTGGGATATGTTCCGTTCGTACGAAACGGCAATCGCTTCAAGTGAATTGATTTTGACACGTGAACGGTCGAAGGTGAACAGTTCGTTAATGGATGTTCCAATGCAGTACCAAGGTTTATGGAGTACTGGCAAGTTTTCTGCTTATGCGCAACAACATTTCCCGATCAATGTAACGATGAATTTCTGGGGTATGGATGGTGGAGCTTGGCCAACTCAAGACTTGGTGGACGATTATTTGGTGGCTGATATTGATGGTAGCGTGAAATTCTGGCAAGATGCATCGTATATTAATACGGGCAAAAATGTAGATCAGAAGATGTATTTTAGTGATACGAAGAAGAGAGATCAACGGTTTTATGCAACAGTGTTGTATGATAGTTGTATGTATTTTAATGATCAAGTCCGTGTGTTCTTCAGAAGAGATGGTAATTGCAGTAATGCCAATAGTAAAATTAATGAAGGATCGGAACAAGAGTATGGATATAAGGCTGGTAATACCGAAAACTATAACTCTTCGACCGGATATGCTATGGTGAAGTATCATTATGACCAGATTATCAGCTTACAAGATCCGGGAGCACAAAAATTGGACTTCTGTTATTCGGTATTGCGTTATGGCGAGGCATACTTGAATCTGGCTGAAGCCTATTTGATGAAAGGCGATTTTGCAAATGCTAGAAAATATATGGCGGTGACTATGGTCAAACATGGTGGATTTGATCCATCTAAAGTGACGGAGTATCTGGCAGGAAAATCGGGTAACGATTGGAACGATGACTTGTTTAAGGCTTATAAACGGGAAAGAAATGTGGAGATGGTTTACGAGAATAATGATCGTTATTGGTCTTTACTGCGTTGGGGTATGCGTAAATCTGGTGGCCTTAAGAATGGGGAGTATGTCAACACTGGTTTTCTTATTCCCGAGTTACAGGGCACACTGCGAGGTATTCGGATCTCTAGAGATGGAGCATCTTATACGTTCTTTGAAGATAATAATCCTGTAGGTGAGGCGCGGTTTACCGGAAAACGTTATTTGTTGCCTATCAATGAAAAATTCCGCTTGCAATCGGGGGTAATCCAAAATCCGGGATGGGAGTAATAACTTATTAATTAAATAAATAGAGATAATTATGAAAAATATATTTAAATTAATGATGATGTTGGTCGGTTGTCTCTCGCTTTGTACAAGTTGTTTGTATAGCGGACTAGACCAGTTGACTAACTCTTCGAGCAAGGAGATGACGGCGGTGAACTATACGTATCGATTCTTATATAATGATACTATCAAAAAGGGAACTCCTAATGAGGAAATTCAACTTGGAAGGGTTTGTGAGGTGGTCTTTAGTAAAACAACAACTAAATCGGATGTCGACGGAATCCCTTGTTTCAGCACGTCGATCACACACTCTTTGAATTCTGTTCAGAAAGCTGGGGCTACGGGATCTGTGACGAAAGCGATGCTTTATGAGAGGTTTAAGAAGTTGATTGCTGCGGATGGCTTGAAGCAGCTGTGGGTTTATACAACGATCTCTGATGCGGCAATTGTTATTCCATTGGATGGGGCACCGAAATTGGGTGCACCGGGTGACTTTTCTGCTGATAGAAAATACCGTGTGAAGGCTGCTGATGGGTCGACACAAGATTATATGATTAAAACAGTGAAAGGATTTTAAGTTACTATATTAATTAATATAGGGGTTAGGTTTGACTGAGTTAAAAAGTTCTTTTAGGAAGAGAGTTTAAGGGGGGGCAATCCCCCTTAGCTGTATTTATGAATCGAATGTTTTGGGACTCGGTAGTTTATTGTATCTTTGAGTCAACGTCTTGAGTCAGTCACTGATTGATATCATGGTCTTGGTCGTTAATATATAAAATCAAAGAAATCAAAAAATTAAAATATGATGAAACGAAAGCTATTATTATTATTATCATTATTGCAGGTCAGCTTTCTTTTAACAGCGTTTTATGCTTGTCGTTTGTCGGGAGACTTTCCTGTTCGTGCTTCGGAAAACGATTTGGTGTTTAAGGACCTGTCAAAAACTTGGGATGAGGGTATACCTTTGGGAAATGCTACCATCGGAGCTTTGGTCTGGCAAAAAGATTCGTCACTTCGCTTTTCACTTGATCGTGTTGATCTTTGGGATCTTCGCCCTACCGAAAATATTTGGGGAGAATATTTTAATTTTGGCTGGGTGAAAAGTCAAGTTTTAAAAAAGAAGTATCAAATCGTTCAAAAGACGTTTGATGTGCCTTATGATCGAGATCCTGCTCCTTCAAAAATTCCAGGTGCCGGTTTGGAGTTTAATTTGACTAAAATGGGGGAGATAGAAAAAGTGCATTTGTACTTGAATAATGCTTTATGTGAGGTTAAATGGAAAAGCGGAGCTTCAATGCAGACGTTTGTACATGCCAAGCAACCGATAGGTTGGTTTGTCTTTTCTGATGTCGACAAGTCGTTCACCCCTGTTATTGTTCCTCCGGTATACAACACCTCGGATGACCAGGTTAATAATGATCCGGTAACGGGATTGTCTCTTAAAAGGTTAGGATATAAGCAGGGGAGGGTGACTCAAAATGCAAATAAAATTGTCTATCATCAAAAGGGTTGGGGTGATTTTTATTATGATGTGGCTGTTCGATGGGAAAGAAAAGGACGACGTGTCGTTGGCGTTTGGTCTATTACATCTTCTCTGGGTAAAGGAAATGCAGAAGATTTTGTTGATCGTCAGTTTGAGAAGGGGCTAGAGGTGGGTTATAGGACTCATCTGGATTGGTGGAACCTTTATTGGTCAAAATCGTCGGTCTCTTTACCGGACGCAATATTGCAAAAACAATATTATAACGAGATGTATAAGTTTGATGCGTCGACTCGTGAAGATTCTTATCCAATTTCTTTGCAGTCGGTCTGGACTGCCGATAATGGCAAGTTACCTCCTTGGAAAGGTGATTATCATCACGACTTAAACACGCAACTAAGTGCTTGGCCGACTTACGCAGGGAATAGATTGGAAGAAGGGTACGGCTATTTATATACGCTTTGGAATCAACGTGAGTCTAACAAAAAATATACGAAAGCATTTTATGGAACTAATGGTTTGAATGTGCCAGGGGTGGCTACTTTGACTGGTGAACCTATGGGGGGATGGATTCAATATGCTTTTTCTCCTACGGTTTCTGCTTGGTTGGCTCAACATTTTTATTTGCATTGGAAGTATTCGGCTGATGATGTCTTTTTAAAAGAAAAAGGATATCCCTATGTAAAGGATGTTGCAACGCATCTTGAGGAGTTGACTGAACTAAAGGAGGGACAGCGTATGTTGCCTTTATCTTCAAGCCCTGAGATTTTTGATAATAGTGTTCAGGCTTGGTTTAAAACTTATACCAATTATGACTTGGGGCTAGTAAACTTTGCTTTTAAAGCTGCGGCGGAAATGGCCGGAGCACTCGGAAAGGTTCAGGAAGAGGCGCATTGGAAACAGTTGCAAAGTGAGTTGCCTCCTTATACGCTTGACGATAAAGGAGGATTGGCTTTTGCAAAGGATTGTAATTACACCAATTCTCATCGCCATTTTTCTCATTTAATGGCGTTTCATCCGTTGGGATTGATCGATTGGAGTAATGGTGAGGCTGATCAGAAAATCATTAAAGCAACTATCGATAATTTGCTTAGGGTTGGGCCAAAGGCTTGGTGCGGCTATTCGTATAGTTGGTTGGGGAATATTCAAGCTCGTGCGTTTAATGGAGAGGGGGCAGCCTCCGCTTTGCGTGATTTTGCTACTTGTTTTTGTTTACGTAATACTTTTCACGCAAACGGTGATCAAAGTAAATCCGGAAAATCGGAATTCACCTATCGTCCGTTCACTTTGGAAGGTAATTATGCCTTTGCATCGGGAATACACGAAATGTTGATGCAAAGTCACACGGGAGTTATACAAATTTTCCCTGCAATTCCAGTTTCATGGGAAAGGGTCTCTTTTGATAAACTAAGGGCCGTTGGGGCTTTTCTGGTAACCGCGAAACGTGAAAATGGAAGAACTAAATCTGTCGAGATTTATTCGGAAAAAGGAGGAATTCTTAAACTGAAAAATCCTTTTGCTTCGGAACGAGTTCAAGTAGACCATGAGCCGATACAGATGCAAAATGGTACGATTGTTATGAATATGAAAGAAGGTGAAAAGATTTTGGTCACCGAATGATAGTGCGATAGTGTTTAAAACATGAGATGAATAATCATCGAGTTTCGGGATTTAGGTAAATGCTAAATCCTGATTCTTTTTTTAGAAAAGAGTTGAAACTAACTTTCATTTTCTTTATTATTTTCGCAAAATATCCAATAATTCAAATAATTGTCGTACCTTTGCGCTTTAAACAATAAAGTTCGTCTTGACTCTTTCTCAACAATGCTTTGTTCTGCTTGCTTCCCCCGTTAGTTGGACGTTCATCGTAACAGATCTCAAAATTAGCTTCTTGTTTGGAGAAAATAATGGCTAATATTTACATTAGGCTGTTTCGTACGGCCACAACTAATTTATGACGTTTAAAGAATTATCTCTTTCTGAGCCT
>JBKEDO010000038.1:0-22217 GCA_047975405.1 Bacteroides sp.
CGGTATATTTCTTCATTAAGTCCACCACACGACTATCGGGCGAGAGATGATAAAGGAATCCACTGATGGCCACAAAGAGTGGCATGTGAAAACTATAGATAAAGGTTCGAAGAAGAGAGTGACTCATCTCCTCACGAACAACATGCCCCACTATCACCAATAAGATGAGTAGTCCTTTTAATAAATCGATATTCCGTAGTCGCATAAAGATCACGAACTGATATAATCGTTGCCAAAAACAAAAGCCCCGCCAAGATCTTCTCTTAAAGATCGGGCAAAGGCTTTTGAATAATTCATTTATTTCATCAAACGATTCTCTGATCCATCGATCACGTGTCTCACCGACCGATCAAGATCAGAAAAGAGTCGAATAGACTAAATGTGTAGAGAAGTACGGATCGCTGCGATCTTGTCCATCGCTGCCGCTTCTGCAGAAGCATAACAGTTACGACAACCCATCTCACCTTTCACTTCCATATAGAACTTGATCTTAGGCTCAGTTCCCGAAGGACGTACCGACACCTTGTCGCCATCTTCAGTGAAGAACTGAAGAACATTTGAGATATCCGGCATGTCAAGATCGATCACTTGGCCTTTATCGTCGGTCTGCTTCAAGCTCAAATAGTCTTTAATCGCAACCACCTTCGAACCGCCAAGATCTTTCGGAGGATTAGAACGGAAGTTGTCCATCATGGCTTTGATCTCTTCAGCACCACTCTTACCCGGCTTAACCACGTTCACAGTGTACTCTTTCGAGAAACCATATTCCAAATAGATATCTAAAAGCAATTGGTATAAGCTCTTGCCATTATCTTTTGCCCAAGCCGCGATCTCTGCGATCAAACAACAAGCCGATACAGAGTCTTTATCGCGTACGAAATCTTCAGCCAAGAATCCGAAGCTCTCTTCGCCTCCACCGATATAGATCTTCTCACCTTCGCGAATGCGAATCTCACGAGCAATCCATTTGAAACCGGTGTAACAGTCGATCATCTCAATCCGGTTCTTATCGGCAATCTTCTTGATCAGCTCAGTCGTCACAATGGTCTTCACCACAAACTCCTTGCCGGTCATCTTACCTAACTTCGTATATTGAGTGATGATGTAATACAAATACATCAAGCAAGTCTGGTTACCATTGATCAAAACCCATTCGCCGTTATCGTCTTTACAAGCGATACCGATGCGATCGGCATCAGGATCGGAAGCCATAACCATATCCGCATCAATCTCTTTAGCCAAGTTGATGGCCATCGAAAGCGCTTCTGCATTTTCCGGGTTTGGTGAAACGACCGTCGAGAAGTTGCCGTCTTTCACCATCTGTTCGGGTACAGTATGTACATTGTCGAAACCCCACATCTTCAAGGCACGAGGAATAAGGATCATTCCGGTACCGTGAATCGGCGTATAGACAATCTTCATATCTTTATGACGGGCAATGGCTTCGGGTTCGATCGAGATGGTCTTCACTTGATCCAAGTATATCTTATCAATATCCTCACCGACCATCTGAATCAACTCCGGACGACCTTCAAACTTGATGTCGGCAGCCGATGAGATCTTATTTACTTCATCAATAATTCCTTTATCGTGTGGAGCCAATACTTGTGCACCATCGTCCCAATAGGCTTTATAACCGTTGTATTCTTTCGGATTGTGTGAAGCCGTCAAGATAATACCACTCTGGCAACCTAAGTGACGGATCGCAAACGACATTTCCGGTGTCGGACGCATATCTTCGAAAAGATAAACTTTAATGCCATTGGCCGAAAAGATATTCGCTGAAATCTCAGCGAACAAACGGCTGTTGTTACGACAGTCGTGGCCAACCACTACTGAGATTTGAGATAATTCTTTGAAATTTTTATTCAAGTAATTTGACAATCCTTGTGTCGCTGCACCAACAGTATATATATTCATTCGGTTACTACCTACGCCCATGATACCGCGTAAACCGCCTGTACCAAATTCCAAGTCTTTATAAAAAGCTTCGATTAACTCCGTTTTATCTTCGTTCGCTAATAGGCGTTTAACCTCAGCTTGAGTTTCAGCGTTATAGGCAGGTGAAAGCCACTTTTCAGCTTTCTCAGTCACCTGTTTGATGAGTTCGCTATTTTCCATTATAACAGTCTTTTTTAGGTTAATGCTTCTTTATCTATTTTAGTCAGACAAATGTAAAGCAATAAGTTTACAAATCCTATTCATTTAAATAAAATATTCGCCGACTAGAGGCCGATAAACAGAAACGTCTGCCCTTGAATACACTTCTCAGATTCAAGAACAGACGTTTGAACGATAAACGATATGAGATTTATTTTACCAAATAACGATCCCCTGTTTGCTTGGTATATTCTTCAAGGAAAGGTTTTGGATAACCTTGACGAATCACGCCTGCAGGTTGACCGATGGAGTTACGTTCGAACTTACCGTCTTTTACTCGTTTAGTCACTCCGTCATTATACTTCACGATCAAGAAAGTACCTAGATTCTTCCATTTATCGAAAGCATTTTGTGCCGTCATTCCGGTGTAGTTGGTCAAGAACTCAACCGCTGCTGCTTTATCCTTCAACAAGAGTTTCTCGGCAGTCTCTTCAATACCGGCTTGGGCATTAAAGAAGGTCGTTTCCAACTCTTTCTGAGTAGCGCGTACATCATTAATCATCAAGTCGTAACGTGGATAAACCATGTTTGCAACCCAGTTGTAAATCCAAAAGGCTGAGTTCCATGAGAAAGTGATATAGTCGGCTCCATCTACACGGGTATAACAAGTCGGTGCTTTAGTTGTACAACAGTAAACCGGTGTAAAGGCTGTCATGTTGGCGTCATCAAGACCAAACCAAAGCACGCCACCAATAGCATCCGGCTTAAATGAACGCATCTGCGACACAAAGACGAAGCCACTTTGTTGAGTCGAGATCGGGCGTTCGTTGAAGTACTCTTTATCATCCACCTTGAATGTTAGAGGCGACAAGCGGTAAGGCATCTTATACGGACCGGCGCCAAAATCATTTGTGATATCAAGAGGTGTTCCTTCATAATGATCGCGCATCATCTCTTTCACATCTTGTACCGACAATTTACGAGTTGGTTTCATAAACAGGGGCATCGGAGTATCTGTATCTCCCTGGATATAAGGTAAGAATGCTTGTCCCTGATCGGTATATTTATTGAAGAAACTCCATACACGAGCTTCACAGAAACGACGAGCACCGAAATCAAGAGGGGCATAAGCATTCGCAAAGCTAAAGTCTTTGTTCACCCCGGTAAAGTAACCTCTTTCACGGGCAAACGAAACGACATCAGAAGCATAAACACAATTCTCCTTATCGTCCATATTGAACTGGTGGATACGTGCTTGATTGGCATGCGCCGAGATACAATCGTCGGGTACACGAACTGCGACCCATACCGCTCCGCGAATACCGGGACCTTTACCGATCATCTCCATGATCCAGATCTCATTCGGATCGGCAATGGTAAACGACTCCCCACTGCTGTAATAACCATATTTCTGTACCAGATCGGTCATCACCTTAATGGCTTCACGAGCTGTGCGTGAACGTTGCAAACCTAAATAGATCAAGCTACCATAATCGATCACTCCGGTGGTATCAACCAACTCTGGGCGACCTCCAAAAGTCGTCTCAGCAATCGTCACCTGAAACTCATTCATGTTTCCAATGACATTATACGTCTGATGGGCTTGTTCTATCTCACCTAAATATTTACCGGTGTCCCACTCGTTGATCTTCATCATCGTGCCTTTTTTATGGATACCGGCCGGATAGTGATACAACTCACCGAACAATCCATAGGAATCGGCAGAATAAGAGACAATGGTGGACCCGTCGGCAGAAGCATTTTTACCAACAATCAGGTTTGTGCAGGCAAAGGTCTCTACCGTTGCAGCAAAGAAGCACGCCGCCAAAAAGAGAATTTTCTTCATAACTATATACTTGGTTAATCAATTAAATAAATCTATCACCAAAACAAAATATCGTGCGAGACACTACGGTTTCCGCAATGATCGACCACCGTAAACTCAACCACATGTTTTCCCCCACTTTTAAAATGCGTAGGATCTAACTCACACTCCCAATAAGGGCGCATCGTATTCGGTTGTCGAAAGAGAGCATACTTCCCGTCAATCGTACCTCGGAACGAAGCAATACCGGTTTGACGATCACTCACCCGATAACGAATCTTTCCTTGTCGTCCCCATGCTGTTTTAGCAATGGGAGTTACAGACGGCGGAACCGTATCCACCTTAACGGTATACGTTCCTAATTCCCGAATCAGAGTGCGAACAAACCCATCTTTGTACTGTCCTCCTGCGCTATACGTTTTACCATTCGGCATGACTCGCGCAATATAATACTTAGTCGTATCGGTTACCACCTTTCGACGAACGCCTATTTTCAATTCACATCCCGCATGTAAAGGCGTGTACTTATCGTTCAACTGATACGTGTAAGCTACATCCCCACTATCGGCCTTGACTTGATAGTATAACGGTACATCATCATATAACATGCCTTGCGGTACCACCAAGGTCATCCCAGGCTCTTGCAAGAAATTGGTCTTATCCCATTCAAAAAGATACTTCTCCCGATGCTCGATCGGAGCAATGGACTGTTCTTTTCCTCTGACCACAAAACGATATTGGGACGTGTTTCCTAATGCATCTTTCAACGTATATAAGAAATGATAATCCCGTTCCTCATTAATTTGTATCAGTCCCCGATGAGCATTATAGGTTTTCAACAAACGCAATCGGTTTCCCGGTTCTATGAACGATTTCATATATCCTCCATACACCCAAGAGTTGATCATACGGTTTTCATCGGCAGAAAAACAATCGACCTCACTCTGAAAGACTTTCTCTCCATCGACCGAAAGCGTTACTGAATAAACCCCATAGTGATTGCTCACTCCATTCATATAATCATAAGCCTTGATGCCGGTTCCGATCCATCCCCAAGCTTCAACCGGACGATTGTATCGCGGTGAGATCACCTTATGCCCTATTCCGCCATCAACCACACCTCTACCCATCTGAGGGAAAAACATAATCCCCTGCGCCAGAGGTGCCCGGGTGTCTTTAATATGTCCGGCAAACAAGGGCAATGGATCAACATGATCGCCGTTATTTTTATCTAGTACATCCAAATGCAAGTGAGGTCCCGCCGAATAACCGGTATTACCACTCCAAGCAATTTGCTGACCAGCTTTAACCGGATATTCCCCAACTGCAGGAACAATCTCAACTTCCCAACTCTCCTTTTCGTATTGTAATTGCTTTACTCTCTCAGCTATCGGCGACGTAAATCCATCCAAATGTCTATTAATGGTTTGGTAACCATTCTCATAACAAACCTCGAGCACAAAACCCGAACCGCTCGTTACCCGTATTTTAGAGATATAACCTTCACCCAAAGCATAAACAGGCTTCCTTATTCCACCGGTTTTGAAGTCGAGTCCACCATGAAAGTGATTCGCACGGAGCTCGCCAAAATTACCGCTCAAAGTTAAAGGAAACTTAAAAGGAGGTGCAAATAGTCGGTTTGTGTCGGTTTGTGTATAGCCCTTCACGTTGCATAACAACATTAAGGCTACGATATATAACTTCATGAAAAAATGCTTTTTTAGTTTGAATCTATCGCAAATGTACATCATTCTACATAGATTATAAAATAATGCTTAGCAAAAAGTCGGCCACATTGATTCAAAACGACACTTTCATCTCACTCACACCACTCTTTTCATAACACCTTGCAATATTAGCAAAAAACAGCAAAACAGAAAAATGTGACATTCTGTTGTAAAACATCTCTTTTTTAACTACAACCTAACCCATTTATTTCTACATTCGGCCACGTTTAACCCTTAATACTATAACATTATGATTATTGGAGTACCCAAAGAAATCAAAAACAACGAAAACCGCGTAGGTATGACTCCCTCAGGAGTCTCTGAGTTAGTAAAGCGCGGTCATCAAGTATATGTTCAACACACAGCCGGAGCCAATAGTGGGTTTCCCGACGAAGCATATACAGCTGTCGGTGGTCAGATCCTACCTACTATTGAAGACGTTTACGGCATTGCCGAAATGATTATCAAAGTAAAGGAACCTATCACTCCGGAATATGGTTTAATTAAAGAAAACCAGTTGCTATTTACCTATTTCCACTTTGCTTCTGATGAAAAACTAACTCATGCCATGATCAAGAGCAAAGCCATCTGTTTAGCTTACGAAACCGTAGAAAAAGACGACCGTTCTCTTCCATTGTTGGTGCCGATGAGTGAAGTTGCCGGACGTATGTCGGTTCAAGAAGGTGCCCGTTTCCTCGAACGTCCAAAAGGCGGAAAAGGTATTCTTCTTGGTGGAGTACCGGGAGTAAAACCTGCTAAAGTATTAATTCTTGGTGGAGGTATCGTAGGTAGCAATGCGGCTCAGATGGCTGCCGGTCTTGGTGCAGATGTAACCATCGCCGACGTTAATTTGAACCGTTTACGCTATTTGAGTGAAACTCTACCAAAGAACGTGAAAACACTTTATTCTTCGGAACTAAGAATCAAGAAAGAACTTCCTGATGTGGATTTGGTGATCGGATCAGTTTTGATTCCGGGCGACAAAGCTCCGCACTTAATTACGAAAGAGATGTTAGCACTCATGGAACCGGGTACCGTTATGGTAGACGTTGCTATCGACCAAGGTGGCTGTTTCGAAACGTCTCACCCAACCACTCATGCTGAGCCGACTTATACGGTAGAGGGTATACTACACTATGCTGTAGCTAATATTCCGGGTGCTGTACCTTATACTTCAACTTTGGCATTGACCAATGCAACCTTGCCTTATGCTATTGCACTAGCCAATAAGGGTTGGGAAAAAGCATGCAAAGACGATAAATCATTGGCTTTGGGCTTGAATATTGTCAAAGGAAAAGTCGTATACAAAGCTGTAGCTGATGTTTTCAATTTAGAATATAATCCTATCGAACTATAGATATAATACACAAAACTATGTGATTAAGTCTTAATTTGCCCTTTTTTTGAAAAGAGTTGTCTCGAAACTGAAACTAGCGCTTCACATCAAGACAACTCTTTTTATATAAAATAAACACGATGAAAAATCACTCAAAGGTATAACTTGCCCTCTTGGCACGTTCAAAAGACGCCACTAGATCGGCCATGATTTCATCGACCGACTGACAGGAAGTTAGCAGTGCCGAGATCTGTCCAATCTCAAGTTCTCCCTCTTCCATATTACCTTCAAAAATACCCTTCTTTGCACGTCCACGTCCCAAGAGCTCGCGCATCTCATCCGGTGTTGCTCCACGATCTTCAGCCTGTTCAACCAAACTTCGAAAGTTACTCTTAGCTAGACGAGTCGGCGCTAATTTCTTCAACAACAACTTAGTGTCCCCTTCATTTAGAGTCAAGCAGTAGTTTTTAAACTCTTCACTAGCCGAACTTTCATGAGTCAGAGCAAAACGTGTACCGATCTGTACTCCTTCAGCTCCTAGAACCATTGCAGCCAAAATCGCCTCACCCGTACCAATGCCTCCTGCAGCAATCAGAGGTAAAGTCGTAGCCTGACGAACCGATGGAATCAGACATAACGTTGTCGTCTCCTCTCTCCCATTGTGTCCTCCGGCTTCAAAACCTTCGGCAACCACAGCATCCACGCCGGCCTCTTGACATTTCACCGCAAACTTTGAGGAAGAAACGACATGAACAACTGTGATCCCTCTCTCTTTTAGCCAACCGGTCCATGTTTTCGGGTTGCCGGCCGAAGTAAACACAATCTTCACACCCTCTTCAGCCACAATAGTCATGATTTCTTCAATCTGCGGATAAAGCAAAGGAATATTAACTCCAAACGGCTGATCGGTCGCTTGACGACATTTGCGGATATGCTCCCGCAAAGTTTCCGGATGCATAGATCCCGAACCTATTAAGCCTAAGCCACCCGCATTACTGACTGCCGAAGCCAATCGCCAGCCACTACACCAAACCATTCCCCCTTGAATAATAGGGTACTTTATCTGAAATAACGATGTAATTCTATTCATAATTTATTTAATAAAAGAGACGAACCGACACGATTGCCAGTCCATCAGTTTGCATGATTTTAAACAGACCATACGGTACTGCCTTAGAAACGCAAACTTACAAAAAATACAGATTCAAAATCTAATATATAGAACTAAAACGATCGTCGTTTTATAAAGATGCCCCATCCATTTTAGCGAGTGAGATCAATCATAGGCGTATTAATTCGAACGGTTGTCGAATCACCATAATGCTTAAGAAGTTCCAAAGTACGTGCACGACGCTCACGTCCCTTAACATCCCAAAAGTCTTTTGTAAAAATGGCCATCAGATCAAGCCCTCCAATCGCATTGCCGCTAATATACATTCCATGACCTATTCCGATGCCTCCCAGCTGACTGGTAGAAAACGAATTTACCATCATACCGTTAGCACGTTCACTCAACATCTTAAAATTGAAACCCTCACGAGAAGCCATCTTCCTCCAGTTCACTGGATTCAGCTGATCGACAAGAGACAATAATGGTTTCGAACGCCATGTATCTTTATCGACATGGATCTTTTTCTGAAAAATAGGGTCCCAGTTATAAGGTGTATGAACAGAATAAGGCATCAAGGTTAAGACGACTTTCGGCTTAGGTAAAGCTGTTGGAAGTGTTTCGTCGGGTAAAAGCCACTCTTTCTCCTCAGACATACGCGCCTGATTAGCCATCTGTCCAAAATCGATCTTCTTCACCACCTCAGGGTTCAGCTTTAACTCTTCGCCACCGTTCAACATCCGTTTAAGCTTCAGAGAATCCTCCGAAGTCCACTGCTGCGCACGCACCCAAACCGTCAACAGGATGAAACAAATAAAAAAGAATACGCGTTTTATCATGTTCAATCTCAAATTTCACATTACCACCATCTAAACCCACTTCCGCAAAGTGGATTGTCATAACAAGGATCGATGGTCCATGTGGTTCTAGGATATTGCCGACTTTCCCACCAACGACGGTAACAAGCAGCAGCATCTAATAATTCTCTATCATTAAGAAAATAAGTCGCATCGTAATTATCCGCTTCAGCCAAGACCATCTTGCATCCTAAAGACGGGGATGTCCCTTGGCGAATCTTTTCAATGACCCAAAGCATACATTCTCCCAAACGGATCTTACCGCTATTAGTATTATAAACCGAAGGGAAAGACGGAATCACAGTCAGGTCCTCCGAGTATTTCAATAAGTCAGGAATATCTTTCTCTGTAAATAAAGGAACATCGACCAACCCTTTATCATTTTTGGTATGGTAAGTGCCCGATTTCAGTTGTTTAACAAATAAAGAAACATCGGGATTTCTATAGTCCAATTCTTCCGAACTGCAACCGGAGAAAGTCAGCGATACGGCCAACAGCCATATAACTAAGCATAGTGTTTTATTCATTGTCGTAAGATTTAATAGGTCATTCGAACGCCGCAAAGTAAATTGAAATTGGTTGAGCGTTCTGTACGTATAGTCGCCAACTTCGAGTCTGTATTAAAATGATGGGTAATGCTTGGCTCAGCAAACACCGCAATACGATCAGTAATCTTATAATCGAGCCCCACTCCGGCCATTAGAGAAAGCTGGATGGGTTCTGCACTAAAGCTATGGTCGGGTGCTCCGGCAATACATTTATCGGCCTGTCCACCTGCAGTCAAGTACCATTCAAGCTTCTTGGATTCAGCAAGCGTCAAATTGACCTTAACAGGAATGCCGATATAGTGAAGAGTCTGTCCCGGAGAACGCAAATTAGAATACATCAATCCCGTTTCAAGTCCGATGCGATCATTCAACTTTCGTTCAAGACCGAACCCGGCAGTCAGCGGCATCTTATAAGTACCGTCCTCGGCAGGAAGTCCCACACCAGCTTGCACTTTAACATTCCACTTCGGTTTCTTTTTTCCACTCTTCACCATCTTCCGGCTCTCTTGTTGAGTTTCGGTAACGAGCGATTGCTCAGTCTCTTCTTGTGCCGGAAACAGAGTCTTATCTTGATAATTAGTTGTTTTATGAGGACGATTGTCGGCAAAAGTAGAAGATGAAGCAACGACAAACGACATTGAGACCGTGACTGTGACCGAATCTTCAGGGGCAAGACCTTGAGATAAGATGCCTACCGGACTTGACGGACCTTTTTTTAGGATCGGTTCAACCATGATAGGTAAAGGGTGGATCTGTACCCCATCACCATCCAAATGCCCGCCATTAGTCAAAGCAACCTGACGAAAGGCATGCTCCACCTCTTCTTTAGGAGAGAAGCACCAAATGGCCGCAAATGTGGTGACTAATACCAGTAAGACAGAAGCAACCGCTGCCACACGGAAGAAAACCAGACGACGACGATGACGTGAAGCCACAGCAACCGACGTTTCGAGTTCTTCCCAAAATCCATCTCGAACCGATAGCTCGGCATCCGTCAGACGGGACTGGAACAACTGGATCAATTCATCATTTTCTTTCTGCATATCTTCTATATTCTTTTATTTTTTCAGCTAACAGATATTTTGCCCGATGTAGTTGAGACGTCGACGAATGTTCTTTAATCCTAAGAAGTTGAGCAATCTCTTTATGAGATTTACCTTCAAATACATAGAGATTAAACACGGTACGACAACCATCCGGAAGTTCGGCTACAAAACCCATCAGTCGCCCCTCAGAGAGCTCACCGTTTGCGGTGGTCGAAAGATCCGGAATATCGGGAAGCGACTCTTCACGAACAACCAATTGATTAAACCGTTTCTCGCGTCGCAAGTAATCGATGGCCTGAGTCACCATGATACGAGTCATCCATGTTGATAGTGAAGATTCTCCTCGAAAGGAAAATTGGGTAAATATCTTAATAAACCCATCGTGCAACACATCATGTGCCGTATCCATATCTCCGGTATACCGATAACAAACTGCCAATAACTTCGGTGAATAAAGAGTGTAAAGTTTCTTTCGAGCGGAATCGTCTCCTGCCCGACAGCCCTTTATCAGTTCTATCTCGTTTTCCAAAGTCAAATCTCTTGTTCTATTCGGGTGTCTGTCCGACTCTTTTGTTGATTAGACGCCTGAGTAACCGGAATGCTGCAAAAAGAAATGCAAAAAGAAGTTAAAAGTAAAACACTTTTTGTATAGAGAGAATCAATATACTGACAGACAACCGATTAAAAAAGGATAGATCATCTGTCAATACATTCATCATAGGATCAAACCGCTTTAAAGCTCATATCCAGACCTTTCACTGAGTGTGTTAAAGCACCGACAGAAATAAAGTCGACTCCACATTCAGCATAATCACGAAGCGTATCGAAGGTAATTCCTCCGGAAGATTCCGTCTCACAACGACCGTTCACAATCTCAACCGCCTTACGAGTCATCTCCGGTGTAAAGTTGTCGAACATGATACGATCGGCTCCACCAAGATCGAGCACTTGTTGAAGTTCGTCGAAGTTTCTAACCTCGATCTCAATCTTCAAGTCTTTCCCCTTCGCCTTACAATACTCTTTCGCCCGATTGATCGCCTTGTCGATGCCACCGGCAAAGTCCACATGATTGTCTTTAAGTAAAATCATATCGAACAACCCGATACGGTGATTCACTCCACCGCCGATCTTAACCGCCATTTTTTCGAGAATACGCATTCCCGGAGTCGTCTTACGCGTGTCTAACACACGAGTATGCGTTCCCTCTAGCTGCTTAGTATATTTACGAGTCATTGTAGCAATTCCACTCATGCGTTGCATCACGTTCAACATCAAACGCTCCGTCTGAAGCAACGATTGTACTTTACCTTCAACGATCATAGCCACATCGCCCGGTTTAACTTCAGTACCATCGTTAATAAACACTTCCACCTTCATGGTCGGGTCAAAGCGATTGAAGATTTCTTTAGCGACTTCGATACCGGCCAATACTCCTGTTTCCTTAATCAGAAGTTTCGATTTTCCCACAGCCGTATCCGGAATACACGAAAGTGTCGTATGATCGCCATCACCAATATCTTCGGCAAAAGCCAGATCAATCAATTTGTCTATCAATTCTTTTTCCTTATTCATTCGTCTTTTCTATTCTTATTTGATGTATTAAATAATCTTCGTCTATCTTCTTTAAAAAACAATTCACACGAAAAGCCCCTTGCAATGTCGACAATTTACCGATAAAGAAACCCGATTCCCGTCGTTTTCCTTCGTGAATCACCTCGAAATCGTTCACCTTATTCTGAGCAAAGAAATCGTCCAACATGGCCACAGCCTTACGGCGATTAGACTTCACGGAATGATTCAATAGAATCAGATCCACCTGATCGTCCATCTTTTTTTCCAGTAACCGAGCGTCACTTTTCTTGAAAGCGTCGACCAAATCGGAGAACTCTTGCTGTGCACAAGCCACTGATAATGATAAAAATAAGCCAACCAATACTAAACCTATTCGTGTTTTCATAAGCTTATCGTTTTGAGTTTATGTTTTTAACAGAAACCTTCAATAAGGGTCAGGCAAAGGTAAACAAATGTATCCGAAAAACACAAAAAATGCCTATTTTTGTGCAATCATTCAAAAACATAACCACATGAAGACAACTTTGCTCGTCGTGGGACGAACAGTAGAGAAACATTATATCACCGCAATTGAGGATTATCTTCAACGAACGAAGCACTTTATGTCGTTCGACATGGAAGTCATCCCGGAGTTAAAAAACACCAAAAGCCTATCGGCCGAACAACAAAAAGAAAAAGAAGGAGAACTGATTTGTAAAGCCCTACAACCGGGCGATGTGATTGTGCTACTCGACGAACACGGAAAAGAGATGCGTTCGATCGAATTTGCCGATTGGATCAAGCGCAAGATGAACACCGTCAACAAACGCCTCGTCTTCATCATTGGTGGCCCCTACGGCTTCTCCGAGAAAGTCTATCAATTGGCACACGAGAAGATCTCCATGTCGAAGATGACGTTCTCTCATCAGATGATCCGCCTCATCTTTGTTGAGCAGATCTACCGAGCGATGACGATCCTAAACGGAGGCCCTTACCATCACGAATAACGATCAGAAAAAGCGTGAACCCATAAAAAAACATTCGCAGAGCCATGCCCACCCCTGATAAACACCAGATCAAGCAAAAACTCTGCGAATGCTATAAAAGCAGTTTCTTTCCAATAACTATTCAACTGCCATACCTCTGAACGAGATTATTCTCGGTTCATCAAACGATGTTGAGCCATCTGTTCATAAGGTGTTCCCGGGCGACCATAATTGGTGTAGGGATAAATGGAAATGCCTCCACGAGGTGTGAAGAGTCCCGTAACCTCAATATATTTAGGATTCATCAACTTAATCAAATCCTTCATGATGATGTTCACACAATCCTCATGAAAAGCGCCATGACTACGAAAACTAAACAAATAAAGTTTTAGACTTTTACTTTCGACCATCTTAATGTCGGGGATGTAGCTAATGCGAATCTCCGCAAAATCAGGCTGTCCGGTGATGGGGCAAAGGCTGGTAAATTCCGGACAATTGAAACGCACCCAATAATCATGATCGGGATGTTTGTTATCGAAAGCTTCAAGCACCTCGGGTGCATAATCTTGTTTATATTCAGTCTTTCCACCAAGCAGGGAAAGTTGATCTTTCAAATCGCTCATTTTATCTATTCTTTTAATCGTTATTTCTATTGATACAATTCCAGTAAAGCTATCTGCTGATGCTATCTGTTGAAGCTATCTGTTGATACTATTCCAGTGACGCTATCTTGCTTTACGTTGCTGCAAATAAGCCTCCAATCCGGCCATACGTAGTTTACAAGCGGGACAATGTCCGCAACCATCACCGGAAACACCATTATAACACGTCAACGTCCGTTCACGAATCAAGTCCAACACTCCAAGTTCATCGGCCAACGCCCACGTCTCTGTTTTGTCGATCCACATCAAAGGCGTATGAATCACAAACTGCTCGTCCATTGCCAAGTTCAGCGTCACATTAAGCGATTTGATAAAAGCATCGCGACAATCGGGATAACCACTAAAATCGGTTTGTGAAACCCCCGTCACGATATGATGAATGCCGTGTTCACGTGCATAGACCGCTGCAATACTCAAGAAGAACAAGTTACGTCCCGGAACAAACGTATTCGGGAAACTATCCGTCGGCTTTTCCTGATCCATCACCATCGACGGATCAGTCAGCGAATTTTTTCCTAGCTTTCCGATAAACGACACATCCATCACTTCAAAATGAACACCGGCCTCAAGCGCAATCGCCCGAGCCAATTCCACTTCCTTCTCATGCTTTTGCCCATAAAGGAAGCTCAAAGCATACACTGTTTTAAACTGTCGTTTAGCCCAGAACAGACAAGTCGTCGAGTCTTGTCCCCCGCTAAAAACCACTAATGCCGTATCTTTATTCATAAGTTTATTGATAAAAAAGGTCGATTACATCACAGACTCATCCTCATCGAAACAACAATTCCGAAGTTGATAGTGTTTAGATCTCGTTGACTTTAAGTACATTATAAGAGATATCCGTATCGTAGACATCGCTACCGTCGATACGCTTCACTGCTTTTACCACACGAATGGTGATCGGCAGAATGATCACTTCATACATCGACTTCAAGAAGATCTGAAGCACCATAATCATCAGCAGTTCCTTCCAAGGAATGATCCCTCCAAAAGCAATGGGAAAGAAGATCAACGAATCGGCTGTCTCACCCACCACGGTCGACCAGATCGCACGGGCGGAGAAGTTTTTGCCCTTGCTGGCCAGTTTCATCTTACTCATCACATAAGCATTAAGAAACGAGCCGACCAAGAAGGCCAACAAACTAGCCACAACGATACGAGGTGCCATACCAAAGACAAAGTTGAAATGAGCTTCCCCCTCCCAGAAAGGAGCAGCAGGAAGCGACACAGCAATCAGACCAAGGCTCACCACAAAGAAATTCATGGCAAAACCACTCCAAATAATCAGACGTGCTTTTTTAAAGCCCCAAACTTCGGCGATACAATCGTTGATAATATAAGAAACGGGGAAAACCAATAAGCCGGCTGTAACGGTTAGTCCGCAAACCTGAATAACTTTGGTTTCAAGAAGATTGGCTGCAATGAGGCATACATTAAACAGAATGCCCATAAACATAAAGGGTATAGATACTTTTTCTTTCATAAATCCTGTTTTTTACGTGGTGTTCTAGAATACACGACCGCTATTCACGGCATCACAAATTATTTCTTTTAAAATTGGGCGACAAAGATATAACGAAAAGACGAAAAGACCAAACAAATCGACCTAAAGATCGTAGATTAGAATCGCCTCTTCACCGGCTTTACATTGACCAGCCACCTCTCCTTTAGCGTTCAACACCTGTGAATCACCCGTATAACTCACTCCGTCGAGAGCTGTTCCCACACAATTCACGCCAATCACCTGAGCCTGATTTTCGATAGCCCGCTCACGAAGTAACGCCACCCAATCGTTCCGTCGCGACTCAGGCCAATTGGCCACATAGATTGCCACATCGTAACGCCCATCGTTACGACTCCACTCCGGGAAACGTAAATCATAACAAATATAGGTTGCAAAACGACGTCCTCGCCAATGAAACACCAACTGTCGATCGCCCGAAGAGAAACTCCCTTTCTTAAAACAGTTGTGTTTATCGTAATGCACCACTGCTCCGTCGGGGGCAACAGCCAACAAGCGATTGTAATACTTCCCCTCCTCCTTATAGATCGTCGAACCGACAACCATGATCTGATAAGTCGATGCCCATTTCTTCATCCGGCTCATCACCGTCGGATAACACTCCGCCACCCCGTCTTTCGACAGACGAGCCACTCTAGGGTCCTTCTTCTTCATCTCACATCCGGAGACAAACAGTTCGGGAAAGATCACCACATCGCATCCTTTACACTGCTCCAAGCGTTTATCAAAAGCTGAGAGATTAGCCTCCACCTCTCCCCAGCAAATTTTGGCTTGCACTAGAGCCACACGACAAGGCACCTTCTCTTGAGCGTACCCTAAAAGTGCCGTCCACACCAGTACAAGCCCCAAATAAAGTCTATTATTCATATTCAACCTTTGTTCTTTCTTTACACCCCTCCGATATAACTCTTTATTGCCTCGACATACGCCTTCATGGCTTGATGCCCCAGCGGAGTCATCCGGCATACCGTACGAGGTTTCTTGCCGGAAAATCCCTTTTCCACCTCGATATACCCGGCTTCACTCAACTTGTCGACCTGTACGCTCAAGTTACCTGCCGTCGATCGCGTCTTCTCTTTTAAGTAGACAAAATCCGCCTCTTCAACAGCCAATAAAATAGACATAATCCCTAAACGAAGTTGAGAATGTAATAATGGATCTAATTCTTTAAGCATTGTTTGATCTGTTTGTTAAAAAGATGTCCCGGTATCACCATCATAACCACAAAGATACCTGCAAAAATCAATAATTTATCGATGCTGTGTACAAAAAGCATGCTGACGGAGAGTAAGCCCCCCACAGCTCCGGCGATCTGCAACACTCGATATCTCGAAACCATTCCCGAAAGCATCGTAGCCATTCCCATCATTAAGGGGATTAAGAATAAGATATCGATACGAACGAAAAAGGTTAAAACAGATAAGATCAACGCTACCGTGCCAAACACAGTCCAAATATGTCCCGTGACCCGATCGATATAATTGCGAGCCTCAGTCGCTCTATTCTTACGCATAAAGAGATAAGTCAGCGGTCCCCCGATCAGAGGCAAAAGAAACCAAAGCAGATGAATCTGCCAAGGATGAAACCCCGTGAAATAGGCGTACCAGATCACTAACGAAACCAACACGGTGAGATAACCAAAAATCAATAAAGGATAAGCAGCATATCTTGCTGTACGATTTTGCGTTTCATTAATCATGCGAGTAATCAGTTCTAAACTTTCTTGCTCAGTCATTTTCTTGTCTTCCATAACCATTACGTTTTTTTAAAAGATAAAAGATAGTCATTCATTTCTCTAAAATCACTTCAACCAATCGCCGACAACCCTCGAGAAAACAATCGTCATAAATTAGTTTATTTTATAAACCATGCACGGAATAAAATAAGCAAGGAGTTGCGCAGACTCGCTTGCTTCGATGCAAATATAAACAGGTTTATTTTATAAACCAAATAAAATAATAAAAAAATCTCCTCACTCTGTTTTTCACAAAGCAAGGAGAAACAATCACTTATGTCGATAAATCATCATGAAAAGTCTTTTAATTCTTCTTTCAGACGCTTGCGTACAAAGAACAAGCGACTCTTTACTGTTCCGATCGGCAAATCCAATTTCTCGGCAATCTCACGATACTTAAAGCCTGCCACAAACATTTGGAAAGGCACCTTCATATCATCCGGTATCGAATTAACGACCTTGTAAAGCAGCTTCATGTCGTAGACATATTCAAATCTTGTCGGATCGTCATGTTCGAACCATGCTCTACCCTTATTTGAATACGAATCTTCCAAAATAGCCATCTCACGTACCGAACGGCGGTAGTTGTTTACAAAAATATTACGCATGATGGTATACATCCATCCCTTTAGATTTTTCGTATACGAAAATTTCTCTCTATTATCTAATGCCTGAAGCATGCTGTCTTGAACTAAATCCTTAGCAGAGTCATGATCGGCTGTCAACTTAAATGCAAAGCGATGCAAATCTGATTCGATCGCCAATATACCTTGAGTAAAATCTAACTTCTCCATAACCAATCTATTTATGTTTTATTCACAATGCAAAGATCATCTATTTTAGAATGAATATAAATAGCAATATACCCAAAAAACTTGGCATTTTTTCCTTTAGTTGTTTTTTTTCGGGAAAAAGCGATTTAAATAGACCCGAAGTCGAAGATAATAAAAAAAAGTGTAAAAAACTAATTTTCAATACCTAATAATTTATAAAACACGATTTACAATGCCCAAATCAAGACTCATCTCCCGAACGTGTGACTGCGAGATGACGATAGATTAAAGCGCGACAAATTTAAATTGAAAACAAAATCATTTTAGAGGAAAAGAAAATGGATTTAAATATAAAATCACACAAATTACTCTGCGAGGATAGTCAATTACTCTACGTGAATAATCAATTATCCTGTGTGAATAATCAATTACCCTGCGAGGATAATTCAGTGCCCTCGCAGGGTAATTCAGTCTGCTACAAGGATCGTTCATCCCCGCATCTACTGAATAACGCTTACCCTAACGCCTGCTGAGCAAATCGGACAATGAACACCTCCAAACAAAAAAAAGATTGCGCCGGAAGCTCCGACACAATCTTTCTACAACGAATTCTATATGAAATTAACCTATTGAAAGCTTAGAACGTGTAATCAACACCGACACCAAACACCTTATTCGTACGAGTAAAGACATCTGTACCCGCCAATCCGGTTCCGTTATAGTTAGCCGACTGTTTGTTATAAGTATCGTAATTGGTCCAGAAATAGGCCACATTCAATTTCAGATTACTAGCCAAGTTAAAACCGGCACCCAAGCCCACAGAATAAGAACTTACTGCAAAGCTTAAGTCTGTTTGATAATCATCACCGACACCGTATTTCGTACGTTGAACCCCGGCACTCACTTGTGCCCAGCGACAAACATCCCATTCCATACCGGCAAGATACTCGTTAGTACCACGATCAATGAACGTCTGCTTGCCCACCAAGTTACCGGTAGAAGGATCTTTTACCGTAGCCATCTGAGCGTGTGTATCAAAGAAGTGATGATAACCCACAGAGGCACGTAATACCGGCAAAATCTCATAAGACACACCAACCGTAAATAAGCTTGGTACATCATGAGGTGTATTTACCCCATCTCTATAGTTAGCGAACTTGTCGTTTTTCACATCAACATTACCATTCGCATCAAGTGGAGCAGCAGGTAAAGTACCCTTAGTCTTATTTTCGACATTCAAGTTCGTATTAAACTCATACTTCACACCAACATTCCATTTGCCCATCTTGAAGTCCGCGCCAATGATTGGAGTTACCCCCCAACCCGACTGCGTACAATCGAGTTCCAAATCGGCCGTCTGACCAGCCACAGCTTCGGCTGTCTTAGACTGTGTCATATACTTCATATATTCAGGCGATCCCACCGGATAATTACCCGCAGCAGAAGCAGCCATTGCAGCCATATTAGTAAAGTAACCATTCAAGTTAACCATTTCTCCTCCACCGATATTCGCTCTGATATCTTTCAGATAACCGGAGTAAGAGTTGTTCACATAGTTAAAGCGGGCTCCACCAAAGACCGACAAATAATCGTTAATCTTATAAGTTGCTCCCAACTGAAGACCAAAGATATATTGCTTACCTTCCATGAAGCTATTTACCGAATATTTATTTGTACCTTGGAAAATGTTTACCGGAAGCAAACCACCGGCAACCATTTTGTTACCTGTAGCCACTAACGTTGGAGGAATCATCGCCACTTGCGATTCAAACGATCCCAGTCCGTCGTTAAACGTCGCTTTACCTCCACCACCGGTGATGGCAAAAGCTCCGGAAAACGTCCAGTCTCCCTTTTTATAAGCAGCAAACAAACTCGGAACAAACGGAGCAGAGGCTTCCCCTTTATACGTTTTCATCGCGTTGCCGCCAAAACCGGCAAATGGAGCAAAAGTCGACTGGATACCTCTAGTCTGGTAAACGCTCTGACCGTTGAATGAAAAATGAAAGCCTTCATCGATGAAAGCAAGTCCCGCCGGGTTAGAATAGACGGCATCTATTTGCGTAGAGGCATCACGTGCCAACATTCTCAAAAATAGGATATGCTGATTGGTATTTGTAAGTAAACCACCTGCAAATGTTGAAACTGAAACCAATGTCAACATAAAACTAGTCAAAAATAATTTTCTCATTTAGATCATTTTTAGTTATTTCGGCCACAAAGGTACAATATAATTGCACAAATCAATATATTCTGTGCATTTTTTATAAAAAAATGAGAAAAAACGGGCTCAGAAATAACTGTTCGCTACGAAACAATTACAAAACCATCCATCAAAACCATCAAACAAAAGAGCCAAAACAGACGTTATAACAATAAATAAAAACAGAGACTATAATTACGAGCATTCTAACCATCAACATAAATTGATATAAACGATAAAAGCAGATGAAATATACTATTGCATTTTTTGGCACCAAGCCATACGATGAAACTTCATTCACGGAAAAGAACAAAGAGTACGGATTCGACCTCCGATTCTATAATGAGCCCCTCAATAAGAACAACCTCATTTTAACTCAAGAAGCAGATGCTGTCTGCATCTTTGTGAACGACTATGCCGATGCCGATATCATTCGTGCCTTAGTTGCCAATGGAGTTAAGATTCTTGCTTTACGATGCGCCGGGTTCAATAATGTCGACCTAGAAGCCGCAACTCGTGAAGGGCTCACCGTGGTTCGTGTTCCGGCCTATTCGCCTTATGCCGTTGCCGAATATACCGTCGCACTGATGCTTACCCTCAATCGAAAGATCCAACGCGCCTCATGGCGAACTCGTGAAGGTAACTTCTCGCTCCATGGGTTAATGGGCTTCGACATGCATGGCAAGACCGTGGGCATCATTGGTACCGGAAAAATTGCGCGCATCCTTATTCGCATCCTAAAAGGATTTGGCATGAATATTCTGGCCTACGACCCTTATCCGGATCACAACTTTGCACGCGAAGAGAAGATTGTCTATGTTTCGCTTGACGAGTTATATCATAGTTCCGACATCATCTCTCTGCATTGTCCACTCACAGAAAGTACCAAATACATCATCAACGACTACTCCATCAGCAAGATGAAAGATGGCGTGATGATCATCAATACCGGTCGCGGACAACTCATCCACACCAATGCCTTAATCGAAGGATTGAAGAAGAAAAAGATTGGTTCGGCCGGACTTGATGTCTATGAGGAAGAAGGCGATTATTTCTACGAAGACATCTCCGACCGTATTATCGACGATGATGTTTTGGCTCGTCTACTCTCGTTCAACAATGTGATCGTGACCTCTCACCAAGCCTTCTTCACCAAAGAAGCGTTGTCGAACATTGCATCGACCACACTGCAGAACATCAAAGACTTTACGCTGCAAAAGCCACTGGTTAATGAAGTGAAGAATAGATAAACGAGTCGTTCATCCACCCAAAAACGAAGAAAAAGAAAGCAAGCAAAGAAAGAAGTAAAGAAACGAGGAAAGAAAGTTTGCTTGCTAAAGAAAGAAAAACGAAGAAAGCGAAGAAGAGAAAATAATCAGATTTAGAACTTGAATTAAGACTTAAATTAAAACTTGAATTAAAATAAGATTTAGGACTATATTTAAGACTAAATATATTTAGAATCTGTTCAGAATCTGTTTAGAATCTTTTCAGAATCTGATTTTGAAAAGGATCTGATTCTGAAAAGAATCAATAAATCAACTGAGTATTGAACAAATTTAGGAATCCATAATCAAGGAATTAACTTAGCCTAAAAATGAAAATCAATTTAGCCTCCATACGTCAAGATTATAATAAAGGTGGATTAAGGGAAGATCAGCTTCCCGATGATCCACTTCTTCTTTTTCAAAGTTGGCTTGAAACCGCCATTGAACAGAAAGTCAACGAACCCACAGCCGTCATTGTAGGCACCGTCTCACCCGAAGGCTATCCTTCGACGCGAACAGTCCTCCTCAAAGGGCTGGAAAAAGGAACTTTCATCTTCTATACCAATTACGAAAGTCGTAAAGGACGCCACTTAAGTCAGAACCCCCATATCTCGCTCACCTTTCTCTGGCACGAACTCGAGCGTCAAGTTCACATCGAAGGCGTAGCTCAAAAACTCTCGCCGGAAGAATCGGATGCCTACTTTCGTCAGCGACCCTACAAAAGTCGCATCGGTGCAAGAATATCCCCACAAAGTCGCCCGATAAAAAGTCGGATGCAGCTCGTCAAAGCCTTTATCAGCGAAGCCGCAAAATGGCTCGGTAAAGAAGTCGAACGCCCACCCCATTGGGGAGGCTATGCAGTAACCCCTCATCGAATCGAATTTTGGCAAGGCCGCCCCAACCGACTGCACGACCGCATGCTTTACGAGTTCACCACCGATCACCATTGGACCGTCTGTCGTCTCGCCCCTTA
>JBKEDO010000017.1:0-2295 GCA_047975405.1 Bacteroides sp.
TTCTGTGATATTATTGCTTGGCAATGTGGCTATGAATAAAGATGTATTTAAATATCCAATTTACAACTTTCTTGAATCAAAGCTTTTTATCAAAACAGAATAATTATATTTTTGAGAAATATTTATGCCTAAGAAATAAAACATACACACTGTTCTGAACATTAACACTTTCAGACTTTTAGGGGCTTTTTCGTGTCTTTTGTTACGGACCGAATGGATACAAAAACATCCTACAACTCATGGAGTTGTAGGTGTTTGTACTGTTATTGTCTGGTTTTGTCCAGACCTTTCAGCGGAGAGACAGGGATTCGAACCCCGGGTACCTCGCGGTACAACGGTTTTCAAGACCGCCGCAATCGACCACTCTGCCACCTCTCCAGAACTTCATTTTCAGAAGTGCTTCTCTCTAAAAGCGATGCAAAGGTACGACTCTTTTTGGAATTCACAAACATTTCGAAAACTTTTTTCACTAAAAAAATCATTTTCGTTTAATCCCCCCTCTTCAGACTACTCTGAGCGGTCATATTCATCGAGTCGCCCATTCCATAAGTATTTCCGCGTTTCTCGAGCAACCACTTTCCATAAAAGAATCAGTGAAATCAAGTTAGGTATAGCCATTAAAGCATTCATCGTGTCGGAAATATTCCAGACTAACGAAAGATTCATAATCGAACCGATATAGATCGCTATAATCCAAAAGACACGATAGATTTTAATCCAACGACGCCCTCCCAAATACTCTACGGCCTTTTCAGCATAATAGCTCCAACCAAGAATCGTAGAAAAGGCAAAAGTCACAATACCAACAGATAAAATAGTTGTTCCAAATACCGGTATCTTACTAAAGGCAGCTTTAGTTAATGCCCCACCTTGAGTATGATCAATATCGGGATAAGCAATAATACTACTGACTAATACCAAACCGGTCAACGCACAAATCACCACGGTGTCCCAAAACGTTCCGGTGGAAGAAACTAAAGCTTGGCGTACAGGATTACGGGTTTGTGCCGCTGCTGCGACAATTGGCGCAGAACCCAAGCCGGATTCATTAGAGAATAGTCCACGAGCAATACCATAACGAGCCGCCATCATCAGTGTTGTTCCTACAAATCCTCCCCCTGCAGCTTGCGGGGTAAAGGCTGAATGAACAATTAAAGAACAAGTTTCTTGCAAATAAGCAGCATTCACATATAGAATATAAAGGCAACCTAACACATAGAACAAAGCCATAAAAGGAACTAACTTGGCACAAACTCTAGCGATCCCCTTTACTCCAAAAAGGATGACAAGAGCCACCATCAAGCAAATCACCCCACCAGTCAGGTAAGAAGATATGCCATAACTCTCTGTTAATAATAACGCTATAGAATTAGCTTGAACCGTATTTCCAATTCCAAAGGCTGCTAAAGCAGTAAAAATAGAGAATAAAATTCCTAACCAACGCATTTTTAATCCACGATCCAACGCATACATCGGACCACCAAGCATCTCGCCAGTCGAGCTACGTACTCTATATTTTATAGCGAGTAAACCTTCAGCATATTTAGTCGAAATACCTAAAACTCCGGTTAACCAACACCAGAGCACAGCGCCCGGACCACCCAAGGCCACAGCAGTTGCTACCCCAATAATATTTCCAGTTCCAATAGTAGCCGCTAAAGAAGTGGCTAAAGCCCCAAACTGACTCACATCACCCGAAACCCCTTTATCTTTCGTAACCGATAAGCGGATAGCCGTTAGTATTTTACGTTGTGGAAAACGTAAGACAATCGTTAAAAACAAATGAGTACCCAATAGTAGGATAATCATTGGCCATCCCCATAGCCATGTGCTCAGTTGTTGAAAGAAATGTTCTATTGATTCCATCGACAGATTTATTTGATGAGAAAAACAAAGTTAGAAATTCAAATAACAAAAACAAGAAAATATCAACAAAACAAGACCAAATAATGATCAATCGCGGCTTTTTCATAACAAACCGACAACTTTAGACTGTTTTTATCTCGTTTATCACTAAATCATTTTCTAACCATTCTTTAACCATCCATTGATGATTCGTTGATGATTCGTTGATGATTCAAGCCTTTATTCTCTAAATCGCTTATCTCAAGTGCAACCATTTCATAACAGCTTCTTCTCCTTTTCAGTAAATAATCGTATTTTTGCACCGAGTAACAAGCAATACAGATATGATTTATCCTCAAAACTTTGAGCACAAGATAGGTTTCGACCAGATTAGAACATTACTAGCCAACAAATGCATCAGTTCGTTAGGCGAAGAACGGGTACACGAAA
>JBKEDO010000020.1:0-15738 GCA_047975405.1 Bacteroides sp.
CCTTTCTTCGAAAGCGCAAAGTCTTTTTGTTTTTTTAAGTTCTTCTTTTCACTCGCTTTCTTTGGCATAGGCTGTTCCTGCTCTTTTTTCGAACCTTGTTAATACTGATCTAGGGTTATCGGGCTCCAGTAACTTAATAATCACCTTCTCCTGAAGTTGTTTTTTCGATAATGATCTGTCACCTGTCACAGATCGATTGTAAGTGTTTGATATTCAAGTTTAATCGTGCGTTGCAGATCGGTTGCAGATCGGTGCAAGATCAATGATCTATCACCTTATCGACCTGTGTTTCTCTGACAATGGCCAAGGTCTTCTATCATTTATTCAAAGGGCGGATTTCTGTTTTCAAGCGGTGAAACTCCAAATTCTACAGCTTGCCCTTTTAGTTTCCTCTTTTGGAAAAATATTTTCAAACTTTGAAACTAAAAGTTTGTCCGTTTGAAAATTCTGTTTCGTTAGGATGAAACTAGAGATTCGTCAGGATGAAACTTTTTGCTTCTCGCGTGAATCTCGAAAAATAACGTCGGCGGACTGACTTTTGCTGATTACGTCGTGCTTTTGACGGATTTGCGTAGGCCGTTTCTTATTCTCTTAGTTTGAAAAGAGAGCCTATTTTATTTTTCTTATCCTGATATTCTAGACAACTTTGATCTTTTATCTCTGAAAAGCTGGGTAGTTTATTTTTTGTTACACTAAATAGGTTTACGCCATTAGATTTTCAGACCTGAAATGGTCGGCCTTTTAAAGCCAAACCGTTATTAGGTTTGTAAATCTATAAAATAGTCCGGATTTGAAGTGGGTTTTCTCTTATAAATCTGTCTTTTCCGACATTTTTCCTGTCTTTCGTCTTGTTGGTGCACACAACTTGGCGTTTGCAGATTTATATTTTTCCAGATCTATATTTAGGTGTGATTGCTTCTCACAGTAAAAGACGATCAATCGCCCAATTCTATCTTAGACTTCTTTGGACTATGCCCGGAGATTTTAGAAGCGTTGAAGTGATCGTTGCTCAACGTTCTTATGTATAAAGAAAAAGGAGGATGAGTCGTATTCTGACTCATCCTCCCTTTGAATGTTTATAGCGTATAACGCAAATTAAAGTGCGCCTACTTCTTTCAATGCAGCGTTAGTACCGTGAACAGCTTTTGCGCTAGCAGCGAATTTAGCTTTTTCGTCAGCGTTCAATTCTAGTTCAACGATCTTCTCGATACCGTTCTTGCCTAAGATTACAGGAACACCGATGCAAAGATCTGATTCACCGTATTCACCTTCTAAGAATACTGAACATGGGATCATCTTCTTTTGGTCGTGTAGGATAGATTCAACAACATATGCTGCTGCTGCACCTGGTGCGTACCATGCTGATGTACCTAATAATTTAGTTAATGTAGCACCACCTACCATCGTGTCTGCTGCTACTTTTTCTAATGCTTCAGCAGAAAGGATGCTGCTTACAGGAATACCTTTGTATGTAGCCAAACGAGTTAAAGGAATCATAGTGGTATCACCGTGACCACCGATAACCATACCTTCTACTTCATTAGCATTGCAGTTTAAGGCTTGTGACAAGAAATATTTGAAACGTGAGCTGTCTAATGCACCACCCATACCGATGATACGGTTCTTTGGTAAACCTAGGGCTTTGAATGACAAATAAGCCATAGTGTCCATTGGGTTAGATACCACTACGATGATCGCGTTTGGAGAATATTTTAAGATGTTCTCAGCTACTGATTTAACAATACCTGCGTTTACGCCGATCAATTCTTCACGAGTCATACCCGGTTTACGTGGAATACCTGAAGTGATCACAACAACGTCAGAATTTGCAGTTTGAGCATAGTCGTTTGTACAGCCTACCATGGTTGTGTCGAATCCCAACAATTGAGCAGTCTGCATCATATCCATTGCTTTACCTTCTGATACGCCTTCTTTAACATCGAGCATAACTACTTGATCTGCTACTTCGTTGAAAGCAAGAACATTTGCACATGTAGCACCTACGTTACCTGCGCCTACTACGGTTACTTTTGACATAATACTTATATTTTAAAAAAGTTGATAATTACTTTAGTCTTTTTCTTCCGACAAAAGTACAACGATAATCCGTATTAAAGAAATTTTTCCATAATAATTTTCGTTAAAGAAAAGAGCTTTAAAAGCCGCTTTTTCAGATTTGTTAAAACATCGATAGAACTTTTGCTTTTCTTTAAGAAGCAATCGTGAATGACTTCGGATTAAAATGCTTACTTTTGCGGCGTTTATTTTATATACTTAAATCAAATGAATAAGAAAAATCTACTGATAGTATCTGTTGCGGTATTGGTGATTGCCATGATTGGGGTAACTTTTCTGCTCTATTCTGAAAAGAAAGCGAATCGGGAGTTGGTGAAGGAATTTCAACTGGATAAAGAGGATTTGGAAAATGAGTATTCCCGTTTCTCGCAACAATATGATGAGTTGAAAATGACGGTATCGAACGACTCTTTAGCTAATTTGCTTGAACAGGAACAGGTGAAAACGCAACGCCTTTTGGAAGAGTTACGTACGGTGAAAAGTACCAATGCATCCGAAATCAGACGTCTGAAGAAGGAATTGTCGACGTTGAGAAAGATCATGGTGGGGTATATTAACCAAATTGACTCGCTCAATCGGTTGACGACCAAGCAGAAACAGGTGATCGCTGAGGTGACTGAGAAATATAATACGGCTTCTCAACGCATTAATACGCTGGCTGAAGAAAAGAAGAACTTAAATAAAAAGGTAACACTTGCTGCTCAGCTTGATGCCACTAATGTTTGGGTTGAACCTCGTACGAAACGGGGAAAGAAAGCTAAACGAGTTAAGGACGTGGTGAAGTTGGCTGTTGGATTTACGATTGCAAAAAACGTAACGGCTGAAGCGGGCGAACGTATTGTATATATTTGTATCGCGAAACCGGATAATGATATTTTGACTAAGGGGACGTCGCAGACGTTCAGCTACGAAAACCGTACGCTGCCTTATTCTATAAAGAAGTATATCGACTATAATGGTGAAGAACAGAATGTAAATGTGTTCTGGGATGTCGAGGAGTTTCTTTATGCCGGAAATTATCGATTGGACATTTTTGCCGACGGTAATTTGATTGGTTCACAGCGGTTCACGCTGGAATAAGACCATCGTATTGTTAATTAATAAATATTGGTATAGAAGCCGACCGCTAACATTGGATTAGTGGTCGGTTTTTAGTTTGTGCCTATTTGTTTCGTCCGTCAATGCCCCACATCATCTTATTACGCAAGAGATCGAAAAAGGTGTGGGTGGACTGTTTAATGACTTTTACGGTATGGGGAGCACGACGAATCGTGAGGCGCGTGCCTTCTTTGCAGGTCTCATTGCGCCCGTCAATAGCAACAAGGAAATTGTGACTGCGACTTTCAACATCGAGTGTGATTTCCCAATCATCGCGAATGACGATTGGACGAACGTTGAGGCTGTGCGGGGCTACCGGCGTGATGGCTATGGTATTGGTGTGTGGAGCCATGATGGGGCCTCCAACACTCAGTGAATAGGCGGTCGACCCGGTAGGGGTTGAGATCACTAATCCGTCGGCTTGATAGGTGTTGAGATAAGTGTGGTTGATCGTGGTGTGTATACTGATCATTGAAGCACAATCTCGTTTGAGGATGGCAACCTCGTTTAGGGCGTAGGGTGAGGACTGCATGTCGTGATCTTCGCAAGTGAGCTGAAGCATGCTTCGCTCTTCGATGCAGTATTTCCCTGAATAGATTTCATTGATGGCATTTTCCATCTCGTCGGCCGAAGCATCGGTCAGGAACCCTAATCGTCCGGTGTTGATTCCTAGGATCGGGAGACCTTTCGGAGCCACTCGGCTGGCGGTTTTTAAAAAGGTGCCATCTCCCCCCAAACTGATAATGATATCGGCTTTAAAGTCGTCGCCTTCGAAAAGCGTGATATTGGGTTGAGAATGAGTTGGATCTATTTGTTGTGTATTGTAAAACTCCCGACAAATGAGAATCTCTGCTCCTTTTTGTTCTAACAAATCAAGAAGAGCCTCGACCAAACCGGCTTTCTGTGGTTGAAATGTATTTCCGAATATCGCAAACTTCATAAGCTTTGGTGTTGATTGTTTTGCAAATTTGGCATTTTTTTCTTGTTTTCCTAGTTTAAATAACCAAAAAAGAAGGTAGAATGCCTTTCTTATTATTAGGCAGCTAATAATAATATTCGTATTTTTGTGGCAAATATTGCATAAAGTTATGACAAAATTAAGTGTAAACATCAATAAAGTAGCTACGCTCAGAAATGCACGTGGAGGGAATGTTCCTAATGTGGTTAATGTGGCTCTTGATTGTGAAAAATTTGGTGCTGACGGTATTACGGTCCATCCTCGTCCGGATGAACGTCATATCCGCCGGAAAGATGTGTATGATTTACGTCCGTTGTTGAGAACTGAATTTAATATAGAGGGGTATCCTTCGCCTGAATTTATTGATTTGGTATTAAAGGTTAAACCGCATCAGGTGACTTTGGTCCCGGATGATCCGTCTCAGATTACGTCTAATGCCGGTTGGAATACCAAGGAGAATTTGGAATTCTTGACTGAGGTGCTTGACGGATTTAGTAGTGCGGGCATTCGCACATCGGTGTTTGTTGCCGCTGATCCTGAAATGGTGGAGTATGCGGCTAAGGCCGGTGCCGATCGTGTGGAACTCTATACCGAACCTTATGCGACTAATTTTCCGAAAAATCCTGAAGAAGCGATCGCTCCTTTTGTTGAGGCTGCTAAAGTGGCACGTAAACTTGGACTAGGGCTGAATGCCGGACACGACTTGAGTTTAGAGAATTTAAATTATTTATACACGAATATTCCATGGTTGGATGAGGTTTCTATCGGACATGCGTTGATCAGTGAGGCATTGTATTTGGGATTGGAACGTACGATTCAGGAATATAAAAACTGCCTTCGCTAATGAATTCTATGATTTTGTTTGCTCAAGGAGCAATGAGTGTGGCCGATTCACTGGCTACATCGAACCCGGTATTGACTCCGGTGAGTACCCCTGAAATGAATATGTTTGACATGGCAATGAAGGGGGGATGGATTATGATCCTTCTGGGTGCCCTTTTAGCCGCTTGCTTTTATATTTTGTTCGAACGTTATTATGTCATCCGCAAGGCGGGTAAGGAAGATCCGATGTTTATGGATAAAATTAAAGATTATATTCATAGCGGAGAGATCAAGGCAGCGATTATCTACTGTCGCTCGATGAATACACCATCGGCACGTATGATTGAAAAGGGGATCAGCCGACTTGGGCGTCCAATTAATGATGTGCAGGTGGCTATTGAGAATGTCGGAAATCTAGAGGTTGCAAAACTCGAGAAGGGGCTGGCTGTCATGGCGACTATCGCCGGAGGTGCGCCGATGTTGGGATTCTTGGGCACCGTGACGGGTATGGTCAGTGCGTTCTACGAAATGGCTAATGCCGGTAGTGGAAATGTGGATATCACTTTATTGTCTGGCGGTATTTATGAAGCGATGATCACGACTGTTGGTGGTTTGATCGTCGGTATTATTGCGATGTTTGCTTATAATTATTTGGTGATGTTGGTCGACCGGGTAATTAATAAGATGGAGTCGCGTACCATGGAATTTATGGATCTCTTGAACGAACCGGCGAAATAACGTTCGTGTTTTGATCATCGTTTGTAGTAACTAATTTATAGCGTATAGGCTATCAGTGGATTATTATGGCATTAAAAAGAAGAACTAAAATATCACCGAACTTCAGCATGGCTTCAATGACGGATGTCATCTTCCTGTTATTGATTTTCTTTATGATTACGTCGACTGCGGTTTCGCCCAATGCGATCAAAGTGCTTTTGCCTCAGGGGAAGCAGCAGACGTCGGCTAAACCGCTGACTCGGGTGATTATTGATAAAGATTTAAACCTCTTTGCGGCTTTTGGTAATGAGAAAGAACGGACGTTGGACTTTGAGGAGCTGACTCCTTTTCTGCAGAGTTGTGCTCAGAAAGAACCTGAGATGTTTGTGGCTCTTTATGCCGATGAATCGGTACCCTACAGAGAGATCGTTCGCATATTGAATATCGCGAATGAGAATCATTTTAAAATGGTGTTGGCGACTCGCCCGCCGGAAAAGAGGAAGTAAATGGATAACGAAAAGAAAGGAAAGATAATCGGTGCGGTGGGTACACTCTTGGTGTGTCTGGCGGTGATTGTCCTTTTAATTCTGATCACCATTAAAACGCCGATTAAGGAGGAGCTTGGTGGCATACCGGTTATGATGGGTAATGTGGATGCGGCCAATGGACTGGATGATCCCTCGTTGGTGGATGTGGACGTGATGACGGAACCGGAGGTCGCGGCTAATGCGGAGCCGGAGACTGTGAGTGAGCAGGACTTGATGACTCAGAAGGATGAAGAGACTGTAGCGCTTAAACCGAAAGCTGAAAAAGAAAAGAAAATAATTAAGACGAAAGAAATAAAGAAACCTCAGAAGAGCGCTGAGGAGAAAGCGGCCGAAGCGAAACGTTTGCAGGAGGCTAAAGAGGAACAAGCTCGTAAGGAAGCTGCAGAGGCTGCTAAACGACGAGTGGCCGGTGCTTTTGGAAAAGGTGCTCAGATGGGAGGAAATAAAGGAACGGCTACTAGCGGACAAGGCGTTGAGGGCAGTCGTGACGGAAATTCGTCGACTGGCGCGAAAAGTGGATCGCCCGGCTATGGAACATTTGACCTTGGCGGACGTTCTATAGGAAATGGGGGATTGCCTAGACCGGCCTATAATGTGCAAGAGGAGGGCCGCGTTGTGGTTACGATCACAGTCAGCCCTTCCGGAGAGGTGATCGCGACGAGTATTAATCGGAAAACCAATACGGTGAGTCCTGCTTTGCGTAAGGCGGCTGAGGATGCTGCTAAGCGTGCTCGATTTAATTCGGTGCAGGGGGTGAATAACCAAGTTGGAACGATTACTTATTATTTTAAACTGAGATAATTGTTCCTTATTAGATAAAGGAACTCATCTCGTTATCTAGAACTGATTTTATAATTATTCGGAAAATTGCAAATCTCAATAGCTCGTTGCTGATAGAGATTTTATATTTATTTTTTTGCTTATGGAAACTGTATATGCTTTTTTTGCCGATGGCTTCGAAGAAATTGAAGCGTTTACCGTAGTCGACACCTTGAGACGTGCCGGGTTAAATGTAAAGATTGTATCTGTTACACCGGACGAAATTGTGGTGGGGGCACACGATGTATCTGTGCTATGCGATGTGAACTTTGAAAATTGTGATTTTCAAGATGCGTCGTTGTTGTTCTTGCCTGGAGGAATGCCTGGAGCTGCAACACTCGATGCTCATGAAGGCTTACGCCGAGAATTAGTGCATTTTGCCGGACAGCAAAAACCAATTGCAGCTATTTGTGCTGCCCCGATGGTTTTGGGTAAGTTAGGTCTGTTGGAGGGTCGAAAAGCAACTTGTTATCCGGGCTTTGAACAGTATCTTAAAGGTGCCGATTGCGTGGATACCGATGTGGTTGTCGACGGAAACTATCTGACAGGACGTGCACCCGGAGCTGCGATGGAGTTGTCCTTGAATATTGTACAGCTGCTTTGCGGTGAAGAAAAAGTAAACGAATTGGTGGATGCCATGTGCATCACTCGATAACTCGGATATGAATCGGTATGCCTTGATTGTGGCCGGGGGGCAAGGAATGCGGATGGGCAGTGAAGTGCCTAAACAGTTTCTGTTGCTCGGTGGAAAACCTGTGCTTTTGCGAACACTGGAGCGGTTTCGTGATTATGACCAACAACTAAAAATCGTATTGGTCTTGCCTTCTGATCAACGGAGCTATTGGAGTGAGTTGTGTGAGAAGTATCATTGTCAAGTGGAACATGTGGTTGCTGATGGAGGGGAATCTCGCTTTCATTCGGTACGCAATGGCTTGGCTTTGATCGATGGGGAAGGGGTTGTTGCTATTCATGATGGAGTTCGCCCGTTTGTTTCTTTGGATGTTATTCAGCGGTGTTTTGAACAGGCGACTGAGAATAGAGCCGTGATACCTGTTGTGGGGATTGTGGATACCGTTCGAGAACTGACGGAGCTGGGTAGTCGTACGGTAGATCGGTCGCAGTATCGATTGGTGCAGACCCCACAAACATTCGACTTAAAATTGATTAAGCAGGCTTATCGGCAGGTTTTTGATCCTTGTTTTACTGATGATGCCTCTGTTGTTGAAGCTTTGGGAGAACAGATTACCTTAATAGAAGGAAACCGCGAAAACATAAAGATCACAACACCGTTCGACTTGAAGATCGGTAATGCTTTGCTGTAATGTTCGATTTATCGACTAGAGATATCAAATATATTTCCGGCGTTGGACCCCAAAGAGCGGGCGTATTAAATAAGGAGTTAGAAATCTTTTCGGTACACGATTTGATGTTCTATTTCCCTTATAAATATGTTGATCGGAGTCGCATCTATTCCATTCGTGAATTAGATGGAAATATGCCGTATATCCAATTGAAGGGGAAGATTATAGGTTTCGAGACTTTTGGTGAGGGGCGGCAGAAACGTTTGGTCGCTCATTTTTCTGATGGCACGGGAGTGGTCGACTTGGTCTGGTTTCAAGGTAGTAAATTTGTGTTGGGTAAATATAAACTGCATGAGGACTATATTGTTTTTGGCAAACCAACGGTGTTTAATGGCCGAATCAATGTGGCTCATCCTGATGTGGACTTGCCAAGTGAACTCAATCTTTCTTCTTTAGGATTACAGCCTTATTATAATACGACTGAGAAAATGAAGCGTCATTTTCTGAATTCTCATGCGTTGGAGAAGATCATATCAACCGTGATTCGTCAATTGAATGAACCTTTAGAGGAGACTTTACCGCAGACGCTGATCGAGCGTTATCATTTGATGTCGTTGACCGATGCGATTATAAATATTCATTTTCCGGATCATCCGGAGGTGCTTCGCCGCGCTCAGTATCGCCTTAAATTTGAGGAGCTTTTTTATATACAGTTAAATATTCTTCGCTATAGTAAAGATCGACAACGGAAATTTCGTGGATATGTATTCGAAAGAGTTGGCGATTATTTTAATCGGTTTTATGCCGACAAACTACCGTTTGCATTGACTAATGCTCAAAAGCGGGTATTAAAGGAAATTCGTAATGATGTGGGCTCCGGACGACAAATGAATCGGTTGCTGCAAGGTGATGTGGGAAGTGGTAAGACGCTGGTGGCATTAATGAGCATGTTATTGGCTTTGGATAATAGTTATCAAGCTTGTTTAATGGCTCCCACAGAGATTCTGGCCAATCAACATTATGAAACAATTAAAGGTTTTGTCGAGGGACTGGATATTCGTGTTGAATTGTTGACCGGATCGATCAAGGGAAAGAAAAGAGAGGTGATCTTGAACGGATTGATAACTGGAGAGGTACAGATTTTAATCGGCACTCATGCTGTTATTGAGGATACCGTTAGTTTTCATTCTTTAGGTTTGGTGGTGATTGACGAGCAGCATCGTTTTGGAGTGGCACAACGAGCGCAGTTGTGGAAGAAAAACGCGCAGCCTCCGCATGTGTTGGTGATGACGGCAACTCCTATTCCTCGTACTTTAGCGATGACACTTTATGGTGATCTGGAGGTCTCGATTATTGATGAGTTGCCTCCGGGGAGAAAACCGATTACGACCATTCATCGATTCGATGCACATAAAGAGAGTATCTATAAATTTGTCCGTCAGGAACTAGATAAAGGACGTCAGGCTTATATTGTTTATCCCCTGATTCAAGAGAGTGAGAAGATCGACTTAAAGAATCTTGAGGATGGATTCTTACAAATATGTGAAGCGTTTCCTCAATGTTCTGTCTGCAAAGTACATGGTAAAATGAAAGCTGCTGAGAAGGATCTCGAAATGCAGCGTTTTGTGAGTGGGGAAGCCCAAATCATGGTTGCGACAACAGTTATTGAGGTTGGGGTGAATGTGCCTAATGCTTCTGTGATGATTATCGAGAATGCTGAGCGGTTTGGCTTATCTCAATTGCATCAGTTGCGTGGTCGTGTCGGACGTGGAGCGGATCAATCTTATTGTCTTTTAGTGACAAATTATAAATTGTCGGAGGAGACGCGGAAGCGCATTGAGATTATGGTGCGTACAAATGATGGTTTCGAAATCGCTGAAGCTGACTTGAAATTGAGAGGGCCGGGTGATTTGGAGGGGACTCAACAAAGTGGGGTCGCTTTTGATTTGAAGATTGCCGATTTGGCAAGAGATGGTCAATTGTTGCAATATGTGCGTGGAATAGCACAAGATATTGTGGAAGATGATCCAAATGGCGAACGTCCTGAAAATGCGATTTTGTGGAAACAGCTTCAGATACTTCGAAAGGCCAAGATGAATTGGGGAGCCATTAGTTGAAAAAGTTTTAATCTGAGGTTTATTTCTGTTAATGTGTTTTATAACATGTATTCTTCTTTATTACTTTGTTTATAGTTAGTTATGGGCGGAATATGCCTTTGTTTAGCTTCGTTTAGTCTAAAAAAACGTTAATGAATATTTGCCTCATTCAGGTGAAAAGATTATCTTTGGGAGGATTTTTTTAGAGGTCGTTTGTTTAACCACTTGTAATCTGAAGGAAAATGCTAGAAAAAACGTTGGTGATTTTGAAACCGTGCACCATACAGCGTGGGCTAATTGGAGAGATTATTCAACGTTTTGAGCGTAAAGGTTTACGCTTGGCTGGTATGAAAATGGTACAACTAACAGATGAAGTATTAAGCATTCATTATGCCCATTTGAGCAACAAACCTTTTTTCCAAAGAGTTAAGAATTCAATGTTGGTTTCACCAGTCATTGTGTGTTGCTTTGAAGGTGTAGACGCCATACAGGCTGTTCGACTGTTGGCTGGACCTACAAATGGACGTTTAGCCGCTCCCGGAACGATTCGTGGAGATTATAGCATGAGCTATCAAGAAAATATTATTCATGCCTCTGATTCCTTAGAAACGGCTAATGCTGAATTAAATAGATTTTTTAAACCTGAAGAAATATTCGAATATAAGCAAGTGTCTTTTGACTATATTTATGCTAATGACGAATATTGATAATGCCCTAAATGCGAATGAATTTTAAATATGTTAAGACAGTGATGGTAGCCGCAGCGGCTATGATTAGCTTGAGTTCTTTTTCTCAAGATTTGATTGCTCGTCAGGCTCCTATTGACAGAAAACTTAAGTCTGTTGATTCACTGGCTTTACAAAGACAAATTAGAGCTGAACAAGCTGAATATCCTGCTTTAAGTTTATATCCAAACTGGAATAACGAATATGTGCATGCTTATGGTAAGAGCGCTATTATTCCAGATAGCTATACCATTGATCTATCAGGCTTCTGCATGCCTACTACTAATACACGTATAACTTCTCCTTTTGGTCCACGTTGGCGTAGAATGCACAATGGACTAGATATAAAGGTTAATATTGGTGATACTATTGTGTCTGCTTTTGATGGTAAGATACGTATCGTTAAATATGAACGTAGAGGTTATGGTAAATATGTGGTTGTTCGTCATGAAAATGGTCTGGAAACCGTGTATGGGCATCTTTCAAAACAGCTTGTAGAAGAAAATCAAATCGTTAAAGCGGGTGAGCCAATCGGATTGGGTGGAAATACCGGACGTTCTACCGGATCACATCTTCACTTTGAAACTCGATTCTTAGGACTTGCTATTAATCCGGCCTATATGTTTAACTTCCCTAAGCAGGATGTTGTTGCTGATACGTATGTCTTTAGAAAATCTGGAAGATATAACATTGCAGCGGGTTCGCATGATGGTGGTTTAAATGAAGAAGGTGCAATTAGATACCATAAAGTGAAGCGGGGAGATACACTATCGCGCATTGCTAAATTGCGTGGAGTATCAGTAAGCAAGCTTTGTAAACTGAATAGAATAACTACTCGAACAACTTTAAGACTGGGACAAGTATTGCGTTGTTCATAAAGATATAATAGACAATTTATAAGAGGGGGCCTTTAATATAATTTAGAGTGCCCCTTTTCTGTTTTCATATTATTATTGTTACCTTTGTACTCTATTTGTAAAGAAGATGAAAGAGACTAAACAACAATTTGAGCATGTCATTGCACTTTGTCGTGATTTGTTTTCAAAGAAATTACATGATTATGGACCAGCATGGCGTATTCTACGTCCTTCGTCAGTGACTGATCAAATCTTCATAAAAGCGAACCGTATTCGAAGCATTGAAACTAAAGGTGTAACTTTAGTTGATGAAGGAATTCGTTCGGAATTTATCGGCATTGTTAATTATGGAATTATCGGCTTGATACAATTGGAAAAGGGATATGCTGAATTAGCTGATATGACTAATGAAGAAGCTTTGACCTTTTATGATAAATATGCTAAAATGGCTTTAGACTTAATGATGGCTAAGAATCATGATTATGATGAAGCTTGGAGAAGCATGAGGATCAGTTCGTATACTGATCTTATCTTGATGAAAATCTATCGAACTAAGCAAATAGAAAGCTTGTCTGGTCATACATTAGTGTCTGAAGGCATTGATGCTAATTATATGGACATGATAAATTATTCTGTGTTTGGCCTCATTAAATTGGAATTTGAAGGGTAGTTATTTACATATAGCGACGATTGTCTGGGTGAATATTTGTCGATTCCTTTTGGCGACTGTGTTCACTTTTTCTGGTTTTGTGAAAGCTGTTGATCCGATTGGTTTTCAATATAAAATACAGGATTATTTAATCGCTTTTGGCTTTGGTCATTCTTTCCCTGAAAGTTTTCAGTTAGGAGTGGCTATTCTTTTTGCTGCATTAGAATTCTCTATTGGAATTTTCCTTTTTCTTGGGATTCGGAAAATGATCGGTCCGCTTTTAGCCTTGCTCCTAATGTTAGTGATGACTCCTTTAACGCTTTATTTAGCCGTTTATAATCCGGTATCAGATTGTGGATGCTTTGGAGATGCTTGGGTCTTAACAAATTGGGAAAGTTTTATAAAAAATATTGTATTGTTGTTAGCGGCTATGTCTCTTTTTAGATGGCGTAAATTGCTATTCCGATTTGTGAGTGCTGATCTTGAATGGTTAGCTTCTTTATACACCGTTCTTTTTGTTTGTTGTCTAAGCGTATATTGCATCAAGAATCTTCCTATTATTGATTTCAGACCTTATAAGATCGGTCGAGATATATGGGCAGGAATGCAAATCCCGGAAGGGGCTAAGCCAGATGTTTATGAGAGTTTCTTTACCTTAGAGAAAAATGGAGTTCGCAAAGAGTTTACTTTAGATAATTATCCGGATAGCACGTGGACCTTTATTGATTCACGATCTATTTTGAAAGAAAAAGGTTACGAGCCTCCGATACATGATTTTTCACTCAAAGAGGTTGTTGGTGGTAACGATATAACGGAGAATGTGTTGACTGATATGGGATATACCTTTCTTCTGGTGACTAATCGTTTGGAGGAGTCTGACGACAGTCATATTGATTTGATTAATGAAATTTATGATTATTCGGTAGAAAACAAATATCGATTTTATGCTTTGACTTCTTCTTCTTCCGATCAAATTGAAGGATGGAGAGATCGGACAGGAGCTGAATATCCATTTTGCCAAGTGGATAACATCACTCTAAAAACGATGTTGCGTTCTAATCCGGGATTGATTTTAATAAAGAATGGTAAAATTATAAACAAATGGAGTGATAGAAATATTCCTGATGAATATGTCTTAACCGATCGCTTGGAGAAATTACCATTAGGGAAACAGAAATCATTTAATGATTGGGATACAATTGGCTATGTTGTGTTGTGGTTCTTTGTTCCGCTGTTTGTCGTGTTAGGATTAGATATTTTATTTATTCGTCGTCATCAATGGAAGGCAAGAAAGGAGAAGTCTAGACAGCAGGTACAGGCTCATACCGACTCTGTGTCTAATGATTCAGTCGAATAAAAATGATAATGCTTTTTTATTAACCCTTTAAATAAATAAACAAAAATGAGAAAAAACATTGTTGCAGGTAACTGGAAGATGAATAAGACACTTCAAGAAGGTGTGGCTCTTGCTAAAGAATTAAATGAGGCATTAGCTAGCGAAAAACCTAATTGTGATGTGGTTATTTGTACGCCATTTATTCACTTGGCTTCTGTTACTCCTTTGGTAGACGCTGCTAAGATTGGAGTTGGAGCTGAAAACTGTGCAGATAAAGCTTCTGGTGCTTATACTGGAGAGACTTCTGCCGAAATGGTTGCTTCTACTGGTGCGAAATATGTTATCTTGGGTCACTCTGAGCGTCGTGCTTATTATGGTGAAACTGTTGAGATCTTGAAAGAAAAAGTTGATTTGGCTTTGACTAATGGCTTAACTCCGATTTTCTGTATTGGTGAGGTTCTTGAAGAACGTGAAGCTAACAAACAGAATGAAGTTGTTTCTGCTCAAATGGAGTCTGTATTCCACTTGTCTGCAGAAGAATTTGCTAAAATCGTTTTAGCTTACGAACCGGTTTGGGCTATTGGTACAGGTAAAACTGCTACTCCTGAACAAGCACAAGAAATTCATGCGTTTATTCGCTCACTTGTTGCTAATAAGTATGGTCAAGAAGTTGCTGACAATACTTCTATCCTTTATGGTGGTAGCTGTAAACCTTCTAATGCAAAAGAATTGTTTGCAAATCCTGATGTTGACGGTGGTTTGATTGGTGGTGCTGCTTTAAAGGTAGAAGACTTTAAAGGTATTATTGATGCATTCAATGCTTAAAGACAATCGATAATAATTGAGATTATCCTGATGGTATTCTTGAAAAGAGTACTTGATGGATAATCATCTAGTTTAAATAATTAGCATTCAATGAAAAGATTTATTCTATTCACATTCTGTTTAAGCAGTTTTTTCACGGTTACATGGGCTCAAAATATTATTAAGAGTCTTGAGAAAACAGTGCCAGGACAAGGAAAAGTGACTATTTATCAGGATCCTCGCATTGAGGCTTTGATAGGATTGGAACATATTACCCCTATAACAGGTGAGCAGAATTTTATAAAAGCTCAAGGTTTTAGAGTCCAGGCTTATGCCGGAAATAATACTCGGCAGGCTAAAAATGAGGCCTATAATATAGCTTCCAAAATCAAAGAGTATTTCCCGGATTTAACGATCTATACTTCATTTAATCCTCCACGCTGGCTGTGCCGAGTTGGAGATTTTCGTAGTATTGAGGAAGCAGATGCAATGATGCGTAAACTTAAAGCAACGGGTGTATTTAAAGAAGTTTCTATTGTTAGAGATCAAATTAATATTCCTTTATAACCTTATATTTATCACATGTTAGAAAAAGAACTTATTGTTTCTCCTGATTTGGAAAGTTTGAAAGGCCATTATCGGCAAGTCCTTAGTTTATTGGGAGAGGATCCCGATCGTGAAGGTTTGGTTAAGACTCCTGAACGTGTAGCAAAGGCAATGCTCACCTTGACTAGGGGATATCGTATGAATCCTCATGAGGTATTACTCTCGGCTAAGTTTAAAGAGGAATATAGCCAGATGGTTATTGTAAAAGATATTGATTTTTTCTCTTTGTGTGAACACCACATGCTTCCTTTTTATGGTAAAGCTCACGTTGCATACATCCCTAATGGCTATATTACGGGATTAAGTAAGATTGCACGTGTGGTAGA
>JBKEDO010000068.1:0-2879 GCA_047975405.1 Bacteroides sp.
GTAATGGTTTGACCACTCTCCGTATACTTGAAAGCATTCGATAGCAAGTTGTTGATGATCAGTTCCAGATAGTTTGCATCGAACCACATCGGTCGGTCGTTCAGTTCCGATTGTAGGGTGTAACCGATCTTCTTGTGGCGTGCCAGCTTCTCGTAGAACAAAAAGTTTTCTTCAACCAACCGGTGGGCATTATCTTGCTTCACTTTAAGTTCGAAGACTCCCAGCTCCGCACGGCGATAATCCATCAACTGGTTGACCAGATGAAGCAAACGGTTGGCGTTCCGTTGGATATACTCCAATTGATTACGTGTCCAGCGATCGCTGATTCGGTTGATAATCTCTTGAAGTGGCGCCAAGATTAGAGTTAGCGGTGTGCGTAGCTCATGCGAAATGTTGATGAAGAACCGCATCTTCATCTGGTTGATCTCTTCTTGATGGGCTTTATCGCGTCGTTCCATCTCCAACTCAGCCGCCATACTCTTTCTCATCCAGAAAAAGCGGAAGACGAAGATCACGAGTCCCGCAAATGCCGCTAAGAAGAGGAGCATAGCCCACCACGTCTTATACCACACCGGGAGTATCACAATCTTCAGTGATGTAGGCTGGTTGTTCCATTTCCCATCGCTGTTGGCCGCCTTCACCAAGAACGTATATTCGCCATGAGGTAAATTTGAATACGACACCGTACGTTTATCAGTGAGGTCATACCATTCTTTATCGTATCCCTCTAGTTTATAAGCGAACGTGTTATGCTGTCCCGAGATGTAATTAGAGACCACAAACTCCAACGAAAATGCTGTTTGCCACGATTGCAACGTGATGCTCTCCGTGGTATTGATGTTTTGCGACAGAATGCCCGTCTCGTCATCGGGACGTACCGTCTTATTGAACAATTGCAACTTGGTGATCACCACCGGTGGAGTATAGGGATTGTCGATCAATAACTCCGGATAGAACCCGGTGATCCCATTAATGCCGCCAAAAAGCATTTCACCCGCTTTCGTGCGACAGTAAGCTGCGGTATTGAACTGATTACTTTGTAACCCGTCCGTCTCGGTGAAATTACGGAACTTCCTAGTCGACGGATTGAAACAACTCAATCCTCTATTCGAACTCATCCAGAGTCGTCCGTAACTATCTTCCAAGACGCCATATATCACATTATTGGGTAGTCCGTTCGAGGTGTGATAGTGTGTGACTTGTTTGTTTTGTTCGTTAAACAGGTAGACTCCTTCGCGCGTACCGATGCAAAAGATCCCTTTCGATGTCTCAAATATACAGTTGATAAACGCTTGAGTCATCTCCGACGATGGAAGAATCTTGATCGGCTCGATCTGGTCGGTATAAACCATTAACCCGTTCTCGCCACCAATCCATAGGCGCCCCTTTGAATCTTTAAAGAGCGTCGTGATCTGTTTTTGAGTAAACGGGCGACCGTTCTTCTCATGCGTGACCGTTGTAAATGTTTTGTTGTCGGGGTGATACTTCACCAATCCGCTTAGCGTGCCTAGCCAGATATTACCGTCGTTCGATGGTAAGATGGCATACACATTATCGTTGAGCAGCGAACTGTTTTTCTGATTAAAATGCTCCATCCGCCCGCTTCCTCGGTGCAGGATGTTCAGTCCCCCGGCATGCGTGCCGATATAGACCAGATCGTTCTTCTCGTCGACCCATACCGCTTTAATGTTGTTCGATCCGATGCCTTGTTCGCGTTCGGCCTCTTGCAGCGTATAGTGCGTATATTTCTTCGTCGTTGTGTTATATAAGTTCAATCCCCCGTCGTTCGTTCCAATCCAGAGATTCTTGTTCCGATCTTCCACCATACAACTCACCACATTATCGTTGAGTGAGTTCTTATAGGGAATACGTCGGAAGTTCTTGAACCGGTTCTTTAACGGGTGATAATAGTTCAGTCCCCCGAAATAAGTACCCAACCACATTCCTCCTTGAGCATCCATAAAGATGCTTCTTACCGAGCGTTGCGACAAACTGCCCGATTCTACCGGGTCACTGCTGTACGATACAAACGAGTCGGTGCTTTCGTGATAGATATTCAAATCGTTGAACGTTCCGATCCACAATTGATTTTGTGCATCCAAGGCTAACGAACGGATATAATTCGAACTGATGCTTCCCCCGTTGCCTGCGGTATGACGGTAATTCTTTACCGCTCCGGTCTTAGGGTTGATCAGAAAGAGTCCTGCTCCCTCGGTGGCCACCCATAAGCGAGTTGGCGATTGCTGTAAGACTGCTTGAATCTGTTTGTTGTCGAGTGCAAGGGTGAGTTTCTCTAATTTTCGGCCGGCAATGAGGTAGCGATACAACCCTTTGTTGGTGGTTCCGATATAGACCACTCCCTCTTTCCGATAAAGCGTTGAAGCAATCAGGCGGCGTAAAGAGGCATCCGGAGCTTCGCTAAACGTGCCACTTGGAATATCGAAGACCAACAATCCTTCACCGGTGCTGACCAACAGACGTTCGGGCGACAATTCAGCAATGCCATTGATCTGCAAATGCTTCCCGTCTTTCGAATGGAAGTAGTTTTTAAATCGGTCTTTTCTTTCGTCGTAACACGAAAGGCCATCTCTCGTGCCAATCCACACTCGGCCTTGGCTATCGGTCTTGATCACCCGAGCAATATCATTGGCTATACTATTCGGATCGGACGTGTCGTGTTGATAGACCGTGAACGCATAACCATCGTATTTGTTTACCCCATCGTAAGTCGCAAACCACATATTCCCTTTCTTGTCTTGATCGATAGAGAATACCGTGCTTTGTGATAATCCTTCGTGAATCGAGATATATGAGAATTTAATTTGTTCGGGAGTGCTGGCCTGTAGCGTGGTGATGAACGCTCCTAAGATGAGGCAGAA